>JBJKSI010000033.1:0-90116 GCA_046704165.1 Candidatus Acidiferrales bacterium
GCTTCCCGCCGGCGCGACGGCGGTCTACAATTCCAGCGGTTTGGAATATTATCGCCACGCCGACTGGCTCTGCAGTATGCCTTCTGTATCCCGGATGTCTCCACGCAACGCACGGCGCCCTGTTTCCCTCCCGAACGATTCTGGGCACGGCCGACCCCACCGGGACAACCTGCCCTCGCAATGACGACGGTCCGGAAGCTCTACCTGACAGCAGCGGTTCCTCGATCGAGTCTTACTTAGACCATTCGCTTGCCGGGAATTCTTCTTTCCCGCTAGCATACTGCGCGGCGAGCGGATGAAATTCCCCGGCAGGATTTCCGCCCCAAGCCCTCCTGCACGGCAACAGGAAAAACGCCCGAACTGTCCCTCTTTGCAAAATCCATCCTGCTGAAATGGCGCGACATCCGCCGTTCTTGCTTCGACATCGTGTCCCGCTTCGTGCGTTTCTGTGTCACCTCGCCGCCAATCCGCCGCCCCGCCCGAACATCCACGCGCCCCCTATGCATGGGCCCGCGGCTGTGAGACCATCCTAAGCCTAAGCGCGAGGGTGTCTCATAGTGCGTCTAGCGTCACCTGCTCTTTCCTTTACTCGAAACCTCCCGCCACGCAAATCCGTACTGTAGGGTGGAGATTCGATGGCGCCGACAATCGAACTGAGTGGACTCGAAGTGCAATTGGGCGGTCGGAAGATCCTGCACGGCCTCGATGGCGCTCTCAGTTCGCGCGCCATCGGTCTGCTGGGTCCGAACGGGGCGGGGAAGTCGACGCTGATCCGCACCCTCCTGGGATTCCACAAACCGGCGAAAGGAACCGCCCGGGTCCTGGGGCTGGATATACGGGCCGACGCCGGGCAGCTGCAGCCGCTGGTTGGCTACATGCCGGAGAACGACGCGTTCATCGCCCGAATGACCGGCATCCGCTTCGTTCGTTACATGGGTGAGCTTTCCGGGCTGCCCCCGGAACTCGCGCTCGAGCGGGCGCATCAATCGTTCGTCTACGTGGGCCTCGGCGAGGCGCGCTATCGCGCGCTGGGCACCTATTCGCAAGGCATGAAGCAGCTGGCAAAGCTGGCGCAGGCGATCGTCCACGGCCCGAGGCTGCTGATTCTTGACGAGCCAACCAACGGCCTCGATCCGCCGGCGCGCAAACGCCTGATCGGCCTCATCCGAGAAATCCGCGATACGAGCCGGACGCACCTGCTTCTCTCCTCGCACCTGCTGCACGATGTCGAGGAGACCTGTGACGAAGTGCTGATCCTGCGTGACGGCCGCGTCGCCGCGCTCTGCAATCTGGAGCAGGAACGGCGCGCCAACCGGCAGTTTCTGGAGATGGAGGCGGCAGGAGCGGGCCCGGCATTTTCGACGGCGCTCGCGGCGCTGGGCTGCGAGTGCGGCGAGCCGGTTGGAACGCGTTTCCGCGTGACGCTGCCCGAAAGTATTGGCATTCGCGACGTGTATCGGGTAGCCGGCGAGCAGGGCGTGCGAATCGAGCGCCTGAATCAGCGGCGCGATTCGCTGGAGGACATTTTCCTGAAAGCTATGGAACAGGCGGGAGCGCCGCATGGCCGTCTATAAGCGGGCGTACGAGCCTTACGACGGTCCCGCGACTAGGCGATGGTCGCGGTGCTTCGTGCTGACGCGTTTCGCGCTGAAAGATCTGTTCGCGTCGCGGTTCTTTCTGGCGTTCTTCATCGCCTGCCTGGTTCCTGTGGTCGGCTTTGCCGGATATCTCTTCGTGGCAAACAGCGAGCTCGTGAGGACTCTACTCTCGCTCGTGTCACACTCCTTCCACCTGCCAGTCGAGAAGCGATTTTTCACGATCTTCTTTCAGGTGCAAAGTTCCTTCACCTTCCTGCTGGCCTGTTGGGCAGGGCCGACACTCGTGGCCGGCGATCTGGCGAACGGGGCGTTGCCGCTGTTCCTGAGTCGGCCGTTCAGCCGCGCGGAATACGTTGTAGGGAAATTCGCCGTTCTGGTTTTGTTGTTTTCGCTGCTCACCTGGGTTCCCGGTCTCGTGTTGCTGTTCCTGGAGGCTGGACTTTCCTCGACCCCGTGGTTGGGAACGCACCAATGGATGATCGGTCCGATGCTCTGGTGGTCGGCCGTTTGGATCGTGCTGCTCTCGCTGATCGGGCTCGCCACGTCGGCGTGGGTGAAATGGCGGTTCGTGGCGATGGGAACGATCTTCGCCGTGTTCCTGATCCCGTCGGGCTTTGGCCTGGTGCTCGATGCGGTATTGCGAACGAACTGGGGACAGCTGCTGAACCTGATGTTTCTCTCGCACGAAATTCTGTTCAGTGGATTCCGGTCGCCTCTGCGCCCGGGCGAAGTCGGCGTTCCGCTGGCGGCGGCCTGGGGCATGTTGCTGCTGGTCTCGTTGGTGGCGCTGCAGCTTTTGCGGGTGCGCCTGCGGGCGTGCGAAGTGGTGAGCGAATGAGCGCGGCAAACGACAGGGTGGTGTTCGAGGACGTCTCGAAATTCTACGGCGAGATCCTGGGCGTGAACCGCGTGAGCTTCTCCCTGGAGCCGGGTATTACCGCGTTGGTAGGACCGAACGGCTCGGGGAAAACCACGCTGATGAATCTGATGACCGGGCTGATCCAGCCGACGCGCGGCAGGGTACTGGTGCGCGGCCTCTCGCCGGGCGATCCGCAAAAGTTCTTCCGCCATGTCGGCTATTGCACGCAGTTCGATTCCTTCCCGCACGGCGTCACCGGTTACGACTTCATCTACTGGCCGTTGCGCTTGGCGGGTTTTTCGCACAGGCGGGCGGCGCAGCTGACCGGCGAGGCGCTCGATCTCGTGGGCATGCAGGAGAGCGCAGGCCGTCGCGTGGCCGGCTACAGCAAGGGGATGCGGCAGCGGATCCGGCTGGCGCAGGCGATCGCGCACGGGCCGGCGGTGCTGGTGCTCGACGAGCCGCTGAACGGCCTCGATCCGATGGCCCGGGCCGAATCCCTGGCGCTGTTCGAGGCGCTGGGCCGGCAGGGACTCCACTTGATCATCTCCAGTCACATTCTCGAAGAGGTGGATCGCATCTCCGATCGCGTAATCCTGATGAGTAGCGGCTTCATCGTTGCTGAGGGCCGGATTCACGAAGTACGGCGCGAGGTGCGCGATCAGCCGATGCAGATCCTGGTGCGTTGCACGAACGCGCAGCGCCTGGCGGCCGAGGCGTTTTCGCTGGGCGAGGTGGTGGAGGCGAAGCTGCAAAAGGACGGCGGAGGCGTGCTGGTGCGCACGACGGATGCGGAGCCGTTCTACCTGTTGCTGAACCGCGTGGTGACGGAGGGCCTGGTGGAGATCGAGGCCGTGGCCCCGGCCGACGATGATGTGAATTCGATCTATCAGTACCTGATCGGAGCGGACGGGAGCCTTTCGTGAATGCGGGCAACATGACGGCGCGGCCGGAATGGAATGAGCCTTCCTGGCGTCTGAGGAGCCGGCAGGTGGGCATTCTGGTGCGACGGGAAGTGCACCGGAGCCTTTTCACACGCCGCAGGTTTTGGGTGTACCTGCTGGCCTTCTTTCCGGTGGTCATCCTGGTCATTCAGCGGCTCGTGCACGGCTTGCCGACGGGTGGCGCGGCGGACCTGGATCGAGGGACGCAAGTGCTTGCCGGGATCGTCCAGATTTACTACGTGCGGCTGGGATTGTTTTTCGCCTGCATGGGAATTTTCACCTGGCTGTTCCGCGGCGAGATGGTGGAACGCACGCTGCACTACGGCTTTCTGACGCCAGTGCGCAGGGAAGTGCTGGTGATCGGGAAATTCCTGGCGGGCGCGGCGATCACGATTGGCATGGTCGAGGTGGCGTTGCTGGCGAGCTTCTCGTTGGTCTACAGCCGGTTCGGTGCGCAGGGATGGAAGTACGTCTTCCAAGGGCCGGGCCTGGGGCATCTGGGTTCCTATTTGCTGATTCTCGGGTTAGGAGCGCTGGGCTACGGCGCGGTATTCCTCGGCCTGAGCCTGCTGTTCAGAAATCCGATTGTTCCCGGGGCGTTGTTTTTCGGCTGGGAAACGATCTCGCCGGTGCTGCCGGGCTGGCTGCAAATCTTCAGCGTGACCTTCTATTTGAAGCATCTTTACCCGGTCAGCGTTCCAACGCGATCGCTGATGCTGGGCCTGTTTACGGTGGCTACCGGACCGATCTCGGCGGGGACGGCGGTCGCGGGATTGCTCGGATTCACCGCTGCCGTGCTCGCTTTTGCCTGCTACCGGGTCCGCAAGACCGAAATCACCTATACGACCGATTGAACGCGCGCCGCTCGGAAAGGACCCGCGCATTCCCGCCTCCCGAAACAGAGGGGCGGGAACGCACCGGCCGGCGGAGGGGAACCGACGGCTATCGCGGGTAACTCGTCGCCGGCGCAGCGGTGCACCGGAGCGAACACGCCTAGCCCAGGGCATGAGCCAGCGGGAGGTTCGCGTCCCGATCCTTGGCCGAGACCTCGGTTTCCGGTCGGGTTTCCGGCGCGCACGCCCGATCCATGGCCGCGGGCGTCGCAGCGAATTCGGCGGGAACACTCTGGTGGGCGGGCGAATCGGCAGCCTGGCGGCGCTGCTCGCGCCGGTATTCGTGCAGCAGGGCGCGGAGCGAGACGCGAGCCGTGTGCAAATGGTATTTCGCGCTCTCAAGGCTGCAGTCGGAGATCTCGGCGATCTCCTCGTAGGTGTAGCCCTCCACGTCGTGCAGGACGAGGGCGAGCCGTTGCCGGACGGGAAGGTGAACAATGGCGCGCTCGAGGGTAAGCCGGTCGATGGTGCCGAGCAGGCTTACGTCGTCGGCTCCAAACCTTGTGGTCTCGATGGCGTCCCCGTCCTCGGTCTGGACGATCTTCTCCAGAGGGACTTCGGAATAACCGCGCTCCTTGCGGAGGCGCATCAGGACGACGTTGACGGCCACGCGGTGCAGCCAGGTGGAAAAGGCGGATTCGCCGCGATAGGTGTCGAGCTTGCGAAAGACCTGGAGAAAAACCTCCTGGCTGAGTTCCTCGGCGTCGGCCGGGTTACCGACCATGCGCAGGCAGGTACGGTAGACCCTGGGCGCATAGAGTTTGTAGATTCGCTCGAAATCCTTCAGGTCGTTGGGAAGCGTCGGTCGTGGTAGGTGAGGGTCGCTCTCTCGATCCTGCCCGGCCGCTGGATGACTTGCCATGACGAAAACCTCGATGTCGTGCCGGCTTCGCGCCGGCTTTCGGCTGTTTTCAGCATGAAGGCTCATGAACAAAGCAGCCATCGGTGTTTACCCGTGAACGACTTGGGATGAACCCTTAGGGAACCCTAGGTTTTTGCCCAGGTGGGCAACCTCTAGCCAGGGATTTGACCGGGCAGGCAGGGGACTATAGGCTCAGGATATCCTCAAACACGCTCGATGTGGAACAACAAACCGACACGAAAACCGGAGCGAGGAATCATGAAGGTCTCTTTGCGGGCCAAGCTCGCCCTGAGTTTCGGGCTGGCCCTGCTCGTTTTCGCGATTCTCGGAGTTGCCTCCTACCGAAACGCTTCCCGCGTGGTGGAAGGGGCGGCGTGGATCGCGCATACCAACCGCGTGCTGGCGGATATCGAAACGATCCGGAGCGACCTGGCGCGCGCGGAGAGATACAGCCGGAACTACGCGCGCGGTGACGGCGCGCAAGACCGGGAAGCATATCTGACCGTCGCGGCTGAAATCCGTATGACCGATCGGCACCTGCACGCGCTGGCGGAGGAAGATCCCGATCAGACCCTTGGCCCGCTGAACCGGCTCGATGGGTTGCTCTCGCAATGGATGCGGCTGCAGAGTCAACTATTCGCCGCGGCGCCGGGCAAGGCCACTCCGATAGCGCTCCGCGACCGGCAGGCGGATTTGGCCCGGCGGATCGCCGAAGCGCTGAAGGAGATACAAGACCACGAGCAGTCGGCACTGGAGGCGCGCGTACAGGGATCGCTGCCTGGTGTGCGGCGCACTCGTGTGTTGAGCGTGGTGACGGCCGTGCTGGCCTGCTTCCTGGTGATCGGGTCCTTTTTTCTAATCGAGAGCGACGTGAGCGAGCGCGAGCGGGTGGAAGGGACCGTGCGGCGCGAGAAGGAGTTCTCGCAGGCGCTGATCCGCAGCAGCATGGACGGTATCTTGGCCTACGACCGCGAGTTTCGGGTGACGCTGTGGAATCCGGGCATGGAATCGCTCACCGGGATTTCGCAGGAAGAGATTCTGGGCCGTAGGGCATTCGACGCGTTGCCTTTCCTGCGCGAGGCGGGCGCTGATCAGACGATGGCGGCCGCGCTCGGCGGCAAGAGCGTGGTCGCAACCGACGAGCCGTATGCGATCGCACGGACAGGGAAGAACGGATATTTCGAAGCGTCCTATTCCTCTCTGCGCGGGGCGTCGGGCGAAATCATCGGCGGGCTGGGCATTATTCGAGACGTGACCGAGCGGAAACGGGCGGAGGGGAAATTCCGCGACCTGCTGGAAGCCGCGCCGGACGCCATGGTAATCGCCGACCAGGAGAACCGCATCGTGCTGGCCAACGCGCAGGCCGAGCGGCTCTTTGGCTACACGAAGAAGGAACTGATCGGGCAGACGGTGGAGATGCTGCTGCCGGAAAGCTCCCGCGATTCGCACGCCCGGCACGCGGCCACCTATTTCGCTCTGCCACACACGCGGCGGATGGGTACCGGACTCGAACTGTTGGGCAGGCGGAAGGACGGCACGATTTTTCCGGCGGAGATCTCACTAGGCCCGCTGGAGACGCAGGAGGGCCCGCTCGTCTCGTCGGCGATCCGCGACATCAGCGACCGCAAGGCAACGGAACGCGAACTGGAGGCGCGGACGCGGCAACAGGAGGCCATTGCGAACCTCGGGCAACGGGCGCTCTCCGGCGTGGACCTGGCGACGCTGCTAAACGAGGCGGTCTCGCTCGTGGCGGAAACGTTGGGCGTGGAGCTGTGCAAGGTGCTCGAGCTGCTGCCTGATGGCCGGGGGCTGCTTTTGCGCACCGGCGTCGGATGGAAAGAAGGCATGGTGGGCCGGGCGGTGGTGGATGCCGGGCCGCGATCGCAGGCGGGCTATACGCTGGTGGCCCAAGAACCGGTGGTGGTGGAAGACCTTCGCACCGAGAAACGATTCAGCGGCCCCGACCTGCTGCTCGACCACGGGGTGGTAAGCGGGCTGAGTGTGATCATCATGGGACGGGAACGGCCGTTCGGCGTGCTGGGCGCCCATACACGGCACCGTCGCGACTTCACTCCCGATCACGCCAACTTTCTGCAGGCGATCGGCAACGTGCTGGCCGCGGCGATTCAGCGCCGGCGCACTGAGGAGGCCATTCGCGAAAGCGAAGAGCGGTTCCGGCAGATGGCGGAAAACGTGGAGGAAGTCTTCTGGATGTTCGATTCGACCGGGACGAAGGGGCTGTACGTGAACCCGGCGTATGAGACCATCTGGGGTCGCTCGTGCGAGAGCTTGCGGCGCGAACCGGCTTCTTGGCTGGAGGCGATTCACCCCGCAGATCGGGCGCGGGTGGCAGGCATCTACGAGCGCATCGTGAAGGAAGGAAGCTTCGCGGCGGAATTCCGGATCATCCGTCCCGACGGTTCGATTCGCTGGATCTGGGATCGCGGCTTCCCCATTCACGATGAAATGGGGCAGGTGCACCGGATCGTGGGCATTGCGATGGACATCACCACGCGGAAAGAGGCCGAAGAATCGTTGCGGCGCCTTTCGGCTCAACTGCTGCGCGCGCAAGACAGCGAGCGCCGCAGGATTGCACGGGAACTGCACGACAGCCTGGGACAGCGGTTGGCGGCTCTATCGATGAACTTGACGTGGTTGGAGAATTCGGCATTCTCGTCCGACCCGAAAGTACAGACGATCCTCGGCGAGAGCCGCGATTTGTTGCAGGAGAGCGTGCAGGAAACGCGGACGCTTTCCTACCTGCTGCATCCGCCGCTGCTCGAGGAGTTGGGACTTTCTTCGACTGTGACCTGGTACGTGCAGGGATTCGTGGAGCGGAGCGGCATCCAAGTGGAGCTTGACATTCCAAAAGAACTGGGCCGGCTGCCGCGCGAAGCGGAACTGGCGCTATTTCGCGTGGTGCAGGAGGGACTGACAAACGTTCAGCGCCATTCCGGCAGTGCCAGCGCCAGCGTGCGGTTCGAACGAGTGAATTCCGACATTACCGTCGAAGTGGCTGACCATGGCCGGGGCATGCCGCAACTCGTCTCGGTGGGCGCTCCACGGCCGTCAAAGCTGGGCGTGGGTATCGCCGGCATGCAGGAACGGCTGCGTGAGCTCGGTGGCTTGCTTGAGATTCATTCGGATAGCTCGGGAACACGACTGAAGGCGACCATTCCGCTTCGCAAGGAGACTTGAGGGCGCTCGCGTTCCGCCAGATTCCATGCAAGCGTGGCCGCGCGAAACGCGTCAGGCAAATTCGAGGGTGAAAGCGGAGCCTGGTGCGGCACCGGTTGCCTCGGCGGCGCTTCCGCGATTCACGCAGATCTCGAAATAGCCGCTCGATCCGAGCAACAGGCACGGCTCTCCGGCCGGCGCTTCTCCAAACGTGCTGATGTAACGGGTAATTTGCGCATGTCCGGCCTGCAGCCGGAAAGTGGCGCCGGAGACAAGACGTGGCTCGTCCTCAGGCCGCAGGTTGGTGAGCAGGTTGCCAAAATGATCGGCGCGCAGGATCGAACCTCGGATTTTACCCGCCGAAATTTCCGGTTTCGGCAGAGACAGGCGCTGGTAATCGGTGATTTCGGGGCCAAAGCTCTCCGGCCGTCCGTTGTGGGCGAGCCAGGCGGCGGATGGAGCGAAGATATCGCGGCCGTGGAAGGTGCGGCTGACCGGGTGAACGAAATACTTCTCGTTGGTGATGTGCCATGCGTTTACGCCAGCGGCTCGCTCGACAACAAGCGAAAGGACGCCGTTGTCGGGTGCGATGAAATACTGATTCCCGGCCCGCAGCAGTAGCGGGCGGCGCACAGTGCCGACGCCGGGATCGACCACCACGACGTGAATCGTACCTTCGGGCCAGTATTGCGTGGCTGCGGCGACGACCAGGGCGCCTTGGAGCACGTCGAAGCACGTCACCTGATGAGTGATGTCGTGGATACGCGCCTCGGGATGAATCGAAGCGATGACGCCCTTCATGGCGCCAACGAAAGAATCGGCCGAGCCGAAGTCAGTAGTGAGCGTGATCAGCGAGACGCTCAATGCCGCTTCTCCTTGGGCGGCGACGGAAGGTGATACGTTTTGCGCAACCGCTCCAGGAAGCGCTCGCGGCGCTTTTTCGGCACTTTTTTGAGTTCGAGCAGAGCGTATTCGTAGGCGTCGACGATGGGGATTCCTAGGTTGGCGCGCTGCAGGTAGAGTGCGTCGATCTGAACGGCAAGTTGGGTAAAAGTGAAGCCGCCGACGGTGAGGCGAGCGGCGGTCTTGATCAGACCTTTGCGGGCGTTTTTGGAGACGGCGTCCCAGTCTTCGCGGACGCCGAGGATGAGCCCCTGCTCGATGCCGGCCACCAGCGCGACCTTGGCGTTGTCGCTGAGCGCCATCCACGCATGACCGTTGGTCCACATGTAGTTCGTGTCGCCAACCTTTCCGAGTGTCTGCATCGCGGCCGTGTTCGCCGGTGTGAGCGGGATGGGGCCTTCCGACTGGGCCTGGTTTTGCGCCGCGAGCGGGGCCGCGCAGAAGAGAAGCACGGCAATGACCGCGGTGGTCAGAAATTTCATCGGCACCTCCGATGCTGGAATTCGTCACCGCCCTTCGCGGCTGAGGGTCTTCGCGTGGGCAATCGGTTCGCAGAGAAGGAAACGGCCCACATCAGAAACCTTCCTCGATCAGGCGGTCGAGCGTCAAGCGCGAAGCCGACGGTTCGGACGAGGGGGCGGCGAGCAAGCGCTCGAGGTAGCGCGCCAGAACGTCGACCTCGACGTTCACAAAGTCGCCTGAGGCTTTTCCACGAAGATTCGTGTGAGCGATGGTGAAAGGAATGATGGCGAACTCGGCCATGCCCTTCGCGCAGTCGGCCACGGTGAGGCTGATGCCATCAATCGCCAGGGAACCTTTCATTGCAACGTAGCGCTCCAGTTCAGGGCCGATTTTCACAATCAGCCATGCATTTTCCCCTTCGCGGCGCAAACGCGCGATTTGCCCAACGCCGTCTACGTGGCCGAGGACGAAATGACCGCCGAGTTCGGCGCCCGCCCGGAGTGGACGCTCAAGGTTGACGAACGAGCCTGACTCGATGTGGCGGAACGAAGTGCGCCGGATGGTTTCCGGCGATAGATCGGCGGTGAAGGTACCAGGGCGTGACTCGGTGACGGTGAGGCAGCAGCCGTTGACGGCAATACTCTGGCCGGAAGCCAGCGGCTCGGCCATTTGCGGGGCTTCGGAAGCGATTTCGATCCGCGCACCGGATTCATGGCGATCAAACCGGCTGATTTCGCCGACAAACTCAATGATCCCTGTAAACATCGCGCAAATATCCCTCCAAAGCGAAATCGGGGCCGAAACGGTGCAACTCGATCCGGGAAAGCGTGGCGAGCGGATTCGGCGCCCCGGCGGCGGCCGATGCCAGCGGTACTGTGCGACGGCCGAGAATTCTGGGCGAATAGAAAAGCATCAGTTTGTCGACAAGCTTCTGTGCGAGCAGTGCGCCGTTGAGCTTGGCGCCGGCCTCCACGAGCAAATTGAGAACGCCCAGGCGGCCCAGGGCGGCAAGTACGGCGGCGGGATCGGGCCGCTGGTCGCGCGAGCGCACGCGAATCACGCGCACGCCGCGCTCGGCGAGCTTGCGGGCCGGCGGGGAAGCTGGCGAACGGTGAGTGAACAGCAGTACATCGCCAGCGGCAGTGCGGGCGAGCCGTGAGCGAAGCGGCAGGCGCAGCCGGGAATCCAGCACGACGCGCAGCAATGGGCGGGCACGCGGTAAGCTGGTGCGGTCGGTGAGCAACGGGTCGTCGGCGAGCACGGTATCGATGCCGGTGAGGATCGCGTCGGCGGCGTGGCGCAGGCTCTGGACGTAGGCGCGTGAGGTTTCCGAGGTGATCCAGCGCTCTCGTGGACGGACGCCGGGCGGCGCCAGCGAGAGCTGGCCGTCAAGCGTAGCGGCGGCCTTGAGCGTGACCAGCGGTCGATGTCGCCGGATCCAGAAGGAGAATGCCTCGTTCAGGTGGCGGGCTTCGGCTTCACTCGTGCCGACAGCAACCTCGACTCCCGCGCGCCGCAGCTTGCGAAACCCCCTTCCCGAGACGAGCGGATTGGGGTCGGGCATCGCGGCGACCACGCGCCGGATGCCCGCGGCGATGACGGCGTCGGTGCACGGGCCGGTGCGACCTGCGTGGCAGCAGGGTTCGAGATTGATGTAGAGCGTGGCGCCGCGGGCACGGCCGCCGGCGCGCTCGATGGCCAGGACTTCAGCGTGGCGCAAGCCTTCCCAGGTGTGGAATCCCTCGCCCACAACGCGGCCGCCGCGGACGAGCAGGGCGCCGACCATCGGATTCGGATGGGCGAGCGCCTCGCCGCGGCGGGCGAGCTCGAGCGCCCTCCGCATCCACCGTTCGTCCGGCGCGTTGGCGGAGGTCATCGGCAGGCTCAATCGAAGAGGGAATTGACGAACGTCGGCACGTCAAACGGGACCAAATCCTCGGTCTGCTCGCCGGTGCCGACGTAGCGGACAGGCAGGCCAAGTTCACGGGCAATAGCGACTACGATGCCGCCTTTGGCGGTGCCGTCCAGCTTGGTGAGCACGATGCCGGTGACGCCGGCATGGGCGGTGAATTCGCGTGCCTGGATCAGGCCGTTCTGACCGGTGGTGGCATCGAGCACCAGCAGCACCTCGTGCGGAGCTCCGGGAACCAGCTTGGCTGCCGTTCGCTTCATTTTCTCGAGCTCGGCCATCAGGTTGTGCTTGGTGTGCAGGCGGCCGGCGGTATCGACGATGACGACCTCGGCCGAGCCCTTGATCGCGGCCAAAAGGCCATCGTAGACGACTGCGGCCGGATCGGCGCCCGTCTTCTGGTGGACGATATCGACGCCGGCGCGGCGGGCCCAGACCTCGAGCTGCTCGATGGCGGCGGCGCGGAAAGTGTCGGCGGCACAGAGGATGGTGGATCGGCCTTCCTGCTTGAGGCGCCAGGCGAGCTTGCCGATGGTGGTGGTCTTGCCAGTGCCGTTGACGCCGACGACGAAGATCACTTGTGGCCGTGTCCCGTTGGCTTCGGGTGCAGCGCCCGAAAGGCGCAGCATGTCGGCCAAGCGTCCCTTCAAGGCTTCCTTGAGCTGGGCGGCATCCTGAATATTGCCTCGCTCGGCATCTTCGCGAAGGCCGGTGAGCAATTCCTTGGTGGTACGAATGCCGAGATCGGCAGCGAGTAGTGAGGATTCCAACTCGTGGAAGAGCTGCGGATCGACGGCGCGGCCGCGGGTGAGCAGCGGCGTGAGGCGCGTGCCCAATTGCTCGCGCGTCTTCGTTACCGACTTCTTCAGCCGGTCGAGGAGTGTAGGTTCGGGTTTTCCAAACAGCGTCAGCATGGAATGGGAATGAAAAATGGAATCAAAAGGGCATTGTAAAGAACGGCGCGGCAGGAAGCAAAACCAGCGGACCAATGGAGGCCGGACTGGTAGGGCCTCATTCCTCTTTCAGCCTGCGCTGCATCAATTCACGGATGGCGTCGCGTGGAGAACGGCCTTCGTAGAGCACGGCGTGCATCTGCTCGGTGATTGGCATTTCGACGCCGGCCGAGCGCGCCAACTGGACCGCTGCGGCGGTTGTGCCGATGCCCTCGGCCACCATGCGCGTGGACCCAAGGACGTCGGCGAGCGCCCGGCCGCGGCCTAACTCGATGCCGACTGACCGATTTCGGCTGAGCGGTCCCGTGGCCGTGAGCACCAGATCGCCGATGCCGGAAAGCCCGGCAAGAGTGCGGGGCTGGGCGCCGAGGGCGCAGGCGAGGCGCGTCATTTCCGCGGCTCCCCGGGTGACGAGTGCGGCGAGCGTGCTGTGGCCGAAGCCGAGGCCGACGCAGATGCCGGCGGCGATGGCGATGATGTTCTTCACCGCACCGCCCACCTCAACCCCGACGATGTCGTCGCTGGTGTAGACGCGAAAAGTGGGGCCGGAAAAAAGCGACTGGACGGAGAGGGCCATGTCGCGGTCGCGCGAGGCCGCGACGACGGCGATAGGATCGCCGCGGGCGGTCTCCAGCGCGAAGGAGGGCCCCGAAAGCGCGGCGATGCGCGGCGGCCGAGTCGCGTAGGGTGCGGCGACCTCTTCGATCACCTGACTCATGCGGGCCAGCCGCGCAATTTCGATTCCCTTGGTGGCGCTGACGAAGGCGGGCATCGAGCCGGCGGCCCACAGCGCGGCAGTGTAAACCTGGCGGGCGTGTGCCGAAGGCATGACGCCGATGATGAGTGACACGCCGCGGACAGCGGCGGGCAGGTCAGCGGTAACGTCAATCGCTGCAGGCAACTCGAAGCCGGGCAGGTAGACGTCGTTGACGCGGCGTTCGCGCATCGAGCGAGCCAGTGCCGGATCATGGACCCAGAGCGGAATGCGGCGGTCGGGGACGTTACGGGCGAGCAGCAACGCCAAGGCCGTGCCCCAACTTCCACCGCCGAGAATGGCGACAGATTCCATGGCGGATCACCGGTGAAACGTCATTCGATGCTCGGTGCCCTCGATCAGGCGGCGCAGATTTTCCCGGTGACGCCAGATGATCATCAGCGCGGCGAGGATGGTGCACACCGTGACTGCGGGCGGCGGATGCAGGCCTGGCGCGTAGAGCCAGTACATTGACAGCGGCAGCACGGCGGCCCAAAGGATCGAACTGAGCGAGGCGTAGCGCCAGACCAGCATCACAGCCAGCCAGAGCGCCAGGTCGAGCAAAACTGCCAGCGGACCGATCACCAGGAAAGCGCCGATCGCCGTCGCCACGCCGCGTCCTCCCCGAAATCGCAGCCAGACGGGGAACATGTGTCCAAGAATCGCAGCCAGGCCGGCAAAGGCGATGGGTGTGGCGTCGGTATGGCCGAGGCGGCCGGCGATCCAGACGGCCAGGGCGCCCTTTCCGCCGTCGAGGAGCAGCGTGGCAAGGCCGGGTACGACGCCGACGATGCGGGTGATATTTGTGGCGCCGATATTACCGCTGCCGCTGCGGCGAATGTCGCGGATGCCGGCTATCCTGGCGATCAGAAAGCCGAAGGGGATCGAGCCCAGTAGATAGCCGATGGCGATGCTTGCGAACAGGTTCATGGGTTGGTCAAGTCGCTTCCGGAGCGAAGACGAACGTTTCGAGCCGCGTGTAGCGCGCGCCGCCCGGTCCGATCCGGCTTTCGTAGAGATGGAATTCGCGGGCCACGGCCGAGCCGAAATCCCGTTCGCCGCCCTGGGCGAGCGCCCGGCACAAATCCCGGCTCTCGCCCGGATGATCAAAGCGAGCGAGGGTAAGATGCGGCCGGAACGGACGGGATTCGGCGGCAATGCCGAGCGGCTCGAGGCGGCGCTCGATTTCGCCGGTCAACTCCGCCAGCACCGGTGAGGCGTGAATGCCGACCCAGAAAACGCGCGGGCGGCGATCGTTGGGGAAAAAACCACTATCACGAAAAGCCATTTCCACCGGGCCGGGCGCTCGGACCGGCGCGAGCGCGCGGCGAATTCCATCGACGCGCGCGGGATCGACTTCGCCGATGAACTTGAGCGTGATGTGGATACCGTCGACGCGGACCCATCGCGCATGCGGGGCGCGGCCGCGCATTTCGCTGGTGAACGCTTCGATGCGGCGGCGCACCTCGTCGGGGATGTCGATGGCAACGAAGAGGCGCACGTTCACCCTCGCCCCTGTCGCGCGCGGTCGAGATAGCGGCGAATCATGTCGAGAGCCGTTTGCGAAGCCAGATGGCGGATGCGGGCGCGGTCGCCGCCGAAACGAAACAGCCGCTCGGATGTGACCATGCCGTCGGCCAGGGCCATGTGCACTGTACCCACGGGCTTTTCTGGCGACCCGCCTCCGGGGCCGGCGATTCCCGTGATGCCGATGCCGAGCGTGGAAGCGGCTGAATGGCGAACGCCTTCGGCCAAGGCGATGGCCACCTCCGCCGAGACGGCCCCGTGCCGTTCGATTAACTCGGCGGGAACTCCGACCCATGCGGCCTTCATCTGGTTGCTGTAGGAAACGATGCCGCCGCGGAAAAAGATCGAGCTGCCGGGGATGTTGGTGAGACGCGCCGAAACCAGACCGCCAGTGCAGCTTTCAGCCACGGCGACGGTAACGCCGGTGAATTGGAGATCGCGCGCGACTACCTCGTCTAGCGTCTCACCGTTGGCGGAAAAGACCGATTCTCCCAGCGCCATCATCATGCGGCGGGAGAGCTCCTCGATCCGGCGGCCGGCCCTGGCAGGATCCTCACTCCAAAGCGTCAGGTGAATCTCGATCCCCTCGGGTGTTGCGAGGATGGTCGTCTCAACGTCCTCATACTGCTGGTAAATGGGCGAGATGCGGTGATCGAGCTGCGATTCGGACGCGCCGGCGGCGCGCAGCAACCGATGAGCCATCCGGCGTGCCCCAGTGCGGCGCTCGACGAGCGGGCGTACCTGATCGTGGAAGATGGGGCGAAGCTCGCTGGGAGGGCCGGGCAGCAGTACGACCACATGATCGCCAGCTTCGATCCATAGGCCGGGAGCGGTACCGAAAGCATTCGGGAAAACAGTGGCGCCTTGGGGCACAAGTGCTTGGCGCTCGTTGTTGGGCGTCATGGTGCGCCCGCGGCGGATGAAGCGCTCGCGAATCTCGCGCAATACATGCTCGTCCAGCACCAGCGGGCGCTCGAGCAGATCAGCCAGGGCTTCACGGGTCACGTCGTCCTCGGTAGGGCCCAGGCCGCCGGTGGCGACGACAAGATCGGCTCGTTCGAGCGCCTGGCGGAAGGCTTCGCGGAGCGCCGCCCGGTCGTCGGGCACGATGTTTTTGCGAATCACGGCCATGCCTATCTCGTTCAATTCCCCGGTGAGGAAGAGGGAGTTGGTGTCGAGACGGTAGGGAGTGAGCAACTCCGAGCCGACGGCGATGATTTCCGCGTGTTTCATCCAGGTTGCCAGCCGGCGCGATCAAGCGCCGGGATTCTCTTCGGTTTCCACCAGCCGGAGGGAGGCGGAATTGACGCAGTAGCGCATACCGGTAGGCGGCGGGCCGTCGGGGAACAGATGCCCGAGGTGGGCGTCGCACCGTGCGCATTTCACTTCCACTCGGCGCATGCCATGGGAGTTGTCCTCCTCGATCACAAGGGCCGAATCGTCGAGCGGTTCCCAGAAACTGGGCCAGCCGGTCCCGGAATCGAATTTCGACACAGAGCGGAAAAGGGGTGCGCCGCAGCAAACGCAATGGTAAGTGCCATCGGCGTGGCAGTTCCAGTAGCTGCCGGTGAAGGGCGGCTCGGTGGCTTTTTGGCGCGTGACGGCGTATTCCTCGGGACGGAGTTGATCCCGCCACTCGCGGTCGCTCTTTTCGATTTTCTCCGACATGGGAAACTCAGCCGCCGAGCGGCAGGCCGTCCACGTCCCAATCGACGGCGAAGAGGGAGTTGTTCGTCGCGAGCACGGCGTGGTGGGGAAGCAGCGCCAGCCCGACCAGATTCAATCCGCTGAGGACGAGTTCGGCCTGTGTGTCAGGCGTGATGCGGACGATACCACGCCGGCCGCCGAGGGAAGCGGCGATCAGCAGATTCCCCGCGCGGTCGAAGGCCATGCCTTGTGGACGGCCGAGACCCCGGTAGAAGACGTCGACGTGACCTGCGTGGTTGATGCGGTGGATGCGATCGTAACTGGAGGTGGTGGGGCCGCTGACGAACAGCTCGCCCTCGGGATTGAATGCCAGATGGTAGGCGGCCATCGAGGGCTCAAGCGTGGCGAAGACCAGGATTTCGCGCTGCGAGGAAATCTTGAAGATCGTGCCGCTGCGGTCGCCGACGTAGAGATTGCCTTCATGATCGAAGGCGAGGCCAGTAGCGATGCCCATGCCCTCCACCCATTTCTGGACACGACCCGAGGGGCCTATGCGATGGATGGTGCCGTCATTGCGGCAGCTGACGAAAAGCGCTCCGGAGCGGTCTACCGCCAAACCCGTTGGATTCGTCAGTTGAACGGCGAGCGGCTTGACGGTGGCGTCGGGAGCCACCTTGTAAAGCGAGACGGGAACTTTCTGGTCGCGCTGGCCGCTAAAGGTGACGTAGATATTGCCTTCCTCGTCGACCGCGGGATTGGCGACCGGGTGGAGATTTTCGGCGATCAGTTGACCGAGAGCAAACGGAAGGGATGCGCTGTTGCCACGGGGGGTCTCGATCAGGATGTTGGAGCCGGCGTCTTCGGGGACACGAGCGACCAGCAATTGCTCGCTCCAGAGCAACAGGTTGGCCTGGGCCTCGCCAAAGCGCACCACCGGCTGCGTCCCGTCGTGAATTTGGAAACCGCTACCCCGGATGAAAACATCGCCGCCCGGGATAGCCGCACCGGGAGAGACGCTATCAATCTGGGGTCCGCCTTGTCGTTTGAGCAAGCGTTTATCCCCGGCTCAGAGCAGGAATCGGTGAATCAACCACAGCGCGATGGCGGCGTAGGCCCCGGCAAACCAGTCGTCTGCCATCACGCCCCAGCCTCCCGGCAGCCATTCCGCGCGCCGCGCGGGAAACGGCTTCAAAACATCGAAACCGCGAAAAAGTATAAAACCCAGTACCAAAGATTTCCAGTTAAGGGCCGCGAGACCGCCAAGAAAACCGGCGAAAGCGATCAATTGGCCGGAGACTTCGTCGATGACAACGCGGGGAGGATCCTTGTGGCGCAGATAGGCGGCGGTGCGCGAGGCTGCCCATACACCGACGGCCGCGACGGCAATGTTCACCAGCACATAAGCGGTGAGAAAAGCCGGCGAGAGGCGCCGGCCGGCGGCAGCCGCGGCGGCGCCAGTGGCCCAGGCCAGAAGGCAGCCCACGCCCACGCCCACCGCGGAGCCGAAAGTGCCGGGCACGAGCGGCAGGCGGCCCGTGCCGAAAACCGTGGCCAGCGCCACGGCGAGGTGGGGTTTGGCGGAATGGTTTTCAGGATTCGTCTTCATCGTCTCCTTGTGGCGGAAGCTCGGGTGAATCGTCGAGGTCTATGGCTGGCTCCGAGATCACATATTCGCCACTCGCCCAGGCGCCCAGGTCGGCCATCCGGCAGCGTTCGCTGCAAAACGGGAAGTAACGATCGGTTTCCGATTCGGTCGGCCGGCGGCAGATCGGACAACGCCAGAGCATCGCTACCCTCTAGCCGAGCACGCGCAGCACACCGCCGCTGGTGACCGGCGCGGTCGCGGCGGGCCTTGGCGGGTCCAGGTATTGGTCGACACGGGCGACCAGATCGTATTCGGTTGCGCGAAGAATGCGGACCCGGGCGAGGCGGCCGGCCTGCGGCTCCTCGCCCTCGGGAAATTCGGTGAGATAAACCTTGCCGTCGATATCGGGAGCCATGCCTTCCAGGCGCCCTTCCCAGAGGCAATCGGAATCGCGGGCGGGTCCGTCGACTAGCAGTGTAGCCGAATGGCGCACACGGCTCCGGAGGCGGCGGGCACTGATCCGGCGCTGAATCGCCATCAGCTTGTCGCGACGTCCGGCGATCGTTTCCGGATCGACCTTGCCGTCGAAAGCATGGCTGACGGCGGTTTCCTCGTCCGAATAGCCGAAGGCGCCGAGCCAATCGAATTCGGCGGTGCGGACGAAATCGCAGAGCTCGCGAAAATCGGTTTCGGTCTCGCCGGGAAAGCCGACGATGAGCGTGGTGCGGAGCGAGACGCCGGGAATAGCGTGGCGGATGCGCTCGATGAGCTTCAGAAACGCGTCGCCGTGGGAGCCGCGCTTCATACGGGCCAGAACGTTGCGGCTGGCGTGCTGGAGCGGCATGTCCAGATAGGGAACGAGCTTGGGATGGGCGGCAATGGTCTCGAGCAGGCGCGGCGTGACGCGATTGGGGTAGCAGTAAAGAAAACGGACCCAGGCAAGTTCGTCGATCTGGCCAAGGCGCTCGAGCAGGCCGGGCAAGCCGTCGGAGACACCTAGATCGACGCCGTACGCGGTGGTGTCCTGGCCAATCAGGGTGATCTCGCGAACGCCGGAGCGGGCCAGCGATTCGGCTTCGCGAATGACGGATTCCGGCCGGCGGCTGCGGAAGCGACCGCGCAACTGCGGAATGATGCAGAAAGAGCAGGGGTGGTCGCAGCCTTCGTTGATCTTGACGTAGGCGGAATGGCGCGGCGTGGCGAGCAGGCGCGGCGTGCGGTCGTGGTAGAGGTATTCCGGCAGTCGAGCGGTACCTTCCGGCGCGGCTTCCAATTCGCCGCGGACGGCTTCGAGAACGCGCTCCACCTCACCGGTGCCGATGACGGCGTCGACTTCGGGGACTTGGCTACGAATTTCGTCGCGGTAGCGCTCTACCAGGCAGCCGGCGACGATCAGCCGGCGCGCGCGGCCCGTCTTCTTCAGCTCTGCCATCTCGAGAATGGTGGCGACAGATTCTTCTTGCGCGGGAGCAATGAAACTGCAGGTGTTGACGATGAGTACGTCGGCGTCTTCGGCGCGTGCGGTAATTTCATAGCCGCCGAGGCGCAGATGTCCCAACATCACCTCGCTGTCGACGAGGTTTTTCGGGCAACCGAGGCTGATGAGTCCAACTTTTGGCATTGGAACCGACACAAGCGGGCGGCAAAGCCGCCTTGCGTTGCTGCAAAATGCCCCCAGGCCCCTCAAAGGGCCCTAAGCTCCCCGTTCTCTAAAGGCTTTCCCTTCTGGGCGAGCGCCCCGCCCATGGCGGGGTGGGTATTGCAACGGCTTCTAGTATAACAGCCGGGGCGGCACGGCTGGCCGTGCTTGTGGCTCGCCGACCGCGGATGAGAAAATCAGAAGGAGCGGTTGTTCGCCCCGCGGGATGGTGCCATGAAGCGATTCTTGCCAGCCGGCGTTCTTTTCCTATCGGGCCTCGCGGCCCTGGCCGTCTGCTCCGGCTGCGGGCACGCGCAGTTGCCGTCAGATACCGGGGCTGCGGTCGAATTAGCGGACGTGACGGTGAGCCTCAGCGATCCCGCCGCTTGCGCCGCACCCGGCGGACCCTACGCGCATATCTACATCACCATCGCCAACGTTTCTGCCAGCCGGGAATTTTCCGGTCCTGCGGACGGGTCGAGTTTTGTCGACCTGACGCCCCGTTTGCGGGAGCATCCGGATCAGGTGGACCTGCTGGGTAATCCGGACGACAAGTGCAGACTGGCTACGCTGGGACATGGTACGGCGCTAGCGGGCGTGTATCGGCGGGTCCGTGTACAACTGGCGGAAGAATTTGCCGGCGCGGCGACGAGTGGAGAGACGAATCACTGCGCTGAGGCGGGCACGGCGAACTGCGTGGTGACGTCGCGTGGTGCGGTGCTGCCGCTACTGCTGCCTCCCGACGATCGGTTCGACATTGGCCCCGGGGAGATGCCGGAAGGGCAGTTCGTGGTGGCTCCGAACGGCACGACCGAATTGAACATCAGCATCGATGGATGCGATTCCCTGGTTTCGGTGGTGCGATCGGGCAGGGAGGGGCAGTACGCGTTTGAGCCAGCGGCGATGGCGGCAACGTTGGGAACCGCGTCGGTGATCAGCGGGCGTTTGGTGGACGCAACAACGGGAAGCGCGATCGACGGGCGCGCCATCGTCGCTCTGGAACGGAAAGACAGGGCAGGAATCGACCGCATCGTGATGGCCACCGCTCCCGACGCCGAAGGCGGATTCCGGCTGTGCCCTGTGCCGGCGGGCCGCTACGATCTGGCCGCGGCAGCGGTGAGCCACGGACGCGTCGCGTTCACGCCGACCTTGCTCATCGACGTGCCGGCGGGCGCTACCAAGGTGGATATCGCGATGACGCGGGCCGGGACGGTAAATGCGGAGCCGGCTACGGTGGTCGGGCAGGTGTCGCTGCTATCCGGGACGGCGCATGGGTACGGACGAGTGCGCATCTCGGCGCTGGCGAACGGAGAGACGGGCCAGAAAACGGTGACATTCACGGTGCCGCTGCCGCAAAGTGGCGCGGGTACGCTGACGGTGACCGGACCGAGTGCGCTTCCGTATTCCTTCAACGTGCCGGCGGCCAATCCAAGGGTTGGCGTGTTTTCGGAAACGGGCACGCATTATTCGCAGGGCGAGATCGCAGCTCCTTCTTACCTTGTGGAAGCTCGCGCTTGCGGATCGGTTCAGACGACGGCTGCGCCGGTGCGCGTGACTGCTGGCGGGACCGCGTCGGCACCTATCCTCACTATCTCCACTTGCGGGCCTGCATAGAAGGAAAACTTCACCCTGGGCCTTGGTTTCCAAAACCAAGAGCGAACAAGAAAATTCGTGTCACTTGTGCTAGTGGGCGCGGAGGTAATCAAGGGCTGCGGCGGCTATTTTACGTGAGGCGCCGGAAACGGCCATACGCGGCACTCGATCGAGCGAGACGACGCGAGAACCGGAGGCTGGCGGCAGCGAATCGACCAGAACGAGCCATGGCTCTAGCGCGATTTCGCGAAAAGTGACCGTGTGCCGGAGCTTTGCAAGCGGCTGCCAACGCACCCCGTCGAGGGTAAATTCGGCGGCCAGGTGACGCTCGAGCTCCGAGCGGGAATCGCTGCCGAAGGAAAGGGCGGGGAAATGCCACATGCGCGAGAAGATCGCGGCGAGATCTGCCGGGCGGTTCTCGGCGTCGGCGGGCGGCGAGACCGGGTGAAGCAAAAGGGTGCGGCCGCGTTCGTCGAGCAGCACCGCGACGGCGATGCGCAGGCGAACGGGATCCGGTTTCTTGCGCCGCTCAGGAAGACGATCGGCGATGCCTAAGCGGAAAGCGCGACAGCCCTCACGCACCGGACAGGCACCGCAACGGGGCCTGCGGGGCGTACAGATGGTGGCGCCGAGTTCCATCATTGCCTGGTTCCAATCGCCCGGGGATTCGGCCGTGAGCCAGTGGTCGGCAACGGCTTGGAGCCGTTTCCATCGCGTGTGGACCCGCAAATCGCCCTCGATCGCTTCGCGGCGAGCAATCACGCGTGCCACGTTGCCGTCGAGCACGGCCAGAGGTCGGCCATAGGCGATACTGAGAACGGCGCGCGCGGTGTATTCGCCAATGCCGGGCATGGCAAGAGCTGCATCGAGTTGGTCGGGGAAACGGCCGGCGTGCTCACGAACGATGGTCTTTGCGGCGCGATGGAGATTACGCGCGCGGCTGTAATAACCGAGGCCGGCCCAGGCGCGCAGCACCGCCTCGCCACGGGCGCGGGCGAGCGCGGCGAGCGAAGGGAATTCGCGGAAGAAACGGCGATAGTAGGGAAGCACGGCGGCAGTGCGCGTCTGCTGGAGCATGATCTCGGAAATCCAGACTCGGTAGGCGTTGTGCGACCGGCGCCAGGGCAGGTCTCGCCGGTTCGCCCGGAACCAGTCGAGCAAGCGGCGCTGAAACGTGCCGAGATAAGCCGGAGTTTGCTTCCCTGCCATGACGCGCCATTCGACCATAGCGCGGCGGGCGGGGCAAGCGGCGGGGAATAGGGGAATAGGGAATGCCTTGTTGGCGGGGGCCGTGAGACGTATAGTCGCAGGGGGAATCATGATGTTGCGTCGCAGGCTGGTTTCGATCGCGCTTGCGGCAGCGGCAGGTGGTCTGCTTGCCGGGCAGCCGGCCGCCGCGCAGAAAGTGCCGTTCCCGAAGCGGTGCGATCAGCACGCCGCGAAACCGTCTCCTCAGACCTTTCTCAAAGAAGTGAACTTCGTCGGCGTGTCGTTTCCGGAGGGCGCGAGCCAGAAAGCGCTGGTGGCGCGGATGAGGCGTCAGGCGCTAACCGCCGGCCCGAAATGGCTGACGCGCGTGTGGAGCGAAGTGCGGGCGGCTTGGCAAGACCGGGGCTATTTCCAGGCGGTAGTGAGCATCAAGCATCACGTGATGCGCGCCACCGACCGTGAGCGAGAGGTCGCGCTCACGATTCACGTTGACCCGGGCCCGCAGTACAGGACCTACCTGGTCCGCGTGCGCAATGCGAATCCGGGGAAGCCGCTCGCTTATTCCGACTGGAAGCTGCGCGCCATGATCTCGCTGCACCCGGGCCAGATCCTGAGCGTGAAGAAGTTGAGGGAAGGATTGGCAGCGCTGCGGAATTTCTATTTCTCGAAGGGCTACCTGGATTTCACGGCGACCCCGGGATTCCAGATCGACAGCCGGCGCGACCGCGTGAGCCTGAACATCTTCCTGGACGAGGGCCGGCAGTACCGGGTGGGCCGGATAGAGGTGCTCGGACTGGGGTCCGATCTGAAGAGCCAACTGGAGGCGGAGTTCAGGCCCGGCAAGGTTTTCAATTGGACTCGCGTGCTCGATTTCTACCAGACGCAAAAGCAGATGCTGCTGCCGGGGCTCTCGCCCGCTGACGACCGAATCTACCCGGACGCGAAGACGGGGAAGGTTGTAATGATCTTGGATTTCCGAGCCTGCCCTCAGGGCGGGAAGAAAAGCACGGAGAGCGGCTCCCGGCATAACTAAGGCCGGCGGGGACGATGGAATTCGGGTCCGACTTGCAGGCAAACGGACGCGCTTCGGGCGGGGTTCGTTGAAAATTCGGCGACCGGCTGCTATAAACAAGGTCTCGACGGGCGATTAGCTCAGTGGTTAGAGCGCTCCCCTCACACGGGAGAGGTCCAAGGTTCAAGTCCTTGATCGCCCACCATTTTCCATTCTTCAGAAGCGGCGGATGTTTTGTACACGAGCACGAGTGTTCGCGAGGTCCAACCGGGATTGCTCGGCCAAACGGAACGCGGCATGGCTGCTGTTTCCTTGTGGCTGGCGGCTCGTGGCAGTGAGCAACGCAGTCGCCTCGCCGGTGCCGCAGTTCCATCGCGCGGGGTGGTTCAGGCATCCTACAGGGTGATGGCAATTCATACCATGGTGGTGGGAGGCGAGAATTGACGTTACGAATGGGGCGGGACGGTTTACGAATACTTGCAGCGGCGGCCCTTGTGGCGGGCCTGACGGTGCCAGCGAAGGCAAAGCGGCCCGCGCGATCGTCGGCACCTTTGCCCTCCAATCTGGTCCCGGTCTGGAAGGCAATTCATCACTCGTACATGTGGATTTTTCAGAATGCGGGGCACGAGCACTTTTCCCAGGCGCAATACACCGGGATGGAAAATTATCTGAAGACGTCGCGGGACAAATGCATCAACTACTTCAAGAGCGACGCCAAGAACGGCAATCAGACGATCGCGTCCACCGAGAAATATTTGCAGAAAAACACGGCCCATATCACCAGCGGCAAGCGGCATACCTTGCACTGCCGCATCCAGAACGCGCGGGCCGAGCGCGCCAAGGATAGCGTGATGGTTGGGCACGCGCTGCCGATCGCCTACGAGAACTACCGGGCGAAATTGAAGCTGTTGGAGAACTGGCCGTCGGTGCGGGCGCAACTCGAGAGCGAGATTCGGGCCGGGACCTACAAGGATTCACCGTGGGGAAACGTGCAGGACATCGGGAGCCGGGTGATTGCCGCGGGCCAATCGAAAGACATCAAGATGGGCAAGGAGGCCACGCATGAACTCTTCAGCCAGCACGTGCTGCCGCCGCTGGTGAAGGACCCGAAGCTGGTGAACTACGTGAAGAGCGTGGCCAACCGGGTGGCGGCCCATTCCGACCTGCACGTCCCCTTGCACGTCTATCTCCTCGACAGCAAGACGATCAACGCCTTCTCCATCGGCGGTGGCTACCTGTTCGTCTACAGGGGACTGCTGGGCGCGGTGAAGGACGAAGACGAACTGGCCGGGGTGATGGGCCATGAGATCGCCCACATCGTGTGCCGGCACAGCCACAAGAAAATGCGCGGAGAGGAGATCGCCAGCATCCTGATGACGGCGGCGGAAGTCGCGGGCGTGTTCTTCACCGGAGGCGCTTCCTCCATCGGGGCTTACTACGCGGAACAGTACGCTTTGCAATACGGGTACGAAGGGCTGGGACTGTTGGTGAACCTGAAGTTACTGGGGGTGAGCCGCGAGTATGAGCTGCAGGCGGACCACCTGGGTATCCAGTACGCGTGGAACAGCGGCTACGATCCCGATGGGTTCGTTCGCTTCTTCTCCTGGATGGCGAACAAGATGGGCTACGTGAACAGCCTGGACTGGTTTTACGATCACCCGCCGTTTTACGAGCGCATGGTAAGGTCCGAAGAGGAGATCCTCTACCTGCCTAAGCGTCCGAACGAAGTGGTCACAACGTCGGCCTTTATCGCAATGAAGAAGGAGTTGGCCCGCTACATGGCCCACAAGAAGCACGTGGCACCGCCGATTCCGAAAAACCTGGTGCTGGAACCGGGATGCGGGGCTCCCCCAAGACACCACTACAAGATGAGTCATCTGATTGAAACTCTCTGTGGCACGTCGAAGCACCCGGGCAAGGTGAACTGAGTCCCTGGCAAGAATGACGGTCGCGCAACGAGGCCGGACGGAGGCGGATGCGAACGGGTAGCCGGAAAACAATCCGGTTGCCCGCGTGCGTCCTTGATTTTCCTTGCATTTCGGGTGATGAGCGGCGTTTCATGCTGGTTGGAAAAAACGGCGCCCAGGAGGTGCCAGATCCGCGACGAAAAGCCTCCCTTGCGCCGCTTTTCCTCATTCCTCACCGCCGGAAGAAGCGGAAGATGGAGCGCCGATGAACACGTTCCTGCGCTATCTGCAATTTCTCTCGCTGACGATCTGGGTGGGCGGCATCATCTACCTGAGTTTTGTCGTGGCCCCCGCTCTGTTTCGCACGCTGCCGAATGAGGATCTGGCGGGCGCGGTGGTTGGAGTCATCCTGCCACGGCTGCACTGGTGGGGCGTCATCTGCGCCATCATCTACCTGGTGGCGACTGTGGGAATCGCGAGTTCGCCCAAAGGGTTCCTTCATGTGGGAGCGCTGGCAGTGATCGCGATGCTGGTGCTGACTCTCGTCGCGCAGCTGGGCATCCTGCCGCGCATGGAAAATCTCGGAAGGGAAATGGGCTCGATCGAGCAGACGCCGAAGACAAATCCGCTGCGCAAGCAATTCGACCACCTGCACGTCGTTTCGGTGGAACTGGAAGGTGCCGTGCTGCTACTCGGTCTTGCCGCGATCTTCTTCACGGTGGGCGAGTTGCCGCGGTAGCGTCGCAGCGCGCGCCCGGTAATCCTTGGCTTCGGCGCACCCAGGGCTATCCAAAAACTTCTGCACATGTTCCTTCCTCAAGCGCTTGCCAAGCTTTTCGTGCCGGTGCTGCATCTTCGCACTTCTGTGCGCCAGTAGTATCTTTGTGCGGGGTTAGGGCTTTCGGAGGATGCCTTGAAGCTGGAACTGGAGAACGTCGGCAAGCGCTACGGCGGAAAGCTGTGGGCACTGCGGAATTTCAGCCTGGCGGTGGGGCCCGGCGTGCTCGGTTTGCTGGGACCGAATGGGGCCGGCAAGACGACGCTGATGAACGTCGTCGCCACGATCACGCGAGCGAGCGAGGGCAGCGTGAAGTGGAATGGCGCCGACCTGCGCCGGAGGCCCGATGCGCTGCGCTCGGTGCTCGGCTACCTGCCGCAGGACTTCGGTGTCTACCCGCATTTGAACGCGGTGGAATTTCTGGAATACCTGGCCGCGGTGAAGGGGCTGGACGCGGCGAGCAGCCGGCGGCGCATCGAGGAATTACTGGTTCTGCTGAACCTGGCCGACGTGCGCAAGCGGCCCCTGGGGCAATACTCGGGAGGAATGCGCCAGCGGGTTGGAATCGCCCAGGCACTGCTGAACGATCCCCAGCTGCTGATCGTCGACGAGCCCACGGCCGGCCTGGACCCGGAAGAACGGGTGCGCTTCCGCAATCTGCTGGCGGAACTTTCCGCTGACCGGATCGTGATCCTCTCGACCCATATCGTCTCCGACGTCGAAGCGACGGCCACCGACATCGTCCTGATCCATCGGGGCGCGCTGGTTGCCCACGCCGCGCCGGAAGAGCTGCTGGCCAAGGCCGAGGGCAAAGTCTGGGAGTGGGTGGTGCCCAGCGCCGCGCTGGAGGCCACCAAGAAAAACTACACGATCAGCGGCACGATCCGCCGCAGTGACGGCATCCACGCGCGGCTGGTGGCCGAGGCCGATTCCGCGCCCTCGGGAGCCCGGCCGGCCGCGCCCACCCTCGAAGACGCCTACCTCTATCAACTCGCCTGTCACCGAGCGGGACGGGCCGCATGAGTCCCTTGCGCGTGCTGTATCGGATGGTGCGGGCCGATTTCCTGGAACGGGCTCGCCGAAACAGTTTCCTGTTCACCTTGGGATTCGCCGCGGTCATTGCCTACGAGGCCTCGACCGGAGGAATCGTGTTGCAACTCGGCGGGTACCGAGGTGTCTACAATTCGGCCTGGGTGGGCGGAATGATGACGCTGGTCAGCACCTCGTTCCTCACGCTGGCCGGTTTCTACATCGTCAAAAACAGCGTTCAGCGCGATGAACGCACGCGGGTCGGACGTGTGCTCGCAACGACCCCGATGAACAAGCCGTTCTATGCGGCGGCTAAGGCACTCAGCAATTTCACTGTGCTCGCCGCCATGCTGGCCGTGCTCGCGGCCGGAGGGATCGCGTTGGAACTGCTGCGCGGCCAGGAGGGGCAGTTCGTGATAGGGCAGTTGCTGGCCCCGTTCGTCTGGGTGGGACTGCCGGCGATGGCGGTGGTCGCCGCGCTGGCCGTCCTCTTCGAGATGCTTCCCGGGCTTCGGAACGGGGCAGGCAATGTGATCTATTTCTTCCTTTGGGGCGGAATTCTCAGCGGCGGAATCTCCTCGCCCCGATTCGACGATCTGATTGGGTTCAACTTGATCGGGCAGGGCATGATGCACGCGCTCAAGGCGGTCGCTCCCGGTTACAAGGGAGGCTTCTCGTTGACGATCGCGGGCCTGCAGGCGCCGACGAAGACGTTTGCCTGGGATGGCGTGCACTGGACGAGCGGGGTCATCCTGCACCGGCTGATCTGGGTGGCGCTTGCGGCGGCCTTGACGCTGCTGGCCGCGTTGGCCTTCCATCGTTTCGATCCGGCGCGGGAGCGGTGGCGGAAAAGGGGCGATGAGTCGGCGGCGCCGAGCGTGGATGGTCAGGCCGGAGGGTTCGCCTCGGTCCCGGCGACAGCGGTGAAGCTGCCGCCGCCGGCCGCCATCGCGCACAGACAAGGCCTGGCGCGGCTGGTGGCCGCCGAATTGGTCCTGATGCTCAAGGGGCAGCGCTGGTGGTGGCTGGCGGGGGCGGCGGGAATGATTGCCGCCAGCTTGCTGGTCCCGAGCAAGCCTGTGCGGGAAGGTTTCACACTGGCTGCGTGGCTCTGGCCGGTGCTGCTGTGGGCGCAGATGGGCGCGCGCGAGGCTCGTCACAGCACCGAATCGCTGATTTTTTCCGCACGCCGGTCGCTCTATCGCCAGTTGCCGGCGGTGTGGATGGCGGGAGTCGTTGTCGCCCTGGCGGTCGGCGCAGGCACGGGAGTGCACTTGTTGCTCCGGGGAGACTGGAGTGAGTTGCCGGCCTGGGTCGCGGGAATTGTGTTCGTGCCGGCGCTGGCCCTCGCGCTGGGCGTTTGGAGCGGAACGAGCAAGCCGTTTGAGGTGCTCTATGCCGTTTGGTGGTACGTCGGGCCACTGCACCATATACGCGGCCTGGATTTTACCGGTATGGCCGCCGCCACGAACAGCGCCTGGCTCTATTTGCTTGCGACCGCTGCGCTGCTCGCCACCTGCTATCTGGGTCGCCGAAGGAAAATGGGCTACGCCTGAATCCAGCGGTGCCAAAAGAAGGGCTGTGCCACGGCCCTGACGGCTGCTTCCGTTGATGACCACGACGCCGCGGGATGTCCCGATGAGACCTTCTTTGCCAGGCAGGGGAACCCAGGTGACGGTCCTCTGTAACAAAATCCGTGTTTCAGTATTTATATAGGCAGGTGCCGGAAATCCCCGAGCGCGACCGCAGCGCGCCTTTCGACCGGCACTGCGTGCGTGAAGGGTTTTATATTCGCGGGACGACGCGGATGTCGCCCCGATACGGGTTTTGGACAAAGACTGAGGAGCCGCAACGGAACATGTACGCCCGGAGCGGCGGGACTGACACAATGACCTTATCATCTGTTCGACCACTAAAGATTCTGCATGTCTCACTGGAGTTGGTCGCCGTGCTCACGGTTTCCATTCTCGCCGGCATGGTGATCGGATTCTTGCAGCACTACGTGAGTTTTGGCGTTTGGGGCTACGGCTTCGGCAAAGGAGCGTTCTGGCTTGCTCGACTCGAAGGCGGCAGAGTGGGCGCAGTCTTCGCAGTGCCGACTGGCCTGTTTGCCTATTACGGCATCCTGAAACGGCGTGTCACGGGCCGGCAGGTTGCCATTATTATTCTCGGCAGCCTGGTGGGAGGCTGTGCGATCGGGGCCGCCATTTTCTGGCCGTCCGCATTTGTGACGCCTGTCCTGACGATTTTGCTCTCGCGGCAGGTCAAGGTCGCTCCCAGGCCGTTGCCCGGACCCTCCGTGACGCCACGAAAGCGCGTTTACTTGCGACGAGCTGAGGAAGCGCGCGGTGCCTTTGGTCCGGCTGGCGGGACGCGAGCGGCGTAGTGCAGAGCGTATGGCTGCGGGCCCTCGGGCATCCTTGCAGGATGCCCTCTGCGGGACAGGGTTTACAGGTAGGTGGCCGGACCGGCCGTCGGCGCCGCCCAGGTAACCGGAAGGCTATGCCTTGCGCGGCGGACGCGACGCAGCGGCACGCTTATTGAGGACGGTCAACTTCTTCTTTTTCTTCCCGGAATTTTTGGTGATTTTGCGGGCGCCGGCGCCGTCGAGCTCGACGGCGCGCCACAAATAAAAGCTGGCGACGGTGCGATAGGGGCGCCAGCGCTCGCCATATTCGGCGAGTTCGCGTGGCGTGGGGATGCGCTTTTTGCCATAGGTCAGCGCGAACCCCTTCAGCACACCGTAGTCGTGAACGGGCAAGACGTCCGGCCTGCCGAGCCGGAAAATCAGAAACATCTGGACGGTCCAGACGCCGACGCCGCGCACCGAAACCAGCCGTTCCTCCAGTTCGCGATCCGACATTTCCAGTGCCTGCTCGAGCGTGGGAACGGCGCCCGCGACGGTCTTGCGCGCCAGATCCTTGACCGCTTCGGCCTTGGCGGCCGAAAGGCCGACGCGGCGTATAGCCGGTTTGCTCAGCCGAAGAATTTCATCGGGCGAGGGACAGCGGCCATTGGCGGCTAGCTGTTTGACACGAGCGAAAATCGTCGCCGCAGCTTTGCCGGAGATGCTCTGGTAGACGATCGCCCGCAGCAGCGATTCGTAGGGCGTCTCGGAATCGTGCGGGTTGATCCGAAAGGGAACCGCGCGGCGAATGAGTTTGACGAGGTGCGGGTCGGCCTTGGAAAGCGCCCGAACGGCCTCGTGGCGATCGAAAGGTAGAGAGATTTTCGTGCCCATGGGTCCATGTAGTGTAGAGCAAATGACGGTCGTAGGGACCCGGAACCTAATCGGCCTCGAGTCGTTCGGGATCCTTCGCTACGCTCAGCATGACAACCTGGGGCAGGGGCTGGCGCGAACGTGTTACCATTTTCGGCTTATGCGAACAGGAATCATTGGACTGGCAGGGGCGGGGAAGACCACGCTTTTTCGGATTCTGACGCGGGGGCACGCGCCGCAAGGGGCCAAGCATGGCACCGTGCACGTGGGAGTCGCAGACGTGCCGGACAAACGGCTCGAAAAGCTGGCCGAGCTCTACAAGCCGAAAAAGGTGACCTACGCGTCGATGGAATACCTGGACGTGGCGGCGCTGGCGGGCGAGAGCGGGCGCGATTCTGCGTTCCTAGTGCAACTGCGGGAGGTCGACGCGCTGGTGCACGTGGTGCGGGCTTTTGAAGATCCCACGAATCCGCCGCCGACCGGGAAGCTCGATCCACGCCACGACATGGAAACGCTCGACCTGGATCTGGTGCTTTATGACCTGGAGCAGGTGAGCCGCCGGGTGGAGCGGCTCGAAAAGGACATGAAGAAGAAGAAAGACCCCAAGCACGAGCAGGAAATGGCGCTGCTGGGGCGCTGCCGCGAGGCGCTCGAGAGCGAGCGATCGCTGCGGGAGATCGAATTCACCGCCGAGGAGGAGAAGATCCTCACAGGATTCCAGTTCCTTTCGCGGCGGCCGATGATCTACGCGCTGAACCTGAACGACAGCGACGCAGGCGATCTGGAAGGCGCGGCGAAGCAATTCGGGATCGATCCTTTGTCCTCCCGTCCCGGAACGGCGATCGTGCCGCTATGCGGCAAGGTGGAAGCCGAACTGGCGGAGATGCCTGAAGCCGAAGCGGCGGAGCTGATGCAGGCCTACGGTCTTGCCGAGCCCGGGCGCGACCGGTTGATCCGCACCACCTACGATCTGCTCGGCTGGTTTTCGTTCCTTACCGCCGGTGAGCCTGAATGCCGGGCGTGGACAATCCGTCGGGGCATGACGGCGGCCGAGGCAGCCGGGGCGATTCATAGCGACATCCAGCGCGGATTCATCAAGGCAGAAGTGGTGAACTGGGAAGATCTACTCGCGGCGGGGAACTGGTCCGCGGCGCGTGAGGCGGGCAAGCTACGGCTGGAAGGCCGGGATTACGTGGTGCAGGATGGCGATGTGATCCTTTTCCGGCACAGCGGCTGAAGGAGATTGAGGGAGACTCCTGCCGGGTGGTGTTTCTCGATCGGAATTTTCGCCAAAAGGAGCAAAATCCGCTTGAGACGTCGTCGAAACTGGAGGCAGGAACGAGTAAGGGAACTATGGATTCTCCTTTTCTTCGTTAACTGATAGAAAACAATCCGGGTATTGCGCACGCTTGGGTCTCACTTCCCACGCAACAGCTTGGGACAAGGCTGCGAGTTCAGCGCAACAGGTGGTGGTTAGACTCTCCTTAGAAAGAAATCCACAGGGCAAGCCAGCACAGTCAATTATTTTTTCTCAAAGTTGACACTATTTTCTTGACTTGAAATGAAGCGTCTCTAAAATGGTGGACCAAAGTGGGTAAAAGTGGAGGCTGGTGGTGGGAAGGGAACGAGGGCCCCCTTCCCCACCACGGCTTTTACCCCGGACTGGGGAAGATTAGAAAGCATGCTTCGCGGTAATCATCCGGCGACAGTGGACGTGAAGGGCAGGCTGAAGATTCCGGCCGCCTTCCTGCCGGAATTGCGGAAGCAGGGTGATGAGTATTACGTGACGAGCGAAGACGGGAGTTTCGCCAAGGTCTACCCGATGAAGGTGTGGCAGGAGATCGAGGAGAAACTGGCGAAGCTCCCTTCGCACAACCCGACGAAGCGGAAGTTCCTGGCCCGGACCAGCTATTACGGGCAAGCAGTGACGACGGACGGGCAGGGACGGATCCTGATTCCGGCGGTGTTGCGAGAGTCGGCGCAACTGACGGGAGAGGTTGAGGTGCTGGGCAGCCAGGCGCATCTGGAAGTCTGGAACCACACCCGGTTCGTCGAGCAGGAGGTTCGCGGGAATCCGTGGACGGCTGAAGACGAGAAGAATCTGGGCGAATTGGGCATCTGAGCTTGACGGTATGGCATAAGCCCGTACTGGCCAGGGAAGTGATCGAGTGGTTGGGCATCCGGCCGGACGGTACGTACGTGGACGCCACGGTGGGAACGGGCGGCCACGCGCTCGAGATAGCGCGGCGGCTGACCACCGGACGTCTGGTGGGAATCGACCGCGACACGCATGCGCTCGAGCAGGCGCGGGAGCGGTTGAGAGATTTCGAGCGGCAGGTCACGTTGGTGGAAGCGAATTTTTCGCGGATCGACGAAGTTGCCCGGGAGCTGCGGCTCCCGCTGATCGACGGTCTGGTGGCCGACTTGGGGGTATCGACGCTCCAGCTCGACACCGCCGACCGGGGGTTCTCGTTCCGCGAAGCTGCCCCGCTCGATATGCGCATGGACCAGAGCTCGCCACTGACGGCGGAGAGGATCGTGAACCAGTGGAGTGAGCGGGAACTGGCCGATCTGCTTTTCCATTTCGGAGAAGAGCACGATGCGCGAAGGATTGCCAGAGCGATCGTTCGGAAGCGGCCGATCCGCGATACCGAACACCTGGCGACGGTTGTGGCAGGGGCCCGCAAAGCCAAGGGAAGGCAGAGACTGCATCCCGCGACAAAAACGTTTCTGGCGCTGCGGATAGCGGTGAATCGAGAGATGGAGGAACTCGAGCAGTTTCTTTTGCGTGCCCCCGCCACGTTGTCTTCGGGAGCGAGGTGGGTGATCTTGAGTTACCACTCGCTCGAGGACCGGCAGGTGAAGCAGGCGTTTCGGCGCCTGGCTGCGGCCGGTGAAATGAAAGTGCTGACGAAGAAGCCGATTGTGCCCGGGCCGGAGGAGATCGAATCGAATCCGCGGGCACGGAGCGCCCGGATGCGGGTGGCGGAAAAGATCGGTGCGGCAGGGCCGCAGGAGTAAGGACAGTGGTGGAATTCTATACGGTAAAGCGAATCGACAATTCGCGGCTGCTGCGGCGTCACACCGGCGGTTTTCTCAGACTTTGCGGAAAACAACTGGCGGTGGCGGGGGTGGTGGCAGTGGCGCTGCTGGCCTACACATGGCAGCGGTACGAATGCCTAGACATGCGTTACCAGCTTCAGCAGACGAGCCAGAAGCAGGCCAAAGTGTTGGAACTCAATCGTGAACTGCGGGTCGAATTGGCGACGCTGCGATCGCCGGAGCGGATCGACCTGCTGGCGCGCAATCAACTGGGGATGACCGTGCCGCAGCCGGCGCAAATCATTTCCATCGAGCCGCAAACGGCGGGCGAGATGGCCGACGCAAGCACGGATCCGAATCCGACAAGCATTCGGTAATCTCGTAACACACTGAAACGAGGCGGGCTATGTGCCTGCCGGAGGAAAGGCCCAGGGCGAACAGTGAGGTGGGGTGTGCCCGCACGGAAGAAACAGGCGGAACATCCCGGGCGGCCCGAGCTGCCCGGGTCGGGCGCACGGCTGTTGCTGCTCGTTCTGGCGGGTAGTCTGTGGGCCGGCGCGGTAGTGGGCCGGCTGGGGTATCTGACGATCATTCGCCACCACCTCTACCAGACGCTGGCGATGCGCCAGCAACAGCGCGTGATCACAATCTCTCCCGAGAGAGGCTCCATCACCGACCGCAACGGTCACGAACTGGCGGTGAGCCTGCCGGTGCAATCCTGCTATGCAGTGCCGCCGGAGGTGGCCCAACCGGCGCTGGCGGCGCATTTGCTCGCTCCCATCCTCGGCATCCCGGAACGGGATCTGAAAAAACGGCTGTCCAGCCACCACTCGTTCGTCTGGGTGGACCGGCTGTTGTCTCCGGACGTGGTCAAGAGGATCGAGGATCTCCATCTGCTCGGTATCCATTTCCAGCGGGAGACGGAGCGATTCTATCCGAAGCGTCAGTTGGCGGCGCAGGTGCTGGGATTCGTCGACATCGACGGGCACGGGCAGGCAGGAATCGAATATTCCCTGAACAAGGTGATCAGCGGCCGACCGGGGAAGTTGTACGTCTTCGCCGACGCACGCAGGGACTACTTTCGGGAATCGGAGCGGCCCGCTGTCCCGGGCGCGAAAGTGGAGCTGACGATCGACGAAAACATTCAGTACATGGCCGAAAGCGCTCTGACGGAGGCAGTCAAGAAGACGCACGCGGTGGCCGGCACGGTGCTGATTATGAACCCGTCGACCGGTGCGGTGCTGGCGATGGCGAACTGGCCGACGTTCAATCCGAATGTGCCGGGCCGGAGCAGCCCCGAGGCGCGGCAGAACCGCGCGATCAGCGACATCTACGAACCGGGCTCGACGTTCAAGACGGTGACGATCTCTGCGGCGCTCAACTCCGGTGCGGTGACGTCAAACGAGGTGTTCAACTGCCAGATGGGCCACATCCTGCTGGCCGGGCGAGTGATTCACGACTGGCACCCGTTCGGCATGTTGACGGTGGGCCAGGTGCTGATGCATTCGAGTGACGTCGGTGCGATCAAGATCGCGCTGAGGACGGGGACGCAGACCTTCTACCACTACATGCTGGCATACGGTTTCGGCCACAAGACGGGGATCGACCTGCCATGGGAGAGCCCAGGTCTGCTGCGGCCGCCGAGACTATGGTCGGCGACGGCGATCGGATCGATGGCGATGGGGCAATCCGTGGGCGTGACGCCGATCCAGTTGGTGCGCGCGGTCTCGGCCATTGCCAACGGAGGGCTGCTCTACCGGCCGCGGATCGTACGCCGGATCATCAAGGGCGACAAGGTGATCACGCCGCCCGAACCGGCGCCGCGACGCGTGATCAGCGCGGGGACGGCGGCGACGATGCGGCACATGATGGAAGGCGTGGTGCTGGGCGGCACCGGAAAATTTGCGCAACTGGACGGTTACACCACCGCCGGGAAGACCGGGACGGCCCAGATCGTCAATCCAAAGACGCACCGCTACTCGCAGACCGAATTCAACTCGTCTTTCATCGGCTTTGCACCGGTCAACAACCCGGCCGTAGTGACACTCGTTGTCCTCGAAAAGCCCCAGGGCCAGCCGGTGTACAAGCGCGAGGGTGGGTGGGCTGCGGCGCCGGTGTTCAAACAGGTCATGGACCAAGTAATGAACTATCTCGGCGTGCCGAGGGATCTGCCGGTCCAGCCGCCGGAGCAGCAAGCGAAGCTCCACAGGCCCGAACCGCGGCGAGCGCCGCACGTGGCGGCGAGCGCCCAGCCGGCGAAACCGATGCTGGCAAGCGCGACGGCGACAACGACGACGGCGCGCGTGGCGCCGCCGGGAATGCTGGTGATGCCTTCGCTGATGGGTAAGACGGTGAGGCAGGCTACCGAGCAATGCCTGCGGCTCGGGCTGAGTCCGCAGATTCGCGGGGGCGGCGTGTTGGTGAAGCAGAGCCCGGAACCGGGACGGCTGATCCGAACCGGCACGCACGTGCGGATGCGCTTCGCGCTGAGGCCCTCGGTTGCCGAGGCGAAGGCCGGGAACGGAAATGGGCGTTGAAATACAGACGATTTTGGGGACTAGTACCGCAGACTCTATACTGGTGTCGGAACGCATGACGCTCGGTGAGCTGCTGAACGGCGTCGAGGTGGTTCAGCTCACTCCGGCCTCGCACGACCTGAACGGACACAAGATCTCCTCGCTGGCGTATGACAGCCGGCGGGCCAGCCCGGATTGCGCTTTCTTCGCACTGCCCGGTGTGAAGACAGACGGAAATCTTTTCGTCAGTCAGGCGGTGAGCAGCGGTGCGACTGCGGTGGTCAGCGAACAACCGCGGCCGGTGGACGTTGCCGAATCAGTGACGTGGATCGAGGTGCGAGCTGCGCGGAAGGCGCTGGCACTGGCGGCGGGAAATTTCTACGGGCGGCCCTCGCAGGTTCTCGATCTGGTGGGCGTCACCGGCACGAACGGCAAGACAACCACTGCCTTTCTGATCGACTCTATCCTTACAGCAGCCGGTCGCTGCGCAGGTTTGTTTGGCACAGTCCTCTATCGGACCCCCGGACGAGCGGCGCCGGCTTCGAACACGACTCCGGAATCACTCGAGCTGGCCCGACTTCTGTCGGAACTGCGACAGGAGGGTGGCACAGCGGCCGTGCTCGAAGTTAGCTCTCACGCCCTCGCCATGGACCGAGTCTGGGGTTTCCGTTTTGCCGCCGCCGTGTTCACCAACCTTACCCGCGACCACCTCGACTTCCACGAAACGATGGAAGGGTATTTCGCGGCCAAACGGCGGTTGTTCGAAGGCACCGGCGCGGGAGCGCCGGCCGTGGGCGTTGTCAATATCGACGACCCGCACGGACGGCAATTGGTGGGTCTGTGCCCGCGAACGCTGACATACGGAATGTCGGAAGGCGCCGACGTACGGGCTTCCGGTTACCGGCTTTCGGCCGAGGGGTTGGCATTCACCGCGAACACGCCGGCCGGAGATGTCGAACTGCGTTCGCGCTTGGTAGGAGGGTTCAACGTTTCGAATCTTCTGGCGGCAACGGCGACGGCGGTGGCGCTTGGGATCGACCGCAAGGCGATAGCCGAAGGAATCGCACGGATGGAGAGCGTCCCCGGGCGTTTCGAGCGCGTGCAAGCCGGACAGCCGTTTCTGGTGGTGGTCGACTACGCACACACGGATGATGCGTTGGCACGATTGGTCGAGACGGCGCGAGAACTGAGCATGCCCGGGCGGATTCTGCTGCTCTTCGGAGCGGGAGGGGACCGCGACCGGTCCAAACGGCCGATGATGGGAGAGGCAGCCGGCCGGGGAGCGGATCTCGTGATGGTGACGAGTGATAATCCGCGCAGCGAAGATCCGCTCGCGATTCTGAAAGATATCCTCCCTGGCGTGGAGCGCACGGGTACGCCGTACCGGGTGGTACCGGACCGGGCGCAGGCGATTGGGGAGATTCTGGCTGAGGCTCGTTCCGGCGATGCGGTGCTTATCGCCGGCAAGGGGCACGAGACCTATCAGGTCCTCAAAGATCGCACGATCCCGTTCGATGATCGCCTGGTGGCCGGCCAGGCACTGCGGGCGCTGGGTTATAAGCCGAAGAGCGGTGGTGAAACGGACAAAACCAAATGAACTGGACGATGGAACAGATCGCGAGGGCCCTGGCGACGGACATGCCGGAAGGGATGAGCGCGGGAGCGCGCGCCACCGGCGTTTCGATCGATTCGCGCACGGTGGCCTCGGACGAGTTGTTCATCGCGATTCGCGGACCCCGGTACGACGGCCACGACTTCGTGAGAGCGGCGCTGGAGGAAGGCGCAGCAGCTGCCGTGGTGGAGCGAGAACGGCTACAGCGGTTCAGCACAGATCTGCGGAGCCGGCTGCTGGGCGTCGACGACACGCTTGAAGCGCTTGGCCGGCTGGCCCAGGCAGTGCGGCGAGCCTGGGGAGCCAAGGGAACGCGACGGATGGCCGCGGTTACCGGCTCGAGCGGAAAGACAACGACGAAGGAGATCCTGGCGGCGCTGCTGGGTGTGCGGATGCCGGTGTTGCGGTCCAAAGGGAACCTGAACAACGCCTACGGCTTGCCACTGACGCTGTGCCGGCTCGAGGAAAGCCACGGCGCCGCAGTGGTAGAGCTTGGCATGTCACACCGCGGGGAACTGGCCGGTCTGGCCCTCATGGCCGAGCCGGAAGTGGGCGTGGTGACCAATGTCGCGCCGGCTCATCTGGAGTTCTTCTCCTCGATTGAGGAGATCGCGCTTGCCAAGCGGGAGTTGGTCGAGAACCTAGCCGGGGACAAGCCAGTAGCGGTGCTGAACGCGGACGATCCGCGCGTGTCCCGGTTCCGACAGGTCTGCCACGGGCGCGTGGTGACCTTTGGCAGGAGCCAAGAAGCGGATTTCCGCGCCGAGGCCATCGAGGGTCGGGGACTGGAAGGCACAGAGTTCGATTTCGTCTGGAGCGGCGGACACTCCCGGGTGGCGTTGCCGCTGGTGGGTGCGCACAACGTGATGAACGCGCTGGCGGCGCTGGCCGCAGCCAGCCGCTGGGGCGTCGGCGCCGCGGAGGCAAAAAAGGTGTTTCCGCAACTGGCGCCGGAGGGCCACCGCGGCCGCGTGTTGGCGTTCCGCGAGGGATTCACTCTGCTTGACGACTGCTACAACTCGAATCCGGCGGCCCTGGCCGCCATGATCGACTGGTTGGCCGGAGCAGGTGGCTGCGAGAGGCGCATCCTGACAGCCGGTGAGATGCTTGAGCTGGGGCCGGCTTCGGCTTCGCTGCACCGCGAAGCGGGGCGCTGGGCCGCCGGCCGGGTCGACTGGATCTTGGGCGTACAGGGCGATGCCGAGGAAATCGTTCGCGGAGCGGTCGAAGCCGGCCATCCGGCCGAGCGTGCGCGATTTTTCGCCGATACGGGGGAAGCTAGCGCATTTCTGGAAGGGATGGTGCAGCCGGGGGACCTAGTGGTGCTGAAAGGCTCGCGTGGCGTTCACATGGAACGGATTCTCGAGGCGCTCACCTCAGGCCACGAGTTGGCCGAAGCCGAGCCGGCCGGAAGGCGGAAGAGAAACTGATGCTCTTCTACCTCTTCTACTACGTGCTGCACCCGTACTGGAGCCCGCTGAACGTTTTCCGTTACATCACGGTCCGAACGGCGCTGGCGAGCCTGACAGCACTGTTCCTCTCGCTGGTGCTCGGGCCTTGGGTAATCCGCCGGTTGCGGGCGATGCAAATCGGGCAGTACATCCGGGAAGAGGGGCCGCGTAGCCACCACGCGAAGGCCGGAACGCCGACGATGGGCGGCCTGCTGATTGTTACATCGATCATTATCCCGACGCTGCTGTGGGCGGACCTTCGGAATCCGTACGTGCTGATTGCGATGGTTTCGACGGTGTGTTTTGCGGCGATCGGTTTCACCGACGATTTTCGCAAGGTGGTGCGCCGGCGCAACCTCGGCTTGCGGGCAAAGACAAAATTCGCGTTGCAGACGCTGACGGCAGTGGGCGTGGGCATCGCACTGGTTTCGCTGTCGGGGCGCTGGCACTATTCGACCGAGCTGATCTTCCCCTTCTTCAAAAAACTGCATCCAGACCTTGTGTTGCGCGGTTTGCTGGCAGACCCACACCTTTGGGTACTGGCCTTCGTTCCGTTCCTGGTGTTCGTGGCGCTGGTGGTCGTGGGTTCTTCCAACGCGGTGAACCTGACCGACGGGCTGGACGGGCTGGCAATCGGCTGCGTGGTCATCGCGGCCGGGGCGTTGACTTCGCTGACCTACGTCACCAGCCACGCCAAGTTTGCCGAGTACCTGGACATCGTGAGGCTGCCGCCTGTGGGCGAAATCACGATCTTCTGCGGCGCGCTGACGGGAGCGGCGCTGGGCTTCCTCTGGTACAACGCGCACCCGGCCGAGATGTTCATGGGCGACGTGGGCTCGCTGGCACTGGGCGGGGCTATCGGGGTGGTCTCCGTCCTGATCATGCAGGAGATTTTGCTGCTCTTCATTGGCGGGATTTTCGTGATCGAGGCTGGATCGGTGATCTTGCAAGTGGCCAGTTTCAAGCTCACCGGGCGGCGATTATTCCGCATGGCACCCTTGCACCACCATTTCGAGCTGCTCGGGTGGAGTGAATCGAAAATCATCGTGCGGTTCTGGATCATGGCGCTGGTCTTCGCGCTGTTCAGCCTGACCACGCTGAAACTGAGGTAACGGCAGAAAAGGGATGGAGTTGAGGGACAAACGCGTGCTGGTGGTCGGCCTGGAGCGAACCGGGCTGGCGACCGCGCTTTTTTGCAGTGCCCGCGGCGCCCATGTGACCGTGAGCGAGCGGCGGCCCGAAGATGAAGTGGCCGATGCCGTCGCACAGTTGCGCGCGGCAGGCGTGGCTCTGGAACTGGGCGGGCACTGGCCGGAGACGTTCTTCGCGCAAGACCTCATCGTTCCCAGTCCGGGAGTGCCACTAGAGATTGATGCTCTCGTGACGGCTCGGGCACACGGCGTCCCCGTCTGGAGCGAGATCGAGCTGGCCTCGCGGTTCCTGCGTGGCCGGCTGCTGGCGATCACCGGATCGAACGGGAAGACCACCACCACGTTGCTCACCGGGCACATCCTGCGCGAAGCCGGCCGCCGGGTGCTGGTAGGCGGAAATGTGGGCACGCCGTTGATTTCCCTGGCGGAGCAATCGGATGAGGAGACGCTGACGGTGGCCGAAGTGTCGAGCTTCCAGCTGGAAGCGGTAGCCGACCATTTCCGGCCGGCCGTAGCGGCGTTACTCAACCTGACGCCGGACCATCTGGACCGTCACGTTTCGATGGAGGCCTATGCGAGGGCCAAGGTGCGGATTTTCGAGAATCAGACGGCGGGAGACGCCGCGGTGGTGAACGCCGACGATCCGTTTGCTGCGCGGTACGCACCGGAACGGCCCCGGCTGTTCCGGTTCAGCCGCCGCGAACCGGTGGAGCAGGGCACCTGTTTGGAGGGCGGCCGAATCGTTTTCCGTTCGGCGGGGCACGGGGTTGGCCTGTTGCACCGCGCTGACATTCCGCTGCGAGGCGAGCACAACGTGGAAAACGTGCTCGCGGCTTCGTGCATCGCGGTGCTGGCGGGCGTGGCACCGGATGCGATTCGCCAGGCAGTGCGCACCTTTCCCGGCGTCGAGCACCGGCTGGAGCCAGTGGCCGAAATCGCTGGCGTCTCTTTCTACAACGATTCGAAGGCGACCAACGTCGACGCCGCCCTCAAGGCAATCGACTCTTTTCGCGGGAACCTGCTGGTGATCCTGGGGGGCAAGGACAAGGGAGGGGATTTCACTCCGCTAGCTGAGGCGCTTGCCGGGCGGGCACGGCTGACGCTGCTGATCGGCGCCGCTGCAGACAAGATTGCCGCGCAGTTGGGCAACGCCGTCGCGGTGGAGCGGGCCGGCACGCTGGAGCGAGCGGTGCAGCTGGCATTCGAGCGCGCGCAGCCGGGCGATACGGTGCTGCTGGCGCCAGCCTGCGCCAGTTTCGATCAGTTCCGGAATTATGAGCATCGCGGACGGGTGTTCAAGCAGCTCGTTCACGAGATTGGAAGCCGCGTCGAGGCCGGAGGGTAGAGGGAGCATGCCGAAAAGCGTCGAGCCGGATCGCTGGTTGTTCGGAGCCACGGTGGGGTTGTGCCTGATCGGTACCGTGATGATCTTCAGTGCTTCGGCCATGACCTCACGCATGCTCTATGGCAGTCCATACACCTTCCTGTTTCGCCAGTTGATGTGGTTGGCGCTCGGGTTCGGGGCGATGCTGGTGCTGGCGAGACTGGATTACCGGATCCTGCGGCGGCCGGTGATCGCCTATGCAGGCATGGCGGCATCGCTGCTGCTCCTGATTGCTGTTTTCGGTCTGGACAAATCGCACCTGACGCATCGCTGGATTCGCATGGGGCCGGTGGGATTCCAGCCGGCGGAGTTCGCGAAGCTGGCGGTGATTTTCTACCTGGCCTGGTTCCTGGAGTCGCGAATCAACGCACCCGGCAAAGGCGTGAACGATCCGCTGCGCAGCCTGCTGCCCGGTTTTGGTCCCGTGCTGCTGATTTCGGGCCTGGTGTTGCTGGAGCCGGACATGGGGACGGCGGCTGAGCTGTTCCTAATCGCGTTGGTGATGTTCTTCGCGGCCGGTCTTTCGTGGAAGTACGTGATGGGTGCGGTATTGGCGGGGATTCCGGCACTGTACCTGATGATCATTGCCGCGCCCTACCGCTACCAGCGGCTGATCGCTTTCCTCCATCCGTCGAGGAGCCCGGAAGGACACAGTTTCCAATTGATGCAGTCGCTGATCGCAGTTGGCTCGGGCGGCGTCTTCGGTATGGGGCTGATGGAGGGCTGGCAGAAGCTGTTCTACCTGCCCGAAGCGCACACGGATTTCATCTTCGCAGTGATCGTCGAGGAGTTGGGATTGATCGGTGGGCTGGCCGTCTTGCTGTTTCTGGGCGTGTATGCCTGGCGGGCGATTCGAGTGGTGTGGAACTCGCCCGACCGGTTCGGGCAACTGGCTTCGCTGGGAATTACGGCGATGGTGGCTGGCCAGGCGCTGATCAACTTGAGTGTGGTGCTAGGTATGGTTCCGACGAAAGGAATTCCACTGCCTTTCGTTAGCTACGGCGGGTCGAGCCTGGTGGCGATGCTGCTCGGCACCGGCGTGCTGCTGAACATCAGCCAGCAGGCGAGTCCCCGTTGAAGTTGCTAGTAGCCGGTGGCGGGACCGGCGGCCATGTGTTTCCGGCCATGGCCGTGGCTCGGGAATGGCTGGAACGAGGAACGGAAAGGGAAGTGTTGATCGTGGGCACGGCGCGAGGAATGGAAGCAAAGCTGGTGCCGGCGGCTGGACTGCCACTCGATACGCTGAGGGTGCGCGGGCTGAAAGGCATTGGCGGAAAGCGGCTGGCGAGCAATCTGGCCATGCTGCCGCTGGGTCTTTGGGACGCGCTCGGCGTGTTGCGGCGGCATCGGTTCTCCGCGGCGCTCGGCGTGGGCGGCTACGCATCCGGCCCGATGATGCTGGCGGCGATGTTTACGGGGGTGCCATCCGTGCTGTTTGAGCCGAACGTGCAGCCAGGCTTCACGAACGCGCTGCTGGGCCGGCTGGCGCGGCGGGCGGCCGTGGCGCATGAGGAAACGGCGGCGCTCTGGGGCAGGAAGGCAGTGCTTACCGGCTGCCCGGTCCGCGCGGAATTTTTCCAGGTGCCTGAGCCGAACTGCCGGAAGCCGCTGCGGCTGCTGGTGACCGGTGGGAGCCAAGGCTCGAGGGTGATCAACCACGCCATGGCGGGTGCTCTCGATTATCTGGCGGCAAGAAAGGATGAGCTTTCGGTTGTGCACCAGACCGGCGTTCGCGAATGCGAGGAAATTCGTGAGGGATACCAGCGCCGCGAGTTTCCGGCCGAGGTGCGGCCGTTCCTCGATGATATGCCCGCACGTTTCGCCGAGGCTGACCTGATCGTCTGCCGCTCGGGAGCGATCACGGTGGCGGAAGTGGCTGCTGCGGGCCGCGCGGCGATCTTCATCCCGTTTGGTGCGGCCACCGATTCGCACCAGCTGCGGAACGCACAGTCAATGGAGCAGGCTGGTGCGGGGCTGGTGGTGACCGAGAGGGAATTGAGTCCAGAGCGACTGGCTCGGGCGATTTTGCAATTCGTCGACCAGCCGGAGCGGTTGATCGAAGTAGCGCGTCGGGCGCGGGCACTGGGAAGGCCGCATGCCACCGAGGCGATCGTGGACTTGATTGAGGAGGTGGCGCGAGCATGAATGCGATTTTCCGGAATTTCGAGCGCATCCATCTGGTCGGCATCGGCGGAACGGGCATGAGCGGAATTGCCGAGGTGCTGTTGACGCAGGGATTCAGCGTCTCCGGTTCGGACCTGAAGTCGACCGCAGTGACGGAGCGGCTGGAGCGGCTGGGCGCTACGGTGTTTCTGGGGCATCGACCGGAGAATGTTGAGGGGGCGAACGTGGTAGTGGTCTCCTCGGCGGTAGGGCAAGACAATCCGGAAGTGATCGAGGCGCAGAGGCTGAAAATCCCCGTGATCCCGCGGGCAGAGATGCTGGCCGAGCTGATGCGGTTGAAATACGGGATCGCTGTGGCTGGCGCCCACGGGAAGACGACGACGACCTCGATGGTGGCCTCGGTTCTTGCGGCCGCCGGGCTCGACCCGACGTTCGTGGTGGGCGGGCGGGTGAAGCAGGCCGGTGCGAATGCGCGCGTGGGGCAGGGACAGTTCATGGTGGTGGAGGCGGATGAGAGCGACGGTTCGCTGCTGAACCTGTCGCCGGTAGTCACCGTGGTCACCACGATCGACCGCGAGCACCTGGACCACTACGGCTCGCTCGCGGCTGTGGAAAAGACCTTCGCCGAATTCGTGAACCGGGTACCGTTCTACGGCGCTGGCATCCTCTCGCTTGACGACGAGAACGTGCGGTCGATCCTCCCGCTGGTGAAGCGGCCGGTGATCACCTACGGCACCTCACCCCAGGCGGATCTGGTGATTTCAGACGTCGAACTGTGTGGGCTGGGCAGCGAATTCGATCTCACTTTTCGCGGAGAGCCGCTCGGCCGGTTCCGGCTGCCCGCGCCGCCCGGGCTGCACAACGTCCACAACGCTGCGGCCGCAGCGGCTGTGGGCCTGTACCTGAATCTGCCGGTGGAACTGATCCGGCAGGGGCTGGGGAGTTTCGAGGGAGTGGGGCGGCGGTTCGAGATCAAAGGCACCGTCAGCGGTGTAACTCTGATCGACGATTACGGCCATCACCCCACCGAAGTACGGGCCACGCTTGAGGCGGCGCGTGGCTGCGGGTTCCGGCGGCTGCTGGTCTGTTTCCAGCCGCATCGCTATTCACGCACGAAGCTGCTATGGCAGGAGTTCACGCGTGCCTTCGACCAAGCCGACCGGCTGATCCTGTTGGAGATCTATCCGGCGGGCGAGCCTGAGATCGAAGGTGTGTGCGGAAGGACGTTGGCGGAAGCGGTGGCCGCGGCCGGCCATCGCAGCGTGGAATTTCGGATGACCGCGGCCGAGGCGGCCGAACTGCTTGCCAAAGAGGCCAAAGCGGGGGATGCGATTTTGGCGATCGGCGCCGGTAGCGTGGGCCAGATGCTCGATCGCATAGCGGAAAAACTCGCCACGAGGGAGGGAACTCATGCTCGTCACTGACCCCAAAGTGCTCGAAGCGCTCGGTGATCTGCAGGTGGAACGCCGGCCTGGCGTCCGGCTCTCCTCCTGGACCTCGCTGGGCATTGGCGGAACAACCGATCTACTGATTGTGCGCGAACGGCGCCATCTGGCGGAGTTGCTGCGACTGCTGCGCCGGAACGGCATTCGGCATCGGCTGCTCGGCGGCGGAACGAATCTGCTGGTTTCCGACGGAGAGTTGCCGTGGGTGGCCGTACGGCTGGGTCGCGTCGAACCGACGGTGAGAATCGAGGGTACCAGCGTCTGGGTGGACGCGGCCGAGGAGTTGGGCCGCGCGATCACCACTTGCGCGAAGGCGAACCTGGGAGGGCTGGAGGGACTTGTTGGCGTTCCAGGCACGGTGGGTGGAGCGCTGCGGATGAACGCCGCCGCTTACGATGCGGAGATCGGCAAGGTGGTGAAGGAGATTGTGATTTACCGTGCCGTCTACGGCCGCATAGATACGCTGCCCGCGGACCAGGTGAGCTTCCACTACAGGCGTTCCTCATTCAGCACCTGCGACATTCTGCTGGGAGCGCGACTGGAGTTGGTCGAGCGGCCCTACCGCGAAATCGTCGACCGCATCCACGTGTGCAATTACAAACGGCGCGCCAGCCAGCCGCTGACCGAGCGGAGCGCCGGCTGCATCTTCAAGAACCCGCCCGGTACCTCGGCCGGGCGCCTGATTGATGGGCTGGGTCTGAAGGGATTCCGCGTGGGCGGTGCGATGGTGAGCGACCTGCACGCGAATTTCTTCGTCAATCGGGGCCGGGCGACCTGCACGAATATGCAAAAACTGATGGAAGACGTGCGCGAGCGCGTCTGGAAGGCGTTCAAGATCGAACTCGAAGAAGAGATCGTTCTCTGGGTAAACTGACCAATGGTTCCTGAAGAGACACTGGAGCGCGCGGCGGTTGACGACGTTTCGCCGCGGTACCTGCGGAAACAAAAAGCATCCTCGGGCAAACGGCGTCGCCCGTCGCCGGTAAACGGCTCGCGCGGGCGTCGGCACGTGCTTGCCTTGCTGATCGCGCTGGGTGCGAGCGCGGTAATCGGCTCGGCCCTGTACCTTTTCCTCGATTCACCCGCGGTAAAGCTGCATCCGGATGGAGTGAAGATCTCCGGGGAACACTTTGTCAGTCGCCAGCGGCTGCTGAGCGTTTTTGCGTCAGACATGGGTAAGAGCGTTGTGCGTGTGCCGCTCACCCGACGGTTGACGGAAATTGAAGAAATTCCCTGGGTGAAGCAGGCGGAGGTCGAGCGGGTCCTGCCTGACCGGATCGACGTACGGATCGCCGAACGTGATCCGGTGGCCTTTCTGAGCACCAACACCGGAATGAAGCTGATCGATACCGAAGGCATGATCCTGAACCGGCCCCCGGGAGCGAACTTCAACCTGCCGGTGGTGACCGGCATCGGAGAGCAGACGCCGGCCGAAGAACGGGCGAGCCGGGTGGCGCTGTTTGCGGAGTTTCTGAAACAGATCGGGACTGTGCGGCCGAATGCCGCGTCGGCGGTGAGCGAAGCGAACCTCTCCAACTCGGACGATGTCGAAGTGACGCTGGCCGGAACTCCGTTGCTGGGTGGCCAAGGGCCGGTGGTGGTGCATTTCGGCAATAGTGATTTCGCTCAGCGGTACCGGGAGTTTCTGGAGAATTTCCACGCCTGGCAGGTGAGAGCCGGCAATGTGGCCGAAGTGGACTTGCGGTACAACGGCCAGGCGCTGGTTACCCCCGGCGCAGCGATGGCCGGCATTGAGCAGACCCCTTAGGGGTGGGCCGGTGTGCACCAGAGGAATTTGATGGCATTTCCCGGGATGAACGGGAAGAGGAGCATACGGAAGTGAACAAAGAGAGATACGTGGTGGCGCTGGACGTGGGCAGCGCGAAGACATCGGCGATCATGGGCCAGGTGGCCGGTGAAGGCGATGTGCGGTGCCTGGCGCTCGGGTATGCCGAGACGAGAGGACTGCGGAAGGGGCACGTCTCCAACCTCGACATGGCGGCAGGCTCGATTCGGCAGGCGGTGGAAGAAGCAGAAAGGCAGGCCGGCGTTCCCATCGAGTCTGCCATTCTTGGCGTGGGCGGCGGGTCGGTCACCGGCTACAACTCTCGTGGCCGGCTCGGGCTTGGTAGCCGACCGAGGGATGTAACACGCGAGGACGTGCGGCGCGCGGTGGATTCGGCGCGACAGGTGCGGCTGCCCGAAGGCGCGGAGGTGCTGCACGTACTGCCTCAAGGTTTCTGGCTCGATGCACAGAATGGGATTCGCGACCCGATCGGAATGGTGGGTCGGCAGTTGGACGTGAACGTCCATCTGGTCACCTCGCCGGCCGTGCTGGCGCAGAACATGGTGGCTGCGGTGAACCGGGCGGGGGTGGTCGTTTCCGACCTAGTGCTCGAGTCGCTGGCCGCCGCCGAATGCGTGCTGAGCCAGGACGAACGCGAACTGGGCTGCTGCCTGGTGGACATCGGCGCGGGCACCACCGAGCTGATCGTCTATTCGGCCGGTGTGGTGCGCCATACGGCGGCGATCGCCGTCGGTGGCGACCACTTCACCAACGATCTGGCGGTGGGCATCCGCACGCCGATCGGCGAAGCCGAGCGAATCAAACGCGAAGAGGTCTGGTCGTCATACGAACTGGGCGAGCAGGAGCGCTCAATCGAGATTCCGAGCGTCGGCGATCGGCCGCCGCGAAGCGTGCCGGCCGCCGAGGTGGATGAGATCCTCGACGCCCGCGCGCAGGAGTTGCTCTCGCTCGTCAAGCGAGAACTGGTCCGTGCGGGGCTGGCTTCGTCGATTCCAGCCGGATTGGTGTTCGTCGGCGGAGGCGCGCGGCTGCAGGGACTGCTGGATCTGTCCGAGGAGACGTTCTCGCTGCCGGCCCGGATCGGCCGGCCGCGTGGATTGGCCGGACTGCCTGAAGAGGCGATTGCTCCGGAATTCGCGTCGATCGTCGGGCTGGCGCTTTACGGGGGCCGGGTGCAGCAGATGGTGGAGGAACGGCCGACGTTTTCGTCTCGGTTGAAGGGCTTGTTTTTGGGGTGAGATCCGCAGGAGGAAACGAAATTCGGAGAGGGAGGCAACCGCATGGACTTTCCGGGAGGAACGATGAAATCAAAAGAAGCGGCCATTCGCATGACGTTTGAGGAAGCAGCCAAGCAGGGCGCCAAGATCAAGGTGGTCGGCGTGGGCGGTGGCGGCTGCAATGCCGTCAACCGCATGATCCGGGCCAAGCTGGAGGGCGTGGAGTTCATCGCAGCCAATACGGACCTGCAAGCGTTGCAGCTCTCGCAGGCTCCCGTGAAGCTGCAACTGGGTAACAAGCTGACGCGGGGACTCGGCGCTGGCGCCAATCCCGAGATCGGGCGCAAGGCGGCGCTCGAGGATACCGAGAAAATCATTGACGCGATCGACGGGGCCGACATGGTGTTCGTCACCTCGGGCCTCGGCGGCGGCACTGGTTCGGGCGCCGCGCCGGTGGTGGCCGGGTTGGCTAGCGAACTGGGCGCGCTGACGGTGGCCGTGGTGACCAAGCCGTTCACCTTCGAGGGCCGGCGGCGCATGGCTCAGGCTGAACAGGCGCTGTCCGAGTTGGTCGGCTCGGTCGACACGGTGATCGTGATCCCGAACGAGCGACTGCTCGAATGCGTGGAGCGTGGCACCAGCTTTTTTGAGGCGTTCAGCATCGCCGACGACATCCTGCGGCAGGCGGTGCAGGGCATCAGCGACATCATCACCGTGCCCGGCATCATCAACCGCGACTTCGCAGACGTGAAGACGATTATGAAGGGCCAGGGCTACGGCGTAATGGGCACTGCGATGGCATCCGGCTCGAATCGCGCGATCGACGCGGCCAACCGCGCCATCAACAGCCCGCTGCTCGAGGAAAATTCGATCCAAGGCGCGCAGGGCATCCTGATCAACGTTAGCGGCTCGGCCTCGCTAACGCTGCACGAAATCCACGAATCGGCCTCGATCATCCAGAAGGCTGCCCACGAGAACGCCAACATTATTTTCGGCGCGGTGATGGACGAATCGCTGAAGGAGCAGGTGAAAATCACCGTGATTGCAGCCGGTTTCCACCAGGTGGAACAGCAACGGGAGCGGCCCAGCTATCTGCCCAGGGAGACGAGGCAGGAGCCTGAAATCGAAGACCGGATCAGCGAGCCGGTAGTCGTCGAGCCGCAGCAATCCGTGCTGCCCACGATTCCGGCTGACGATCTGGATATCCCCGCCTTCATGCGTCGGGAACGGACAAAGGTCTAGCGACGCCTTTTCGCAAACGCTGGCGCGTGGAGGTTGAGGCTGCGGGCAAAAGTTCGAGGTGTCCGCGCGCACCGACAACCGGCTGAAGTGCGTCAGCGGCCCTTTGGTTTGGCCGTGACGGAGTTCTAAGTCGGGATCCATTGGGCATTCTGGTCGGTTGCCCTCGGGATGAAACTGTCGCTCGATTGATAGCCGAGGCGACTACCACGCGGGACCCGTCTTGCGAGAAAGGCGGGCTGGCGGCCGAAGGAAACGCCGGGAGCGGGGATGGGCAAAGGGGTTCGCGTGAGCGGAGACGTGCTGCGTCGGTTGGTCGAGGAAGCTCAGCGCGAGCCGGCATTCGAATGCTGCGGCCTTCTCGCGGGCAGCGACGGCGTCATCACCGAGCTGCTGCCGGCGCGGAACGCCCTTGCCAGCAAAAGTGCATACGAGATCGTTCCCGAAGAGCTGTTCCGGCTATTTCGTGAGATTCGCCTTCGCGGACTTGATCACCTGGGCATCTACCATTCCCATCCGGCCACCGAGAACGCGCCGTCGCCGAGCGACATCATCCGTGCGTTCTACCCGGATGTTGCCTATTTCATCGTCACGCCGCGTGGCGATGCCCCGTGGCCTGTGCGCGCGTTCGAGATCCGCGGTGGCGCCTCTCGCGAATTGAGCATCATCGAGGAGACGGCGTAGGCACTGGAATGTTTCCTACGGCGCGATGCGCGAACGAATGCGGCGAGTGAAACAGGTTCGCCATCGGCGGGGTTCGAGATGTCCCGGGGCAGCGCTCGCTGCGACGGTGCCGTTCACTCGCTGATGATTTTCTTCACTGCGGCAATTTCCCGCTTGTACATTTCCACGAGCTGTTGATGCCTGTTGGCCATTTCCTTCCGGTGTTTTGCGGGAACCTTGCCACCGGCGCTGGAGGGAGTCGGGCCGGAATTTCGCATCAGAGATGCAAGGGTGCCCTGAAGGCGCGGCAGCACCGTCTTGGCGTAATATTCGCGGAATGCGCCGTCGTCCTCAACGAACCGCGTACCATCCCACGCATAGACGTCGTCAACTTCGCCGACTGGCGTTGTTCCTGCGTATTCGCCGAGCAATCTCGGAACGAGGATTTCCGACTGGCCGTCATGGCGGAGATCGACGACGCGGTGCATAAGCCCATACGCACTCGCGCCGTTTCCCGTGTGGATCTTCTGAGCGATCAATTTTCTGTTCTGGTTTCGAACGACCAGGATCGTTGTGTAGAACGCTCGCCCGCTCCAGTCGATGCCGGCGAGAAAGGTCAGCGTCCGTTCGCCGCTTAGACTGACGAAGCCGTAGTCGCCGACGCTGGGCAGCATTCCTGACGAAGTCCCGGATGCAAAGAAGCTCGTCACGAATTTGCCCGCGGTTTTCCGATCAGGGAGGAGCTTGTTCAACCTCCGCAGGTTCTCGGTCGTCCAGGGGACAGTCGCAAGTTGATCGCGGAGCGGCTTCCGTGCGATCGCGGAGCCGCCGGCAGCTGCTACGAGGCCGAGAACGACAGCGACAGTGCGAGCATGGCGAATGATCTTCATCGCGCTGGCCACGGAACGTCGCTGAAGCTTTGTGGGTGTGTGCAGACAATCACCAAGTTCACGGCATTTGCCGGTACCCGTCCGCTGCGGCGGGGCACGCCTCACCGCCGCGACGTGGAATGCGCAGAGACTGCGTCCATGAACCCCGGCGGTGAGGCGTGTTCGGTTATGGCTTTAACCTCTTGGCGTACAGCGGGAATTTGGCGGTCAATTCCAGCACCTGCTGCCGCACCCGCTGTTCCACTGTTTCGTCGCCCAGATGCTCGATCACGTCGGCGATCCAGCCGGCGATTTGCTGCATTTCCGGCTCGCGCATGCCGCGCGTGGAAACCGCAGGCGAACCGACGCGGATGCCGCCGGCCTTATAGGGCGGATTGGGGTCGAACGGGATGGCGTTGCGGTTGACGGTGATGCCGGAACGCTCCAGGGCGAGTTGGGCGTCCAGGCCTGTGATGCCGCGCTTCACCAGATCGACCAGGAACAGGTGGGTATCGGTGCCGCCGCTGACGATGCGGAAGCCACGCTGTTCGAGCGCGGCAGCAAGCGCCTTGGCGTTGGCCAGTACCTGCTTCTGATACGCGGTGAATTCAGGCGCAAGCGCTTCTTTCAGGCAGACGGCCTTGGCCGCGATCACGTGCTCGAGCGGCCCTCCCTGGTTGCCGGGAAACACGACGCGGTCCAGTTCCTTGGTCCATTTCGCCCGGCACAGAATCATGCCGCCGCGGGGGCCGCGCAGCGTCTTGTGGGTGGTGGTGGTGACAAAGTCGGCGTGGGGCACCGGGCTGGGGTGCACGCCCGCGGCGACCAGTCCGGCAATGTGTGCCATGTCGACGAAGAGAAGGGCGCCGACCGAAGAGGCAATCTCGGCAAAGCGGGGAAAGTCCAGCGTGCGCGGATAGGCACTGGCACCGGCAACGATCATCTTCGGCCGGTGCTCGCGGGCGAGAGCGGCAAGAGCGTCGTAATCGATCGTCTCGGTTTCCTTCGAGACGCCGTAAGGCACGAACTTGTAGAATTTGCCGGAAAAATTCAGCGGATGGCCGTGGGTCAGATGGCCGCCATGGGCCAGGTTCATGCCGAGTACGGTGTCGCCCGGTTGGAGTGCGGTCATGTAAACGGCGGTATTCGCCTGGGCGCCGGCGTGCGGCTGCACGTTGACGTGTTCCGCCCCGAAGAGCTGCTTGGCACGGTCAATGGCCAACTGCTCGATCCGGTCGACGTTTTCGCAGCCGCCGTAGTAGCGCTTGCCTGGGTACCCCTCGGCGTATTTGTTGGTCAGCACCGAGCCCATCGACTCAAGCACCGCTTCGGAGACGAAGTTTTCCGAGGCGATCAACTCGAGTCCCTGCGCCTCGCGGCGGACTTCATAGGCGATAGCTTGCGCGACCTCGGGATCGACTTCGGCGAGCGGGCGGTTCATCGCGGAAGCAGAATCGGCGGAACTACCAGACGTTGTCATAATTGCGGGCTCCTGTGCTGCGCGAGAAGAGAAAGGCTAGGTCGGGCGCCGGAAACACGGCACGCGAATTTTTTTGATTGCGCAGTCTCGCGCCATTTTAATGAACTGTCTGCGGCATTTCAATTTCGGTCGTGGGAAAGGAGAACCAGGTCTAGCCGAGGCAAATTCGACGGCAGATCCTGTGGGCGTATGGAAAGGGAAAATCGTCTTCTGAGAGCTATAGCGGCTCGATTCTGACGTGGGTTTTGCCGCGCGACGGTGTCCCTCGTTTGCCCGGCAGGCTCGTGTTTCTCGGACTCGCAGAGAATGGTAGGATCGCATCATGAAAAGGCAGATGCATCCGCCGGGAACGGGTTCGAGATGTCCTCGGCGGACAATTTGGCGCCGGCGCGTGGCGGTAGGAGCGGCGATTTGCATGCTGGCGCTTATGGCGACGTCGGTGGCGCTGGCGCGGCGGCCGGTGATTCGGCTGAGCGGCCACTGGACGGCTACGACGGGTCCGGCACAGGTCTTGCGGGGCACCTGGACGGCTGAAATTTCTCCGAAGAAGCCAAACGAGGCACATGGCTACTGGCGATTGCTTTCGGAAAGCGGCGACATCCTGTTGGAAGGGAAGTGGTGGGCGCGAAAGACGGGTCATGGATGGCATGGCACTTGGAAGGCGCGAAGCGGCGACAGCCAACCGTTCACGGGAGTCTGGCGAGCCAGTATTTCCAGCTCAAACACGGAGACTTTTGCCAAGATGCTGAAATCGACGGCAAGGAAAATCCTCACCGGCAACTGGCAGTACGGTGGTTATGCGGGCGGTTGGTGGCTGCGGGGACCGGAACAGCAGCGGTGACGCTTTCCGCTCCGGCTTCTCGGATTGTCTTTCAGGACTGAACGGTTCCCTGTGTTTTTTCCTTTGCGCGAAACGCCTCGTCCGTGGTGTGCTTCGCCTCACAGGCCGACGGCCGGGGAAAGTCCCGGCCGTGGCGACCTGAGTGGTGAAAGGCCGCGGCCCGCGGCGTGCCTTTATCCTTGCTTCTTCGCGGCGCGGGCCTTGGCACGGTTGATGATTTCCAGCATCACGTGTCGATAACGGTCAAACGTATCGTCGACCACGGAGATGGTGGGAATCTGGTGTGGATTGAGGGAAAGCGTTTTCGGATTGAAATGCCGGAAGCCGCCCTCGTGCACGCCGGTGCTGCCTCGGCCTGGAGCCGGATGGCTCAGGTGGTTGAAGGCGCGGCAGTACTTGTGAAAAGCGGGCGGATAACCCCAGGAAGGGAAGATCTGATAGACGGGCAGCACGGACATCAGTCCGTCGTAAGGGAATTCGCCGACAGCGAGAACGTTTGGATATTTTGCTCTCAGACTATCCACCATCTTCCGCAAGCCGAGCAGCATGTCGCCCTGGGTGTTGTCGACCCAGCCGCCAGCAATGTCGAGGAAATAGCCGTCGACGCCGAAGGTTTCGATGACGTAGGAGACGCTGTCGTGCATCCAGTTGCGCCAGGAGTCGACGGCGACGTTCATGAAGCGGCCCCAGCCTTCCTGATGCCGGTCGTTGTCCCAATCGACCCAAGCCAGGTAGAAGGAGTTGCCGTCGATCTGCCGGGTGCTGGCATTGGCGAATTGGGGATAGTTGGCCAGGTGTGTGTTGGCCGATTGCAGGCCGAACATGGGCAGGAAACGGAAGCCCATGCGGTGGCCTTCCTGAATCAGGCGACGGAAACCGTCGTCGCCGCCCATGCGGTCGTTGACTTTATAGATCGGATATTCCCAGTAGTAGCGGCCGTTCCAGGCAGGCAGGAAGACCATCACCTTGTGAGCGTCGATGTGTTTGGATACCCACTCGAGCGTGCGCAGCGCCTTGGCGAAATCGTTGAAGACGTAGCCGGTCCAGTCCATGCCGTGAATGGAGACGAACAGTTCGATCTTGCGGAACCACTCGGGCACATCGGTACGGCTGTTCCAATCCGGAAGATGGAAGGCGCGCTGAACATGCTCGAAGTGCGGACGAAAAGCTGCATCAGAGGTGGTGGTGTGCCCAACGCGCCAACGGGCGCCTTCGAGCCGGTTGCTGTGCTTCCAGCCGGGATTTTCGTAGACGAGTTCGATGCGATAGAGCTTGTCTTCCGCCGGCTCGAAATACATGCGGTTGGCGCGCACCTGCTCGTTCAGCGAGGAGAGGTAGTAATAATCCTGCTTGCCGGCTTCGATCACCGCGAGCGGGGTATCCGTGCTTTGCCCACCATTGCCCCAGGGGTAGCCTAGCAAGATCTCGTTTTGCTTCGGGTCAAAGAAGTTGGCGCTTCCGGGGGCGATTTCCCCTCGCGGCACGCCGCGCACGACCGTGGTGATGGACTTGATCGGATGTTCCATTTCAGCAGTGGCATCCCATTCGGCGAAGTCGCCGTTGGGCCGGATATGGGCGCGCAGCTTCCCGGGAGCCTTCAGCTGTCCGCCGGCGTAGACGAAGCCGGAGCATTCAAGGAGCAACCCGTCGCCCTGGTGGGTAACCTTCATCAGGTCGCGATCGAGGCCGAAGGTGTTCTCGAAGCTGTACAGTCGGAAGCCGATCATCAATTTGTTGAACACCACTGAGGGTTCAGGGAAATCGAAGCTGAATTTCTGGAAGCTTCTCCCGGGCGGCGGCAAAATGACTCCGCTCGTGCAGTTGAGCGGCAGGATCGTTCCGTTGGGGGGATCGCCACCGCGGATGGCGAGCGGCACCGTGGCGGCGGCTTCGGCCCCGCCCGCCACGACCCCTTCCACGGCCAAATAGGAAGCCGTTGCTGCGGCCCCCTTCAGGATGTCGCGTCGGGAAAGCTTGTCATTCATCGTGCTCTTCTCCTTTTTCCGTGTGAGTTCCCACCACGTTTGCCGGACCCATTATGACCGTTGTGAGCGGCACTGGCTCGGCAGCAGTGTTAGCCCCGGGATCCGGCAGGTTTCGCGGACAGCTGCGCAAGCTGGGCTGCACAGACATTTGAATCTCCCTGCGTAGTGTGATGCGTTAGAAGCCCGTTTGGCGGGCGCGCGTTTAGACGCACGGCGGTGCAAAAAATGCATCGTCGGCGAGGCTTCGTGGCACGGAAAGTGGCGAGCGGAAGGATGTCTCGCCGGCATTTCCCATTTGTTCACCCGCCGATTGCTGTAGCTCTTTCGTCTTTGGAGCAATAAAGCGGGCGAGGGATAACTGGCCCTGCCTGGCCCTGCGTTGACAATGCCGAAGGGCTTGGCTACGCTGGCTGTTTCCCTGATTCCTTCACAGACGGGACCTATGGCTGACAAACCTACGGAACGAAAACTGCCCTCGCGGCAGGAGGATTTTGCCGAGTGGTACAACCAGATCGTGCAGCGGGCCGAGCTGGCCGACTACGCGCCGGTGCGCGGCTGCATGATCGTGCGCCCCTACGGCTGGGGTATCTGGGAGAACATCCAGCAGGCGCTCGATCGCCGCTTCAAGGCTACCGGGCACGTGAACGCGGCGTTCCCGATGCTGATTCCGCGCAGCTTCATCGAAAAAGAGAGCAAACACGTGGAGGGTTTCGCGCCGGAACTGGCCGTGGTGACGATCGGCGGCGGCGAGGAACTGGAAGAGCCGCTGGTGCTGCGGCCCACTTCGGAAACGATCATCGGCCACGCCTATGCGCGCTGGGTGCAGTCCTACCGGGACCTGCCGATTTTGATCAACCTGTGGAACAACGTTGTGCGCTGGGAGTTGCGGACGAAGCTGTTTCTGCGCACGCTGGAGTTCTACTGGCAGGAGGGCCACACTGCCCACGCGACAGCCAAGGAAGCCGAGGCTGAGACGCGGCAGATGCTCGACGTCTACACCGACTTCGCCGTGAACGAGGCGGCGATTCCGGTAATTCCCGGGCGGAAATCGGAAGCTGAGCGTTTCGCGGGGGCCGACCAGACCTACTCGATTGAAGCGATGATGGGAGACGGCAAGGCGCTGCAGGCGGGCACCAGCCATAACCTGGGCCAGAATTTTGCCAAGGCGTTCGAGATCCGCTATCTGGACAAGGAGGGCCAGCTGCAATATTGCTGGACGACGTCCTGGGGGCTTTCCACCCGCTTCATCGGCGCCATCATCATGGTGCACGGTGACGATCAGGGCCTGATCCTGCCGCCGCGGCTGGCGCCGCTGCAGGCGGTGATCGTGCCGATCTTCAAGAGCGAGGCGGAAAAAGAGTTGACGTTCGAGGCGGCCGAAAAGGTGCGCCAGGAGTTGGTGCGTGCCGGCATTCGTACGCGCGTGGACCAGCGCGACGGCGTCAGCCCCGGTTTCAAGTTCAATGACTGGGAGATGCGCGGTGTGCCGCTGCGGATTGAGATCGGCCCGCGCGACGTGGCCGCGAACACGGTGGTGTTGGCGCGGCGCGAACGACCGGGCAAGGAAGGGAAGAGCCCGGCGAAAATGGAGGGCATCGCCACGACCGTCGCTCAGACGCTCGAGAGCATCCAGAAGGCCCTCTACGAACGCGCGCTCGCTTTTCGCGAAACGAACACACGAAACGTCAAGAATTACGATGAATTCAAGGCCGCCGTCGAGGGAGGTTTCGCAATGGCCTGGTGGTGCGGCGAGGGCGATTGCGAGGCGCGCATTAAGGAAGAAACGAAGGCAACGATGCGCTGCATCCCGCTCGAACAGCCGGGCGGTGAAGGCACGTGCATTCTGTGCGGCAAACCGGCCAAGGACCAGGCCGTTTTCGCCCGCGCCTACTGAAGCGGGACGGAGGCCTCCGGTTCAGCCGTCTATTTCTTGTTTCTTGTAGTCCCGGCCGCTGGTACACTGCAACAAGACGCCCGGCCAGGGAACGTCTCGCATTTCACGCGGCTAGGACTGATGGATGTAGCGAAGCGAAATACCTGAAACCCGGGGCAAAGCGCCGGAGAAACTGCCGTTCGCCGGTGCCTTCGCCCGAGGTGACGGAAAAAGGCGAGGCAACCCGGGCCATTCCGTCGCCTTCTAGAAGAGAGAGAAAAACCTAAGGAGGCGCGTGATGAGTACAAAGAGTTCCTTCCTGGTACCACTGTTGCTTCTCGGCACGATCTCCGTTATGGGCTGCGCCACCAAGGGGTACGTCCGCGCACAAGTGCAGCCGGTCAATTCAAAGGTAGATCAAGTCTCACAGAAGACCGACCAGCAGTTCAAAGAAACGAACTCGAAGTTGGACCAAACCTCCCAGCAGGTAAAGGAAAACCAGAGCGGAATCTCCGCGAACAAAGAGACTGCCCAGGCCGCTGACAGCCGTTCCTCTCAGGCTCTCAATCAGGCTCAGCAGAACAGCAGCCAGCTGAACGATTTGAATAATACGGTCGCGAATCTGGACGCCTACAAGGTGACCGACCACTCCGTTGTGCTGTTTGGCTTCAATCGCTACAACCTCACCGCCAATGCAAAGGCGCAACTCGACCGACTGGCCAGTGACGTACAGGGCCATTCGCGGTACTTCATTACGGTTGCCGGTTACACTGACCAGACCGGCCCGGCGACCTATAACGACATTTTGAGTCGCAAGCGCGCCGACAGCGTTATCCGCTACCTCGTCGGGGAGCACAGCATCCCGATCTACCGGATCCACATGGTGGGTCTTGGCGAGATGCACCTGATCAATGGTGGCCGGACGCTTCAGGATCGCAAGGAGAGCCGCCGCGTTGTCGTTAGCGTCTACGTGGCGCCGCCGCTTCCCTCGCCGAAATCCTCGCAGTAAAACGGGCGAATGACTGGCCGGTTCGCGCAACGGCAGGCGCGAAGCTCTTCGGCCGCAATGCTGCCCCCCCTGCGTGAGGAAAACGGACGCCGCGCCGGCAACTTGCCGGCGCGGCGAGGTGAGCGATCACGACAATCGGTAGTGTTCTTGTCCCTGGGGAGGGGAAGCAACGCCAACCGCTGAGCTGTTTTTCCCCTTCTCGCCACTTCAACTCTCACCGCTTCGCCGGCGGGAACGATGCAGCTTCGGGCCGTTGACGGGCTTGGGTGGGGTACCGCCGGCGCAGATCCCCTCCTCAGAATCTGAATTGCCCGCCAGATCACACGAGCCTGGTGAACAGGCTCTCTTTCTCCACTTTGCACCTTCCCAAGCAGACCGGTTCCGCCACCGAAAACAATTGGTTGTTCTGGGCTCATTCAAGTGGTAACGGGGCAGGCAACTCCAACTGACGGAACCTGATCCGTGGAAGTACAATAGTTCAATGTCAGGTATGCGCCGGCGGGGAAAATCGCATCGTAGAAAGAAGGAGGCGACAGGCGGCGTGCGCGTTCGCATTCGCTTGAACCGTGATTTCTGGACCGGCTGGCGCGGATTGACCATCCTCGGGGCGTTCGCGGTGCTTTTGCTCGTGGGCACGGGGATCTTCCTGCACTACTGGTTCACGTTCGAGCGGATGATCGACGAGCGGCTGAGCGGCCATGTCTTCGAGCAGGCCTCGGAGGTGCTGAGCGCGCCGGCGAAGATCGAGGTCGGCCAACCGTTGGATCCGAAGCAGTTGGTGGCTTACCTGCAGCGCGCCGGCTACACCGCGCAGAGCAACGATTTCACTCCCGGCTGGTATCAGGTAGACGGATCTACGGTGGAAATTCATCCGTCGAAAAACTCCTATTTCGAAGGCACCAACGCGCTAAAGATCCAGTTCGCCGGCAGTGGGATCTCCGGGATCCAGCGACTCGGCGGCGGCCAGAGTGTCAATGCCGGTGAGATTGAGCCGACGCTGGTGACCACGCTCTTCGGCCCTTCTCGGGTGAAGCGACGCGTTGTGAGCTACGACGAGCTGCCGCAAACGCTGATCGAGTCGGTACTGGCGGCCGAGGACAAGGGATTCTTCCACGAGCCCGCTTTCGACGTGAAGCGGATCATTGCGGCAGCGCTGATCGACCTGCGCCTGGGCCGCAAAGCGCAAGGCGCCAGCACGATCACCATGCAGGTGGCGCGCAGTTTTTTCTTTACGCGGGCACGCACCTTCCGGCGGAAAATCGAAGAGACGCTGATGGCGGTCGAGCTCGATCAGCATTTCAGCAAACAACAGATCTTCGATCTTTACGCCAACCAGGTGTACCTCGGCAACCGAGGCAGCTTCGCGATCCACGGTTTCGGCGAGGCCGCGCAGTCCTATTTCGGCAAGAACATCGGCGACCTGAACCTGGCGCAGGATGCCTTTCTGGCCGGTATCATTCGTGCGCCTAACTATTACGCCTCCAGCGACCAACATCCGAATCGGGCGGTCGACGCACGCGACCGCGTGCTCCACGAGATGGTCCGTGATGGTTTCATCAGCCAGGCGCAGGAGGCTGCCGCGAAAAAGTTGCCCCTGTCGGTGCAGCCTGCGGCGGTAGCCAGCAGCGAGGCGCCGTATTTTGTGGACGTGGTGCGCGATCAGCTCCTGAACCATTTCTCCGAGGACCAGTTGACCACGCGCAGCTACCGGATCTACACGACGCTCGATCCGGAGTTGCAGGAGGCCGCAGTGCAGGCGGTGGCCGAAGGCATGAAGATGGTCGATAAGAAGCTGGCCTGGCGCTACGCACGCTTGCGCAAGGAAGGCAAGCCGGTGGTGAAGCCGCAGGTAGCGCTCGTGGCGATCGATCCGCAGACGGGCGCCGTACGGGCGCTGGTGGGCGGGCGGAATTACGCCAAAAGCCAGCTCGACCGCGTGTTCGCGCAGCGACAGCCGGGCTCGGTCTTCAAGCCGTTCGTCTACGCCACTGATTTCCTGAACGCGGTAGAGGGACGCCGGCCGGTAATCACGCCGGTGACGACGGTGATTGACGAGCCGACGACGTTTGATTTCGACGGCAAGACTTATACGCCCGACAATTACGAGCAGCGGTTCGGCGGGGTCGTCACGGCGAAACAGGCGCTGACGAATTCACTGAACGTGGCCACCATCAAGTTCGCTCGAATGGTGGGCTACGACCGCATTCTGCAGTTGGCCCGGCAGATGAAGCTCAATAATCAGCTTGAGGCGACGCCGGCTATGGCTCTCGGCACCTACAACATGAGCCCGCTGCAGGTGGCCGCCGGCTACACGGCGTTCGAAGACGACGGTATTCGCGCCGAGCCGATGTTCGTGCGCTACGTGGTGGGCAAGGACGGAAAGATCGTCGAGCAGAACCGGCCGCAGACCACCCCGGTGCTCGATCCACGGGTGGCGTTCCTCGTGACCACTCTGATGGAAAACGTGATCAACCACGGAACCGGCGTGATCGTGCGCCAGATGGGATTCGACGCTCCGGCCGCCGCCAAGACGGGCACTTCGCACGACGGCTGGTTCGCCGGCTTCACATCAAAACTTGAGTGTATTGTGTGGGTGGGCTACGACGACTACCAGCAACTTCATCTGGCTGGTGCGGAATCTGCCGAGCCGATCTGGGCGCTGTTCATGAAAAAGGCGCTCCAGATCCCGGGCTATGACAATCCCCAACCGTTCACACCTCCTTCTGGGGTGATTGAAGCAGCCATCGATCCTGCGACGCTCGAGCTGGCCACGGCGAAATGTCCTGATCCCCAAATCGACTATTTCATCGCCGGCACACAGCCGAGTGAATATTCGTCGCTCTACGGTGGCGGTATGAGCGCCCATATGCCTCCACCGATCTCCTGGATGGCTCACCTGTTCGGGTCGAACTCCGGACCGGAACCTCCCCAATCGAATTCGGCTAGAGTGGCCTCGCCATTTGTGCCAAAGCAACTGCAGCAGGCGGAGGCCGGACAGACTGCCCAGGCAAAAGAGATGCCGGTCGCGGCCAAGCCCCACAAAAAGAAAAAAGGATTCTTCCAGAAACTCTTCGGCTTCTTTGGCGGTAAGAAGAAAAAGTCTTCCCATCCTCAGCCTCCGCCCAGTCCCTGAGCGCGCAGGTCACTTGATGTTGCCCGGGCGATCGGCTGACGGCCTGCCTTTTAGGTCTTAGCTTGCCCAGTGGCGTGTTTTTCTGCCTACTTAGTCGAGCAAAAGTATTCCGCGCACTCCTCGGCCGCTCGCTGAGCGGGCATGTGTCTTGTCGCCGCATCCTTTTCCTCTCCTGTTTCTTTTTAGACCAAGTAGGTTTCTTGATAGCGCTTTCAGCCAATTGCGAGTGCTCCACCATGGACACGCTGGATTCGAATCAGATGGGAGCGGAGCAGTGTCCGGGGAGCCTGGTCCTGCGGGCGCCCCAGCGCTGCACGCCCGGTGTCATTCGGTTGGTTGTTTCGGCGTTCGCGAGGGCGGCAGGTTCATTCCGCAACTTCTGCCGCTGGTCACACCAACCAAACGGAAAAGAAAGCCGAAAAGCGGTCTCCGAAGTGTTCGCCAGGAGGCGAGATGAAGAGGATGTCTTGGAGGGACTATTAGCTGACGCTTCAATAACCGGATCGGATAGAACCATTACGCCCTACCTCGCTCTTGCCTTTACGAAACAGACACCCCTTGCTTCTCGCTCAGCCGCTAGGAAATACGGGGCATGCGGCGAAAAAGAGCAACTTCTCTTTTTTCGACGCGTTGATGGAACAGTTAATAGAAGCGGAAATAACTCTCCCCCGGTTTAGTTTTCCGCCATCCCCCCTTTTTTTCTGGACTCTCAAACGCACACTAGTAAACTTTACTCAAGCGCCGCAGCAAGAAGTAAGGAACTGGGGAAGAGATATTTTGGTTGCCAATCGGTTATTTCAGATCGCTGAACGCGTGCCTGTGTCTAGGGTGAGGAGAGACGGAATGGCGAACGGAAAGTGGTTTCGCAGCGGCCACCCAAAGACGCAGGGATCGCCGCAAAAGCACGGCGAAAAGGAACGCGGCGCTGAAATTCTGGAATTTGCTCTGATCCTGACGGGACTGATGGTATTGACCCTGGGTCTCATCTCGTTTTCCCGGGCCTACAACGTCTATCAAACGATTACTCGCGCGGCGAGAGAGGGCGCCAGGGTGGCCGTACTTCCCAGTTCTGTCTACGACGGAAACACTTATATAGGCAACAACGGCACTTATACCAGTCCGGATAGCCCGATCTTTCTGAACTACATTAAGCCCGCACTCGAAGCTGCGAACCTGAATCCCAACGCGTGCTCCAGTTCCTCGCAGACGAATTGCATTGCCGATTACAACGAGCAGGTGAAGTGGCTGAATCCGAGCGATACCGACAAACAGTGCGGGATCGTCATCAGCTTCGTTTACCCGTATCAGCTCGACGTTCCGTTCACCACCTTGGGCCTGACGACGCTGCAACTTCACACGGAAGTCCAGATGAGGCTGGAAAACGCGAACTACCAGCAAACCGGCAGCACCGGCGTCTATACGCTGACATGCCCATGATCGGTCCAGGAGGAAATTCGATGTCCGCATCATTGGGGACACGAAAACTAAGGGGAGTGCGGCGGCGTAATTGGCCGTCCAATAGCGGATCTCAGCTTGTGGAATTCGCCTTGGCGTTGCCGATTTTGCTGCTACTTGTTGTCGGGATCTGGGACTTCGGCTCAGCTTTTGCTTTGAAACAGAAACTGACGAACGCGGCCCGCGAGGGCGACCGGATCGTGGTGTCCACGCCAATTTCCAACCCGAATGGAGCGTCGGGATGTTCGCAATCGGTCCCGTGCTCGATCGTTTCGAGCGCGACGGCCGTCCAGCAGTACCTCACCAACGCGAGCCTGGATGCTTCGTGGATCAGTCCCTCATCGCCTTCCTCGTCGGCGTCGTGCCCCGGCGGTGAGTGGTTTTATGGGACCGCGGGAACAGGCCCGTCGCTCGACATCAAATCCGGCGTTTGGATTGCACCAAGCGGCTCGGTCCTTTCCGCGACTGCGTCGATTCCCGTGGGTAGTGTGAAGGCGACACAGGTGACGGTGACTTGGCCGTTGAAATGGAAGCTCGCATCGTTTCTGCCGTCCGGGACTTTTCCGGACCACGTCTCTGCGACGGTCACCATGGTGAATCTGGGCGGTGGTTGCGGGGACAGCATTCAGTGAGTCTCGAAAGGGAAGGCGGCGATGATATCGCCGCAAGCACGTGGGGAGGCTGGAAGCTATGAGAAGGCGACAGATCGGGATTTTCCGTTCGCATGAGCGTGGCTCCGCGCTCGTCTTTTTTGCGTTCTTCATCCTGTTCCTGATGGGAGCGGCGGCGCTTGCCATCGACCTGGGGATGCTCTATGTCGCGAGGAATGAGGCGCAGCGCTCCGCCGATGCGGCCGCACTCGCCGGCGCTAGCGTTTTCACAGGCACCTGCACGCTGAACGCCAGTTGCGAGTCCTCAGCTTCCCAGAGCACGGCGGCGCAGAACGCGGTGGCCGCCGCCAAGGCGAACTACGTCGCGGGCGAGCCGGGAGCCGTCGATTGCTCCCTCACCACGGGCTACTCTTCAACCTCCTGCCCCGGGATCCAGTTCACCGATCCGACGGGCCAGGGCAAGGAGCCGCAGATCACGGTGACGGTTCAGCGAACGGGAATCTCGCTGATTTTTGCAAGAATGTTCGGGATGCGCACCGGAAGCGTCTCGGCAAAGGCAACGGCCGAGGCGTATATGGGCGCCGGCGTCGAGTCGGCCGTGACGCCTTTCCTTCTCCCGAACTGCGACCCCCTGCAGGTGGATGCGAATGCCGCCAGTTCAGCGGATTTAAATCAGTATTGCTATGATCCGGCTACGGGAAACAGCGGTACTCTCGCCTACTTCATCCACGACGGGAAGGTGGTCAACCCCGAGATTTATACCGGAGCCTCTGCCGGTGCCCTGGGAATGCCCTGGACGCTACACTATGCCTACAATGGTTTCACCACGAACGCATCGGGCAGTGTGGCGCCGAGCCAGTGGAGCATGGTGTCTTTCCCCGATGCCAACGGCAACTTCAGCAATAGCAACTCCAATCTTGTGGCCGAAATCGAATCCGGTCCGACTTCGGGCGTCAGCATCGGCTGCGGAGCCATGCTTCAAACGGTCACGGGTAACAGGCCGGTGCCGATCGACAAGGCTGTGAACTCTCTAATCGGCGCCCCGCGGCAGGACTACCTGACCCCACCTACAAACGGGACCACAGACCAGCCGTACCCCAAGTCTTTCTACGGGGGGGACTTCTTTTCCATCACCCCTGGCGGCGGCGGGGGAGCTTTCGCTGGCCAGTTGGGCAACAGCCGCTCGATCATTCTTGCCCCTCTGTTCAACGCAAACACACTGAACCCCGGCAACCAAACAGTCGAGGTGGACGGGTTTGCTGTGCTTTTCCTGGATTACTCGGTGGTCTCTAAAGGCCAGGAAACGATTCAGGCGAATATTCTGAACCTGATTCCCTGCAGCGGTCCGAGCATCAATGGCGGCGGTAATGGAACTGTTTCCTCCGACGCCTCGCCGATCCCGATCCGTTTGATTCAGCACCCGAACTAGACTCTCACCACCTGCCTACGCCTAACCCCGGCCGGATACGATTCAGCCGGCCGGGCAGGGCATTGACGTTTCCTCCTCGGCCGAGCTGCCGTGCGGCATCAATGGCGGGACTCGCCTCCGCCAGTGGCTACCCGATCCGGCGCAAATTCAGCCCGCCCGCGTTTGCCTTTGGAGATCCTGAATTCCGGCATCTAACGAAAGAGGTCAGCGACAAGCGCGTCAATAACGTAATCCGCCCCCCGCAAACTCCCGCGAAACTCCCGCGAAACTCTCGTGGTTCGCTCACCGAGCATTTGTTGTAGCAACGAGCTCACAGTACTTCTAAAACCAGACGTTTTTGTTTGCTTCTCTTGAACGGATTGCCGTTTTCCGCACTCAGCACGCATTCGTCGTGAAATTGCTCAGCTCTGTACCGCGTTTGGCGCAGTGCCTGCAACACATACCCGCCGTGAGGATGGAAAACGATGGGAAAGCGTAACCGTATGGTGACTTCACAGGAAGGCGTTTGTCTCAGGACGTTCGCTTTGTGCACGCAGCGATCAGGCCGTGGAGCAATTGCGAAGCCCGGAGCCGAGCACGGAGCCGAGGTACTGGAATTCGCGTTGACCTTGACGGCGCTGCTGGCCCTGCTGTTCGGGATCTTCACAATGGCGCGCGCCTTCAATATCTATCAGACGATCACGCGCGCAGCTCGTGAAGGAGCGCGTGAGGCGGTGCTGCCGAACTCCGTTGCGAATGGAAACCAGTACATGGACGCCTCGGGGGTGTCGCAAGCAAACAGCACCGTGTTCCAGAACTACATCGCGCCGGCGCTCGAGGCCGCGAATCTCAATCCAGACAAGGTGTCCGACTACTCGGAGCAGGTGTCCTGGCTCGACGCCGGCGACACCGACGAGCAGTGCGGCGTGGTGATCAGCTTCCAGTACCCCTACACGCTTTACCTGCCGATGCTCAAAGAGGATCTGGCGACCATTCACATTCCCACTCGCGTCCAGATGCGTAGGGAAAATCAGCCTTCCAACGGGACTTGCCAATGAAAGCAGGGAGATGGAGCGGTAAGAACGCACGCCGGCGCATGGGAGGAGCGGCGAAGGCCGAGCGTGGCTCACAGTTGCTGGAATTTGCGCTGGCCTTGCCGATTCTGCTTCTGCTGCTGGCCGGGATTTTCGATTTCGGCTCGATGTTCGCGCTCAAGGCGAAGCTGACCAACGCCGCGCGGTCCGGTGCGCGAATCGTTGTTTCCACGCCGCTGACGAACATCAACTGCAGCAGTTCTGTGCCATGTTCGATCCAGGCGGCCGTGAATGATGTGAAGAACTACTTGACGAACGACGGTGTGGACGCTTCTTGTTTGAATCCAACCTCGCCGAGCAGTTCGACGGCCCTCTCGTGGACGTTTGCTTGTGCCAGCGGAGCTTCGCTCACGATCGACCGGGGAGCGGTGGTCACCGCCGGTTCGCTGGCCGTGCCTTCGACCCGTGTGACGCTGACCTGGCCGATCACCTGGAAGCTGGCCAGGTTCCTGCCTTCGTCCACTTTCCCAAATAAGGTTGAGGCGCTGGCGACGATGGCCAATTTGACTGGAAGTTCTTAGGGGGAAATCGGAGATGACGGGAACTGGGGAAATTTGTACGCGGAAGGGCGAGCGTGGCGCCATGCTCGTGCTTGTGGCTGTTTCACTGATCGTGCTGCTGGCTGCTTCCGCACTGGCGATCGATCTTGGCATGCTCTACGTGGCCCGTAACCAGGCGCAACGGACGGCCGATGCCGCCGCGCTGGCCGGCGCGTACACGTTCATCACCTCCGGCTGCACGTCGAGCGGGGGTTGCGTCGCCGGTGGCCCACAGGAGGCGATGGCCCGCCAGCAGGCGGAAGCCGTGGGTGCTCAAAACGCCGTTCTGGGACAGGCGGCACAGATCCAGAACGGGGATATTAGCTTCAGCTATCCGAGCGCCGAGGAACCGCAGATCACCGTCAAGGTGCAGCGGAGCCAGGCTCGCGGCAATGCAATCCCACTGATTTTCGCGAAGGTCTTCGGCGCGTTCGAAAGCGGCGTTTCGGCCACGGCCACTGCCGAAGCCTACAATCCCTCCGGGGCGAATCCAGACGCGCCGGCGGTGGGCGACGACTGCGTAGCGCCGTTCCTGGTGCCAAACTGCGATCCGAATCACTACAATATTCCCAGCGGAAACGAGAACAACGCTTGCGCCTCCGGTTATCCCGGTGGTTATTTCATCAACCCCGACAACGGCACGATCGTAAACGACTCGCCAGTTGGGCAGGGTGGCGTGATCGGACAGACCTGGCAACTGCATTATGGCAACACCGGGCCAAGCGACGGTGCGGCGCCCAGCCAGTGGTACCTGGTTGCCTATGGTGGCAGCCAGAGCGGCTCCAATCTGCGTAACTACATCTCGCAGTGCACTCCGATGACGATCTCCTGCGGGGAAACGCTGCAGACCTATAACGGCAAGAGTACCGGCCCGGTGGAACAGGGCGTCGAAGACCGCATTCACGCCAGCGGGTTGGGTTTGAATCAGGGCCAGGATACGATCGATACTTCGACGGGCCCTCCGTTTCCCATCACCGGCGGACAAGACAATCCGAATCCGCTACTGGTCGGCAAGATCTACTATGGGCCGAGCGATTCGGTGGTTACGGTGCCCGTCTATGACGGCCACGCGCTGAGCGCGGGCGGGAGCACCGTGACGGTGGTCGGCTTTATGCAGCTTTTCCTCGAGGACGCCAACCACAAAGGCACCGACGAATACATCGATGCCGTGATCATGAATGTCTCCGGCTGTAGCAGCGGCGACGGCACGGGCACCGGTACCGGTGGTGGAACTGGCGGAAGCACTACATCGCCCAGCGTTGTCAGCACCGGCGGTGCGCCAATCCCGATTCGGTTGATCCGCCGGTAGGCAGGATGTCCGCCTCCAGGGGACGGTCTGAGCAACTTGCTGCCCTCTTGACGCGCTAGAGAAGTCCAAGACTGGTATAATCCGGCTTGAGATGAAGCGGCTGGTATTTGTCTTACTGGCCCTGGGAACGCTTGCGATTTACGCTCCCCGGGCAGATGCTCAGGTTTCCCATCCCGAAAAGGTCATTCGCATCAGCATCCGCGGCGAAATCGAGCCGATTTTGGCCGAATACGTCGATGACGGGCTTGCGCAGGCGGCCAACGAACACGCCAGCCTGGTGTTGATCCGGATGGACACTCCCGGCGGCCTCGGCCAGTCGATGCGAGCGATCATCAAGGCGATTTTGAAGTCACCGGTGCCCGTCTGCATTTACGTCGAGCCGAGCGGCGCTCGGGCTGCCTCGGCGGGATTTTTCATTCTGGAATCGGCCGATGTGGCGGCAATGTCTCCGGGGACGGAGATGGGGGCGGCATCGCCGTTGCTGGAGTTCGCCGGTTATCCGGTGAAAGTCAATCCCACGCTGAACAGGAAAATCGTCCAGGATACGTTGGCCTTTTTGCGAAGCTATGTCGGCCAGCGAGGCCGCAACGTGGCTCTTGCAGAGGCGGCCGTGACCAACGCCACGGCCTACAGCGCCAAGGAAGCCCTCAAGGGCAACCTGATCAACTTGATTGCCAATTCGGAATCGAGCCTGCTCAAGCAGCTGAACGGCATGACGATCACCCGGTTTGACGGAAGCAAGACGACCCTGCAGCTGAGCCATCCCGAGATCATCAACGTGACGATGTCCGTCCGGGAACAGTTCCTTTCCCACATTGTCCAGCCGGACGTTTTCTTCCTGCTACTGATCGTTGGCGTGCTGGGCCTCTACGCCGAGTTCATCCATCCCGGGCTGGTGGCCCCGGGCGTGATCGGCGCCATCTGCCTGGTGCTGGCGCTTTTTGCGATGCATCTGTTGCCGGTAACGGCCACCGGGCTGTTGCTGATCTTATTAGCAATTACCCTGTTCGTGCTCGAGGCGAAGTTTGCCGGGCATGGAATCCTCGGCATCGGTGGGGCGATTTCGCTGGTGCTCGGCGGGGTGATGTTGGTGCGTTCGCCGCTGACCGGCGGCGGGGTGGGCCTGAGCGTCGCGTTCGGCGTGGCGCTGCCGTTCGCCGTGTTCTTCATCCTGCTGGCGCGGCTGATGCTGCGCTCGCACGCGTGGAAAGCGGTAATCGGAACCGAAAGCATGGTGGGTGTGATCGGGGAAGTGACCGAACCGGTGTTGCGGGAAAAGGGCCCGGGAATGATCTTTGTGAATGGAGAATTATGGCGGGCGGTGCGCGCGGATGCGGACGGAACCGGAGCTTCGATTCCGAAGGGCGCCTGGGTGCGAGTGGTGAAGGTGGAAGGATTGACCCTTTACGTCGAGCCGAGCGCGGTACCACCGCCCCGACCGAATGCGGGTTGATCTGAGGAGGGAGCCTAATGGGATTCGGCGTGACAGTCTTTGCAATCGGGATCATCCTGTTCCTGATCTGGCTGTTCAATTCCGTCTACGTGGTAAAGGAATGGGAACGAGGAGTAATCCTGCGAATGGGTCGGATGGCGCCGGAAATCAAGGGCGCCGGGCTGCGGATCGTCGTGTGGCCAATCGACAAGTTCTATCGGATCTCGCTGCGGATCGATACGATCGAGATCCCACCGCAGGACATCATCACTCGCGACAATATCTCGGTGAAGATAAACGCCGTCTGCTATTTCCGCGTTGTCGATCCGCGGCTGGCGCTCTCTGCGGTGCAGAACTACCTCTATGCAACCACCCAGCTTGCGCAGACCACTCTGCGCAGCATCGTTGGGCAGTTCGAGCTCGACGATATTTTGGCGGAGCGCGAAAAAGTAAACGAGAAGGTGCAACATATCCTTGACCAGGATACCGAGCCCTGGGGTATCAAGGTATCCAAGGTCGAAGTCAAGCAGGTGGATATTCCGGAAAATATGCAGCGGGCGATTGCCCGGCAGGCCGAAGCGGAACGGGAACGCCGCGCCAAGATCATCGCCGCCGACGGCGAATACCAGGCTTCGGCGAAGTTGTCGGAAGCCGCAGACGTGCTGGCAAAGAACCCCGTTTCGGTCCAGCTGCGCTATTTGCAGACGATGCTCGACATCGGCATCGACAAGAACACAACGATTGTATTTCCGCTCCCGCTCGACATCCTCTCGTTCCTGCGCGGCAAGGGCTGGCCGCAGCAGGCGACGGGCGCCGCTCCAGCCCAGCCCGAGAACCCCGCTCCACCGCAGGTGCCGGGCAAAGCATAGAGGGGAAGTGACCGATGGCCAGCGGCCGTAAGGGCCGGAACGACATTACCCTCGGCGCGGGGCATATCGCCGGGATCTTCCTCGGGTTCATCGTGCTTTGCGGGCTCTTCTTTACCCTCGGTTACGTCATGGGCCACGGTAGCCATCCGTCCGGCCTTACCCTTCACACTGGCCGGAATCGAGGGGCGCCGGAAGTCGGGTCGAACGGAAACCCGTCGGGCTCCGCCGGATCACCGCCGACCGGATGGGACTTCTTCCCGCGGAATTCCCGGTCGTCGAGAGGCTCGGGCAACAGTCCCGTGCCCGGCTTGACTCCTGAAACCTCGCCCAGACAGCCTTCCGGACCGATCGCGATGCCCGCCAGGCCGAAAGATGTACGCATCGTGCGGAAACCGCCGGTCCTGGCCAATGGTCGCGAGGGCATATCGCTCCAGGTGGCAGCGCTCAGCAACCGCGCCGATGCGATTTCCCTCGCTGGCTTCCTCAAGAAAAAAGGCTACGCCGCGTTTGCCTGGGGTCCGGCTCCCGACCGGCTTTACAAGGTACAGGTGGGGCCGTTTACGAATGTGAAAGCAGCACAGGCGGTCCGGCTGCGTCTCAAGAACGAGGGGTTCAATAGCATTCTGAAAAAGGCCAGATGACCTTCCTCCGGCGATTTTCCTGGACGGCCGCCTCGGGAGTGCTGCTGGCTCTGGCCTTCCCGCGCCTGCACTGGCCGGCGCTGGCATGGGTGGCGCTGGTTCCGTTGCTGGCGGTGGCGCTCGAAGCGAGGCCGGCGGCCGCCTTTGGTTGGGGTTTCCTGCAGGGTGCGATCTTCTACCTCATCACCCTCGAGTGGCTCTACGGCTTTTTCCGGTCCTACGGCCGAATGATGATCTGGCAATCGGTCGGCGTGCTGGGCCTGTTGGTGGCCTTCCTTTCGCTGTACACCGGGTTCTTCGCGCTGGGCGTCCGGCTGATGCGGCGCTCGGGTGTGGGGTGGGCGTTGGCGACTGCTCCGTTCCTTTGGACGGGGCTCGAGCTGGCGCGCGCACGCACGCCGGTGCTCGGTTTCCCCTGGAATTTGCTGGGCTATACGGTCTCCGACCATCTGGGGCTGGTGCAACTTGTATCGGTCACGGGCATCTACGGGCTTTCGTTCGTCGTCGCCGGCTACAATGCGCTGCTACTCTGGGCCTTGCGCGAGCGGAGTCGGAAACCACTGGCCATCTGGGGCGGCACGACGGCGGCGTTGCTGCTGGCGGTTTTCTTCGGAGGCTGGCTGGTGCCGAAACCGGTGGGGCGCCACACGGCTCACCTGATCCAGGTGAATCTGCCTCCCGAAACTAACTACGGGACTGACTGGGAGCAACGGCATGCTCCGGAGCTGAACGCAATCGAGAAGCTCAGCATAGACGCAGGCCGTTCTTCGCCGGGACTGGTCGTGTGGCCTGAAGCGCCAGCGCCCTTCAGCATGCAGGATCCCGCCTTTGCAGCCCGCGCCCGAGCGATCGCCAAGCAAAGCGACAGCGATTTCCTGGCCGGGGTGGACCGATGGGCTTACCCTCCGGGCGGCTCCGTGCAGGTGTACAACAGCGCCGTAATGCTGAACCCGGCGGGAGAGCAAGTGTTCCATTACGACAAAATACACTTGGTGCCGTTCGGCGAATACGTACCGTGGCGAAAATACCTTGCCTTTGCTCGAAACCTGATTGGCGGCGTCGGCGATTTCACTCCCGGCGGGCGGATCGCCGTCGGGCGGATCGGCGACCACCGCTTCGGCGTCTTCATCTGCTACGAATCGATCTTTCCCGACCAGGTACGGCAATTTGCCGACCGTGGCGCGGGTCTTCTGATCAACATCTCCGACGACGGCTGGTATGGGCGTTCGGAAGCGCTGGTTCAGGCGATGAACATGGCTCGTGTGCGCGCCGTGGAAAACCGGCGCTGGCTACTGCGCGACACGAACACCGGCGTCACCGTTGCGGTAGATCCTTACGGCCGCATCCGCGCCCGCTTGCCAGCCAACGTCCGCGCGGCGCTGACGGTGCACTACAATTTCCGCTCCGGTCGCACGCTCTACACGCTCTGGGGCGACTGGTGGGCGAAATTGGCGGTGCTGGTCGCCTGCATCGCGCTGGTGTGGAATTTCGCTAGGCGGAGGCCGCGTCTTCGGTTAGGCTAAATCAAAGGGACGCAGCAAATCTCTGTTTCCCAAGGGACACAAACAAGACGATGAGCATGATCCAGGAAGATCTGCGGCACCGCTATGACGAGCTTCACCGGCGCGTCGAGCTGGTGCGGAGCTATCTTTGACGTCGCCCAAAACCGCGAGCGACTGACCGCCTTCGAAAAGAAACTCACCGAACCCGGCTTCTGGGACAATCCCGAAAAGGCCCAGCGCGTGCTGCAGCAGCGCAAGCAGGCCGAAGACCGTGTTGAGGCCGGCGGCCGGCTCGATAGTTGGATGGGCGACCTGGAAGCCTACCTGCACCTGGCGGCCGAGGAAACAAATGAGGAGCAGCAACAGCAGTTGCTCGCCGAGCTCGCCGGTGAGTTGGACCAGGCGGAAAAGTACGTTACCGACATCGAAACGCAGACGCTGCTGGCCGGCGAAAACGACCGGCTGAACGCCATCGTCACGATCAAGCCCGGTGCCGGTGGCACCGAATCGCAGGACTGGGCGGAAATGCTGTTGCGCCTCTACCTGAAATGGGCCGAGCGGCACAACTTCCGCACCTCGATTCTGGATATTACCTCGGGCGACGAAGCCGGAGTGAAGTCGGTCACGTTCCGCGTAGAGGGGGAAAACGCCTTCGGCCTGCTCTCCGGCGAGAGCGGTGTGCACCGGCTGGTGCGCATCTCACCCTTCGACCAGGCGGCGCGGCGGCACACTTCTTTTGCCTCTGTTTTCGTGATCCCTGAGGTGGATGACCGGATTGAAGTGGTGGTCAAACCGGACGATCTGCGGATCGACACCTTCCGCTCGAGCGGCCACGGTGGCCAGCACATCAATGTAACCGACTCCGCAGTCCGCATCACCCACCTGCCCACCGGCATCGTTGTCTCGTGCCAGAACGAACGCAGCCAGCTGAAAAACCGCGACTTGGCGATGAAGGTGCTGCGTTCACGCATTTATGAGTTCGAGTTGGAAAAGCGGCGGGAAGAGGCACGCAAGCTCGAAGATGCGAAGCCGGAAATCAGCTTCGGGAGCCAGATCCGTTCCTACGTCCTGCAGCCCTACCAGATGGTGAAGGACCACAGAACAAAACTCGAGGTGGGCGACGTCGAATCCGTCCTCGACGGCAAGATCGACCCGTTCATTCACGCCTACCTCGTCAGCCGCCGCTCCGCCTAACCCTTTGCCTGGTCGACGATGTCCACAACGATCTTCTGTACCTCGGCCGCCAGGTTTTCGATACCGGCTTCGGGATAGAAGCTGGAGATTACCTCGGGCAGCATAGTACTCATGTATGTCTTGCCATGGTCAACGTAAACGGTGATCGGGCAGGGAAGCATCAGCGCGGTCTTCACGTCTTTCCGGAGCACTTCGCTGGCGAAACGCGCATTGCAGATCTCGATGATCTTGATCGGCTCGCGCGGATAGCCTTTCTCGGCCAACGTTCCGGCGATGTCGTGCGTGTGGAGCACGCGGAAGCCGTGCTGAGCCGCGGCCTGCTCGACAGCGCTCACCGCGTCGTCGAAAGCCTTCGCGGTTTCCACCGTGTATTCAATCGGCTTGTTGTTTCCTGCATTATTCCCCATCTCGCACCTGCCTCTCCGCTAACTCGAATTGGAGCACGCCGCGGGCCAGGCCGGGAGGCGATGGTGCCTGTGCCAAGCCCTTGATCAAGAACCCATTGGCCTAAAGTTGCCGACCCGTGCTGCGTTGCCGCCGCCCGGCAGAGCGTTATTCCCCGTCTCCGCGCCAAATGGCACAGCCGCCGGCTTCCGCCCTGCTACTGCTACGTTTGGATTCGATGAGCGACTAAGTCGTATAGATTCCATGACTGTACAGCCGTTGTTGCCTGTTCGACTGCCGGGAGTCGGCGGCGTGCGGTCGAGCCCCACACCATCAGCCTGGGTAGGGAAGGGAAAATCGAAGCGAAATCTCCGCTTGCCCCATTTCCCTTTCACCCCCCGAATTTTGCCGTTCGATTGGCGCGCAAGCGGTTCTAGGGCAATGCGTTGACACATCTGGAATGCGTGTGTTAGCGTCAAAAACTTAGTAGCCCTGCTCTAGCCGGAACGAGTGTGGCCCTCTGTATAAGCCCAGAAGCCTGAGAAGGAGGACGCGTTTGGCTCCCACTCCAAAGAACTATCTGTTTACGTCGGAATCGGTGACCGAAGGACATCCCGACAAGATTGCCGATCAGATTTCCGACGGCGTCCTCGACGCCGTGATGAAGGAAGATCCTGCAGGCCGGGTGGCGTGCGAAACGCTCGTCACTACGGGCCTTGTCGTTGTTGCGGGCGAGATCACCACGAAGGCGCACTTGGAGTACACCGAGATCGCGCGCGACGTGATTCGCGACGTCGGCTACACCCGGGCCAAGTTCGGCTTCGACGCCGATACCTGCGCCGTCGTCTCCACGATCAAGCGCCAATCGCCCGATATCGCCATGGGCGTTGACACCGGCGGCGCTGGAGACCAGGGTCTGATGTTCGGCTACGCCTGCGACGAGACGGAAGAGCTGATGCCGATGGCGATCATGCTGGCGCACCGGCTGACGCGGCGGCTCTCCGACGTTCGGCGCAGCGGCGTGGTAGGCTTTCTCCGGCCCGACGGCAAGTCTCAGGTGACCGTGCAATACGTCGACGGTCGCCCGGTGCGTGTAGATTGCGTGGTCGTCTCCACACAGCATTCCGATAACGTTTCCAATCAGGACCTCCGCGATGCCGTCCTCTATGAAGTGATCCGCCCGGTCATTCCCCAGGCCATGATGGACGCGCAGACAAAGGTGCTGATCAATCCCACCGGTCGTTTCGTCATCGGCGGCCCGATGGGTGACGCCGGTGTAACTGGTCGCAAGATCATCGTCGACACTTACGGCGGCTATGCCCGGCACGGCGGCGGCGCACTTTCGGGCAAGGATCCGACCAAAGTGGACCGTTCGGCGTGCTACATGGCCCGCTACGTGGCCAAGAACCTGGTGGCGGCCGGCGTGGCCAAGCGCGCGGAAGTGCAGTTGGCCTATGCCATCGGTGTGGCCGAGCCGGTTTCAGTGATGGTCGACACGTTCGATACAGGCGTCGTGCCTGATGAACAGCTGACCGATCTGGTGCGCGGCGTTTTCGCGCTCACCCCGCGCGAGATCATCGAGGGACTCAATCTACGCCGCCCCATCTATCGCCAAACGGCCGCTTTCGGTCATTTCGGCCGCAGCGAGCCCGAATTTACGTGGGAGCGCACCGACAAGGCGGATCTGATCCGCAAAGAAGCGGGAATCTCGGCATCCTCCGGCGCCGGGGTTGGTGCCCACGACTAGAAAATTCTGATTCCGGAGAAAGACTGAAGAGGAGAAGCTTTCATGGAGACCGCTCGTAAACTGGCCGGTGACGTAAAGGATATGGCGCTTGCCGACCAGGGCAAACGGAAAATCGATTGGGCGAACCAGCAGATGCCCGTGCTGCAGTCGATTCGCAAGCGATTCATTAAAGAGCAGCCGCTCAAGGGGCTGCGGTTGTCGGCCTGTCTGCACGTCACCAGCGAAACCGCCAATCTGGCGATCACGCTGCGCGACGGCGGAGCTGAGGTGGCGCTCTGCGCCTCGAACCCGCTCTCGACGCAGGACGACGTGGCTGCCTGCCTGGTGCGCGACTACCAGATTCCCGTGTTTGCCATCAAGGGCGAGGACACGGACACCTACTACAGCCACATCAACTCCGCGCTCGATCGCAGGCCCCGCATGACCATGGATGACGGCGCCGACCTTGTCACCATGCTCCACACCAAGCGGAAAGAGCTGCTCGGCGAGGTGATCGGCGGCACCGAAGAGACCACCACCGGTGTGGTCCGGCTGCGGGCGATGGCGCACGACAAATCGCTGCAATACCCGATCGTCGCCGTCAACGACGCCAACACGAAATACCTCTTCGACAACCGCTACGGCACCGGTCAGTCCACCATCGACGGCATCCTCCGCTCCACGAATTTGCTTCTCGCCGGCCTGAATTTCGTCGTCGCCGGTTACGGCTGGTGCGGCCGCGGCTTGGCAATGCGCGCCCGTGGCCATGGAGCCAACGTCATCGTCACCGAGGTCGATCCAATCAAGGCGCTCGAGGCGCTCATGGACGGATTCCGCGTGATGCCCATGGCTGAAGCGGCCCGCATCGGCGACATCTTCGTCACGCTCACCGGCGACAAGAACGTGATCGTCGCAGAGCATTTCGAGCGGATGAAAGACGGTGCGGTGGTCGCCAATTCCGGCCATTTCAACGTGGAAATCGATATTCCGGCGCTGCAGCGCATGGCGAGCTCGCATCGCGAAGTTCGGCCCTTCGTAGAGGAGTACGTGGTTTCCGAGGGCCGGCGCATCAACCTGATTGCCGAGGGCCGCTTGGTAAACCTCTCTGCCGCTGAAGGCCATCCGGCATCGGTGATGGACATGAGCTTCTCGAACCAGGCGCTCTCGGCAGAATACATGCTCAAGAACGCGTCCTCGCTCGAGCCGAAGGTCTACTCCGTGCCCGAGCCCATCGACAAGCAAATTGCCAAGCTGAAGCTGGAATCCAAGGGCGTGCTCATCGACAAGCTCACGCCCGAACAGGAAGCTTACCTGGCCTCCTGGTCGGAAGGAACCTAGCCCGAATCCCTATGATGGAAGACTCGGTCAATCTGGCGCTCGATACTGCTGTGTCGCGCGGCGCCTCCTATGCCGACGCTCGCGTGATCGACATTCGCGACCGCGAGCTTTCCACCAAAAACGGCCGGGTAGGCACGGTAATGGAAGGTGAATCGCTCGGTATCGGCGTGCGAGTGATCGCTGACGGTGCTTGGGGGTTTGCCTCGACCAGCCGCCTGACCAAGCAGGGCATCGAGAAGTGTGCCGCCGAGGCGGTAGCGATTGCCCGCGCGTCGGCTCTGGCCAAGCGGCACGATGTCGTCCTGGCGCCGGAGCAGGCCTACGCTGACACCTGGCAGTCTCCCTTCATCAAGGATCCGTTCTTTGTTCCAGTCGACCGCCAGCTCGACCTGCTGCTCGAGGCCGACGGCGAAATGCGGAAGGTGGCGGGTGTAACCCTGGCCGAAACCGGGATGGTGTTCCGGCGGCTGGAACAGTGGTTCGCCTCGACGATCGGCTCGAGCATCCATCAGCTGAAGATGCAGTCGGGCGCCGGCATCGCCGCGTCGGTGTTCTCTGAAGGCGATCTGCAGAAACGCTCCTATCCAAACAGCTTTGGCGGCCAGCACGCGCTGCGCGGTTACGAACTGGTCGAGGAACTCGACCTGGTGGGAAACGCACGCCGCGTGGCGGATGAGGCCGTGGCGCTGCACAAGGCGCCGCAATGCCCCGAGGGCGTCCGCACGCTATTGCTCGACGGCTCGCAGGTGGCCCTCCAGGTTCACGAATCGATCGGCCATCCCATCGAACTCGATCGCGTGTTGGGGATGGAGGCGAATTTCGCCGGCACCAGCTTCCTCACGCTCGACAAGCTGAACACGCTGCGGTATGCCTCCGAGCACGTCACCGTAGTGGCCGACGCGCGGCTCGAGCACGGCCCGGGCCTCGGCAGCTTCGGCTACGACGACGAGGGTGTGCCGGCGCAGTGCACACACATCATCCGCGAAGGCAGGTTCACCGGTTACCTCACCTCGCGTGAGACCGCATCGGAAATTGGTGAAAACCGCTCGAACGGCACGATGCGCGCCGAGTCGTGGAATCGCCTGCCGCTGATTCGTATGACGAACATCAGCCTGTTGCCCGGCACCTGGAAACTGGACGACCTGATCGCCGACACCGACGACGGCATCTACATGGAAACCAACCGCTCGTGGTCAATCGACGATCGCCGCTACCATTTTCAGTTCGGCACCGAAATCGGCTGGGAGATCAAGGGTGGCAAGAAAGTGCGGATGCTGAAGAATCCCAGCTACAGTGGCATCACCACGGAATTCTGGAACAGTTGCGACGCTGTTTGCTCCCCCGACCATTGGACGCTCTGGGGTACGCCGAATTGCGGCAAGGGCCAGCCGATGCAGACGATTGGTACGGGCCACGGCGCTGCTCCGGCGCGTTTCCGTAACGTCCGCGTGGGTGTCGCCTATTCGCGCTGAGGGAGCCTCGAAAAACTGCACTATGCCGGCAAAGAAAAAACCAGCGAAGAAAACCAAGGCGAAAGTGACCGCCACGGGTAAGGCACGCCCGATACGGGGCGCCGAGGTCGCCGCCGAGCACCTGGTGTCGCGTGCGGAACTCCAGCGGATCGCCGATCGCGTCTTCCGGTTCAGCCGGGCGAAGGAAACCGAGGTGACGATCGAGGCCAACACGGACGCGCTCACCCGCTTCGCCAACAACACCATTCACCAGAACGTTGCCGAACAGGGACTTTCCGTTTCGGTCCGGGCGGTCGTTGACGGTCGCACTGCCCGCGCTTCCACGAACAAGACCGACGATGCTTCGCTTGCTCGCGTTGCCGAGGCGGCGGCGAAGCTGGCCAGTTGGCCGCCCAAGACTGAAAACCTGCTGCCCGTGCTCAGCCCGCGGAAATACCAGGCCGTCCAACGGTTCTTTCCGAAGACGGTTGCCACCACGCCGGATGACCGGGCTCGGGAGGTCGTGCGAGTGGTCGATTTGGCTCGCTCACGGCAGCAGACGGCGGCGGGCATTTACAGAACCGGCGCCACGCAGGTGTGCCTTGCCACCTCGCGTGGGTTGTTTACCTACCACGAGCAGACGCACGCTGAATTTTCGGTCACGTTTCTCGACGGCGAAAGCTCAGGCTGGGCCAAGTCGAATTTTTGCGATGTTTCCCTGATCGACCCCGTCGCGCTGGCGGATCGCGCCAGCCGCAAGGCCAGCCAATCGCTCCAGCCGCGCGAGATCCCGCCCGGCCGCTACACTGTGATTCTCGATCCGGCCGCTGTCCTCGATCTGGTCGGTTTTCTCTTCTACGATTTCTCCGCTACGGCGGTGGAGGATCGGCGTTCCTGCCTGAACGACCGCCTGGGCAAGAGGATCTTTGGCGAGAACATCAGTATCTGGGATGATGTCTACCACCCGCTCCAGACGGGCCCGGCATTCGACGGCGAGGGCGTACCACGGCAAAAGGTGCTACTGGTGGACCGGGGTGTGCCGAAATCGTTGGTTTATGCCCGAGGCACGGCGAAACGCCTGAAGGCTAAGCCCACCGGCCACGGCCTGCCATTGCCTAATGAGTGGGGCGAGGCGCCCATGAACCTCGTGTTCGCAGGCGGCAAGACGTCCACGGACGAAATGATCGCCTCAACCGACCGTGGCATCCTGGTGACACGCTTCTGGTACATTCGCGAAGTGGATCCCTACCAAAAAGTCCTCACCGGCATGACGCGCGACGGAACCTTTCTGGTGGAAAACGGCGAAGTGGCGGGCCCGGTGAAAAACTTCCGCTTCAATCAGAGCATCATCGAGATGCTCGATTCGGTCGAGGCGCTTGGTCCGGCCGTGCGCTCCACAGGCGAAGAGTCGTTCGAAATGGTGGTGCCCGCCATGAAAGTCCGCGGCTTCCACTTCAGCGAAGTCACCAAGTTCTGATTGGTCCATAGGATTGGCCGGCTGCGAATCCGGAAATCGGAGCGCAGCCGGCCTTGTCTTTCATCTCAATCGTCGCAATCCTACGCGTTTGCTTTTGTGCCCGGTTTTCCCCAGCGGCGCCGTGAGTGCGCCATGGCCATTTCGACCGGTACTGTGCCGCGTCCGTAAATGAAATCCTGGCCAAATGAATTGCCCGGATAAAACCACTTATGGATGGCCATTGGCGAGTCGGCAGAACGCTCTGACAGCGTGATGACGGTCTTGCTGGTCGGGTTTAGTCTGTAAGCTGCGGCTGTCTGGACGATTGCGAAAAGCTTGGTCCTGTTCTTATTGAAGATTTCCACGATATTCCGGTTTGAAGAACTGTTCATCAGTTGGAAGGTATAAGTCCCGGGAAGAAGTACCCTGCCGGGAACCTCCACCGGCGCGGTGAATTTCACAATGCTCCGCTCATTCCACTCACCGGCGCGAGTCTTGGGAGCAAGCCCCACACACAACAATCCAACCGAAAGTGCGATGGAGAGAGACCCTATAACGTTCTTGCGTATGAACATAACCTGAAGCCCTCCTCGGCCCCTGAACTCCGGACCGTCGAACATCTGGAGGGCCGCGCGGCCTCTCACTTCGTTGGATGCTGTGTGAGGGGAGATAGGTCGCTGGAATTCTGCCTGATCCGATTGGGACAAGTTCGAATGGCTACCGTTTTGGACGCCACGCGGCGGCACGCGACTCCGCTTTGGAAATGTAGAGCTTACACAGTTGAATTGGCCATGCATCGTTGGTCGGATCGAGAGCAGCGGCCTGCTTCAGCTCAGCCACTGCATCTGGAATGTCTCGTTTCATTTCCAGGAGTCTTGCCAGGTTCGCGTGCCGCATTGCGTCCTTGGAATCCAGCGCCAGCGCCTTTTTCAACTCGGCGAGCGCGCCATCCAGGTTCCCCCGAAGCATCAGCGCACCGGCAAGGTTGTTGCGCGCCGAAGGATTGCTGGGGTCGAGTGCGACCGCCTTGTGCGCCTCGGCAAGCCCACGCGAAGGGTCGCTCTCGTTCAGGTAAACATCCGCCAGATTGGAATGCGGCGTAGAGTAATCGGGGTCGACATGCACCGCTGCCTGGTATTCCTTGAGAGCGCCCTTTGTGCCGCCTTCACCTTGCATGCGACTCCCAGGTAGTTTTGCCCATCGGCAAACTTGGGGTCCGCTCGCAGGGCGCTCCGGAACGCCGCGGTAGCGTCCGCGAACTTATCTTCTTCCAGGAAGACTTTTCCCAGGGCGAAGTCTCCGAGCGCGGGATCTGTGGCTATGGTGGCGCGGCATGCCTCCTCCGCCTTTGGAAACTCCCTCTGCTGAGCGGCCTGGAAGCAGCCGACGAATTGCGGGTAGGAGACGGCGTCCGCCGGCGCTTCCGCAGAAACGGGTTTCGCGCTTTTCAGTGCGTTCAGAAGTGCCTTGTTCGCGCCCTGGCCCTCGATCAGAGTGAGAAACTCTGCGTCGGGGGCAAATCCGATTCCGCGGCCCGCCATCAATTGCTGTACGCGCCCGTTTCCACCTCCGAAATCGAGAAGCATAAGCACTTCGCTGCGGCTCAGAGGCGCCGTTTTTTTCGTCTTCGCCGCGGCAGTGAGGGAAAGGAGAATCAGGTTACAAAACGCTTTCTTCTAGGGCGCATCCCCTCCTTGTGAAATGCCCACCCGATTTGATCTGAAATGTCGGCTTCCTTGCCGCGGTGGGTTCTATACCTGGCATCCCTGGTAAAAGTGGCATTTTTCAGTTGGCTCACTTCATCTTTTCTTGCTTGTTTCCTGTTCTTCCTCGATGAGCAAGCGGCGGTAGGCTTCGCGTTTCGGAATGCCGCGTTCCCGGGCTGCCTGCTTGAGCGCGGCCTTGTGGTCGAACCCCTGCGCCTCGAGTTCCGCCACGCGCTGGGCCAGCGATACGGTAGTCGCAACGGGAGCCTCGGCTGTGGTTTCCGCCGGGGCGATGAGCAGTGTGATTTCGCCGCGGGGAGCGGTGCGCTCGAAATGATCGGCGAGTTGCGAGAGACGAGCGCGACGAAACTCTTCGTGAACTTTCGTTAGCTCGCGGGCCACCACTGCCTTGCGGTCGCCCAGGATTTCGAGGGCGTCGCGTAGCGTCGCCGCCAGCCGGTGCGGCGCTTCGTAGCAGACCATGGTGCGCGGCTCGGCGGCCAGCTCGCGCAGCTTACGGACGCGCTCCCCGGCTCGCGAAGGCAGAAAGCCCACGAAGAGGAATTCGCCCACTTCCAGCCCGGAAGCGGCCAGCGCCGCTAGCAGCGCCGATGGCCCGGGAATCGGGACGACCGGAATCCCGCGTTCGAGACATACCCGAACCAGATGGTGGCCGGGATCGGAGACCAGCGGCATGCCGGCGTCACTCACCAGTGCCACTGTTTCGCCGCCCTCGATGCGCCTGGCGAGTTCTTCCGCGCGTTCCCGCTCATTGTGCTCGTGATAGCTGATCAGCGGCCGGTGGATTCCGTGGCGATCCAGCAGTTTGCGCGTCTGCCTCGTGTCCTCGCAGGCGATTACAGCGGCCTCCCGCAGCACGTGGAGGGCTCGCAGGGTGATGTCCTCCAGGTTGCCGATGGGCGTGGCGACCAGGTACAGCCGCCCGCGCACGTTGGTGTCTTCGCTTGCCATGGTGTTTGCGGCGAGTCTAGCACAGGCGGCTCAGGGCGTTGCGGCATGCCTGGAACCGAACGGCGTGGTACCATGATGGTGGTTTGGAAGCGCGTTTTATAAGGAGACTCGACTTGCCGCTGTACGAATACGAATGTTCGAATTGCCATCATCGCTTTGAGAAGATCGAGTCGTTCTCCGCTCCTGACGAACAGGCATGCCCCAGCTGCGGCAAAACAGCCAAGCGCCTGCTCGCGGCCCCGGCGATTCAGTTCAAAGGTTCCGGCTGGTACGTCACCGATTACGCTCGAAAAAGTTCCGTGCCTTCCCCGACGAATTCAAGGTCAGAGAAGTCTTCGGATTCGAGTGCGGCCAAGGCTTCTTCGGAAAAGGCGACCACGCAAAAGAAGGATTAGGGACTGAGACACTGTCCCCCGGAAGACCCCGGGGAAGTCCGCCCCCTTCTATGGCAACGCGTCCTGCTGGTGCTCTCAGCCGTTGCGGGAAACCTGCCGTTGACCGCCTTTCGGTACACGAGCTTCTGAACCAGGGTTTCCCCGCGGCTTTCTAGGGTTTCAGGCCACGAAGCCATGCACCGAAGGGCCCGCCAAGGTCAGGATTTTCGAGGGCAAGTTCCACAGTGGCCTGCAGGAAACCAAGCTTGTCTCCCGCGTCGTACGATTTTCCATCCCACTCGCAAGCCCACAGTCCCCGCTCCTTGGCCAGATGGCGCATCGCGTCGGTGAGTTGGATCTCCCCTCCGCGGCCCGGCTTCGTGCGTTCGATGTAGGGGAAGATTTCGGCCGGTAGGAGATATCGGCCCACGATGGCCAGCGTCGAGGGCGCCTGCCCGGGCGAAGGCTTTTCCACCAGATCGCGGATGCGGTAGAGCTTCATCCCGTCCCGCTCCACCGGCGGTTCGGTATCGACGATGCCGTAGAGCGACGCCTGCTCCCGTGGCACCTGCACCACGGTGATAGCGCCCTGCCCGGTCGATTCGTAGATGTCGATCAGTTGGCGCGTGGCCGGTTGCGGGCCGGTCATGATCACGTCGCCCAGCAGCACGGCGAACGGCTCGTCTCCCACCAGGTCCCGCGCCTGCAGAACAGCATGCCCCAGCCCGAGTGGCTCCTTCTGTCGCACGGAACTGAGCCGTACCATACGCCCGATCCGGCGAACCAATTCCGCGCGGTCGTGCTTGCCCCTGCTTTCGAGAAATGCTTCCAGTTCCGGCGCCAGATCGAAATGGTCTTCGATTGAGCTCTTGCCGTGACTCGTGATGAGGATGATGTCCTCGAGCCCTGAAGCCACGCACTCCTCCACGGAATACTGGATGAGCGGCTTGTCGACCACAGGCAGCATTTCTTTCGGCTGCGCCTTGGTCGCCGGCAGGAATCTCGTTCCGAATCCCGCCGCCGGCAAAACCGCCTTTCTTACTGGTTTGCGTTCGTCCTGTGCATTCATCTGTTCGGCTCCGCGAAACGAACCTAAACGATTCCGCAAGCCCTAGTCAATTGGCAGCCGACTTACTGTCGCAGGAATTTATAGGTAAGAACGAGAAATACAGCACCGAGGTACGCGTAGATCACGAGAGCAAACAGATGATGCCAAGACGGGTTGATCTCCGACATCCCGATGAGAAAAACAAAGAGGAGAAGGAATCCAACCCCTCCCCACGACGTTAGTCTTAGAGGACCAGCCACGCTGCATCGCTCCTGTCACCCGCTTATCCCTCCGCTAGCGAGCAAAGTCAATATCCATGTCGCCTGAACGGTCCATCCGTTCAGCCACGGCCGGCTCGCGGCCTGCGTGCTACCATATCCCCTTGGAGAAGATTGTGCCTCGCGATTTGAGTATTCTCGGCATCGAATCGTCTTGCGACGAGACCGCTGCCGCCGTGGTTCGCAATGGCCGGACCATTCTCTCCAGTGTCGTTGCCTCCCAGATCGATATCCATCGCAAGTACGGCGGTGTGGTCCCGGAACTTGCCTCTCGCGAGCATCTGCGTCGGATCGTTCCCGTGGTGCGCGAGGCGTTCGAGCGGGCGGAGCTGACTCTCGAGGATATCGACGCGATCGCCGTCACCAGCGGGCCCGGCCTGATCGGCTCGTTGCTGGTCGGCGTCACCTACGGCAAGGCGCTGGCGCAGGCGAGGGCGAAGCCGCTCGTTGCGGTGAACCATTTGGAAGGGCACGTCCGCGCTGTCATCGTCGAGGCACTGGGTGCCGGCCGCGAGCCGCGATTGCCGGCGGTCTGCCTAATCGTTTCGGGCGGCCACACGGTCCTCTATTCGGTCGAGAGGGCGGAGCCGGGAGCGATCGAAGCGGTACCTTTCCGCTACTCTCGCCTGGGCCAGACACGCGATGACGCCGCCGGCGAGGCCTACGACAAGGTTGCCAAGATGCTCGCGCTCGGCTATCCAGGCGGTCCCGTTATCGATCGGCTGGCCAAGCATGGAAACGCCTCCGCTGTTCGCTTCGGCGAGCCCAAAATGAAGGGCAATCCTTACGATTTCAGTTTCAGCGGGATCAAGACGGCGGTGCTCTATCACCTTCGCGCCCATCGGGAACTGGATCCGGAGATCCGCGACCGCCAGGTGGCCCTGGAGCAGGGCAAGCGCCGCGCGGCAGAACTGCTGCCGCTTTGCGGTCCGCACACGCTCGACCTCCTGGCCAGTTTCCAGACTACGGTTGTCGGCAATCTGGTCTCACGAACCCTTGCTGCCGCCGAGCAATGGGCGGCTCGCACCGTGCTCGTATCCGGCGGCGTGGCGGCCAATCGCCAACTGCGCGAAACGTTTACCAGCGAGGCGCAGCGGCGAGGCATCGAAGTCTATTTCCCCAGCCTGGCCCTCTCTACAGACAACGCAGCAATGATCGCCGCGGCTGCTTATCCCCGGCTGCTGGCCGGTGAAGTCACCGGGGACAATCTGAATGCCGAGGCCGTCCTTCCCCTCGCGTAGTACCGGTCCCGATTTTCTTCCGGTTGTCGACAACCGGTACACGATTCGCATTCCGAATTCGCCGCTTGTTCGGTAAAATGCCCCGCACAACAGGGCGGGCGGGTTTTCTCTCTGTTGTCGGTCTTTGTGCACAAGGATTTCTCCGCCATGCGGATTGCAATTGACACCGGCGGCACGTTTACAGATTGTCTTTTCCTCCGGAACGGCCGGCTCGAGATTCTCAAGCTCCCGTCGACTCGAGAAAATCCGGCTGTTGCTGTCGCGCAGGCACTCGAAACAATCCTCAGCCCCGGTAGCGCCAATGGATCTCTCGAGCTGACCTGTGGCACCACGGTGGGCACCAACGCTTTACTCGAGCGTCGCGGTGGACGCATCGCCCTGGTGACGACGGCCGGCTTCGAAGATGTGATCGAGATCGGCCGGCAGGATCGCCCGAGGTTGTACGATTTCCTCGTGACGCGGCCGGAGCCGCTGGTGCCTCGCGAGCGCCGCTTTGGCTTGGCTGAGCGCGTCGACGCCGCAGGGCGTGTTCTCGAACGGCCAGCGGAGGAAGAATTGGACCGTGTCGCGAGCCAAGTGCAAGCCTCGCTGCCCGAAGCGGTAGCGCTCTGCCTGCTGTTTTCCTTCGCCAACCCGGCGCACGAGCGTGAATTGGCGCGGCTGTTGCGGGCGCGCGGCCTGGCTGTCTCCGTTTCCCACGAAATTCTTGCCGAATTCCGCGAGTACGAGCGCACGGCGACGATCGTTGCCAACGCCTACCTGACCCCTGCCGTCGGCGGCTACTTGGAGGAGATCGGCCGACGGGCATCGCGCTGGCGCGGCGCGCGGGTGCGGGTGATGCAATCCAACGGCGGTATCGTGTCGGCTGCGCTCGCTGGGCGCGAGCCGGTGCGGACGGTGCTCTCGGGCCCGGCCGGCGGCGTGTTGGGTGCGAAAAGCCTGGCCGCGCTCGCCGGCTACGATCGGGTCATCACATTCGATATGGGGGGTACGTCCACCGATGTCTCCCTCGTCTCCGGAGACCTGAACGTCACTACCGAATCCCACGTGGCTGGTATGCCCGTTGCCGTGCCGATGCTCGAGATCCATACGGTTGGAGCTGGCGGAGGATCTATCGCTCGGTTCGACGAGGCCGGTGCGCTGCGCGTCGGTCCCGAAAGCGCCGGCGCCGATCCCGGTCCTATCTGCTACGGCCGCGGCGAGCAGCCCACCGTCACCGACGCCCATCTGGTCCTCGGCCGCCTGGCGCCGGAAGGCTTGCTAGGCGGCGGCTTTCCGCTCGACGAAGCGCGCGCGCGCCGCTACATGGAACAGGCCCGCGGCCCGGTGCGATCGATCGAGGAGTTCGCGATGGGCATTCTGGCCGTCGCCAACACCACGATGGAGAAGGCGATTCGGGTGATCTCGATCGAGCGGGGCCACGACCCTCGGGACTATACGCTGGTGGCGTTCGGCGGAGCCGGTGGCCTGCACGCCTGCCAGTTGGCGGCGGCGCTGGGCCTGCCGCGAGTGCTGGTGCCGAAATTTGCCGGCGGGCTTTCGGCCCTCGGCATCCTGGCAGCCGATGTGGTGAAGGACTTCTCGCGCACCGTCCGGATGGAGGTCCCCTCGCGCGGGGCAGTGCGCTTGGCGCTGGCGCGCGCGTTTGCGGGCATTGAGGCCCGCGGTTGGCGGGAGATGTAGGCGGAAAAGTTCGCCCGCAACCGCGTTCGCGTCGAACGCCTTCTCGATTTGCGCTACGTTGGTCAGGGCTACGAGCTGACGGTCCCTGCCGCGGGCGATTTCCTGGACGCGTTTCACCGCGCTCACGAACGGCGCTACGGCTATGCCGATCCTTCCTGGCACGTCGAGCTGGTCAACGTACGTTCGCGCTTCATCGGTCGCACGCCGGGTCTGCCCATCCGCCCACGCCGGGAAGTCCGGCGCGCGGCCGACGCGGTCGCCATCGGCCGGCGCAAGTCGATCTTTCCGGATCAGGGTTCGCTGCGTCCGGTCATGACGACGCTATACGATCGCGCCCGCCTGCTTCCCGGCTATCGCCTGACCGGCCCCGCCGCCATCTTCGAATACAGTGCCACTACGGTGATTCCCCCAGGGTGGAAGGCGCGCATGGATCGCTACGAGAACCTGATTCTGGAGCCGGTGCGCCGATGAAACCCGATCCAATTCGCCTGGAGATTTTCAAGAACCTGTTTCATTCGGTGGCCGAGGAAATGGGTGCCGCCCTGCGTCGGTCGGCTTTCTCTCCCAACATCAAAGAACGGCGCGACTATTCCTGCGCCGTTTTCAACCGCGGAGGGGAAGTGCTGGCCATGGGCGACCACATGCCTGTTCACCTCGGCTCGATGCCAATGTCCGTGGCGGCCGCCATTCGGGAACTGGATCTGGCGCCCGGTGATGTTGCGCTCCTCAACGATCCCTACTGTGGCGGCACCCACCTGCCTGATTTCACCATGGTCATGCCCGTGGTGCTGGAGGGCCGGAGAGCGCCGATGTTTTATGTCGCCAATCGCGCCCATCACGCCGACGTTGGCGGCAGCCAGCCCGGGTCGATGGGCATCGCGAGGGAGATCTACCAGGAGGGAATTCGCATTCCGCCAGTGAAGATCTTCAGCGAGGGGCGAATCGTTCGAGATGTGCTGGCATTGATCCTCAGCAACGTCCGCACCGCCCGGGAACGCGAGGGAGATTTGGCGGCCCAGGTGGCCGCTTGCCGCACCGGCGGCCGGCGTCTCGGCGAGATTGTCGCCAAATACGGCGCCGCGGAAGTGAGCCGGTACGAAGCGCACCTGCTCGATTATTCCGAACGCATGACGCGTGCAGCACTGCGGGAAATTCCCGATGGCCTCTATCGCGGAGAAGACGCTCTCGACGACGACGGCCTGGGAAACGGCCCGCTCGCCATTCGCGTGAAGATCCGCATTCGGGGTGACCGCGCCGAGGTGGATTTCACCGGCACGTCGCCGCAATGTCCCGGCAGCGTCAACGCCGTCTACGCGATCAGCTATTCCGCCGTCTACTATGTCTTTCGGTGCCTGATTCACGAAGAGGTGCCCGCCACCTCCGGACTGATGCGGCCGATCCGCGTCGTTGCGCCCGAAGGCACGCTGGTCAACGCGCTGCCGCCGGCGGCTGTAGCGGGCGGAAACGTCGAAACTTCGCAGCGCATCGTCGATACGTTGCTTCGTGCGTTGGCCGGCGCCGTGCCCGATCGAATTCCCGCCGCCAGCCAGGGCACCATGAACAACCTGACTCTCGGCGGCGCCGATCCTCGTCACCACAACGCCCCATTCGCCTATTACGAAACCATGGCAGGCGGAATGGGCGCGCGGCCAGGCCTCGACGGCCTGAGCGGTCTCCACACCCACATGACGAATTCTCTCAACACGCCGGTCGAGGTGCTCGAGCATGACATCCCGATCCGCGTTCGCCGCTATTCCTTGCGACGAGGGTCGGGCGGGACGGGGCGCTGGCGCGGTGGTGATGGAATCGTTCGCGAGATCGAGCTTCTGACCGAAGCACAGGTAGGGATTCTCAGCGACAGGCGCAAGCGCGGGCCTTACGGACTGGCGGGCGGGGCCGAAGGTGCTACGGGGCTCAACGAGCTTTTACAGGACGGGCACGCGCGCCCCTTGCCGTCCAAATGCAGTCTGGAAGCGCCAGCCGGCGCAGTGCTTCGCATTCTCACGCCAGGCGGCGGCGGCTGGGGCAGGGAGGAGGAAGAATAGCGGCGTGGCGTTCGGCCGATCAAGATCGCCAGCCTTTCTCAGCGCGTTCCCAGTCGACACCTAACCACTCGTTCCGCAGCCGACTGTCTTGTGGGCTTTCGGAAATCCGGGCGAACACACAATCAGCGCCGCTCCTGAAGCCTGCTCTTCGGGAACGGATCACGATCTACTATTCAACTGCTGCGGCGACACTGATTTCGGGGAACTGCAACCTGGCCTTGGCTAGAGCCCGAACCACGTCGGTTTCCACCTTCGATTCACTCGACCGCTGAGCCGTCGCCAACTCACTCACCAGCAGGAACTTCGCCCGTTCCAGCATCTTCTTCTCCCGGAACGAAAGCGGTTTCGTGCGGCTGAGGGCCAACAAGCTCTTGAGGACCGCGGCCACGTCCTGCAGCGAGCCGGTGCGCATCCGTTCAGAATTTTCCTTGAACCGATGTTTCCAGTCGCTGTGACCGTTGATCGAATGGTGGTTGGCCTCGAGGAACCCGATGATTTTCCTGGCTTCCGTCGAGGAGATAACCCGGCGCAATCCGACGTTGTGCGCATTCTCCTCTGGAACCATCACGCGCAGACCGCTGGAGAAGATGCGCAACATGTAGCAGCGTTCGGAACGGCCGTTGAGGTAGCTAAAGCTGACTTGCTCGATGATGCCAACACCGTGGTTCGGATATACAACCTTGTCCCCGATCTTGTAATCGATCATGGGTGCCCCTGCCTACGTAAACAATTCTAAGGACAAGGGTTGCATTGCGTCAAGATTTGTATGCAAAAATCAGGCGAAGATACGTCGTAAGCCGCGCCGGTCCTCTCGACGACATTTTCCGAGGTATACCATTGATGTACAAGCTCTTGGCTGCTCCTTTCCTTCGAAACGCCCGCCGGGCCCTCCTCGCGGCCGGAGTTATTCACAGGTTCGCCCTCCAATCCACAGGGATTTTTGCCCCATTTCCTCACATTGGGGCCAATCTCGGCATCCTATTTGACCCACGCACGTCGTATTCCGCTGCCTTTAAATTTCGGTAAAACTCTCAGCCAATCGGCCACGCTCGTTCGGAT
>JBJKSI010000034.1:0-22789 GCA_046704165.1 Candidatus Acidiferrales bacterium
CATCGGGCGACAAAAAGAAGTGGGATGGTTGCCTCCCGACGCAGGTGCCGCCTCAAAAGCAGCTCGCCCGCACCCGCCCGAGCCTCCTCGCAGCTTTTCCATGGGTCGGTGAGACATGCGGGTTAGAATAACGGCGGGGGCGACCAGTCAGCCTTTGTAGGTGACGACGCGACCCCAGAGGCTCTTGGTGCCCCAGATGCCGGCACGAAGGCATTCGAGCTGGACGATCTGGCTGTGATCGACGAAGAGATTCACTTCGGGGCCGTAGTTCTTCACATACCAGGCAAAAACTTCCGGATCGGCGGCTTCGAACATCACTTTTTCGAGGCCGAGCGCGTCGATGATTTTCGCGGCGACGTCGGTGCGCCAAGTCTTCACGTTTTCGGTGATGCCTTCCGATTCGATCATAATCATGTAGGCACCGGCATCAACGAATCGTTTGGCCTGTGCGATGGCCCAGCCGACGTCGCGGGTGCCTTCGGCTTCGAGTTCCTCGGCGGTGGTGGCACCGCCGGCACCGAACTGGATGCCGACCTCGGGCTTGGCCTTAAGTCCGGCTTTTTGCACCTTTTCCACTAGGCGAAGCCAGTCATCCGTGGGAATCGTGATAAAGCCAGCGGAGATCTCGATGATGTCGAAGCCCAGATCCTTGCACTCGTTGATGTAGGCGTCGACGGCCTCGGGGCCGAGCGTAACGACATGTTCGATGAAGCCGCCGGTGGAAACGAGCGCGTTGTATTTGTGCGCGGTATCGAGCAGTTCCTTTACCGCTTTCCGGGGCATCAGGCTGAAGGAACCACCGGCGAATTTCAGGCTGTCGACGTACTCACCCATCGTTTCGAGCACGTCTTCGAGGTAGCGCTTGCCCATCGGCGTGTAGTAGGGCCCACGAATTTCGGTGATGCCGCGCCGGCGCGGCTTCGGTTGGCGCGCGTTGGTGCGGAGAAACGGGAATGCGCGATCGCTCATGCTGCCCTCCTGATTCCGGTCTGGGCCAACAGATCGGCCAGCCGAGAGATGGGAATGGATTCGAGGTTGCCGACGGCATCGACGATGTCGCGGCGGAGCAATGCCGGGGCGTAAGGAGCGGCCAGCGTCTCGAATTTTTTCGTGACGGAGGACCAGCTCATCGGGCGCGTGTGGAAGCCTTCGTAGTCGGCCTTTTCGATCGAAAGTGTGCGGCCGCCGGAGAGCCGGGCGTGGACGCGCACGGGCATCTGGGCGGGGAAGCGTGAGCTCAGGTCGGCCGCGGATTTCACGTGGACCTTGGCGAGCAGGGATTGCACGTCCGCGCGCGTGATGCGCTTGGGCGCGTACTGTGCCGGACCGACTTCACCATCGAGCAGGGCGACGCCAGTCATGTACGGCAGACTGTGGTCCGCCTCTTCTTTCACACTGACCCGGTGCTTGTCACCCTCCTCGCCGCCGCCGATGATGTTGTAGGCAACATCGAAAATTTCAAGATCGATTCGCTCGACATCGGCCGCCTTAAGGCCCTTTCCACGCAGCTCGAGCACTGCCTCGAGCGTCGACTGCGAGTGGATTTCGGCGTTGAACTTTTTCACGATCGTCATCCGCACGCGATCGAGATCTTCTTTGAGCCAGTCGATCGTGAACGGGCCTGCAATCGCCTCCTTGAAACCCTTATTGCCTTCGAAAACCTCAGGAGGGCCGGTGATGCCGTGGCGGGCGAGAAAGGCGGCGTGCATGGCGCCGAAATCCATGTTGGGATAGGCAAGTCCCTTCCAGTTCGAGAGGCGGCCGGTCCTAGTGACACGCAGGGCATTGAAGGCGGTGCCGGAGATGGCAATGGCGTTGGCGGTTTTTTCGGCGTCGAGCCCGAGCGCTTTGGCAATGCCGGCCGAGGCAGCGTAGGCGCCCTGTACAGTGTGGTCGAAACCCCTGGCGCGCACCGGTGCAACGTCCGAGAGGCGGCATTGCACCTGATAGGCGACGGCCAGAGCGGTGAGCAGGTCTTTTCCGCCGGCGCCGACGAATTCGCAGGCGGCGAGCACTGCGGCGAGGTTGTCGGATGGATGACAGGTCTCGCCCTTGGCGAGGTAGCTGTCGTTGAAATCGAGATAGCGAACGAGCGCGGCGTTATAGAAAGCGGCGCGGTCGGGAGCCGTTTTGCCGCCGCCGATCAGCGTCACCAGCGGATTGCCGCCGACCTCATCCGTATAGGAGCGGATGCGGCGCACGGGAGGGCCTTCGAGCGCACCAATGGCACAGCCGAGCGAATCGAGCACGCGGATCTTGAGCGCTTCGCGCGCCGGTGGAGAGATCTGGTCGTAGCCAGCGCGGAGAACGAAAGAGGTGAGTTGTTCGACTTCGGTCACGTAGGGCCTCTCCCTTGGTCGGTGAGCCAGCCGGCGTGGCGGCGGGTGGAGCGGGCAGGTGCGCCGCGAGCAGCTGGATTGCGTCTGCCGGTAGGAGCGGTCCGCGGTCGCCCGCCTTTCGGCGTGTCACAGGGGCTCGCCGGCCTATACCCATAAGATGCGGAGATGGGGCCAAGGTCACCGGAATCGTTGACAAAACCCGGCTGCGGGATGCGAGTGGCGCGGCAAGGCCCACGGCAGGGACAGCGCCGGCCGTGGCAAATGGGGGACGGCTGAGTCAACGGTTCGCGTTGGGGGAAAGACCCCACCCGCAAATACGGCGGGTGGGGCACCCTTCCCGCTTAGGACTGCTTCAAGAAATTGCGGAGGACGGCGGGAAGGATGCCGCCGTTGCGGTAGTAGTTCACCTCGACCTCGGAATCGAGCCGGACGACGGCCTGGAAGTCGTGGTGTGTGCCGTCGGGGCCGGTGGCCGAGATGCTGACTTCGGATTGCGGGCGTAGGCCGTCGCCAAGGCCGGTGATTTCGAAGACTTCCTGGCCGGTGATGCCGAGCGACGAGGCGCTTTCTCCCTCGCGGAACTGGAGCGGGAGCACGCCCATGCCGACGAGGTTGCTGCGATGGATGCGCTCGTAGCTTTCGGCGAGCACGGACTTCACTCCGAGCAATAGCGTGCCTTTCGCCGCCCAATCGCGGGAAGAGCCGGAGCCGTATTCCTTGCCGGCGATGACGATTAGCGGCACGCCCTCCTGTTGATAGCGCGTGGCGGCATCGAAGATCGCCATCTGCTCGCCGCCGGGGAAATGGACGGTGACGCCGCCCTCGGTGCCGGACGCGAGCAGATTTTTCAGCCGGATGTTGGCGAAGGTGCCGCGAACCATCACCCGGTCGTTGCCGCGGCGCGAGCCGAAGGAATTGAAGTCCGGCTTCTTGATGCCGTGCTCGATCAGGTAGCGGCCGGCGGGACCATTCTCGGGAATGTCGCCAGCGGGAGAGATATGGTCGGTGGTGATGGAATCGCCGAGCAGAGCGAGCACGCGAGCGCCGGTGATGTTGGCGACGGGCGGAACGTCAACGGTGAGGTCGGTGAAGAACGGGGGCTCCTGGATGTAGGTGGAATCGGCGCGCCAGGGATACAGCGCGCCTTCGGCAACGGGAATCGCATTCCAGGTGGGGTTGCCGTCCCAGACGTTGCCGTAGACCTCGTGGAACATCTCCGGACGAATCGCGCGGTTCATCGTCTGCACGATCTCTTGCTGCGAAGGCCAGATGTCGCGCAGGTAAACGGGATTGCCCTGGCCGTCCTTGCCGATCGGCTGCTTCGAGAGGTCGATATCGACCGTGCCGGCCAGCGCGAAGGCGACGACCAGCGGCGGCGAGGCAAGATAGTTGGCACGCACCAGCGGGTGAATGCGGCCTTCGAAGTTCCGGTTGCCCGAGAGCACGGCGGCCGCGACCAGTTTGTTTTCGGCGACGGCCTTGGCGACAGCTTCCGGCAGCGGGCCGCTATTGCCGATGCAGGTGGTGCAGCCGTAGCCAACCAGGTTGAAGCGCAATTTGGCGAGCGGATCGAGCAGGCCGGCGGCTTTCAGATATTCGGTGACGACTTTCGAGCCGGGAGCGAGGCTGGTCTTCACGTAGGGAGGAACGGTGAGTCCGCGCTCAAGCGCCTTTTTCGCCAGCAGGCCGGCGGCGATCATCACCGAGGGGTTGGAGGTGTTGGTGCAGGAGGTGATGGCGGCGATGACGACGGCGCCGTGCCGAAGCTCGGCTTCCTTCGACTCGCCGTCCATGCGGACGGTGGCGCTATGCTCCAGCTCGCTGGCGGAAAGGCCAAGGCCGCGCTCCTTGACCGAAGCGGTGAGCGTGTAGCCGAAAGCCGTCTTCATCTTCGAGAGAGGGATCCGGTCTTGCGGGCGCTTGGGGCCGGCCAGGCTGGATTCCACCGATTCGAGGTCGAGTTCGAGCGTATCGGTGAAATGAGGATCGGGAGTCTGGTCGGTGCGGAAGAGGCCCTGGGCCTTGGTGTAGCGCTCGACGCGATCGACCTCCTCGCCGGTTCGGGCGGTCATGCGCAGGTAGCGAAGGGTTTCGGCATCGACCGGGAAGAAGCCCATCGTGGCGCCGTATTCGGGCGACATATTGGCGACGGTGGCGCGGTCGGGCAGCGCCATCTGCGAAAGGCCTTCGCCGTAAAATTCGACGAACTTGCCGACCACGCCTTTCTTCCGCAGCATTTCGGTGACGGTGAGCACCAGGTCGGTGGCCGTGACGCCCTCGCGCAGCTTGCCCTTCAGTTTGAATCCGACCACCTGCGGAGCGAGCATGTAATAGGGCTGGCCCAGCATGGCGGCCTCCGCCTCGATGCCGCCGACGCCCCAGCCGAGCACGCCGAGGCCGTTGATCATCGTCGTGTGAGAATCGGTGCCGAGCAGCGTATCGGGGAACAGGGTAGTGTTGCCGGCCGCATCCTTGCGTGCGCGCACGCCCTTGGCCAGGAATTCCAGGTTCACCTGATGGACGATGCCGGTGGCGGGGGGAACGACGCGGAAATGGTCGAACGCCTGCTTGCCCCAGCGCAGGAATTCGTAGCGCTCGCGATTGCGCACGAACTCGATCTCGGCATTGCTCTTCAGCGCGTTCTCGATGCCGTAGACGTCCACCTGAACGGAATGGTCGATGACCAAGTCAACCGGGACGAGCGGGTTGATCTTCGACGGGTCGCCGCCGAGACGCTGCATCGCCGAACGCATCGCCGCCAGGTCGACCACGGCAGGCACTCCGGTGAAATCCTGCAGGATCACCCGGGCAGGCATGAAGGGGACTTCAGGACGCTCGGCGGTTTTGGGCTGCCAACCGGCCAGGGCCTTGACGTCTTTTTCGCGAATGAGCTTGCCGTCGCAGTTGCGGAGGACGGATTCGAGCAGAATCTTGATGGAAAAGGGCAGCCGGGAGATGCGGCCTAGACTGGCCTGTTCGAGCGCCTCGAGGCGGTAGATCGTAGCGGGACCGGCGGAAGTATCGATCGTGGCGCGGGCACCGAAGGGATTGCTGGCTTGGCTTTCGGTTGTGTCGGTCATCTTCTGAATCCTCTTGATCGCAAGAATGCGCCAGGGTGAACGCTTGCCCGGTCGTCACCGGGGCGAGCGAGCAGCGCGGTGGATCCCCCAGGTTCCAGGAGTTCTGCTTCGGGAAGCAGGAGGGGCTCAGCGCCGCTTCAGCAGGGCGCTTGCCAATGCTCCGGGAGGCAACCCATCCATCAGCCGTATTCTAACAGCGATTTCCCTGGCTTCGGCAGAGACAAAACGGAAAAGGGCCGTGCGAAATGGAGGGGCAAAGCGACTGCCAAGTCTCCGACAGGGCACAATCCTTCGCCCCACCGGACCGCTTGCCAAGCCGGCAAACCGGCCCGCAGAATGGGGCGAGGTTTGGGTGAACGCCGTGAAAAGTATCCAGGTGGAAATCTTCGACAAGACCTATACCGTGCAAGGCGACCTCGACGAAGCCTACGTACAGAAGCTGGCGCAGTCGGTGGACGAGAAGATGCGGACCGTTGCCGGCGTCACAGGGTTGGTGGACGCCGGGCGGATTGCCGTGCTGGCCGCGCTGAATCTGGCAGACGAGGTCGAAAGCTACCGGCAGGAGCGTGGCGAGCTGCGGCAGCGCGTGGAGCGCTGCGTACGGTTGGTGGAAACGGCGCTCAAGAGCTCCGTCTGATTGGCAGCGGCAAAACCTTGGCGCAGGGTACTGCGGCGGACCGCGTTCGCGGCATCCCCGGCGGCCTGCTACAATACCTGCGGTTTCAACTGGTTTTCACCCCGGTTCATGATTCCATGCGAATTCTTTTCATAGGGGACATTGTCGGCTCTCCCGGCCGCCGCATCGTCGAGGAGCGGCTGGCGGACATCGTCGAGCAGGAACGGCTTGACCTGGTGATCGCCAACGGCGACAACGCCGCGGGCGGCTTCGGCATCATTCCGCGACTCGCCGAGCAACTGCTCGACTGCGGCATCGAAGTGCTCTGCGGCGGCAACCACATCTGGGACCGCAAGGAGATTCTCGAATACCTGCCGCTGCAGCCGCGGCTGTTGCGACCGGCAAATTTTCCGAGCGGAGCGCCGGGCAGCGGACTCTTCGTCGGCGAGACGCACGGAGGCGTGCCGTTCGCCGTTCTGCATCTGCAGGGACGCACGTTCATGCCCGCGATCGATTGCCCCTTCCGCACGGCCGACCGGGAACTCGAACGGCTGCCGGAAAACGTGAAGGTGATTCTGGTAGACATGCATGCCGAGGCAACCAGCGAGAAGCAGGCGGTCGGCTGGTATCTCGACGGGCGTGTCTCGGCGGTGATCGGCACGCACACGCACGTGGCCACGGCCGACGAGCGAGTGTTACCCGGTGGCACCGCGTTCATCACCGACGCCGGCATGACCGGCCCACACGATTCGGTAATCGGCATGGACAAGCGCGGCGTGCTGACGCGCTTTCTGGAAGGACTGCCGGTGCGTTTCGAAGTCGCCGCAAATAATCTGGCGATGCACGCGGTGCGACTGGAAATCGACGGGGAAACCGGGCGCGCGGCTTCGATCGAGCGCGCCGTTTACCATCTGGACTGAAAAGAGCGCTTGTGGAAAAGCTGTGCAAAGCATGTGCAGAACCGAGGAAAAATTCCTCGAATTCCCTATTGCCGAGCGCGCCACACTTGTGCAGAATCCACCTCCGCGCTACACCACCGAGAAAACCACATGGTGGACTGCAGGGCGACAAGTCAGAGCGGCAAAGCTCCGGCCTGACGAAGGGCGGGAAGTATTCGTCTTTTCCACATCATTTCCACAACTGTGGAAATTCTGAGATCGGTCAATGAACGCTTGGGAAAACATTCTGCATCACATGGAACGGAGGGTGAACCCGCACAGCTTCGCTACCTGGTTCCGGCCTACCCAGCAAGAAGGGGCCGATAACGGGAAGCTGAAAGTGCGAGTGCCGACGCGGGCCTTTCGGCGCAAGCTCACCGAGACCTACGGCGAGATGCTGAAGGCTGTGCTGCTTGAGGTGGGCATGTCGGAGACGCGGCTGGAGTTCATCTGCCCGGAAACCGAACCGCTGGCGGCAATGCCTTCGCAGGCCCGGCTCGACTTTGATTCAATCGATCACCAGCTGAACCCGCGCTACCGCTTCGAGACCTTCGTCGTCGGCGGATCGAACCAGTTCGCGCACGCGGCGGCGCAGGCAGTGGCCGAACGGCCGTCGAAAGCCTACAACCCATTGTTCCTCTACGGCGGTGTGGGGCTGGGCAAAACGCACCTGATGCAGGCAATCGGGCACGCGGTGAAGCGGCACAACCCGGCGGCGCGGCTGGCCTACCTGAGCGCGGAGAAATTCACCAACGACATGATCGCGGCACTGCGGTTTGACCGCATGCCGGGATTCCGCGACCGCTTCCGCTCGGTTGACGTGCTGTTGATCGACGATATTCAATTCATCGCCACGCGCGAGCGGACGCAGGAAGAGTTCTTTCACACCTTCAACGACCTCTACGATCAGCAGCACCAGATCGTCATCAGTTCCGACTGCCCGCCGAAGGAGATCTCGGCGATCGAGGAGCGGCTGCGGTCGCGTTTCGAATGGGGCCTGATCGCCGATATCCAGCCGCCTGACCTGGAGACGAAGATTGCCATCCTCCACAAGAAGGCGGAGAGTGAGCGGGTGATCCTGCCCTCGGACGTGGCCGAGTTCATCGCCCGTTCGATCCGTTCGAACGTTCGCGAGCTAGAGGGGGCGTTGATCCGGTTGATCGCCTACACCTCGCTCACCGGCACGGAAATCAGCCTGGCGGTGGCACAGCAGGTTCTGAAGAACGTGCTGGAGACGCAAGACCGACGCGTGACGATTGAGAGCATCCAGAAGCGCGTGGCCGAGCATTTCGGCCTGCGGCCGCAGGACCTGAAGATGCGCTCAAACTCGAAAGCAATCGCCTTCCCACGCCAGGTCTCGATGTATCTGGTGAAGCAGTTGACCGCCGCGTCGCTGCCGGAAATCGGCCGCCAGTTCGGCGGAAAGCACCACACCACCGTGCTGCATTCGATCAGCAAGATCGAATCACTGCGCCGCACTGATAAAGAACTCAATCGAACACTGAACCGCCTGCTCGACTCGCTCGGATAACTTGGCGATTTCCGCGCGCCTGTGCGACGGCACTGACAGCAGCCGGCCGCGCGGCCGCAGAGACTGAGCGCGCCGCCGCGTGCCAAGGCACCAGCAAGAGGCGGCACTTTCGTCTTGGAAAAAGCTGTGGAAAAGCAAAGGAAAGCGCTGTGGACAGGCTGCGGAGGCAGTGGAAGAAATCCGAAGCCGCTGGCGGTTTTGCTCGCCGACGCACAGTTTTCCTCAAGTGAGGCGAGGAAAGCAAATACAGACGGGAGAACGGCTTTAACCAGTTTTCCTCAGTTTGCAAGGAAACGACGACTACGGTATTTACTTAATTCCTGTTTTGAAGTTGTATTAAGACCGTCGTAGCCGTCGTAGCCGCTGTTGGCGCGACCTGAGGATTTCGGCGGTGAAGCCGACCCTTCAACCAAAGCGAGGGCGTCCATGGAATTCAGCGTAGGAAAAACGGAGTTGGTGAAAGAGCTAACGCTCACGCAGGGCGTCGTCGAGCGGAAGACGACGATTCCGATCCTGTCGAACATCCTGTGCGAGGCGGCCGGCGGGAAGCTATCAGTGATCGCGACCGACCTCGAACTGAGCATCCAGACTTCGTGCGAGGCGAAGGTGAAGAAGGAGGGCGCTGGCACGATTCCGGCCAAGAAGCTGCTCGATCTGGTGCGGCTGCTGCCCGACGGCGACATCCGTTTCAAACTGCTTGAAAACCACTGGGTGCAGATCGTCTCCGACCGCAAGACCTACAAGCTGGTCGGGCTGTCGAAAGACAATTTCCCCGCCCTACCAGCCTTCCCTCCCACGTTGGTGCGGATCCCGTGCAAGGTGATCGCCGATCTGATTGCGAAGACCAGCTTCGCCATCTCCAGCGAAGAATCGCGCTACACGCTGAGTGGCGCTCTGGCGATTCTGAAGCCGGAGGGAATGGTGATGGTGGCGACCGACGGGCACAGACTCTCGATGGTCGAGATCGACCACCGGTTCGAGGGACTGCCGGGCGAGGTGAGGACGCTCGTGCCGAAGAAGGCTCTGGGCGAAATCATGCGCTTGGTGGGCGAGGCGGCGGAAGACGCGGAGATCGAGTTCGGGCAGGACGAGAGCCACTTGTTTTTCCGGCTGGGTCCGCGGCTGCTGATCTCGCGGAAGCTTACCGGCCAGTTCCCCAATTACGAGGCGGTGCTGCCCCGCGACAACAACAAGGTGGTGGTGCTCGACCGGAACGAATTCCAGAACGCCCTCCGCCGTGTCTCGCAGTTGGCCGACCAGCGGTCGCACGCGGTCAAGCTCACTGTGGCACGCGAAGGTATTGAGCTTTCCGCTTCGAGCCCTGATTACGGCGAAGCGAAAGAGGCGATCGAGCGCGAATACAAGGGCGATCCGATTTCCATCGGGTTCAATGCCGATTACCTGCTCGATTTCCTGGCAGCTTCGGCAGAGGGACCGATCTCGCTTGAACTGAAAGACGAGCAGTCAGCCGGGCAACTACGGCCTGGCGGCGATCCTTCGGTTCGCTATCGCTACGTCGTGATGCCGATGCGTATTTAAAGCGACAGCCGGGCGTTCTGACGGGTTTTTCCGCGTTGCCCGGCTTCCAACCGCCTGCCAGGGCCGCGGGACCGTCTGGCGTTCTTCTGTGGGCGAACCACGCTGTTCGCCCACAAGCGGCTATCAGAGACTCCGCAACCAGCATTCTTCAGTAAAGCTGCGGCTCGCGGACAGGTCTAGACAAGCGCGCGCGGGATAACAAATTTCGCGGCGCGATCCACCGGATTTCGGCGACGGAAGGGCTCGATTGGGTGCGCCGAATCGGGCAGAATTTCGGGTTTTTGGCCGCGAGGAGTGGTCGCGGCAGAGAAGATTTTGCCATTATGGCAAGAACTCAATTAAGTCATTAAATACAAAAGACTTATTATTTATTTCACTCCTGAAAAGCGCTTGAGGAATGCCTGGTTTTCCGGTACAATCTGAACTGGGTTGGGTTCCTCTAAGTTGCGAATTTTCGTACATTTACCAGCGCGGTAAGAGGATTGTTCCCGAAACAGAGAGCGCCGGGTTCGTGCGTAACGACGGTGCGGGTTTTCGTTCGAGAGTGCGCCGCGTTTCCTGTGCAGGAGAAGCAAGAGAATGGGTGAAAAGGAAATCGATCTTCCGAAGGGCGCCGCGCAGCGGTACGACGCGACGTCGATCAAGGTTCTCGGCGGTCTCGAGGCGGTGCGCAAGCGTCCCGCAATGTATATCGGGTCCACTGGCGAGATGGGCTTGCACCATCTGGTCTGGGAGGTAGTGGACAACGCGGTGGACGAGGCGCTAGCCGGTTACTGCGATGAAGTAAGCGTCGTGGTTCACGAGGACAATTCGATTACCGTGACAGACAATGGCCGCGGTATTCCCACCGACATGCACGCGACAGAGAAGAAGCCGGCGGCCGAGGTGGTGATGACCGTGCTGCACGCCGGCGGCAAGTTCGATACGGATAGCTACAAGGTGTCGGGCGGACTGCACGGCGTGGGCGTCTCGGTGGTGAACGCGTTGGCCGACTGGCTGGACCTGGAAATCTGGCGCGACGGCAAGGTCTGGGAGCAGCACTACGAGCGCGGCAAACCGAAATCGAAGCTGGAGATTACCGGCAAGACGCGCAAGACGGGCACAAAGATCACCTTTCATCCCGATCCGCAAATTTTCGGCGAAAACCTCTACAGCTACGACGTGCTGGCCCAGCGGTTGCGTGAGATGGCCTTCCTAAACAAGGGGCTGAAGATCACGCTGACCGACGAGCGCAGTGAGAAGACGGCCGAATTCCGCTTCGCCGGCGGCATCGCCGAGTTCGTCCGGTTCCTGAACCGCGGCAAGCAGCCGCTGCACGATTCGCCGATCTACATCGAAGGCAAGCGCGACACGGTGGAGATGGAGATCGCGCTGCAGTACAACCAAGCCTACAGCGAGACGATCTTCACCTTCGCCAACACGATCAACACCGTCGACGGCGGCACGCACCTCTCCGGATTCCGCTCGGCGCTGACGCGGACGATCAATTCCTTTGCGTCTTCGCTCGGTATGCAGAAGGACCAGAAGAACAGCGTCTCGATCAGCGGCGACGACGTGCGCGAGGGGCTGGCGGCGGTGGTCTCGGTAAAGTTGCCGCAGCCGCAGTTCGAGGGGCAGACGAAGGGCAAGCTAAACAGCGACATCAAGGGCCTGGTCGAGCAACTGGTGAACGAAAAGCTCGGCGAATATTTCGAGAAGCATTCGAGCGTGGCCCGGCGGATCATCGCCAAGTGCATCGATTCGGCGCGGGCGCGCGAGGCGGCTCGCAAAGCGCGCGAGCTGACCCGGCGGAAATCGGCTCTCGATTCCGGCGGGCTACCGGGCAAGCTGGCCGACTGCCAGGAACGCGATCCGGCGCACTGCGAGCTGTTCATCGTCGAGGGGGAATCGGCCGGTGGCTCAGCCAAGCAGGGCCGCGACCGGCGCTATCAGGCGATTCTGCCGCTGAAGGGCAAGATTCTGAACGTCGAGAAGGCCCGCTACGACAAGATGCTCGGCCACGAGGAGATTCGCGCGATCATCACCGCGCTAGGCACCGGCATCGGCGCCGAGGAGTTCGACGCCTCGAAGCTGCGCTACCACAAGATTATCCTGATGACCGACGCCGACGTCGACGGCTCGCACATTCGCACGCTATTGCTCACCTTCTTTTTCCGGCACATGAGGGAGTTGATCGAGCGGGAGCACGTCTACATTGCCCAGCCGCCGCTTTACCGGATCAAGCATGGCAAATCGGAGCGCTACATCCGCAATGAGCGCGAGTTTGCCCGCGAGTTGCTGCGGCACGCGTCCGACGAGAGCTCGGTGACGCCGGTCAAGGCGGGCAAAATCGAGGGCAACGCGCTCACCCAGTTCCTGCTGAACGTGCAGGAATACGAGCAAGTCCGCCAGCGGCTGCAGCGCCGGCTCCGCGATGCGCGGCTGGTGGATCTGGTGGCGCGGGCGTCGCTCGAGAAGAAGACGGATTTTGCCGACAAGAAAACGATCGAAAAGCTGCTGAAAGCGATCGAAAAGGAAGGGCTGGAGCTCAAGGCAAGCCTGGAATTCGACGAGGAGCACAGTCTCTATCAGATCGTGCTCGCCAACGGCCACGGCGAGCGCCGGATCGGCTGGGAACTGGCGGCCACGCCGGAATATAAGCGCCTGGTGGCGCTCACCCGGCAGCTGGACGGGTTGAATAATCCACCGTTCACGATCAGCCACAATGGCGACTGTGTGGTGAAGGAGAACGCGACTGATGTGCTCGCCTTCATCCTGGAAGACGCCAAGCGCGGCTTCACGATTACCCGATTCAAGGGGCTTGGTGAGATGAATCCTGAGCAGCTGTGGGCCACCACGATGAACGCCGAGAGCCGGACGCTGCTGAAGGTGCGGCTCGAAGACGCCGTCGCCGCCGACCAGATTTTCACGACGTTGATGGGCGAAGACGTGGAAGAGCGGCGGAAATTCATCAAGGAAAACGCGCTCGACGTGGTGAACCTGGACGTGTGAGACGGGATCCCCGCGCATGCAACGCCGGCGCCCTGCCGGCGATTTTTCCGCTGGTTGAGGATCCAATGAAAGGGAAGGCATGCAGTTCCAACTGAGCTGGGAGACGGCGCCAGGGCTGGGCGGGATGCGGTGCGAAGGGTTTCGTGCGCTGAAGACCGCGCAGCCAGACACGCTGGGCGGTGTCGCGGTGGAATGTGGCGACGCGGACGCGGCCGAGCAGTTGGCCCGCGCGCTCGAGGAACATTTCGCGAAGAAACGGTTTTCCAATGCCGCCGCGGCGTTCGAAGCCGTGAAGGCGTTCGTGCTGGAGCGCGGAGTGAGCGAGACGGGCGGGGCATAGCACGGAGTCCCGGACGGGGCGAAAAAGCGGAATTGGCGGTACCTACGGAGAGTCAAGCATGGCTGACGAAAAACCACAGAGCGTGATGCTTCCGGTCGATATCGAAGCGGAAATGCGCCGGTCGTATCTCGACTACGCGATGAGCGTGATCATCGGCCGGGCGCTGCCCGACGTGCGCGACGGGCTGAAGCCCGTGCAGCGGCGCATTCTCTACGGCATGTACGAGTTGGGGCTCACCTCCACGCGGCCCACCCGCAAGTGCGCCAAGATCGTCGGTGAGGTGATGGGGAAATACCACCCGCACGGCGACGCGCCGATCTACGACGCGCTGGTGCGGCTGGCCCAAGGCTTCAACCTGCGCTACCCGCTGGTCGACGGCCAAGGGAACTTCGGCTCGATCGACGGCGACCCGCCGGCGGCGATGCGGTATACCGAGGCGCGGCTGGCGCGGATCAGTGACGAGATCCTGGCCGACATCGAGAAGGAAACCGTCGATCACAGCCCGAATTTCGACGAGACCGACCAGGAGCCGATCGTGCTGCCGACGCGGGTGCCGAATCTGCTGGTGAACGGCGCGACCGGCATCGCCGTTGGCATGGCCACCAACATCCCGCCGCACAACCTGACCGAGGTGGTCGAAGCGGCGATCCTGCTGATCAACAAGCCGAATGCCTCGCTGGCCGAGGTGATGAATCTGGTGCCTGGGCCGGACTTCCCGACCGGCGGTTATTTGTGGGGCCGCGAAGGTATCCAGCAGGCCTACACGACCGGACGCGGCACCTTCACCATGCGGGCCAAGGCGGCGGTGGAGCAGGTATCGAAAGACCGGGAAAACATCGTCGTCACCGAGATTCCCTATCAGGTGAACAAGGCGAAGCTGATCGAGCGGATTGCCGACCTGGTGCAGAGCAAGAAGATCGAGGGCATCGCCGACGTACGCGACGAGAGCGACCGCGAGGGCATGCGGATCGTGATCGAGGTGAAGCGCGGCGAGGAGCCGGAAATCATCCTGAACAACCTGTACAAGTACACGCAGATGCAGGACTCGTTCGGGATGATCCTGCTGGCGATCGTCGGCGGACAGCCGCGGGAGATGGGGCTGGTGGAGATCATCCGCCACTTCATCGAGCACCGGGTGGACGTGGTGCGCCGTCGCACGCAATACGATTTGCGCAAGGCCGAGGAGCGCGAGCACATCCTGCTCGGCTACGAGAAGGCGCTCGACCATCTGGACGAGATCATCAAGCTGATTCGCGCGTCGAAATCGCCGGCGGAAGCCCGGACGGGGTTGATGGAGCGCTGGGAGTTCAGCGAGCGGCAGGCGCAGGCGATCCTCGACCTGCAGCTGCACCGGCTCACCCAGATGGAGCGGGCGAAGATCCTGGAAGAGTTGAAGGCGATCCAGCAGAAGATCACCGAGCTGAAGGAGATCCTGGCGAGCGAGAAGAAGCTGATGCAGGTGATCGTTGGCGAGCTGCGCGAGGTGCAGAAGGCGTATGGGGACGAGCGGCGAACGCAGATCGTCGACCGGGTCGAGGAGATCCAGCTCGAGGACCTGATTCCCGACGAGGAGATGGCGATCACCGTCAGCCACTCCGGCTACATCAAGCGCACGCCAGTGGACGTCTACCGGCATCAGTTGCGCGGCGGTAAGGGGCGGATCGGAGCCAAGACGCGGGAACAGGACTTCGTCGAGCACCTGTTCATTGCCTCTGCGCACAGCTACATCCTGCTCTTTACCAGCCTGGGCCGCATCTACTGGGTGAAGGTCTACGAGATTCCTGAAGCTGCGGCGGCGTCGCGCGGCAAGGCAATCCATTCGCTGGTGAAATTCCAGGAGGGCGAGAAGCTGGCCGCAGTGGTGCCGGCGCGGAATCTTGAGGAGGAGGGCCGCTTCGTCTTCCTCGCCACCCGTCAAGGCACGGTCAAGAAGACCCGCCTGGCGGAATTCTCCAATCCCCGTTCCTCCGGCATCATCGCTATCAACCTGGGCGAAGATGACGAACTGATCGGCGCCAACATCACCGACGGGCGCCAGCTGATCTTCCTCGCCAGCCACAACGGCCAGGCGATCCTGTTCCGCGAGACCGAGGTGCGACCCATGGGGCGGCCCGCGGGCGGCGTCCGAGGAATGGACCTAGCCAAGGACGACCGGGTGGTGAGCATGGACACGGTCCAGCCTGACTTCGAGATCCTGAAGGAGGATTTCAAGGTGAAGACCGAGGAGCTGGACGAGATCCCCAGCGATTCGTTGCGGCAGTCACTCACCTCGCTGATGCTCACCGTAAGCGAAAAGGGTTACGGCAAACGCACGCCGCTGGCTGAATACCGGCTGATCAGCCGGGGGGGCAAGGGCGTGATCAACCTGAAGACCACCGAGCGCAACGGCAAGGTGGTTTCGGCGTTGCTCGTGGAAGAGGAATCGGACGTGATGATCATCACCGAGCAGGGGAAGATCATCCGCGTCCACGCCGCCGAGATTCGCTCCGCCGGGCGCTCGACGCAGGGCGTGCGGTTGCTGCGGCTGGAAGAAGAAGATCGCATTGCCGCCGCCGCGGTGATTCACGAGAACGGCGTCGAGGAAGCGGAAACGTCCACCGAGCAGTAATCCGGTCACACGGTTGGCGGCCCGGCGGTGCGCTGCGCCCCGGGCCGCCGGCCTTCCTTCCGGGCGGTGCTTTTGCAATAGATTTTCCAAGAAAAATTCAGGGCTTCGACGGGGTGGAACCGTTGGGCGGGGCGATGAAATAGCCTGGCCGCGTGCGGACGCTGTATCCGGGCTCGGTAACCTTGACGGTGATGGTGTGATAGCCCCATGGGCCATTCGTCGGGGCACGATAGGCAATCGTGTATGCGGCGTTCATCTCCCGGCCAAACCGGCTTATCGCCTGCTGGATCGAACTGTCGCGGAGGGCGGAGACGTGATCGCCTCCGGTGGCGGCAGCGGCGGCCTTCAGTGCCTTGCGCGAGAGCAGGTGCACTCCCATCTTTACCAGCATTTCGATCAGAGGCAGCGGATTCACGTTGCCCGACTGCTGTCGCATCGACAAGGGCGTCTGGGGCACGCCTGGATAGCCCGGGTTGGAGAATGTGCCGGGAGGGCCGAACTGCGGCCCGGAAGCCTGGGTGGGCTTGGCGCGGACCTTGGCGGAGGCGGTGGAAAGGCCGATCGTGTAGATGGAGATGTTGGCGAGTTCGGCGTCGCGAAGCACGCTCTCGATGCCGTTGAGGCTGCCCGTGTCCTTGGATTCGGAGATGGCAATGATGACGCGGCGGCGATTCTGCGGCTGATCCTGAAGCATCTGCACGGCCCGATAAAGCGCGTCATAGAGGTGGACGCCGCTGTCGCCGGATTTCAGATCGTGGATGGCTTTCTCCAGGCGGTCATGGCTGGCGGTGAAGGGAACGAGCAGGTGCGTCTTGTCCCCAAAGCCGATCAGCGCTCCTTCACCGTTGGCACCCAGTACCAGATCGGTGAACAGGATGCCCGTCTTGCGAATGGTGGGCAGCAGCGGCGAGACGCGGGAACTGGTTTCGACCACCAATACCACGGACATCGGGCTGCCACCGACGTCGAAATGGCGGATGTGTTGCAGATTTCCGTTGTCGTAGACCAGGAAATTCTCGGGGCCGAGGTTGATGGCCAGATGGCCATGCGGGCCGCGCACGGTGACTGGGAGCCGCACCAAGTTCACCCGCACGCGCAACGGTCGCTGTGGCGTCTGCCCGGAGTTGGCGAGAGTGGGAGAGAGGACCTGTCCAGGCGGGACGTGGACTGGTTGTTTGGTTGTGGTCTGTGCCCGCACGGCCCGTGGCATCGCCACCATCAGGGCGGCCAGGAAAAGCAGCGCCAGGCGGAAACCGATTTTCATGGTCGGACTCGAAACAGCAACGGTCGGCAGATCCTCCGTATTGTGTTCGTGGCCGGGCCGACTTCGCGCGCCGACTCTAAGACGGCTGTCTCCGATCCGTCAGGCTCGCCAGGCGGGCCGGAAACGGGGGAAAGAGGAGTCCGGTCTAGGGACCGCCGGTCGAGCCGTTTGCCGGAGCGAGGAAATAGCCGGGTCTCGTGCGAACGGTGTAACCGGGCCGCGTGACCCTGACGTCGATCTCGTGATAACCCGGGGGTCCCGTCGGCGCCTGATAGGCAAGGGTATACTCGGCGTGCAGTTCGGTGCCGATGCGGTTCATCGCGTCGACGATCGAGCGATCGTGGAACGTCTTGATGTGCTCTCCGCCGGTGGCCGTGCTGGCGGCCGCCAGCGCCTCGGGCGACACGAGGTTCACACCCATCTTCACCAGACGCTTCACCAGAGCGAGCAGATTGATGTTGCCCGATTCCTCGGACATTGTGGTTGGCGTCTGCGGCACGCCGGGATACCCCGGGTGCGAGAAGGTGCCGGGCGGACCGAATGACGGGCCGGAGTATTGCTGGGGTGAGGCCCGGAGTTCGGCCTCGGTAGTGGAAAGACCGATGGTGTAGATGGAGATATTGGCCAGCTGTGCGGCGCGCAGCACGCTGCCAAGTTTTGCCAAGCTGCCGGTGTCGACCGACTCGGCCACGGCGACGATGACGCGGCGCCGGTCGGTTGGCTGATTTTCAAGCATCCGGACCGCCTGGCCCAGTGCGTCGTAGAGGTGGGCGCCATCGTTTCCGGATTTCACGTCGTTGATAGCTTTTTGCACCTTGTCGTGGTCGGCGGTGAAGGGGACGAGCACGTGCGCTTTATCGGCGAAGCCAATCACCGCCCCTACGCCGTTGCCACCCATCACCACCTGGGTGAAGATGATCCCGGTCTTGCGTACGGCGGGCAGCAACGGGCTGACGCGGTCGCTATCTTCCAGCACGAGCACGGCTGAGACCGGATTGCCGCCGGGGATGAACGACAGGATGTGCTCGAGATTGTGGTCGTCGTACACCTGGAAATCTTCCGGCCCGAGATCGAGCACCAGATTGCCGTGAGGGCCGCGGACGGACACCGGGAGGCGCACCACGTTGACGCGCACGCGGAAGGGCTGTTGCTGCTGATGGACCGGCGCGGCCGGCTTGGGTGCAGCTACCTGCCCCGGCTTCACGTGTACGGGGCCATTAGGGAATTGTCCCTGGGCACAGAGGGGCACGGCCGCCACCATCACGGCCAGGACGAGAACCGCCAAACACGCACGAATCCTCATACTAAAACTCTAACCGATTGGAAGCGAGAAATCCCGTATTTTTGCCCTCAGGCGCCGGCGGACTGGCCGCGCGGGGGGCATTCTCTTAGAATCGGCAGGACTCTGTTTGCCGAGGGGAGAGAACCGATGAAGGTGTCCCCGAAAGTGAGCCTTGCCTACCTCGACGACCGGTTCATGAAAAGCACGCCGGCGCGGCCGCTGCGCATTCTGGCCGAATACATCGACCCGCTCACCCGACTGCAGCAAGAAGGCGTGGCGGATACGATCGTGATGTTCGGCTCTGCGCGCATTTTGCCGCGTGACAAAGCGCGCACCCGGCTCGAACGGGCACGGCGGGCGGTAGGAAAGCGGCGCGACGCTGCCGCACGCGCACGGTTGCGCAAGGCGCGCGACGTTTTCGAGATGTCGCGCTACTACGAAGAAGCACGCCAACTCGCCGGCCGCATCACCGCCTGGGCGCTGACGCTCGGCGAGCGGCCCCGGCGTTTCGTCATCTGCTCGGGCGGTGGACCAGGCATCATGGAAGCGGCCAATCGCGGGGCCGCCGAGGCAGGCGGGAAAACGCTCGGCCTGGGCATCGAGTTGCCGCACGAGCAGCGCACGAACCGTTATATCAGCCCCGAGCTTGACCTCAATTTCCATTACTTTTTCATGCGGAAACTCTGGTTCGCTCAGATTGCCAAGGCGCTGATCGTTTTCCCCGGTGGTTTCGGCACGATGGACGAGCTGTGGGAGATGCTGACGCTGATGCAGACCGGCAAGCTCGGCCGCCATCACCTCGTACTGATCTATGGACGCCGCTACTGGGACAGGGTGCTGCACTGGAGTGAGATGGTGCGCTGGGGCACGATCGACGAGCACGAATACGGCGTGCTTCAGTTCGCCGACACCGTGGAAGAAGCCTTCGAGCGGGTGAAGGCCGGACTCGTCAAGCACCATCTGCGGCTGGGCCGCGAATGGCCCGTGTGACGTGGACTCTTGAGCCGCTCGCCAAGTGCTCTTTCTTGTCCGGTGCGGCAACCCGAAGCGGCAGCTTTCAGCGGCTGAAGCCGCATTGACAACGCGAAGGTTTCGACAGGGCCGAACCTGTACCCTTACGAAAGCCGGAGTTGCCAAGCCGGACCTTCACGCGCTCGCGGCCAGTTCGGGCGCAAACACGGCCTCGAAGCGCCGCTTTTCGTTCGCGTCGTGCACCAATACCACGGGCACAATCCGCAAGCGCTGCCGGCACTGGCGGCAGACCGACATTTCTCCCTGCAAGTCCTGCAGGAATCCGTCGGAAAACCGATATTCGCTACGCGGATGTCGCGCCGGCTTCCAGCCGGCCGTTCCGCAATGAGGGCAGTGGTATTCCACCCGATCATCCTGGGGATCGCGGTCAAGCGCTGCCCATCCTGTGTAACGAACACCTACGGTTTCGAGTGAATGCTGAGCCATGGGAGTCCCCTTTTCTCCCGCCTCTGCCGGTTAGGATGCCGCCTCCGGCGGGAACGATGCATCGTAGCCTGGCCGGTCAGCGCTGCGACCGCCGGACCTGTCGCCAGGCGTCCGGCACGGCCGCTCGCGCTCCTGCCCGCGGAAGCTCAGGCCGCTTCTCTTCCCTTTCCGCTGTGGAAGGGAACGGACTTAAGAGCTCAATACCGGTCTAGAAATTGAGCACGAGACCAGTGCTGATCCGTAACTGATTCTGCGTGTTGCCGCCGAAGTGAGTGGCGAGATAGTCCACCTGAAACAGGCGGTAACTGAGCAGGGGTCCGAGGTGGGTGTCGACGCCGCCGCCAACGGCTGTGGCGAAGGCGGTATCCGACACATTCCCCAGTGTTTCCCTGGCTCCGCCCACGAGCACGTGCGCGAAGGGTGAGAAGACTGGCAGCGGCAACGAGAGCTGCGGACCGAAAAGAAACGTCTGCAGGCTCGAATTCGAGCCGAGCGTGGTGCCGTAATGGCCGCTGAAATCGGCAGTGAGCCCCAGCCAGGAGTTCTTCAGCGTACCCGAGACCTCCCAGCCGTTCGTGTTGGTGGTCGTACCCGCGGATTTGAGCCGAAGGTAGGAGTAGCCGCCAAACAATTGGAGGCCCTGCGCCCGCGCAGTGCAGGGAACGATGGCGAGCAACGCCAGCAGCAGAAGAAGTTTGCGCATCGAGGTTCTCCTCTCTTTCGTTCAGTCCCCGTATCTTTCTGGTGGATGCCACGCGGGGTGCGCGGGGTTGGCGCGCAGGGTAGAGTTTCGATGCGGAGTGGAAGCAGCGGCGAATAGCAATCAGAGCAGAGGCTCGCCGGCGGGGCCGGCGATGGCTTCGCGAGACGCGTCGCGCAGGTCGACGATCTGTTTCCAGTCGTTTCCCGCCGGCTCGACGGGCGGGCAAAAGGTGATCGTAATGCGGCCGGGACGAGGCAGCAGCGTGTGGTCGCGCCAGATTTCCCGCGCTCCGCGAATCGCCAGTGAAACCACCGGCCGGCTGGCTGCCGCGGCGGCCTTGAAGGCGCCGAGCTGGAACGGGCGGATTCCGGGCGCCGGGGTGAACGTTCCCTCCGGGAAGACGACCACTGAGAAGTCCTCTCGCAACGCCTGCTCGATCTGCTCCACCTGCCGCACGCGCGCTCGCGGGTCGCTACGGTCGAAGCCGAGTTGCCCCATTTTCCTTGAAATCGTGCCGAAGAGCGGCCAGTCGAGCACCTCCTGCTTGGCCGAGTAGAGGCAGCGTAGCGGCAGGTAGGCGATCAGGGCGATCACGTCGAGATAGCTGGTATGGTTAGCCACGATCACGCACGGCCACACATCGCCCGGCCGTAATCGTTCGAGAACTTTCCCCCCTTCCACGCGCACCCGGCAGCCAGCCATCCAGAGGAAGTGACGGCAGGACCAGGAGGCGATGCGGCGCGCGGCGGTCTGGGAAGGGACCAGCGAAACCAACGCCGCCGTGGGCACCAGCCACAGCGCGAAGGTGAGCATCGCGTAGACGCCGTAGAGCCGCTCCAGCGGCCGGCCAAACAGTCGCACCAGCCGGCCTTGCCGGGAAAACAGGTTACGGGCCGAGAGGCGAACGATCTGACGCCAGGGCGGACTTGGCGGGACGCCCAGTCTTCCCTCCAGATAGATGCGGCGGGTCTCGGAGCGGCGCAGTTTGCCGCTGGAAGTCTTCGGGATCGCGTGCGGCGGCAGGAGGCGCACCACATCTGGCGGTACGCCGACCGCCTCGCTGGTCTTTTCAACCACGGCTGCTCGGATGTCGCGGCCGTCGCCAGGTTTTCTTGTCTCAGCGACGACCACCAGCCGCTCTGTGCCCGTGCTCTGGTCGGGCACGCCGAAGGCGACGACGCAGCCGGGCCGGACGCCGGAGATGTGGCTCACGGCGTCCTCGATCTCGTGCGGATACAGATTGCGGCCGCCCTTGATGACGATGTCCTTGGTGCGGCCTGTGATGAAGAGTTCGCCATCGGCGCGGTAGGCGCGGTCCCCTGAATTCACCCAGCCGTCTTCGCGCCGGATCTCGGCGGTCGCCTCGGGAAAGCGGAAATATCCCTGGGTGGCAGAGGGGCCGCGGAACCAGAGCTCGCCCTCTACCCGTTCGCCCGCCTCGCGACCATTGGTGTCGGCGATGCGCACTTCACAGCCGATCGGCCGGCCCACCGAGACGAAGGCCAGAGCGTGGGGATCGTCGGGAGCGGGCACCGCACGGCCATCGATCTCCAGTTTTTCGCGGTCGATCCTGTCGACGCGCGCGGGTTGGCCGAGCTGTGGGGCGCTGACAGCCAACGTGGCCTCCGCCAGGCCGTAGACGGGAATCACCGAATGCGGGCGCAGGCCGCAGCGGGCGAACCGCGCCGAGAAGCGCTCGAGGGTCTCCGGAAGCACCGGCTCGGCGCCGTTCATGGCGCCGCGCAGCGAGGAAAGGTCCAGGCCCTCCAGCTCCGCGTCGGGAATTTTGCGCAGGCACAGCTCGTAAGAGAAATTCGGGCCGGCAGTAAGCGTGGCGCGGTGCCGATGAATCATGCGGAGCCAGCGCACCGGATGGGTGAGGAAGCTCACCGGTGAGATCAAAGCCAGCGGCAGGCCGAAGTAGAGCGGCATCAGCCAAGCGCCGATCAGTCCCATGTCATGATAGAGCGGCAGCCAGCTGGCGGCGCGATCGCCCGGGCCGACGCCGATTGCCTCGCCCATCGCTCGGATGTTGGCGAAGAGGTTGGCGTGAGTGACGACGACGCCCTTCGGAGCGCCGGTGCTGCGCGAGGTGTATTG
>JBJKSI010000035.1:0-77678 GCA_046704165.1 Candidatus Acidiferrales bacterium
GTCGGCTTGGTGTTGCTGATCGCCTGCGCCAATGTGGGCAACCTGTATCTGGCGCGCGCGTGGTCGCGAACGCACGAGCTGGCAATTCGCGCCGCGCTCGGCGCCTCGCGCAGCCGCCTCGTTCGCCAATTGCTCATCGAGGGTCTCCTGCTTGCGCTGGGGGGCGGTGCGGCGGGGCTACTGCTGGCCACATTGGCGACGGGCGGCTTGCGGTCGCTGATCCTACTGAACACGCCGCGGTTGGAGCATCTAAAAATCGACGCTCACGTGCTCTGGTTCACGCTGGGCGCTTCGGTTGTTGCGGGAATTTTGTTCGGGCTGATGCCGGCATTTCTCGTTTCCCGTGACCAACTGACGGCGGCGATGCGCGAAGCGGGTAGCGGACGCGAGGTAAGTTCGGCCGGTCCGCGCCAGAGCCGCCTGCGCCAGTTGCTCGTGGTCGGCGAAGTTGCGCTGGCCTTGGTGCTGGTAGTTGGCGCCGGGCTCATGCTGCGCAGCTTCGCGCGTCTTTCCGCCGTTCCGCTCGGCTTTCGGCCCAACAGGGTGCTGACCATGCGGCTCGATTTCCGTGCGCATCAGTTCAAGACGTCCACGCAATCCGTTGCCTATGGTAATGAAGTTCTTCAAAAGGTGCGCGCGACACCTGGAGTGGAAAGCGCTTCGGCATCCATCCGGGTGCCGCTCGCCGGTTTCCGTGCTGAGGTTGAGTTCCTCATCTCGGGCCTGCCTATGCCCTCGAAAGGCCACGAACTCATGGCCGACTGGAACGGAATCACGCCCGGCTACTTCACCACTCTCGGCATTCCATTGCTTGCCGGCCGCGATTTCAACGAAAGCGATCGCGCCGGCAGCGAGCCGGTAGCCATCGTCAACCAGGCGTTTGCTCGCCGCTATTTTGGAAACAATAGTCCGATCGGACACCACATTTCGCTTCGCCGCGACAAAAAGCACCACCCCATTTGGAGCGAGATTGTCGGAGAGGTCGACAACGTGCGCGACGTGAGTCCATCCCGCAAGTCCGCTCCGACCATCTACCAACCTATCGCGCAGACCCAAGCGGGGTGGGGAACGTACGCGCGGCTTGCCCTGCTCGTTCGGACCAAAACCGAGCCGATGGCGGCGGCTCGAACCGTTGAAGATCGCGTCTGGTCGGTAAACAAGGACCAGCCGATCACCCACCTGAAAACCATGACCCGGGTAGTCGCCACATCGTATGCCGAGCCGCGGTCGCAATCGCTCCTGCTCGGGCTGTTCGGCGCGCTGGGCCTGGTGTTGGCGCTGGTGGGGATTTACGGCGTGATTTCCTATTCCGTCGGCCGGCGGACGCGCGAAATCGGGATTCGAGTGGCGCTCGGGGCGGAATCGGGGGACGTGCTGAGACTCGTTATAGGGCAGGGAACGAAGCTGGTGCTTGCGGGAGTGGCGATCGGGCTCGGCGCATCGTTTGCGGCCACGCGGCTGATGAGCGGTTTGATGTACGGCGTCAGTGCGACAGACCCGGTGACATTCGTGGGCGTGTCGATCCTGCTGATGCTGGCGGGGCTGGTGGCCTGCTACCTGCCGGCGCGGCGGGCCGTGCGGGTCGACCCGGTGGAGGCGCTGCGGCAGGAGTAGCGGGGCTGTGCCTCCTGTCGCGAGATCGTTGAGTGGCAGGAGAAGGCCACAGGCTGAAGCCTGTGGCCACTTCCCGTTGATTTCCCCACGGATGCGCCTAGAATAGCGGCGCTGCATTACGTTCCGTGTTCCTGGAGGATCCATGAGAAAAGCGTTGATGGTTTTTGCGGGATTATTGTGCCTTTCGCTCGTGGCCGCAGCTCCGGCAGAGACGCAGGAAGCTCCGCAGCACACGCTCTACACCTACGTATCGCTTTGGGGCGTACCACGGGCGCACTGGGGCCAGATGGCAAAATTCCTGGAGAGCACGCAGCCGGTGTTTGACAAGCTAGTCGATGAAGGGACGCTGACCGGCTATGGAACCTGCGCTTACGAAGTTCACCAGGTCCATGGGTTCACGCACTGCAGTTGGTTTCAGGCGACAAGCGTGGGAAACATCCTGCGAGCGCTGAACGCAGTCGGAGCCACGGCTGCAGCGGCTCCCGTGCTCGACGGTTCCCGGCATGCGGACGAGTTTTTCCAGTCGACAATGTATGGCGGACGGCCGGGGACTTTTCACAATGGCTACCTATGGTTTGGACACTTCACGATCAAGCCGGGGCACGTCGGCGACTGGAGCGGGTTGTTTGAGAAGTTTGTCCGGCCGGCGCTGGACAAGATGGTGAAGGATGGAGACGTGGTCGGCTATGAGCTTTTCACTCCGCTCGTTCACACGCCCGGCTCATCGAATACCGTCAACTATTCCTTCGTCACCTCCTCGCCCGACGGCATCGACAAGTTCTTCGCCGCCGTTGGCCGAATCGAGGCGCAAAATCCGGCCATCCCCGCCGCGATCGATTCGTTCGAGTTGCCCGCCGGCCACTACGACCTGATCGCCAGCGTTCCGGTAATGCGGGAGAAATAGCGAAAGGAGGCGGAGTTTTATCGGGCGCATCGCGACCATGCGGTTGTGTATCCTAAATTATGAATGAGGAACTCGGGAGGGTTGTTGACAATGGGATTGAGAGAAGACTTGGTGGCGATGCGGGAAGAGCGCGAGGCGAAGCGGAACCCGGAGTGGGTGCGGATCATGCACCAAGCGACGGACGACTTGCGGGATTCAGGAATACGGGAGCGGGTGCTGAAGCCGGGCGACCGTGCGCCGGAATTTGCTTTGGTGAACGACCGCGGTGAGCGGCGAAGTTCGCGAGACTGGTTGGAGCGCGGACCTCTGGTGTTGAGCTTCTACCGCGGAGTGTGGTGACCCTACTGCAACCTGGAGCTGGTAGCTCTGGAGGCGGCAAGAGGAAAATTCGAGGAGTTGGGGGCGACGGTGGCGGGGATTTCGCCGATGATCGATCCGTTCGTGCGTCACAGCGTAGAAAAGAACGGGGTGGGATTCGATATTCTCAGCGATCGCGGCAATGAGGTGGCGCGCCAGTTCGGGCTGGTATTTCAGGTTCCGGGCGAGCTGAAACGGGTTTACACGGCGATGAAGATCGATCTGCCGCGGTATGACGGCGACGATTCGTGGGAACTGCCGATGCCGGCGCGGTTTGTGATCGACAAGGCGGGAGTGATCCGCTACGCGGAGTTCGATCCCGATTACACGATTCGGCCCGATCCGTCGGAGACCCTGTCGGCACTGGGGGAGATGGAAAAGTAGCGGCAGGGAGGGCGGATGACCGGGCGGGTTTGAAACCCGCCCCTGTCGAGGACTGCTAGGAACGGTGGGTGAGATCGATCGCCTCGGTGATGGCGTCCCAGATGCGGTGCAGGTCGGTCGGCATGGTGACGTAGGGCGGGACGATGTAGATGACGTTGCCGAGCGGGCGAAGCAGGATGCCCTTTCCCAGGAAAAAGCGGTAGAGCGACGGCTTGAGAGAAGAGCTGTAGCCGGCGTCGTCGGCAGCAATTTCGACGGCGGCGATTGTGCCGAGCTGGCGCACGTCGCCCACGGCGGGATGCGAGCGGAGCGCAGCGAGGCGTTCCCGGTGGATGGCGGCGATGGCCTCGATGCGGTCGAAAACCGGCTCCGTCTCGAAAATCTCGAGGTTGGCGATAGCGGTGGCGCAGGTGAGCGGATTTCCTGTAAAGGAATGCCCGTGGTAGAAGGTGCGGTTGGGCATGGCTCCGAGGAACGCTTCGTAGATGCGCTCAGTGGCGGCGGTGGCACCCAGGGGCAGAACGCCGCCGGTGATTCCTTTCGACATGCACATCAGATCGGGCTCGACGCCTGCGAGCTGGCAGGCGAACATGCGGCCGGTGCGGCCGAAACCAGTGAAGACCTCGTCGGCAATCAGCAGAACATCCCAGCGCGAGCACGTTTGGCGCACTTCCTGGAGAAATTCCGGTGGGTGGACGATCATGCCGCCAGCGCCTTGTAGCAGCGGCTCGACGATGACGGCGGCGATTTCTCCGTGGCTCTTTTCGAGGATTTCGGTCAGATGATCGGCGCAGTCGATCCGGCAGGATTCGCGTTTCTTGCCAACTGGGCAGCGGTAGCAATAGGCGCTGTGGGCGCGCTTGACGGGGAAGAGCAGCGGGCCGAAGGATTCGGTGAAAACGGAATCGTCGCCGACGGACATCGCGCCGACGGTGTCGCCGTGATAGCCATTTGCGAGCGCGACAATGCTGCGCTTTTCCGGGCGGCCTGTGTTGCGCCAGAACTGGACCGCCATTTTCAGGGCGACTTCGACGGCGGTTGAGCCGTCGTCGGAGAAAAAGATTCGCCTCAAACCCGGAGGGAGAACGCGGCCAAGTTTTTCCGTCAGCTTTTCCACGGGCTCGTGGGTGAACCCGGCGAGCAGGACGTGGTCGAGATGCTTTGTCTGCTCGGCGAGCGCGGCCATGATGCGGGGATGGTTGTGGCCGTGGAGATTGGTCCACCAGGAGGAAATGCCGTCGAGGAGCCGGCGACCGTCGTCCGTGTAGAGATATGCCCCCTCACCGCGGGCGATGCGGAGCGGCGGAGGGTCTTGCGCGGGCTGATAGAAGGGGTACCAGATTTCGAGTGGCTTCATGCGAACACCCGGGAATCGAATTTTGTGCGAAACACTTCGCGGAGCGTGGCGCGGTTGATTTCGTCGAGTTGCGGAATTTCGCCGACCACGGGGCGCGAGCCGTAGCGCTCGATCGCGGCGCGATTGTCCGCGTTTTCCGGACCGATCAGGACGACGCCCGAGACGGGGACGTGCTCGCGGCCGAGTTCGGCGAGTGTAAGCAGCGTGTGGTTGATCGTGCCGAGCGTGCTGCGCGCGGCGACGAGCACGGGCAGGCACAAGCGGCGCATGAGATCGATCATCAGCTCGGATTCATTGATCGGCACCAGCACACCGCCGGCGCCTTCGGTCACGAGTTGCGTTCCCGGTTCTATCGGTGGCTTGCGGATCGTCCCCAAGTCGATGCGCACACCGGCCCATTCCGCCGCCAGATGCGGGGAAACGGGAGGGTCGAAGCGGAAACATTCCTCGCGCGTTTGCGATCGGAGAATTTCGGCGAGACGGATAACCGTTTCGCGGTCCGTGCCTTCGGTGACGCCGGTCTGGATGGGTTTCCAATAGACAGCGTCGAGCGCGGCGACGAGCAGCGCGGAAAGGACCGTCTTGCCTACATTGGTGTCTGTGCCGGTGACGAAAAAGCCTTCGGATGCCATTTGGGTTGACCTTGTAAAAACATTAGCGTAGCGGGTGACAGGAATTTCGCAAGCGGGGACGAACCTGGAAGCCGGGTTTCGCGTTATCCACGCGAGTGGGTTTCAGCCGTCGTTCGCGTGCGTTCGCGGGCGCGGAGGCAGGCGCGGAGGAGGCGGTTGACGTCTCCGTGGGTGAGCGAGGCGGTGAGCGAGAGGCGAAGGCGCGCTGTCCCTTCGGGAACGGTGGGCGGGCGAATGGCGCGAACGTCGAAGCCGTCTTCGCGAATGCCCTCGGCCCAAGAGAGCGCCGTTTCGCTCGTGCCGGCGACGACGGGGACGATTTGCGAGGCGCTGGTGCGGACGTCGAATCCCTCGGCGCGTAGGGCTCCCCGAAGGGTTGAGGCAAGTGCCTGGAGATGGGTGCGCTCGGCCTCCATCGAGCGGGCCAGCGAGACGGCGGCGCGGATCTGGTGCGCAAGGTAGGGGGGTGCAGCGGTGCTGAAAATAAAGCTGCGCGCACGATTGACGAGAAAATCCCTGAGCTCGGTACCGGAGCAGACGAAAGCGCCGGCACTGGCGAGGGCTTTGCCGCAAGTGTGGACGACGGCGAGCAGTTCGTCAGCGATGCCCGATTCGTACGCGAGCCCACGTCCCTCAGGACCGAAGACGCCGACGGCGTGGGCCTCGTCTACGATGAGTTCGGCGCCATAGGTGCGGGCGAGGAAGACGAGTTTGGCCATCGGAGCCAGGTCGCCCTCCATGCTGAAGAGGCTTTCAGTAACGATGAGCTTCGCGCCGGGGTCGTCGCGGTGCTTGACCATGGCTTCCTCGAGCCGGGCCATATCGGCGTGAGGGTAGATCACCTTGCGCGCACCGGAAAGGCGCATGCCGTCGATCAGGCTGGCGTGGTTGAGGCTGTCGGAGAAGACCATGTCGCCGGGACGGAGGAGTGCCGAGAGCAGGCCGACGTTGGCGGCGAAGCCGGATGAGAAATAGAGCGCGGCCTCCGTGCCGGCGAAAGAGGCGAATTCGCGTTCAGCCGCCTCCCAATCCGCTGAGTTCCCCGCGAGCAGGCGGGAGCCGGTCGAGCCGACGCGGCCGCTTTCGCGGACGGCACGAATCGTTGCTTCCGCCAGGCGTGGATCGCGGGCGAGGCCGAGGTAATCGTTCGAGGAAAGCGGTATGCCCGGTGGGCAATCGAGCGTGCGAAACAGGCGCTCGCGGCGTAGCCGGTGGAGTTCCCCGGCGATGCGCTCGCGAAGAGGGCTGGATTCATTCGGCATGGATTGCGGCGCCGTGACCGCCGGGGACGGTAACCTGGCTGGAAAAGGTTTCGAGGCCGAGGTCACGGAAAAGCGCTTCGTCTTCATCGGGAAGCGGATTCGGCGTGGTCAAAAGGCGTTCGCCGATGAAGAGGGAATTCGCTCCGGCGAGGAAACACAGGGCGGCGGCTTCGCGCGACATCTGCTTACGGCCCGCAGCCAGGCGGACCATGGACGCGGGCATCAGAATGCGCGCGGCGGCGATGGTGCGCACCATCACGAGCGGATCGAGCGGAGGGTTTTCGGCGAGCGGAGTGCCCTCGACGCGGACGAGCATGTTGATCGGAACGCTCTCGGGATGCGGGCGTAGACCGGCGATCTGGTGGAGCAAGCCGATGCGGTCGTCTTCCGATTCGCCCATGCCGAGAATGCCGCCCGAGCAGACTGTGATACCGGCCTGCCGGACGGAAGCGAGCGTGCGCAGACGGTCCTTGTAAACGCGCGTGGAAATGATATTACCGTAGAACTCGGGCGAGGTGTCGAGGTTGTGGTTGTAGGCGGTAAGGCCTGCGTCTTTCAGGCGGCGGGCCTGGGCATCGGTGAGCATGCCGAGCGTGCAGCAGACCTCGAGATCGAGGGCGGCGACGCCGCGCACCATCTCGACCACGGCGTCGAATTGGGGGCCTTCGGGTACCTGGCGCCAAGCGGCGCCCATGCAGAAGCGGGTGGCGCCGTTTTCCTTCGCGCGTTTGGCCTGGCCGATTACTTCCTGCGGGTCCATCAATTCCTGGCGGGCGACACCGGTCTTGTAGTGGGCGCTTTGGGGGCAATAGCCGCAGTCCTCGGGGCAGGCGCCAGTCTTGATCGAGACGAGCCAGCACGTCTGGACACGGCTAGGGGGATGATGGGCACGGTGGACCTGCTGGGCGCGGAAGACCAGTTCGAGCAGCGGCAGGCGATAGATGGCGGCGATTTCCTCGCGCGTCCAGTCGTGGCGCAGTGCGCCGTTCGAAGGGATCGATGACTCGGTAGACACGATGGGCAGACCTCGCTTCATTCCTGGTGGCTGGTTGCAGGGCCCGAGCCGGGCTTGCTGGACTGAAGCTCCCGGCCCGGCGTGACATTTGCCGGGAACGCGGGCCCGACCGCCAAATCCCGGGGATTTCCGCAACCGAAGCCGGCGTCTGGCGGCTAAGATATACGGCCCCCGACGGCAAGACTAGCGAAATCGTGCGGCGTACGGCAATTCCCTCAGCCTTTTTTCGCTGTGAAGAGCGACGTTGTGCTTTAATGGGCGGCTACGCCCGGCTGTTTCCCGGCCGAATTCGGCTTGAACGAGGAGAATACTCCGGATGGTCAACCGTTCATGAGCCTCAATCTGTTCGCCAAGAAAGATCTGCAGTCGCTGTTGCGCGAGACCGAGGGTGAATCCGCCGGCCTGAAGCGGACTCTGGGACCCTTCAACCTGATCACGCTGGGCATCGGAGCGATTATCGGTACCGGCATCTTCGTGCTGACCGGACCGGTTGCGGCCGAAAATGCCGGGCCGGCGATCGTGATTTCGTTCATTATCGCCGCGATCGCCTGCGCGTTTGCCGGGCTTTGCTATGCGGAATTTGCCGCGCTGATCCCGATTGCGGGCAGCGCCTACAGCTACAGCTATACGACCCTCGGCGAGATCGTCGGGTGGATGATCGGCTGGGCGCTGGTGCTGGAATATGCCTTTGGCGCGGCGACGGTAGCGGTCGGCTGGTCGGGCTACATCAACAGTTTTCTGCAGGACATCGGTGTCCATATACCGCCGGTGGTAACGGCGGCGCCAGGTACAACGATCGTGGAATATCACGGACGCTGGGAGCGGTTGAGTACGCTGGCGGGCATCAACACCTCCAAGCTGCCGCACGTGGTGTCGCATTTCGATCTGATCGCCTTCATCGGTATCGCGCTGGTGACGACGATCCTGGTGATTGGTATCCAGGAATCGGCCAACGTGAATACCGCAATCGTTGTTGTGAAGGTTGCGGTGCTGCTGGTCTTCATCGGGATCGTGCTGGAATTTCTGTCCGCGAAGCACTGGGCACCGATGACGGTAAACTGGCATCCCTTCATTCCGCCCAACACGGGCCATTTCGGCGAGTTCGGCTGGTCGGGCGTGATGCGCGGGGCGGGGATCATCTTCTTTGCCTATATTGGTTTCGACGCGGTTTCCACCGCGGCCCAGGAAACCCGTAATCCGCAGCGCGACATGCCAATCGGCATCCTCGGCTCGCTGGTCATATGTACGATCCTCTACATCCTGGTTGGCGGCGTGCTGACTGCGGAGGTTCCCTACCACCTGCTGAACGTTGGCGATCCGCTGGCGCTCGGCGTGGACAGGACCGGCGTGGTGTGGGGCAGTTTCCTGGTGAAAATCGGGGCGATTGGCGGTTTGACCTCGACGATGCTGGTGATGCTGCTGGGGCAGTCTCGGATCTTCTTCACCATGTCGCAGGACGGTTTGCTGTGGAAATGGGCGGGAAAAGTGCACAAGCGCTTCCGGACACCTTACCTTTCTTCAATCATCATCGGCCTGGTTGTAGCCACGCTGGCCGCTTCGCTACCGATCACCACACTGGACGAACTCACGAGCATCGGCACCCTGTTTGCCTTCACCGTGGTCTGCGCGGGCATCTGGATCCTGCGCGTGCGGGAGCCGAACCTGGAGCGGCCATTCAAGACACCGTGGGTGCCCTTCGTGCCGATCATGGGCATGCTGGTCTCGCTGGTGCTGATGTTCTCGCTGCACTGGCTGACGTGGGAAGTGTTCCTGACGTGGCTGGTGTTCGGGCTGTTCATCTATGCCTTTTACAGCCGCAAGCACAGCCGGGTGCAGAGGGAGCTTCGCGGCGCGAGGGAGGCGCAATCGCGCTGACGAAGCCGGAGCGGGCACCGGCGTAAACCTTGCCGGGAGGTGCGGCGTATGGGCCGGCTGATTGCGCGGTGGGTGCTGACGGCGCTCTGCGTGTTGCTTGTAGCGCATGTGGTGCCGGGCTTCGACGTGCACAGCTTCGGAACGGCGCTGCTGGCCGCTCTGGTGATCGGCTTGGCGAACGCGACGCTCGGGCTGGTGCTGAAAGTCATCACGTTCCCGTTCATCATCCTCACCTTTGGATTGCTGTTACTGGTGATCAACGCTGCGCTGCTGGAGCTGGCTTCCTGGTTTGTCCCCGGATTTGAGGTGCATGGGTTCTGGCCGGCGTTCTGGGGCGCGGTGATGTTGAGCATCCTGAATATCGGGGTCAAGTGGGTGGTGAAGGGAGATTGACGGCGGGCCCGGCGCCTCAATGAACCCAGAAGAGAAGCAGGCCAAAGCCGACCGCCAGACTGAGCAATACAACGCGGGCGACGACGAATGCCGCCTGCCTTCCCTGGCCGCGGCGGCGAATGAGCGGAACGTGCACGAGTGCGCTGGCCGCACAGGCCAGAACGGCGGCCGAGGCTCCCAGTTGTGCTGAAAGCTGGCCGCCACCGGTGAGCACACCGGCGGCGGCCGTTGTGCTCGCGCTCGAAACCAGCCCTCCGAGAAAGCCAACAGCCAGGAAACCGTGTCCGCCTAGATAGCGCGCTGCGAGTGCGGCCACGATCTCGATGAAAATGAAGAGTCCGCTGAGAGCGCCAACGCGCCGCAGGGAAACGGGCGAGCCGACGCCGAGCCGACTTGGGAGGGCAGGAGCGGAGCGGCGACGGCGAACGGCGAAGAAAAGGCAGATGGCGGACATCGCCAGGATGGGTGCCGAGGCGTAGGGCAGCGCTTTGGGCGCAAAAATTCCCAAAACGGCGAGATTCCGCACGAGCATGGCGCCGGTGGCGAGCAGCGTGGACGAAACGATCAGATTTGTCTCTCCAATTTCCAGGTCGGTGAGCGTACGCGACATCTGCGCCACGGTGGCTGAGCTATTCACGAAACCGCCCAAGACCGCCGAATAGTAGAGCCCCCGCCCACCAAGCGCACGCAGAAGTACGTAGTTGAGGAAGCCCAGTGCCGCCAGGACCACCACGACCACCCAAGCCTCGTGGGGATTGAACAGGTGCCAGCGATCGACATAGCGATCGGGCAGTAGCGGGTAAATGACGAATGCCAGCAGGCCCATCAGCACCGCGCCGCGAATCTCTTCCGGTTTCAGGTCGCCGGCCAAGCGGACCAACTCAGCTTTCCAAGCCAGTAGTCCGGTCATCAGGAGCGCTGCGGCGACAGCGGTGAAATAGTGTTGCTGGGCGATCAGGATGCCCAGGAGAAGCGTAACGAGCAGCGCCACAGAGGTGGTAATTTCAAGATGCTGGTGAACCCGGAAACTGTGTAAGTTGGCGAAGGCAACAAGCACTACAGCGCCGATCAGCGCCACCACCGCCGTGGCAGGCGAGATCAGCCAGGCCAGCATGCCGAGCAGGGAGGCGAGCGCAAACGTCCTCACACCGAGTTCCTTGTGCGCCCATTCGCGCTCCAGCCCGACGAGCAGGCCCACCGCCAGCGCGACGACGATTTTCGTGGCGATTTGGAGTGGCGGAAAGTGCGTGTTTGTTGGCAACCCACTTCTCCCGGGTTTTCGGCATGCTGCGAGGCTTCAGGGGCTAGTGCCCCCGAATGGCCAGCACTTCATGTCGCGGCTGAAGCCGCGAGTCACAAATTCCGTGGAATTCCCATACGGGACCTCATCTCGAATTCGGCAACGGTGCTATCTGAAAGCCGGCCTCGTAGGTGCCGCACCGGTGCAAAAGCTGTTTGAGGCGTTGGCGATTCCCTGTTCGTCACAATCGAGGAAGCCGGCGTTCAGACTTTCGAAACCCTCCGGCACGCACGGCTCGCCTCTCTTCGGCACCCCGTTCACGTCACGACGGAGGTGCAGTGGGCGCAACGCTTGGCTCCGATCGGGATTTCACTCAGGCACTCGGGGCACTTCCGCGTCGTGGGGTCGGCAGGCGGTTCCTTGTGCGAGCGGGCGACAAGCGCGTTCATCGGCACCACGACAAAGTAATAGACGACGGCAGCGACGATCAGAAACGCGACCAGAGCGTTGATGAAATTGCCGTAGAGGAAGTGGCTCTTGTTGATCGTGAAGGACAGGTTCGAGAAATCGGGCTTCTGAAAAATCGCCGCGATGAACGGCGTCAGTAAATCCTTTGTGAAGGAGGCGACCACCGTAGCGAATGCCGCGCCGATGACCACGCCCACGGCCATGTCCACCACGTTTCCGCGAAGCAGAAATTGCTTGAAGCCCCCGGCCATGTCGAGTCTCCTTTCGAGTTTCCGTGCTGCCAGCCCATGCGAGGGAAAAACGCTGGCGGAAGACTAGGGTTACGCCGAATCGAAGTCAAGGCGAAAGGTGAGCAATGCCACCCGGTAGGGGCAGTGAAACAGGGGTACTTTTGAGACGGCAGTTGGTGGGATAATAGAGGCGAGCGGACGCGGGAGGTGAGGCATGATCACATGGCTACTTTTTTCCGCCGCCCTCGTGGTGGCCGCATGGATTGGGGCGGCTTTCCTGATTCGCCGTTGGGGACCGGGGCGGGCGCGCCGTCGCGTCTTCTGCCCGGAGCAGAAGGTGCCGACACACGTGATTGCCGAGGCAAGCGAGGCGGGATACGGCGCCATCCGCACGACTGATATCGTGAAGTGCGATCTGCTGGGGCCAGGTCCCGTCACCTGCTCAAAGCATTGCATGGCACGTTTGTGAATGGGCCTTGCGAGCCGGCGAGGCTCCGGGGAAAAACGCTGGAGTACCCTGTGATACCTCGCCGCTCTGTTGCCGCTCAATTGACCGTTTGGTCGGAGCCGGAACCGGTCAGGGCTTAACTCCCATTTCTGATTCCATGGACCGGTACTGCGATTTCCACCGGTTCATTTCCTTCTCAAGCTGCTGAGCGGTCTTCCTGACCTGCTTTCCGTTCGGATCGGGTTTTGCCAGTTCCTCGTTCAACCGGCCGAGTTGATTATTGACGCGCTCGCGGATCTGACTCATTCGTTCGACACGGTTGCGCAGAGCGGCCTGTTGCTCCTGGCTCATGCCGTTCATCAGTTGCTGGTGCTGTTGTTCCATGGTGCGGAGCTGCTCGCGGATCTGGTCGCGCTGCTGACGAGCTTTGGCGGCCTCAAAGGTCTTGGACCGGGTGAGGCGATCCATGTCACGCGCCTGCTCGCGGATGCGGTCGGCGGTCTGAGTGCAGTCGCGGAGTTGATCGCGCTGCTGGTCGGTGGCGCGGATGCGCTGGCGATCCATCGTGCCGCGACCGGAGGTCGTTTGTCCCTGTCGTTGGCCGGTGGTTGGCCGCTGCTGGCGTCCCTGTCCTGCTCCTCCGGGCCGCCCTTGCGTGGCAAAGGCTGGTGAGGCGAGCAGCAGGGTCGCTGCTACAAACAAGACACGTCTGCTTCCCCTCTTCTTCATCTCGGATTCTCCCTGAGGTTCTTCGGGCGACTTCGGCCGTAGGAAGAGGGTGAATACACTATCCCCCATCACGTTCGAAAATCTTTGGAAGAACCTTTTGGACATGACGCAGCATCTTTGTCGCCAGAGTGCAGGTCCGAAGGGGTGGCGTTCAACTGGCTGAAAATAGGAGGGATAGAGGTTGTGTTTGCCGGAGAAGGTGGCGGGTGGAATCGGACGGGCCGGTGAAAAGCACGCCAAAGGTGGGGCAAGTTTCGCAGTCTCTGCGCCGGACGAGCGGCAGGCGCACGAAGCGCTCACTCTCTTGCCGGAGAGCACGGATTCGGGGGAAGTCCAGCATGGCGTGATAGGATGAACGCGAGAATACCGCCAGGGTGGGTAGAGAATCCCAGATGGGGACGTGAGGGAATCAGAAAGTCCGCGATCGCTGCCCCGCTCGTGGGTGCAAGGCCCTTGGGTCGATTTCGGCGAGCACACCGTACGCGATGACTTGCTGTTTGAACCGGGCGCCGGCGATCTGTGACAGCGGTCCAGTGCGCGGAGAGCGCCCGTAGAAGTGAGAAGTGACGCGCTTGGCAGCCGTCAGGAACGGAAACATTGGACTAGGCGATGAGTGAAATTCTGCTGGACGTGAAGCACCTGACGGTGACGCTGAATGGGTCCCCGGTCCTGTCCGACCTGAGTTTCACCCTGAACGACGGAGAATTTCTCACCATTCTGGGACCGAATGGGTCGGGAAAGACGGTTTTGCTTAAGGCACTGCTAGGGCTGCTGCCCTACGAAGGGGAGGTGGCCTGGCACAGGAAGCCGAGAATTGGTTACCTGCCGCAGGGTCTGAACCAGATGTCGGTGCGGGACATGCCGCTGACTGTGGAGGATTTTTTCACGCTGAAGAAGCTGAAGCGGGAACAGATGGAGAAGTATCTGCCGCTCTTGGGGCTGGACGTAAGCGTGCTGCGGAAGAGGGCGGGGTATCTTTCGGGCGGAGAATTTCAGCGGATGCTGGTGGCGTGGGTGCTGGCATCTCGTCCTCAAGTGCTGTTTCTGGACGAGCCGACGACGGCGGTGGATGTGGCCGGCGGCGAGACGATCTATTCGTTGTTGCAAGACATCTGGCGGGAGCAGAAGCTGACGATCCTCAACGTCACGCACGACCTCAATATCGTTTACGCCTACTCGACGCACGTTCTCTGCCTTTCGCGATTCGGGCACACATGTTACGGCGTGCCGAAGGAAGTGTTGACCCCGGACGTGTTGAACGACATGTACGCCAGCCACGTGAAGTTCTACACGCACCCGGGAAGCAACGAACCATGAGCCACCAGCTCCTGCTCAGCCTGATCAGCGGCATCTTCATCGCCGGCTCGGCGGCCTATCTGGGGACGCTGATGCTGTCGCGGAAGATGGCTGTGGTGGCCGGGCCGTTGGGACACCTGGCACTGCCGGGAGCCGCGCTGGCGCTGGTGTACGGATTCAGCCTGTCGCTGGGCGCCTTTCCGTTCGTGGTAGTGGGTATCCTGCTGATCTGGTGGCTGGAGATCAAGACCAAGCTGCAGATGGAAGCTCTGACGGCAATCGTTTTCGCGACAGGCGTGGCGGCGGCGTTTCTCTTCCTGCCCATCGACAAGGCGGAGGCGGCACTGCTCGGCGATATCACGCAGGTGGGAATCTACGGAACGATTGCGGCGGTAGTGCTCTGCTCGGCGGTGCTGGTCGCCGTCAAAGGCAGCTATTCGCAAATCATGCTGATCAATATTCAGGAAGACTTGGCGAAGACGGTCGGCGTGAACGTGAGGCTCTACAACCTGATTTATTTGCTGTCGATTGCGATCATCGTCGCGCTCGGGGTGGATCTGGTTGGCGGATTGATGACGGCGGCACTGGTAGCCATCCCCGCGGCTGCTGCCAGGAACGTGAGCCGGACGCTGCGCCAGTTCGCGTTCGCTTCCGGATTGTTCGGGATCGCATCGGCAATCATCGGGATTCTGCTGGCATCCTTTATGGGTTTCCCCGCCGGTCCGCTGGTAATTCTCACTAGCGCGGCGATTTTCACCATTACGATACCGATCTCCAAGGGCTAGAGGGCAGCGTCGGCACGTCGTTGGCAGGTGCCCTCGTAGTGGCCGCCCACCCCTAGTTTTTCTCTTCCCTGGTTTTCCCTCCCTGCTGTGGTTGGCCAGACTGACGCTGGGAATGAGGGATTTGACGCCGTGCGTGGGGAATTTACCGGGCGGAAGGACGTTCCTTTCTTGAAATGTTTTACCAACCGACTGTCCTGAGGGACATAGAGGTGTGCCTGCGTGTGGAGATGGAAGTGCAAGGTGAATAGGCCTCGACTGACTGACCGGTCAGTCACGGCAGGGCTGCACATGCTGCCGGATAGGTCGGCGGCCGGAATGACGGGTGTGAAAGCGAGGCGCCTTCATGTCGCCACGTAGCACAATCCATTCGTGTCGCGCGCCCCGTGCGGGTAACGGCGCACGAGCGGGGAAAACCGGGCGGTCTGAGCAGATCGTCGCGGCTGCTTTTGAGGAGTTCTCGGCGCACGGTTTTGCCGCTACGCGGCTTGAGGATGTGGCGCGGCGAGCGGGGGTAGCCAAGGGCACGATCTATCTCCATTTCAAGAACAAAGAGGCGCTTTTCCGGGCCGTTGTCCGTCGGTTGATTCGCCCGCTCTTCGAAGGGTTTGGCGAGTTCGCGCGGAAGTTTGAGGGCTCAGCGGAACAGTTGCTGGTCGAATTTCTCTCACGGCAGTACGCCGAGGTGGTGCGCAACGAAAAGGCGCGGGGCATCCTCAGGCTGCTGATCGCCGAAAGCGGCAACTTCCCTCAGCTGTCCGAGATATACCGGCGGGAAATGATCGAGCCTGGACTGGGCGCTTTGCGGCTGGCGCTCGAAAAGGGATTCGCGTCCGGTGAATTCCAGCGCACGAACGCTGTGGACCATCCGCAGATTCTGGTGGCGCCAGCGATTGCGGCGATGGTGTGGATGCTGGTACTAGGACGCCGCGAGCCGCTCGATCTGGACGGCTACTTCGCCGCACATCTGGACTTCGTGCTGTGCGGACTGAAAGAGCAGCCGGAGTCTGGGCGGGCGACCGTTTCAGGGATCCAAGAGCGATGAGACGGAGGAGACTTCTGGCAGTGCTGTGCTCGGTACTTTTGGCGGCCGCGGCCGGCGAAGCACGGGCGCAGCAGCAACAGCCACCGCTGCGTTTGAGTCTGCACGATGCGATCGAGCGTGGGATGCGGGCAAACGTGAGCGTGTTGCTTGCACGGGCGGGTATCAACGACGCGGACGGGAATCGCGTGCGGCGGCGAGCGGCGCTTCTGCCCAAGGTCGAAGGGGCGATTCCGGTGACGCTGCAGCGGCGTAACCTGCGTACCTTTGGTATCAGTTTCCCGGGCGTACCTGACGTGGTTGGACCGTATGGGACCTACGATTTCCGCGCCTATTTTTCGCAGCCGGTGATCGACTTGCAGAACTATCACAACTGGAAAGCGAGCGAGAAACAGGAACAGGCGGCGCGCCTCGATTACCAAGACACGCGCGACGCAGTGATCCGCGAGGTGGCCGGGCTCTACCTGAACGCGGAATCTGCGGCGGCGCAGGAGAAATACGCCGCATCGCGTGTGGCGACCGCCCAAGCGCTTTACGAACTGGCGGAGAAGCAGCACGGCGTGGGCGTGGCCACGGGCGTCGATGTGTTGCGGGCACGTGTGGCGTTGGCGAACGAGCGGCAAAACCTGGTGGAGGCGCGGAACGGTGCGCGCCAAGCGCTGTTGGCTTTGGCGCGCGGGATCGGATTGGACCCGGGCACACCGATCGAACTGACCGAAGCGCTGGCGTTCCGGCCGCTGGCGCCGCCGGAGGTGGGCTTGGCCGTGGATCGGGCGCTCGTTCTGCGGGCCGACTACCTGTCGCTGGCCCAGCAGCGGGCGGGTCTGGTGGAGCAGCGGAAGGCGAACCATGCGCGGTATCTGCCGGGGCTGAGTATTGACGGCGATTACGGCGGCATTGGGCGAACACTGGGGCAGGTGCGACAGACGATGACGCTCTCGGGCACGCTGCACTTCACGCTGTTCAACCAGGACCGGGCCGGGGAGCGCGAGCAGATCGACAGCCGGGTCGCGGCCATAGACGCGAGGATCGCCGACCTGAGGCGAGCCATTGAACAGCAGATTCGCTCGGCGCTGTTGAACCTGCAGGCGGCGGCGGAAGCGGTGGACGTGGCACGGCAGGGCCAGCAGTTGGCGAAACGGGAATTGAAGCTGGCGCGCGACCGTTTCCGCTCCGGCGTGACCGACAACATCGAGGTGATCACCGCGCAGGATTCGCTGGCGCGCGCTGAGGAGAACTACATCGCCGCGCTCACCCAGCACGAGGACGCGAAGATCGCGCTGGCCCGTGCGCTTGGGGCGACCGAAAAGAATTATGAGCGTTACCTGGGTGCCCGATGACGGCGCGGACAAGGGAAGGACGCGAAGAGGTGCGCTGGAAATGAAACGCGGAATCGCGTTGCTGATCGTGCTGGCGGCTGCCGGAGCCGGTTTTTATTACTACCGGCATTCCTCGAGGCCGAAAGCCCCGTCGAACGTGCTGAAGGTGTCGGGGAATATCGAGGCGCACGAGAGTCTGGTGGGTTTCAAGGTGTCGGGAAGGATCGTCGATCTGCCAGTGCAAGAGGGGCAAACGGTGCGGAAGGGTGAGCTGCTGGCTCGGCTCGATGACGCCGATTACCGGCAGCGGGTCCGGATCGGCGAAGCCAACGTGCGTGTACGGCGAGACGAACTGGTGCTGGGGTTGGCGGGAACGCGGGAGCAGGAGATCCAGGCCGCGCATCAGGCGGTGCTCGACGCGGAAGCGGACCTGCGGCTCAAGCAGGACGATTTCGAACGGGCAGAGTCGCTCTTCAAAGAGGACGCGCTTTCCGCTCAATCGCGTGATGTGGCCGCGACGAATCTGGCGCGGGCACAGGCGCGATACAGGAGCAGCCGGGAGGCGTACGACCAAGCGGTGGAAGGCACACGCAAGGAGCAGATCGCGATTCAACGCGCCAATCTGACGCAGGCTCGGCAGAACCTGGACTTGGCACGCATCGAACTGGAGTACACGGCGCTCCGGGCGCCGGAAGCGGGCGTGATCATGGTTCGGCAGGCGGAGCTCGGCGAGGTGGTGGCGCCGGGAACGCCGGTGGTTACTCTGGCGGACCTCGATCACGTGTGGCTGCGCGCCTACGTCAACGAAACTGACTTGGGACGCGTGCGCTGGGGCCAGCAGGTGACGGTAACGACAGACACTTATCCCGGCAAGAAGTATCGCGGCCGCATTTCGTTCATTTCGTCGAGCGCCGAATTCACTCCAAAAACTGTCCAGACCGAACGAGAACGGGTGAGGCTGGTCTATCGGATCAAGATCGACCTGGAAAATCCCCAACTCGAACTGAAGCCGGGCATGCCGGCGGACGCCGCCATAGAACTCGGCAAGGCAAGCGGCCAATGAACGGAGCAAGCGGCACGATCGAGGTTTCCGGGCTGTCGCGGCGTTTTCCAGACGTGTTGGCCGTGAATGGTGTCAGCTTCGACGTGAAGGAAGGGGAAATCTTCGGGTTGGTGGGGCCGGACGGCGCGGGCAAGACGACGTTGCTGCGGATGCTTGCGGGCCTGCTCGCGCCTAGCGAGGGGAAAGCGCTGGTGGCGGGCACGGATATTGTCCGGCAGCCGGCGGAAGTACAGAAGCAGATGAGCTACATGCCGCAGCGCTTCGGATTGTACGAGGAGCTGACCGTGGACGAGAACATCCGCTTCTACGCCGACCTTTTCGGAGTGCGGCGCGTGCGGCGTGAGGAACGTGCGACGCGGCTACTGGAGGCGGCTGGGATGAGCCCGTTCCGGAAGCGGCTGGCAGGGAAGCTTTCCGGTGGAATGAAACAGAAGCTGGGGTTGGTGTGCGCGCTGGTCCATACGCCGCGTGTGCTGCTGCTCGACGAGCCGACGAACGGCGTCGATCCCGTGTCGCGGAGGGAATTCTGGGAGATCCTGTACTCACTGCAGTTGGAGGGGGTGACCATCCTGATTTCCACTTCGTACCTGGACGAAGCAGAACGGTGTCACCGAGTCGGGCTGCTGCACCAGGGACGGCTGTTGCTGTGTGACCGGCCGGAGGCGCTGAAGGGGAACCTGCACCGCGCGTTGATTGCGGTGACTTCGCCCGAGCCGCGCGCGGTGCTCGAACTGCTCGAACGCGCCGAAGGCGTTTCGACGGCGGTTCTGGTGGGCAACGGTGTGCATCTGGTGGTCGACGATGCGGCGCGACGCATGCCGGAATTGAGATCGCGGTTGGAAGAGGCCGGTGTGCCCGTGGAGGAGATCGCGCAAGCGGCGCCGAGCATCGAGGACCTGTTCGTCTCGGTAGTAACCGAGCAGGGTGACGAGGCGGCGTGATGAATGGCGAGGCTTCGGTAGTGGTAGACGGTTTGGTAAAGCGGTTTGGGGATTTCACTGCCGTCGATCACATCAGCTTCGCGGCGCGGCGCGGGGAAATCCTAGGCTTCCTGGGGCCGAACGGGGCGGGCAAATCGACGACCATTCGCATTCTTTGCGGCCTGCTGAAACCGACTGCGGGACAGGTGAGCGTGGCGGGCTGCGACGTGGCGCGGCAGGCGGAAGAGGTGCGGCGGCAAATCGGTTACATGTCGCAGAAATTTTCGCTCTACAACGACCTGCGGGTGATCGAAAACCTGCGCTTTTTTGCCGCGATGTACCAGGTGCCGATCGCGACGCTGCCTGGGCGGATTGCCTGGGCGCTGGAGATGTCTGGTTTGCGCGGGCGCGAGGGGGCGCTTACGGGGACGTTGCCCACCGGCTGGAAACAGCGGCTGGCGCTGGGGTGCGCCGTGCTGCACCGGCCGATGATCTTGTTTCTGGACGAGCCGACTTCGGGGGTCGATCCGATTTCGCGGCGCCGATTCTGGGACCTGATTCACGAGATGGCGAGCGAGGGAGTGACCGTCTTCGTGACCACGCACTACATGGAAGAAGCGGAATACTGCAACCGGCTGCTGCTGATCTATCGCGGGCGGATCGTGGCGCAGGGGACGCCAGCCGAACTGAAGCGCGCGGCGATGAAGGGCGAACTGCTGCTGGCTGAATGCGAACCGCTCGGCGTGGCGCTGGCGGCGCTTCAGGAGGCTCCGGATGTCGCTGACGCGGCTGTGTTCGGCAACGCGCTGCACCTGGTCGTGAAGGACGCGGCGACGGCGGCGCAGGCGTTGCGGCCGTACCTCGAGGGTAAGGGAATCCGCGTGGGAAAGATGAAGCCAATCCAGCCGTCGCTGGAAGACGTCTTCGTTGCCGTCACCACCGGGAGCGACGGAGCGGAAAGGCAGGGGAGCTGAAGATGCGGTGGAACCGGATCGTGGCAATGATGCGCAAGGAAGCGATCCAGATACGCCGCGACCCGCGTAGCTTGACGATTGTCGTGGCGATGCCGGTGTTGCTGATGTTGGTGTTCGGCTATGGCGTTAGCCTGGACACAAAGCACATTCCCACCTGCATTTTCGACCGCGACAACAGTCCGGCCAGCCGGGAACTCGCCGCGCGATTCCGCGCTTCCGAATATTTTCGCGTGGTACAGCGAGTGGATAACTACCGCGACCTGACCAAAGCGATCGACGCCGGCCGGGCACGGCTGGCGATCGTCATCCCAACCGATTTCGAGCAGAGGCTGGGGCAGGGCGGTCCGGTGGCCGTGCAGGCGATCGTCGACGCCACCGACGACAACACCGCCAACCTCGGTATCAGCTACAGCGAAGGGGTGATCCGTGCCTTTTCGGACCATGTGCAGCTCGACTGGCGCGAGCATTACGGCCTGCCAACGACGGGGCCGGCGCTGCGGGTGGACGAGCGCACTTGGTTCAACGAAGACCTGGAAAGCAGCGTTTTCATCGTTCCCGGGGTGATCGCGATTGTGATGGCGGTGGTGGGCACGTTCCTCACTTCTCTGACGATCGCCCGCGAGTGGGAACGGGGCACGATGGAGCAGCTGATCTCGACGCCGGTAACCCCGCTGGAGATCCTGGTGGGAAAGTTGACACCATATTTTGCGATCGGGATGGCGGACACGGCGCTGTGCGCGGGGATGGCGGTAACCTTCTTCCACGTGCCATTCCGCGGGAACTGGGGATTGCTGTTGGTCAGCTCGGCACTTTTTCTGTTGGTGGTGCTGACGCTGGGATATTTCCTTTCAGTGGCGGCGAAGACGCAACTGGCGGCGAGCCAATTGGCACTAGTGGCGACCTTCATGCCGGCATTTTTGCTTTCCGGGTTCCTCTATCCGATCGAGCAGATGCCGATGGCGCTCCGTTGGTTTACGCACATCATCCCGGCGCGCTATTACGTGGCACTGGTGAAGGCGCTCTTCCTGAAGGGCGCACCGGCGGCATGGCTGCGGCCGGAGCTGGAAGCGCTGGCGATTTTCGCTCTAGTGCTGGGCGCGGCCGCAACGACGATCTTTCGCAAGCGGCTGGACTGAGAGGAACGGAGATGCTGCGGCGCCTGGGCCAAATGCTCATCAAGGAATTCCTGCAGGTCTTCCGTGACAAGCGCACGCGATTCGTGCTGATCGGGCCGCCGATCATCCAGATGCTCGTTTTCGGCTACGCCGCCACGCTGGAGGTCCGCCACGTACCCACGGCAATTCTCGACCTGGACCACAGCCGTCAGAGCCGGGACTTGGTGGCACGATTTGCGGCGAGTCCCTATTTTGACGTGCTCGGGCAGGTGGTAAACCGGAAGGAGTTAGCGCGGGAGATCGACCGGGGCGACGCACTGCTGGCAATTGAAATTCACGCCGGGTTCGCGCGCGAGTTGCTGGCGGGAGAAGCGGGGCGAGTACAGGCGATTGTCGATGGTACGGACTCGAACACGGCGCTTGTAGCGCTGGGGTACGTGAACCGAGTGGCCGACCGGTTTTCTCAGGACCAACTGGATGCGCGGCTGGAGCACCAGGCGCCCCTCCTGGCGAGCGAGATTCCGCGAGTGGAACTCGACAGCAGGCCATGGTTTAACAGCAACCTGCAGAGCCGGTGGTTTTTCGTGCCCGGGGTGATCGGCAGTCTGATCCTGATCATGGTTGTGTTGCTGACGGCGTTCGCGGTGGTACGGGAACGGGAGATCGGCACGCTGGAGCAAATCATGGTGACGCCGATCCGAAGGACGGAATTCATTCTCGGGAAGACAATTCCTTTTTTCTTGATTGGGCTGGCGGACACCGCGCTGATCGCCACGATGGGAACCTTCTGGTTCGACGTGCCGTTCCGCGGCTCGTTCCTGATTCTCGGGATGGGTGCCGTGATTTTTCTTCTGGCGATGCTCGGCACGGGACTGCTGATTTCGACGGTATCAGCCAATCAGCAGCAAGCGATGGTGACCGCGTTCTTCTTCGATATTCCGGCGATCATTTTTTCCGGTTTTGGCTTTCCGATCAGCAGCATGCCGGAGGCGCTTCAGCGGCTCTCCTATCTGGACCCACTGCGGTACTTCCTGGTGGTGATCCGCGGAGTGTATCTGAAAGGTGTGGGACTGGAAACCCTTTGGCCGCAGATGGCGGCGATGGGAGCTTTCGCCATGGCGGCCCTGGCCATCAGCGTGTTGCGCTTCCACAAATCGATCGAGTGACTCATTGCGGACGCGGATTGATAGGGTGGCGAGCCTCAGGCATCTTAAAAGACTGTCGAAAAAGCGCTGAAAATTTACACTAAAGCCCAACATATCTGCCGGCGTGAAACAGGTTTTGTGATGCTCCTTCAATTTCCTCTTTCAATCTTGACTTAACTGCAAATGTCTAATAGATTTGCACGCGTCCAAGGAGGGGGGCGGGTTCTCAGAGACGCTACGGGCAGCCGTTTCTAAGGTCCTCTTTCCATATTGAAATCATAGGAGGTGCATTGTGTGGGCCAAGCACATCTTTGCACGTCTAATAGTGGTGTGCGCCATCATGCTTTGGGCTGCCTCCGCATGGGGGCAGGCGTCAACTACCTTGCGGGGGTCCATTACTGATCCATCCGGTGCCGCGATTCCAGGGGCCACCGTCACTATCGTCAATCCGAGCACTAGTGTTACCCGAAAGACAACCACGGTAGCAAACGGGACTTACGTATTTACCCAAGTACCGCCGGGAACTTACACGCTGACCGTGAAAGCCAACGGGTTCCAGGTGTACCGGCGAACCGGTGTTGTGCTCCGTGTCGCGCTACCGGCGGCGTTGAACGTCGCGATGAAGGTCGGCGCGGTGACGCAGGTGGTTTCGGTGAGTGGAGAAGCTCCGCTGCTGAATACGACCAACGCAAGCATCGGCCAAACCATGGGCTCGACTCAGATTGAACAGTTGCCGTTGCTCAAGAGAAACGTTCCCAATCTGCTCAGCCTGCAACCGGGTGTCGTCTACGTCAGTCCTCGTTCCGATCTCTATAAATATGACACCCGCAGCGGGTCGGTGAATGGCGAGCGCAGCGACCAGAACAACATCACGCTCGACGGTGTGGACGTAAACGACCAGTTCACCGGCCAGCCGTTCAAGACCGTTTTGCCCGTTACGGAAGCCTCCGTTCAGGAGTTTCGCGTCACCACTTCCAACTACGGCGCCAAGGAAGGCCGATCGTCCGGTGGACAGATCGAGTTGGTGACCAAGAGCGGAACGAACCACTTCCACGGTTCGCTCTACGAATACAACCGTTCTGGCATTGGCGAAGCTAACGACTTCTTCAACAAGACTTCCGAGCAAGCCTCCGGCCTGCCGAACGTACCGCTACACCTGGTGCGGAACATCTTCGGAGGTACGATTGGCGGCCCGTTCATCCACAATCGTTTCTTTTTCTTCTTCAACTACGAAGGGCGCAGGGTGGCGCAGTCCAGCAGCGAGGTGGCAACGATTCCTTCGATGGCGCTGCGCGACGGCATCATCCAGTATTTCTGCGCGAGCGGCAGCAACTGTCCCGGCGGGTCGGTGACTGGCCTGAGCGGCAAGCAATACGTCGTAACACCAGGCACCTACGCGCTGAATGACAGTCAACTCAAGTCCATGGACCCGCTCGGCCTCGGCGCAGACTCCGCTGTGCTGAAATACTTCAACCAATACCCCGTGCCGAACGACCTGAGCGTCGGCGACAGCCTGAACTTTCAAGGGTATCGTTTTGCCGCGCCGGAACACCGCCATTACAACTGGATGATTGGCCGGCTCGACTACAAAATCACACGGAGCGGCAGCCAGAGCCTGTTCATCCGTGGAAGCGGCGAGGACGATACGCTGCTGGGCGCACCGTTCATGCCGCAGGGATACATCCTCGGCGGCATTCCGCAGACGACGGAAAAAGACTTGAACAAGGGTTTTGTCGCCGGCTATACGGCCCTTTTCGGGGCGGATTGGGTAAACAACCTGCGCTTCGGCGACACCTACCAGAGCATCGGCATCTCGGGGAACACCAACGTGCCCTGGATCTATATTCGGGAATTGAGCCAGGGCATCAATTACGGTCAGCGATACACAGTGCCCGATTACAACATCGTGGACAACGTGAGCTGGACGCACGGGACGCACAGTATGTCGTTTGGCGTGAACATCGATCTGATCCGGCGCGGTAGTCTGAGCCAGACGAACTCGTTCAGCGACGGCGTCACCAACGGCGACTACATGAATCCCACCCACATCGCCGGTACCGGTGGCCCGCTCGATCCGGGGGCCAACGGCTATCCGGCTGTGAGTTCCGGGTTCGTCAACGGCTACGACTTCCCTCTGGTCGGGCTGATGGGGATGGTGTCGGAAGTGGACGCGGTCTACAACTACCACCTGAACCCGAACGGCACGGGCACGGCACTGCCGCAAGGAGCCGCGGTACCTCGCCATTACGCGATGGACGACTACGACTTCTACTGGCAGGACAGCTGGCAAGCGCTCTCGAACCTGACGGTGACCTACGGTCTGCGCTATTCCCTGATGGGACCGATTGGCGAAACCAACGGCCAGGAAGTCGCTCCCACATTCCCGTTGGGCCAGTGGTTCAACGAGCGTGGCGTACGGATGACGCAGGGCCTACCCTCGAGTGGGGATCCGCTGATCGCGTACGCACCGGCCGGACCGTTCTACGGCAAGTCAGGCTACTATCCCTGGCAAACGCATAACTTCGCTCCTCGCATCGGCCTCGCCTGGACGCCGCGACCGCAAGCGAGTTGGCTGCGGAAGATCCTTGGCAACGGCGACGAGACGGTAATCCGCGCCGGTTTTGGCATGTACTACGACCACTTCGGGCCAGCGCTCGCACTGGCGTTCGACCAGAACGGCGCGTTTGGCCTGGCGACCACGCTCAGCAACTCAGCTGGGTCCGAGACGGTTTCGTCGGTGCCACGGCTGACCAGCATGAACGTGATCCCGACCACCGACAACAATGGAGTCCAGATCTACGCGGCTCCGCCGCCGGCCCAGTTTCCGGAAACCTTTCCGACTTCCGGGCCGGCCAGCTTCGCGATCGCTTATGGGTTGGATAGCGGCATCCGCACGCCATATTCCTATGCCATCGACTTTACGGTGGATCGCCAACTGCCGGGCAACATGGCTCTCAGCCTTTCGTACGTCGGCTCGATTGGTCACCGGTTGCTGGTGCAGGAAGATATGGCCACGCCGTACAACCTGACCGATCCCTCCACGGGCATCACCTATTTCCAGGCTGCAAGGCGCTTCTCCGAGTTGGCCCGGCAGGGCGTCAGTCCGGCCGGTATTACCGCAGCCGAGGTCGGTCCCACGGCGCAATACTGGAACGACATCATGGCGCCACTGGCAGCGGGCGATAAATACAATGTAAACGACCCAAATTACGGGTTCGGCTGCGATAATGGCGGGGCTACGAGCAGTCCACTCGTAGCCGCTTACCAACTGTTCCAGTGCACCCTCTACAACGAAACGACCGGGTTGTTCTATCTTGACCTCTTCGGCGTCCCCGGCACGCAATACTCCAACGGTGCGCCGGCCAACTTTTACTACACGAAGTACGGACCCTACGCCTTTTACAACCAGCAGTATTCCTCGCTCTACGGCTGGCGCTCGGTTGGCTACTCCAACTACAACTCCTTCCAGTTGTCGCTGACCAAGCGGATGTCGCACGGACTGCTGTTTGGCTTCAACTATACGTATGGAAAGTCACTGGACATCGGTTCGGACGCCACGAGCGTTGGTCAGGGCGGAATCGGCGCCGGCCTCAGCAGCGTCATCAATGCCTGGCAACCTTACCAGCTTTACGGTCCCAGCGATTTTGACCTACGCCACCAGATCAATTTCAACTGGGTCTGGATGCTCCCGTTCGGCCATGGCAAGGAGTTCGGGCGCAATGTGGGCAGAGGATTCAACGCGCTGATTGGCGGCTGGCAGCTTTCCGGCATCGGCCGCTGGACCAGCGGCTTCCCCACAAACACTAGTTCCGGCTATAACTGGTCCACCGACTGGGAACTGAGCGGGAACGGGCAACTGACCGGCCAGCCGGTCCAAACCGGCACCACCGAATTCCCTCCCACGAACACCAACAACTGCTTCCAGAACGGCGGACCGAACATGTTCGTGAATCCCTGCCAGGCCTTCAACGGCTTCACCTACGCGTTTCCCGGCGGTTCTGGCATCCGGAACGCGATCCGGGGCGACGGTTACGCCGGCCTGGATATGGGGCTGGCGAAGATATGGCATATGCCCTACAGCGAAGGAAATACGTTGCAATTTCGCTGGGACGTGTTCAACGTAATGAACCTCAAGCGGTTCGATGTGGTCAGTGTCAACAACGAACTCGACCTCGGGACCGCGACTTTTGGCAACTACACCCGGTTGCTCACCAAGCCGCGGATCATGCAGTTTGCTTTGACGTATCGGTTCTAAGTCAGATCGAAAATTGATGAAGTGCATGCTGTAAGGCTGAACGGCTCGGCGGCGCGACCCCGCCGGGCCGTTCTTTTGCCCTGAATGGACCGGGGCAACCTTCGGCATTTCCTGCAAAATCAGCGAATTTTGAACCTTCTTCCTATGTCGCAGGGTCTGGCCGGAATCGAAAGCCACACTCCATCTCCGCCAAGGCGAAATGGCCGACTTGGCCACTGGATAACGGCATGTCCGGGATACAGTGCACGTTTTTTCATGCACGTTTTTTCATTCTTGACATGGGCGGAAATGTCTACTAGATTCTCCGCCATGTAGGGATGGGGGTGTCTTTCTTGAAGAAGCTCCGAAAAGACGTTGGCAAACGATCCGCTGTAATTCATCCGCATTCGTAAACGGTTCTGTCTCTGTTCCCAAACAGGCTTGCGTCCGTCACAAAACGAACCTCTGTTGATGATTTGAATCCAGGAGGTGCATGGTGGGGGGAAAGCGCATCTTTGCCAGCCTGGTAGTGGTGTTTGCAAGCGTTCTTTGGGCGATTGCCGCGTGGGGGCAGGCGACAACTTCTCTGCGTGGCGCCGTCACCGATCCGTCCGGTGCCGCGATTCCCGGTGCCAAAGTCACGATCGTAAATCCCAGCACGGGCGTAACGCGTTCGGCGACGACGGCCGGAGACGGCACCTACGTTTTCGCCCAGTTGCTTCCGGGCACCTACGTGCTGAACGTGGAAGCTACCGGTTTCCAAAAATACAACCAGACCGGCGTGGTTTTGCGCGTTGCCCTGCCTGCGACGGTCAATGTGGCGATGAAAGTCGGTGCCGTGACGCAGGTGGTTTCGGTGAGTGGTCAAGCCCCGCTGCTGAACACCACCAATGCCAGCATCGGCCAGACGATGGGTTCGACGCAGATCGAGCAGTTGCCTCTCGAGGCACGGAACGTGCCTTCGCTGCTGAGCATCCAGCCGGGCGTCGTCTACACAAGCGACCGGAACGACCTCTACACTTACGACACGCGAAGCGGCGCGGTGGACGGCGAGCGCAGCGACCAGAGCAACGTCACGCTGGATGGCGTGGACGTGAACGACCAGTTCGAGGGTACGGCATTCCATAGCGTGTTGCCGGTGACGGTGGACTCGATTGAGGAATTCCGCGTCACTACATCCAACTATGGCGCCAGCGAAGGGCGTTCGGCAGGTGGGCAGGTCGCGCTCGTCACCAAAGGTGGGACGAACCATTTCCACGGCTCGCTTTACGAATACAACCGCAACACCTCCACGGTCGCCAACGACTTCTTCATCAAGTCGGCCGAGGCGGCCAGCGGTCAACCAAACGTGCCTCCAAAACTGATCCGCAACATCTTCGGCGGTTCGATCGGCGGGCCGTTCATCCACAACCGGTTCTTCTTCTTCTTCAACTACGAAGGACGCCGCGATGCGCAGGCGGTCAGCGCCGTCCGCACGATTCCGTCGAGCACGTTGCGTGACGGCATCATGCAATATCAGTGCGCCACCTCGTCGGATTGCCCCGGCATGTCCGTTACTGGAATCAGCGGCAAACAGTACACCGTGCAACCGGGCTATTACGCACTCAACGCGAACCAGCTCACATCAATGGATCCGCTCGGGTTGGGACCGAACAAAGCCACCCTCAGCTACTTCAACACTTTTCCCCAGCCCAACGACAACGGCGTGGGCGACGGCGTCAACTTCTCCGGCTACCGCTTCGCCGCACCGCTCAGCCGCCATTACAACTGGCTTATTGGCCGGCTGGACTACAAGATCACGCGGAATGGCAACCATAGCCTTTTCATCCGCGGTAGCGGCAGGGACGATACGACCAACGGTGAGCCGTTCCTGCCGGGCGCGCCGCCTGAGACCACGCAGAAGGACCTGAGCAAGGGGTTCGTGGTCGGCTATACGGCCCTGCTCGGCGCCCACTGGGTGAACAATTTCCGCTACGGTCTCACCTATCAGAGCATCGGAACCGCGGGCAACAGCAACTTGCCGTGGATCTTTATTCGCAGCATGGACCAAGGCGTTTATCGCAGCACCAGCTTCACGGTGCCCACTCACAACATCGTCGACAATGTGAGCTGGAACCACGGCTCGCACACGATGCAGTTCGGCCTCGACTTCTACATCATCCGCCGGAACAGCAACAGCACGCAGAACTCCTTCAGCGACGGCGTGACGAACGCCGACTGGATCGACAGCGCGCATATTGCCAGGTCGAAAGATGCTCTTGATCCTGGCGCGAACAACTACCCGGTGGTGAGTTCGGGATTCGTGAACAGCTACGATTTCCCACTGGCTGGCTTGCTCGGCATGGTGACTGAGGTCGACGCCACCTATAACTTCCACCTGAACCAGGATTACACCGGCACGGCTCTTGCGCAGGGCGCTCCCGTCCCGCGCCACTGGGCCATCGACCAATACGACCTCTTTTGGCAAGACGTCTGGCAGGTGCGGCCAAACGTCACCTTTACCTACGGTTTGCGATGGGCGCTGCTGAAGCCGATCTGGGAAAGCGCGGGCCAGGAAGTGGCGCCTACGTTCAGCCTGGGTCCGTGGTTCAATCAGCGGGGGGTCCGCATGCAGCAGGGCTTGCCCTCGAGCATGGATCCGCTCATCCAGTTTGCCCCTGCCGGTCCGGTCTACGGGAAGCCCGGTTTTTACAATTGGCAGAAGAAGAACTTCGCTCCCCGCATTGCTATAGCGTGGACGCCAAGAATCAGCAGCGGCACCTGGTTGTCGAAGATTTTCGGCAGCGGCGACAAGACGGTCATCCGTGCCGGGTGGGGAATGTACTACGACCACTTCGGCCCGGCGCTGGCCACCGCTTTCGACGCCAACGGTGCGTTCGGGCTCTCTACGGGCCTGACCAACCCGCCAGGCACCCAGACCATCTCATCGGCTCCGCGGCTGACGAGTATGAACGTAATCCCGACGGTGGACAACAACGGACAACAGATCTTCATTGCCGCCCCGCCGGCCAAGTACCCGCAAACATTCCCTGACACGCTCGACACCGGCGGGTTTGCGATCGCCTACGGTTTGGATAGCAGCCTACGGACCCCCTATTCCTACGCGATCGATCTCTCCGTAGACCGGCAGCTAACGAACACCATGGCCCTGAGCATTTCCTACGTGGGCCACATCGCTCATCGGCTGCTGGTGCAGAGTGACTTGGCGATGCCGTATAACCTGGCCGATCCGAAATCGGGGATCAGCTACTTCGCGGCCGCAGCCCGCTTCTCGCAGTTGGCCCGGCAGGGTGTGGATCCGAGCACTCTCACGAATGCACAGGTTGGGCCCACGGCGAAGTATTGGCAGGACATAATGGCGCCGCTCGCCTCGGGCGACCAGTACAGTGTGAACGATCCCGTCTGGGGATTTGGTTGCGCCAACGGCGGCCCGACGTCGAATCCGGTAGTGGCGGCGTACCAGCTGTTCCAGTGCACCGTTTACAACGAGACAACCGGATTGTTCTTCCTCGATCTGTATGGCATTCCGGGCACGCAGCAGGACAGCAGCGGCGTCCCCAATTTCTATTACTCGAAATTTGGTCCGAACGCCTTTTACAATCCCCAGTACTCTTCACTCTACGCGTGGCGCTCGATTGGCTATTCGAATTACAACTCGTTGCAGGTGAGCTTGCAGAAGCGGATGAGCCACGGTGTGCTGTTCGACTTCAACTACACCTACTCGAAGTCGCTCGACATCCAGTCTGACGCCACGAGCGTTGGCAACTGCGGCATCGCATGCGGCTTTGGGTCGGTCATCAACTCCTGGTCTCCCTACCAGCTCTATGGACCGAGCGCTTTCGATCTTCGCCATCAGTTCAATGCCGACTGGGTGGTGGATTTGCCGTTCGGCCGAGGCCGCATGGTTGGCCGCAACATCGGAAGAGGCCTCGATGCCCTAGTCGGTGGCTGGGAACTCTCCGGTCTGGCGCGGTATACCACCGGGTTCCCGGTCAACGCCTTCGGGGGCTACGACTGGCCGACGAACTGGGAACTGGGCGGTAATGCGATCCTTACCGGAAGCAAGATTCCGCAAGGGACCACCAACCTGGCTCCGAGCAACGACCCGAACTTCCCGGTTAGCGGGGGCTGGAACATGTTTTCCAACGTGCAGCAGGCCTTCCAGGGCTTCGACTATCCCTATCCGGGCCAGTCGGGCGTTCGCAACGCTATCCGGGGCCAAGGCTATGCCGGCTGGGACATGGGACTCTCCAAGCTGTGGCACATGCCTTACAACGAGAACCATACCCTGCAGTTCCGTTGGGATGTCTTCAACGTGCCGAACCTGAAGCGGTTCGACGTTCAAAGCGTGACCAACGAGCTGGACATCGGCAGCTATAACTTTGGCAAGTACACGCGCCTCTTGACGAACCCACGCGTGATGCAGTTTGCTCTGCGCTATCAGTTCTAACTGTAAGACAGGGCACAACTTAACTGCGAACGGCCCGGTGACAAACTCGCCGGGCCGTTCGCTTTTGGGGCTGGTTGGGCCAGAGTGGCTGGAGGGCCGCCATCCGGGGATGGTAGCCGGTAGTGGGGCCGTCTCGGGCCGGGCAACCGTTGTCAATGGAGCGGCGTCCTAGAGATGCGGCAAGTAGTCTTATCTCTTTGCCGGAGGGGAATGAAGCTATGCGTTTGCGCTTGATTGGTGTACTCGCAGCTCTGTTGATGGTGGCGCCGGTGGCCGGCTTTGCCGGGACCTCGGCCGCAGTTGCTCAGCCGACCGTGGCGGTTTCTTCGGCTGCTTCGACCAAGCACTCGAAGAAGAAGCTGAGCAAGAAAAAGAAGTGGAGCAAAAAGAAGTCGAAGAAGATGGCCAAGAAGAGCAAGAAGACGGTCAAGAAGGGCAAGAAGGGCAGCCGCTAAGCTCAGACTTCGGCAAGACCTTTCAAGCCTTAACAAGGCACCCCGCATTTTCCGCGCGAGAATGCGGGGTGTTTTGTTTTCGATGAAAAATGGTTCCGGGGGCTCTTCCGCCTTCACTCAACACCCTGCCTTTTCCCGTTCCGGAAACCAGTTGGGCTGGGGCAAGTTTGGACGCCCTCCCGGCGGTCGAGTCGTGATAGAGTGCCCACCGACGGAGGGACCGAGATGAACCTGAAAACGGCGATGCTCCTTCTGGGTCTGGCTATTCTGGTGGCTGTGAACGCAGTTGCGCAGACGCACGGGCCCGCGAGCGCGACTGAAAGCGCTCGGCAAGCCAGGATGCAACGGCTTGAGCAAATCGCGTCCGATCTGCATCCGATGACAGGGAACTACATCGCACGCGATTTTCGTTTCCACAACGGGCAGACGATGCCGGCGCTGCGGTTGCATTACACGACGCTGGGGCGGCCGAGACGCAATGCCCAGGGCCGGGTGACGAACGCAGTGCTGTTCCTGCACGGTACCGGCGGCTCCGGGCGCCAGTTCCTGAGTCCCCAATTCGCGGGGGTGCTCTTCGGGCCTGGTGAACTACTAGACGCGAGGCGTTACTACATCATCCTGCCCGATGATATCGGCCACGGCCATTCGAGCAAGCCGAGCGACGGGCTGCGCATGAAATTCCCCCGATATGACTACGCCGACATGGTGCGGGCAGAGCATTTGCTGGTAACGCGGGCACTCGACGTGAACCACTTGCGGTTGATCGGTGGCACATCAATGGGCTGCATGCACACGTGGATGTGGGCTGAGGACTATCCGAACTTTATGGATGCGGCCCTGCCGCTGGCTTGCCTCCCGATCCAGATTTCCGGGCGCAACCGCATCATTCGGCGGATGATCATGGACGACATCCGCGACGATCCCGCCTGGAAAGACGGCAACTACACCACCGAGCCTAAGTGCGGGCTGCGCGGTGCCCTGGGCTTGCTCTTTTTTCTGATCAGCAGCCCGCTGCACGAGCAGCAGCTCTATCCGACACAGGCCAAGGCCGACCGCTTCGCCGAGCATTTCATGAACACCGAGTTGGCACGAGTAGACGCCAACGACATGCTCTACCAGTGGAACTCCTCGCGCGACTATGACCCTTCCGCCCGGCTCGGCCAGATCAAGACCTGGGTGATGTACATCAATTCCGCCGACGACCAGGTGAACCCGCCGGAGCTGGGCATCGCCCAGCGTGAAATCCGCAAGGTGAAGCACGGGACCTTCGTGCTCCTTCCGATCACTACGCGGACGCGAGGCCACGGCACTCACAGCCTGCCGGCGATCTGGAAACAATATTTGGCAAAGCTACTGCAAGAAAGCCGGCACTGAGAAAAGGAAAAGCGATGGAGCAGGGGAGCGAGTTCCGCTTGAGCGGAATCGGGATCATTCAGCTGGGGGTGAGCGACCTGCAGCGTTCGGTGGCGTTTTATACGCAGGTGCTGGGGCTGCGGTTGAAGTCCAGTGTGCCTGGTTTTGCGTTTGTGGACGCGGGAGCAGTGACGCTGGTGCTGAGCGAACCGCTCAGCCGCGCGCTGGGTCCGCTGCCGGGCGCAGTGGAAATCGTCTATCCCGTGAGCGATGTGCAGGCGGGCTATGAGGTCCTGCGATCGCGAGGAATCTCCTTCCTCCGCGAACCTCGGAACGTCACTGGAAAGGATTGGTCCGCCGTGTTCACCGACCCGGATGGTCATCGCCTGTCGATCTTCGGTCCAGGGGGTGAGCCGGTGGTCGCAAACGGTTAGCCTCGTGGCTGTGCGTGCGGCGGGCAATTCTGGATGGTCGAACGGCCGGAGTGCGTCGAAGCCTCGATGTGTCGGGGCATCGTTGGCGGTTGACAGCCACCACTCTGGTTCCTAGAATGCGGTTCGAGTCACCAGGGGGTTCGGCTTCCTCAGTTTGTCTCCCAAGGCTCGGTCACGGCATCGGCACTGGCTGCGTTGGCCGCGGATTCCTTTGCGCGGCGTAGGTGTTCGATCCGGTCTAACATCCACGATCAGGGAGTGACAGGGCACATGTACTTTCTCGGCATCGTTGGCGTGCTTTTGGTAGCGGGCGGTCTTTTCGGACTTATTCGTGCCAAGCGGAGTGCCGCCAACGAAAGCAGCAGCGCTTCGTATCGGCGGGCAGGATTCTCCGGGGACTAGCCTTCTTTCCAATCCAAGGGCGACCGGATTTACAACATGACGGGAAACGTGCTGCCGGCGCAGCGCGTGTAGGCCTGTCGGCGGCGTGATCGCTTGACGTGTGCGCCGGAAGTCTGACGTAGGGCTCACCAAAGGATGCGGAGAGATGCGTGTGGTGGGGACGGGTACTAGAACAGCAGCGCTCAGATCAGAGGAATTCAGCCGAAAAAGTGGGGTCTGATCCCGAGGCAATTGCGGAAGGCGATTAATCAATAAGAGACATGTTCCAAAAAGATCCAGTACCCAAGCTCTATAACTATGGCAACCATGCTGAGTTCGGCTTCTATCTAAGTTGAGGTGTGCGGTTGCCAGCCGGGCTCCGGGCGTTCGGCAGCCTGAGGGGGCAAGAAGAGGGAACTTTCCAGGGCGAGGAGATCATCATGAGAGGAAAAGCACCCAGTAGGAGCCTCAGAAACTTTGGCATTCTTGGCTTGCTCCTTGCAGGCAGCATTGCTCTCGCTTGTTGTGGCGGCAATTCGAGTACGGCGGGGATGGGATCCGCGAACGTTTCGATGAGCGATCCTCCGTCCAACACAGACTACAGCCACGTCTGGGTAACAGTGGACGGCGTCAGTGCCAGTACCAGCGCGACGTCAGATTCCGGCTGGGAAACGCTCGTCTCGGGCCTCAGTTCCACTAGCGGCAAAATCAAGGCGGTTCAGCTTGACCTGCTGAACCTGCCGGCAAACGGGCAGTGCCTGCTGGCACAGTTGGGTTCGACCAGCAGCCTGCCGGTGGGCAGCTACCAGCAGATTCGGTTGAACCTGGTGGCCAACAACGCCACTGGCGTAACGCTGCTCTCGCCCAGTGGGGAGAGCACGACAAACCAGTGTTCCAGCGTGAATGCGTGGAATTGCGCCATGCCGACGGGCGGATCGCTGACGGCATTGCAGCTTTCCAGCCAGGCGCAAACTGGACTGAAGATTCCTCCGGGCCAGATTATGGGCGGACCGATTCAGGTGACGGCTGGCCAGAGTGTCGATATCAATCTGGACTTCAACGCCGACCGTTCGATTGTCCCTCAAGGAACCGGTCAGCTTCGGCTCGATCCCGTACTGGTAGCCTATCAGGCGAGCCAGAACAACACCGGCATCAGCGGCCAGGTGGTGGAAGGCCAGGTGGTGACCAACAGCGTTTCTGTAACGTCGACGGCCATTGAAAACGCGAACGTGGCGCTGGAAATGCCCATCGCCGACCCGCAGAACAGCTCCAACAACCTGGACCTGATCGGCAACTATCTGGTGCAGACCGACACGACCGGGAATTTCGACTTCTGCCCGTTGCCGGCCGGATCCTTTGACGTGGTTGCCAGCGCCGGACCGGTGACAGCGAACTCGGTCACGTCGACCTACGGTGCAACGATCGTCACCGACGTGCCGACGGGAACGCAGTTGACGGTGCCGCTACTGGCCACCGGCCAGGCCGGAGGGTTGAGCGGTACGCTGAAGGCGACCCCGGCCGACAGCACGGCCTCGTCGGTCTCCGCCGATATCTACGCAATGCAGCAGGCGAGCAGCAGTTTGGAATTCGCCGTGCCATTGCTCGCTGGCTCGAACCCTAGCATGGCGCAGCTGTCGCTCGGCTGCTCCAGCGGCAACTGCACCGGACAGTATTCGCTGGTCATTCCGGCGAACAACCCGCTGATCGGTGCGTTCTCGTCCGGCTCGATCAGTTGGACACTGCCGGCTTCCGTCAGCACGACGCCGCCGGGCTACAATGTCGAAGCGACTTGCACCGATAGCTCGGGCAACCTGGTTACGACCTCCACCACGTCGACTCAGAATGTGACGGCCGGGAGCTCCACGAGTGTTCCCGACCTCAACCTGAGCGGATGCAGTTAAGCGGAACCTCATCTCAGGTTCGGAACCCAAACGAGCGGCGCGGGAAGTTCCCCGCGCCGCTTTTTTGGGCTGAGGCGGCCGTTCAGCGAGCCTCGGAGAAATTTACGATCAGGGGTTCGGGGGCCGGGCGGAGGAGCAATTCGAGGGCGGCCAGCACGATGCGTCGCTGCAGGAGCGAGTCGCCCGGCGCGCCCAGCGGATAGCCAAACGGGCGGTTGACCATCAGGGCTCGAGGCGGTCGGACGCGCTCGGTCACCTCGGGCAGGAGGGTGATCGACACTGTAGGAATGCCGGATTTCTCTATCACGCTCTGAACCAGTCCGACCGACTGGTGGCAGAGGGGTCAAACCGGAGTGAGCAAAACGGCGTCGGCGCCTTCGGCGGCGAGGCTGGCGGCTACAGTAGGGGCGAAAACACCGATCAGGCGCGATGGGGCGGAAATCGAGCCCATGAAGCTGAAATGACGCAAAGCGAGTCCACCGATGCGTTTCGCATCACGCAATTCGCGCAGCCGATCGAGCGGCAGGGCCAGATTGGCGTCGCGTTCGATACCTGAGTGATCGAACGCGTCGCTCTTGTGGGCCACGAGAAGAGTCTGGAGTGCGGCGTCGGCGGGGATTTCGCGGAAGCTCGAATCGCCGCCACGGATCGAAGGATCGAAGGGTGGCTGATCGGGAAGGTGGAAGGCTGCGGTGGTCACGACGGCGATCTTTGCTTCCGCCAGCGGCTTCCGCAGCACCGCTCCCGGCCGCCAGTCAAAATGGCGATACCGGTAGGTCTCCATGAAGAGCCGGTATGACAGCTTCAGATCGGAGAACTTTGCCATCCGCAGGGATCGGAACCGCGCTTGCTCAGGATATCACAGGGGAAAAGCGGCCATTCACCGTTGGCTGGTTCGAGAGGTCGTGCCGTTCGCTGCCGCGGCCGACGGCAGTTCAGTCGGGTTCCTGGGTGACAATGTGGACGTCGACGGCTGGTGCGTCTCGAAGCAGGCGATGAATCGCGCTCAGGTAGCGCAGCTTGCGAATGCCGTCGACGGCCGAGCGTCCGAAAATGACCTGGGTGACGTGCCGTTCGCGCAGGAAACCTGCGATGGTCTTTGCGACGTCGCGGCCTTTGAGCCCGATGGTGGTGGCACCAAGGCTGCGGGCAAAGCGTAGATTGGCGTCGCGGGTTTTCCGGGCCTGGTCGGTGGTGTCCTGGCCGACGTCGACATAGACAGCGTAGAGCTCGGCGTCCATGCGGCGGGCCATGCGGGCGGCGCGGGCGATCAGATACTGTCCCTTTGGGTTCGAGCTGATACAGACGGCGATCTTTTCGCGGACGGGCCAAGTGGCCTGGATATCCTTCTGTTCCATGTAGGATTCCAGTGAGCGATCGACCTGCTCGGCAACTTGCCGCAAAGCGAGTTCGCGGAGAGCGATCAGGTTGCCGCGGCGGAAGAAATTGCGCAGGGCCTGCTCCACCTTTTCGCCTCGATAGACGTCGCCGCGCCGCATGCGATTCTGCAGGGCCTCGGGCGTGAGGTCAATCATGACCGCTTCGTCGGCCGATCGGGCCACCCAGTCAGGCACAGTTTCGCGGACGCGGACTCCGGTTATGGTGTGAACGGTAGGAGCGATGCTTTCCAGATGCTGGACGTTGAGAGTGGAGAGGACGTCGATGCCCGAGGCGAGAAGCTCGAGCACGTCTTCGTATCGTTTGCGGTGCTTGCTGCCCGGGATATTCGTGTGGGCGAGTTCGTCGACGATGGCGACGCGGGGCTTACGGGCGAGTACGGCGTCAACGTCCATTTCCTCGAAGACCGTGCCTTTATATTCGATGGAGCGACGGGGGACGGTCTTGAGCTGAGCGGCCAGATCGGCAATGGCCTGGCGACCGTGGGTCTCAACGACGCCGATCACCACGTCTTCGCCTCGACTGTGGCGCCGAATTGCCTCGCTAAGCATGGTATAGGTCTTGCCGACGCCGGGGGCGTAGCCGAGAAAGAGCTTCAGCGCTCCCCGTTCGCGTCTCGGCGGGGAGACAGTCTCGAGCCACTGATCAGGTGTCTTGGGCATGGGTCAGGGTCGTTCAGCAGATCCCCTCGGGCTAGGCTAGAATAAGCCGGTGCGAGGGTTGCCTGCCAGCCGTATAGCGCGAATTGGGATCTCCCTCGGCATTGTTGCCGCGATCACCTTCCTCTATGCCCGCCTTTTCCCCGCGAACAGCGCGACCGTGGGCCTGACTTTGCTGCTGGCGATCCTGGTGGTTTCGACGGTGTGGGGGATCACGGTCTCGATCGTGACGTCGGTGGCTGGGATGCTGGCGTTCAACTATTTCTTTCTGCCGCCTGTGGGCCGGCTGACAATCGCCGATCCGCAGAATTGGGTGACATTGTTCGCCTTTCTGGTGACGGCGGTGATCGGGGGCCAACTCTCCTCGCGAGCGCGCCGGCAGGCGGAAGAGGCAGATCGGCACCGGCGGGAAGTGGAGCGGCTGTACGATTTCAGCAGGAAGCTGTTGAGTGCCGGCAACGCAATCGAGCTGTTGAACGCTATCCCGCGGCAGATCGTGGATTCGTTCGAGCTTGGTGCCGCGGCCCTCTTCCTGGCCGAAAAGCAGAAGGTGTACCGGTCGGGGCTGGAGATCCCGCAGTTGGACGCGGGGCGTCTGAAAGCTGTGGTCGCGCGCGAGGAACCGCAAGTGGACGCGGAGCAGAGCCTGTGCTTTCTGCCGGTGCGGATGGGTACTCGGATCGTTGGCAGCCTGGGTATCTCGGGAAGAGTGCTCTCGCGACAGTCTCTCGACGCACTCGGCTCGCTGATCGCAATCGCGGTTGAGCGGGCGCGCGCCGTGGAGGAATTGAGCCGAACTCAGGCCGCGCGGGAAGGGGAACGTCTGAAATCCGCGCTGCTCGATTCGATCACCCACGATTTCCGGACGCCGCTGACTTCCGTAAAAGCGGCCGTTACCAGCCTGCTTTCGGACGCACGGCTCGGTCAGGAGCAGCGGCAGGAGTTGCTTACAGTGATCGATGAGGAGGCCAATCGGCTGAACACGCTGGTGGGGGAAGCGGCGGAGATGGCCCGGCTCGAGGCGGGCGAATTCGAGCTCGACCTGAAACCTCAGGCCATTGATGCGATTACCGCTGCCGCGTTGGAGCAGACGAAAGGCCTCCTGGGCAGCCGCCCTGTGGAACTGCGGGTGCCGACGAATCTGCCACGGGTGAGCGCCGATTTTGACCGAGTAAAGGACGCGCTGGCGCAGTTGCTGGTGAACGCCCATTCGTATTCTGCGGAGGGCCTCCCGATCTCGATCTCGGCAGAGGCTAGCGGCAATTTCGTCTTGACCAGTGTGGCCGATCAGGGCTCGGGCATCGAAGAACTGGAACTGGCGTTGATCTTCGACAAGTTCTACCGCGGCAAGAACCAGCGGTACCGAGTCCAGGGTACGGGCATGGGACTGCCGATTGCCAAGGCAATCATCGAGGCGCATGGCGGAACGATAGGGGTGGTCAGCCAGTTGGGTCACGGCTCCGTATTCACTTTCAGCCTGCCGGTGGACCGGGGAAGGGATCGGCAGGCATGAGCGGGGCAAAGATCCTCGTAGTCGACGACGAGCCGCAGATCCGGCGCGTGTTGCGGACGGCGCTGGCTAGCCGGGCGTACGAGGTGATTGAGGCGACGAGCGGCGAAGAAGCGCTCGAACGTGTCCGTAGCGAGCGTCCGGAGTTGATCCTGCTCGACGTGAACATGCCCGGCATGGGCGGATTGGCCGCCTGCCGGGAGATTCGGGCGACGGTGGACGTTCCGATCATCATGCTGACCGTACGGGACAGTGAGCGGGACAAGGTGCAGGCGCTCGACGCGGGCGCCGACGACTACGTAGTGAAACCCTTTGGCATTGAGGAACTGCTGGCGCGCATTCGCGCGGCGCTCCGTCGTGCAACAAACGTCCGCCCGGCCCCGGCCGTGAAGACGCAGGACCTGCAAATCGATTTCGACAGCCGCAAGGTGTTGGTCCGCGGAATGCCCGTGCGGCTGACGCCCAAGGAGTTCGACCTGCTGCGGCAACTCGTGAGTGGTGCGGGTAAGGCATTGCCACACCGCCGTCTGCTGCAGGCGGTTTGGGGGCCAGACTACGGCGAAGAGACGGAATACCTGCGTGTCTTCATCAACCAACTGCGAAAGAAGATCGAGCCCGATCCTCATCATCCCCGTTACATCCTTACAGAACCCTGGGTGGGCTACCGCTTCGAATTGCCCGCAGCAGGGCCGCTGCGGCCGGAAGGAGACCGCTCGCGGGAGCGAAGCGGGTAGAGACGGTCGAGGGCCAGATTCAGCTCGAGCACATTCACCCGCGGCTCACCGAGAAAGCCGAACTGCTTGGACTTCGTGTATTTCCGTACTAGCGCCTCAATCGTTGTCCGCCTGATTCCCCGCTCGCGCGCGACCAAAGGGATCTGGAAGGCCGCGGCCGCCGGAGAGATGTCGGGATCGAGGCCGGAGGCGGAGGATGTCACCAGATCGACGGGGATGCGAGCGTGTGGGTTCTCGGCTCGCAGCTTTCGCACGGCGGACTCCACACGCTCGATCAGCAGTCGGTTGGTCGGCCCGAGGTTGGAGCCTCCGGAATTCATCGGGTTGTAGCCGTGGCGGCCGGCGGCCGAAGGGCGCGAATGGAAATAGGCAGGCGACGAGAAGGCTTGGCCGATCAGGCGGGAGCCGACGATCTTGCCATCGCGGCGGATCAATTCGCCATTGGCCTGCGCCGGAAAGATCGCCTGGGCGAGCACGGTGACCAGGAGCGGGTAGGCGAGGCCGAGCAGGATCGTCAGAGCCAGCGTCATCCGGAGGGCGATCTTCAGATTGCTTTTGGACGCCGGGAGCGAGACGAGGGCGTCGGCTTCGAGAGCCGTGGAGTCGCCGCCAGGCTCGTGGGTTCTAATTGCGTTGTTTTCCGATTCGGATCGTTTCACGTTTTCCTCACCCCAGATGCAGCGCGTGGATCACCAGATCGATCAGCTTGATACCGACGAACGGCGTGATGATGCCGCCCAGGCCGTAGATGAGCAGATTCCTTTTCAGTAGGGCGGAGGCGCCGACGGGCCGGTAGCGCACGCCGCGCAGCGCCAGCGGAATCAGGACGACGATGATCAGCGCGTTGAAGATGACCGCCGAGAGCACCGCCGAATCCGGACTGGAGAGATGCATCACGTTCAGCACGCTGAGCTGGGGAAAGGCAGCGGCGAACATGGCCGGGATAATGGCGAAATACTTGGCGACGTCGTTGGCGACGGAAAAGGTGGTGAGCGCGCCACGCGTGATCAGCAACTGCTTGCCGATCTCAACGATCTCGATCAGCTTGGTCGGATTGGAGTCCAGGTCCACCATGTTGCCGGCCTCCTTGGCGGCCTGCGTGCCGGCGTTCATGGCCAGGCCGACGTCGGCCTGAGCGAGCGCGGGGGCGTCGTTGGTGCCGTCGCCGGCCATCGCCACCAGTTTTCCCTTGGCCTGCTCGCGACGGATGAGCGCCAGTTTGTCTTCCGGCTTGGCCTCGGCGAGGAAATCGTCGACGCCGGCTTCCTGCGCAATGGCTGCGGCGGTGAGCGGATTATCGCCGGTGATCATGACCGTGCGAATGCCCATGGCCCGGAGCCGCTCGAACCGCTCACGGATGCCTCCCTTCACGATGTCGCGGAGATAGACGGCGCCGAGGACACGTCTGTCTTCGGCTACCAGCAGCGGAGTGCCGCCGCCGGCGGCGATGCGGCCAACGGCTTCCGTGGTCTCCGGAGGGATCGGGGCCCCGTGGCGAGCAGCGTATTTTCCGATCGCGTCCGGGGCGCCCTTGCGAATTTCCCGGCCGTCAAGATTGACGCCGGACATCCGTGTCTGCGCGGAGAACGGGATGAATTCGGCGGCATAGTCGGTGAGCCGAGGACCGCGAAGTCCACAACGCTGCTTGGCGAGGACAACGATGGAACGGCCTTCGGGCGTTTCGTCGGCGAGTGAGGCCAATTGAGCGGCCTCGGCCAGTTCCTGTTCCGAGACGCCGGGCGCGGGGAGAAATTCGGTGGCGCGGCGGTTGCCGAGGGTGATCGTGCCGGTCTTGTCAAGCAGCAGGGTGTCAACGTCCCCCGCGGCTTCGACTGCGCGGCCGGAAAGGGCCAGGACGTTGCGCTGCACCACTCGGTCCATCCCGGCAATGCCGATAGCCGAGAGCAGGCCACCGATCGTTGTGGGGATCAGGCAGACGAGCAGGGCGACCAACACGAAGAGGGATTGAGGCGCGCCCGAGTAGACGGCCATCGGCTGCAGCGTGATCACAGCCAGCAGAAAGAGGATTGTCAACCCGGCCAGCAGGATGTTCAGCGCGATTTCGTTGGGAGTCTTTTGCCGGGCAGCGCCTTCGACGAGTTTGATCATCCGGTCGAGGAAGGTTTCCCCGGGGTTGGAGCTTATGCGGATGGTGATCCGGTCGGAGAGGACGCGCGTGCCTCCGGTGACTGCCGAACGATCGCCGCCGGCTTCGCGGATCACAGGTGCCGATTCGCCGGTGATCGAGGATTCGTCGACCGAGGCGATTCCCTCGATCACGTCGCCGTCGCCGGGGATGAATTCTCCGGCCGAAACCACCACCACGTCGCCGGCCCGCAGTTTCGAACCGGAAACGTCTTCGATCTTGCCGTCCGGGGCGCGGCGGTGAGCCAGCGTGTCGGCTCGGGTTTTGCGAAGGGTCTCGGCCTGGGCCTTGCCGCGGCCTTCGGCCATGGCTTCTGCGAAATTGGCGAAAACGAGGGTGAACCATAGCCAGACAGTGATCTGGAGGCCGAAGCCGAGGTGATTGGCGTGGCGGATCAGCCCTGTGACGAGGTCGATCGTGGTGACGGAGGCGCCAACCTCGACAACAAACATCACCGGATTGCGGAGCAGGGCGCGCGGGTTTAGCTTGTGCAGGGAGTCGATCAGCGCCTGGCGGATGATCGACGGTTCCCAAAGCGGTTTCTGGCGGGAACGAGATTTCGGAAAGGGAAGAGCGCTCATCGCTTCCTCAGAACGTGCGCCCCGCAGCCATCAGCAGATGCTCGAGGATCGGCCCAAGGCTGAGCGCTGGGAAGAAGGTGAGCGCCCCCACGATCAGGATCACGAAGATCAACAGCACGGAGAAGAGCGGCGTGGTGACCGGGAACGTGCCAGCCGACAGCGGGACGGGTTTCTTGGAGGCCAAGCTGCCGGCAAGAGCGAGGACGGGAATGACGGCGAAAAAGCGGCCGAAGAGCATGGCGAAAGCGCCGGAGATGTTGTACCAAGCCGTGTTCGCCTGTAGACCGGCAAAGGCTGAGCCGTTGTTGCCGGCCATCGAGGCGAAGGCGTACAGAATCTGTGAGAGGCCGTGGGGCCCGGGGTTCGTGACGCTGGAAACGCCGAAGCGGGGAGAAGCGGCAGAAACGGCCGAAAGGCCCAGCACGAGCAGCGGAAGGATAAGGATGGAGAGAATCGCCATCTTCACGTCGTAGGCTTCCACTTTCTTGCCCAAATACTCGGGTGTTCGGCCCACCATCAGCCCAGCGATGAATACAGCCAGGATCACAAAGACGAGCATGCCGTAAAGCCCGGCGCCGACACCGCCGAAAATCACTTCGCCCAGCAGGATGTTGACAAGCGGCACCATACCGCCCAGTGGCATGTAGGAATCGTGCATGGAATTAACGGCGCCGCAGCTGGCGTCGGTCGTGACGGTGGCGTAGAGCGAGGAATCGGCAATGCCGAAGCGGGTCTCCTTGCCTTCCATGTTGCCGCCCGGCTGCAGGGCGCTGCGGGTCTGGTCGACGCCGTGGAACAGCGGATTGCCCCGGGCCTCAGCCGAATAGACGATGAACACCCCCACGAGAAACAGCGCCGCCATGGCGCCCCAGATCGCCCACCCGTGGCGCGGAGAGCCGGTCATCCGACCGAGGGTATAGGTGAGTGCCGAGGGAATAGCGAAGATCAGGATGAGCTGGAGGAAATTGGTGAAAGGGTCGGGATTTTCGTAAGGGTGGCTGCTGTTGGCGTTGAAGAAACCGCCGCCATTGGTGCCGAAGACCTTGATCGCTTCCTGCGAAGCGACAGGGCCTTGGGGAATCTGCCGGGTGCGCACGATACGGGTTTCGGGCCGGCCCACTGCGTTGTGTGTAGTTACCGTCTGCGGATCGAGCAGGTGCTCGGTGATTGCCGGGTGGAAGTTCTGGATCACGCCTTGCGACACAAAGATTAGCGCCACCACCAAACAGACCGGCAACAGCACCCAGAGGACGGCACGAGTCAGATCGACCCAGAAATTCCCGAGGGTGTCGCGCCCGTGCCGGGAGATGCCGCGTACCAGCGCAATGGCTATCGCCAGGCCCACTGCGGCGGAGACAAAGTTTTGTAAGGAGAGGCCGGCCATTTGCGTCAGATAACTCATGGTCGTTTCGGGTACATAGGCCTGCCAGTTCGTGTTGGTGGTGAAGGAGGCGGCGGTGCTGAAGGCCAAGGTCGGAGGAACGGCAATCAGTTTTTGCGGATCGAGAGGCAGCCAGCGCTGCAAGCGCTCGAGCAGATAAAGGGCCAGCATCGAGATGCCACTGAAGAGCAGCATAGCTACGGCGTACTCGGTCCAGCGCATTTCGCGACGCTCGTCGACGCCCGTGACCCTGTAGACGACGCGCTCGACTGGGCGCATGACCGGATCGAGGAAGGTCTTCTCGCTGCTGAAGACTCGCGCCATGAAACTGCCCAGCGGCTTGGTGAGGAGAAAGACCAGGGCCAAAAAGAGGCCGATTTGGAACCATCCGTCCGCAGTCACGTCAGAACTTCTCCGGCCAGAGTAGGGCGGTGAGCAGGTAGCCAAAAAGAAGCACACCGACGGCGATCAGCAAAATCTCGGTGATCATGGCGCTTGCCTATTTGAGCCTCGCGCAGGCGCCGACGTATGCAATTGCGGCAGCGAAAAACGCCACCGTGGCGGCAATAAAGGCTGCGTCTTGCATCTTTTCCCTTCCTTATACCTCGCCCCGTTTGCGCCCCACCGGTTGAGTGCGGCGGGCCGTCTTCGACGGTTCCGGTCGAGCCACTGCATCGACTTCCACAATAGGAGAAGCAGTCTTAGAAAGGCATAAGAGGTTCGTAAGGATTTCGTAAGCACGGAAGGAAAAAGAAACCATCTTGTGGCCAGCAAGCGCAGCAGGAGCGGGTCCGCTTGGGGCTTGTCCGGACCCTGGAACGGGCCTAAGCTGAAACCACTAGACCATCCTTTTCGATTCGATCGTCGCGAGCAGGAGAGCCGCCATGAGAGCTTACGTGCTAGTGACCGTCGGTCCAGGCAAAGCCCGAGAGGTCGCGCACAAGATCCAAGGCATGCCGGGAGTGAAGATGGCAAATGCCTGCTGGGGAGACCCGGACGTCTACGTCGTCGCGGAAGTGGCTTCGGGTGAGGAGTTGAACAAGCTCATCCTCGAGAAGGTGCAGCGGCTCGACGGCGTTGCGCGGACCAGCACGCATATCGCAGTCGACTAGCGCCGGTTCCCGCCAGGAAACCGCACGCAGGAGTGGTGTGCACGGCCACTCGGCAGGCGGGGCGGCCGACCAGGGGCGCGAGCGGGATGCGCGTTTTCAGTAGCCGGAGAACTCTTCGGTGCGGAGATCGTCCTCGTCGGCGCCCGCGTCGATCAGCATCCGGCGCATGTCTGAAACCATCTCCGGAGGGCCGGCGACGTAGAAGATGTGTTCTTCGAGCTTTTCGAGATAGCGCCGCACCATGGCGGCGTCGATGAACCCGGTTTCGCCGCTCCATGCCGTCGAAGAGCGGTCCATATCGGTCATCGTGGCGATCAGCCGGAAGCGAGGATTGGCCTTTTCGAGCGCGGCGAGCGAATCGAGAAACGCAGCATCCTCAGGCCGGTGATTGGAATAGAAGAGGTATATGCGGTGTGGCAGGCGATCGTATGCCGCTTGGCGCGTGATGCTCAGAAACGGCGTGATCCCAATGCCGCCCGCCAGGAAGACCGCCGGTCTCGAGCTATTGTGATGTAGGGTAAAGGAGCCCATCGGTCCTTCGATCTCCACTTCGGCTCCCGGCTCCAATCTCCCGAGCACGCGCTTGAAAGCGCTGTCGCGCACGCGTGTGGCAACCATGATCTCTTCTTCGTACGGGGCGCTGGCCACAGTGAAGCTGCGTGCCGTTCCCTCGGCGTCGGTTTCCGGAGGGTTGAGCAGCGTCAGATCCACATACTGGCCTGGGCGGAACTGGAAGCCTTTCGGCTTTTCAAAATGCCAGGCAACCGTGTGTTCGGCTACCGGCTCGTGTCGGAGAAGCTTGCTGCGGAAGGTATTCATGGCGTCTCCTTGCCGGAAACGCGGGCAGCATCCGCTTTGCTCGCAGCCGGCGGGTTGCGGTGAAGCGACGGCCCGCAAGAGGAATGGACTGATCGGCCCCGCGACCATTATCAGGCACAAAACTTGACCGGCGAAAAGAACTTCTTCCAACCGGCCAGGAGGGCCGCTGCTCGGGCGCGGTCAGGCGGTAGCGTCTTTCTAGGAATCCGGCGCATCTGGAAATAGAGAGTGATCTGGCCGGGAGCGGCCTTCAGGCAGACACGGACGCACGAGAGGAGACAATGGCAGAGAAACCGAAGCCGCGAATCGACGTGAGGAAAGTGGCCCCGAAGTCTTACGAGGCCGTGATCGGGCTGGAGAAGTACATTCATTCGGTCGGTCTTGATGAACGCCTCATTGAGCTGGTGAAGCTGCGCGCGTCGCAGATCAACGGATGCGCATTCTGCGTGGACATGCATTCCCGGCGGTTGCGCGAATTGGGCGAGCCGAACGAGCGGGTCGACGCCGTTGCCGCATGGAGCGAAGGTCCCTTTTTCGACGAGCGAGAGCGGGCGGCGCTCGCGTGGACCGAGTCGGTGACTCTGTTGAGCGCGGACCACGTTCCGGACGCCGTGTTCCACAAGGCGCGGGCGCAGTTCGACGAAACTGACCTGGTGAACCTGACGATCGTCATTGCGACCATCAACGTTTGGAATAGGATCGCCGTGCCGTTCCGTGCCGTGCCCGACGGCTATCAACGGCTGAAAGGCGCGGTAGACTAAACAGTAGACTGAACAAGAGAACCGGTAATGATTCGGATCAAGCGGGTCTACGAACCCTTTTCTCCTTCGGATGGCGCCCGTTTTCTGGTTGAACGACTTTGGCCCCGCGGCATGAAGAAGGAGTCTCTCCGGATGGACGGCTGGCTACGGGACGTTGCGCCGAGCACGGAACTGCGCCAATGGTTCGGGCACGATCCCGCCAAATGGGGCGAATTTCAGCGTCGCTACCAGCGGGAACTCGATGCTCGTCCAGACGTATGCCGTCCTCTCTTTGAAGCCGCTGGCCGCCGGGCCCTCACCCTGCTTTATAGCGCCAAGGATAACGAGCATAACGCCGCAGTGGTGTTGAAGGCATATCTCGAAAAGCATGCCGGTCGCAAGGCTACGAGTGGTAGGTCTCGGTCAACGAATGGTGCCGGCAAGCCGAAGAGGAAATGAGCCCGCATCCCGGCCAGAATTATGGCTTGCGGACAAGACAAGAGAGGATCGGGATCTTACCCGATCCCGGCAGGCAAGGCCGGAGCAGAACGACTCTTATTCTCCCTGAATCGCGACAAGTGAAGCGGCGGATTTAAGAAATTCCTGCCCGGAAATTTGCCGTGGGGAAAATCGATGTATAATGGCCGGCTGCGCTGTGAGAAACCCTTCTCCTGTGAGGAGGGAGCAACAAGCGGTACCTTCTCCATAGTCTGAGTAAGAGCATCTCGCCGGGGTGTGGCGGAGGCGAGAAAAGCGGGCAGGCGGACGCGCGGGCTGATTTGCGCGCCCGTTTACGACGGATTATAAGGACGGTAGAGACGATCATGAACTTGTGGCCCTTTGTTGTCTACGCGGCTCTGGTGCTCATCATCGCTGGTTCGATGATCGGGCTCTCGGCCATTTTGGGCGAGCGGCACAAGGAGCGTTTCACCGACCAGCCTTATGAAGGCGGCATTTTGTCGGAGGGTTCGGCGCGAGGCCGATTTTCCATCAAGTTCTACATGATGGCGATGTTTTTTGTCCTGTTCGATCTGGAGTCGGTGTTCCTCTACAGTTGGGCCGTCGGCGCGCGAGACATGGGTTGGACGGGATATTGGGAAGCGGTGATCTTCATCGGCGTGCTGATGGCCGCGCTGGTCTACTTGTGGCGGCTGGGGGCCCTGGACTGGAGTCCAGACACGCGTAGAAGAAAGACTCGCTAGGGAAAGACGGAGTCGGCGATGCGTTGGTGGACAAGCGAAGGAACCAAAGAATTGCCGGTGCTGCAGAAGAAGACGCCGGGTGAATATGATGAGTTGCGGAAGCAGATACTCTTCGCGCGCCTGGAAGACTTGATCGCTTGGGGCCGCAAGAATTCGATGTGGCCGTTCATGTTCGGGCTTTCTTGCTGTTTCGTGGAAATGGCGACGAGCATCACTAGCAAATATGACATTTCACGGTTTGGCGCCGAGGTGCTACGCGGCACTCCGCGCGAGGCCGATCTGATTGTGATCGCCGGAACCCCCTTTCTGAAAATGGCGCCAATCATTCGCTGGCTGTACGAGCAGATGATGGCTCCGCGATGGGTGATCTCGATGGGCTCCTGCTCAAACTCGGGCGGCATGTACGACATCTACAGTGTGGTTCAGGGCGTCGACCGGATCCTGCCGGTGGACGTTTACGTACCCGGCTGCCCGCCCAGCCCGGTTGCTTTCATGGAAGGGCTGATGCTGCTGCGCGAGGCGGTTGGCAACGAGAACCGGCCGCTCAGTTGGGTGGTTGGCCCGGAAGGCATCGACCGGGGCGAGCGTCCGTCGATGCGCGATCTCAAACAGGAAGAGCGCATGAAAGCCACAACCCTGCGCCCGATGGACGAGGTTTAGAAATGGCAACACCCACCGCGACGACCGCCGCCATTTTCGACCAGCTCCAACAGAAGTTCGGAGCCGAGGCCGTCGTTTTCCAGCCGGCCGTGGACCGTATTCCTACGGTGTGGGTGGGTCGCGACAAACTGCTGCCGGTGATGCGCTATCTGAAGGGCGAGATCGAGCGTCCCTACCGGATGCTCTACGACCTTACGGCCATAGACGACCGGGTGCGGACGCATCGAGAAGGGCAACTGCCGGCCGATTTCACCGTCGTTTACACGCTTTTCTCGCTGGACCGGAACGAGTATCTGCGGGTGAAGGTTCCTCTCGCGGAAGACCATGCGACGGTCGAATCGCTTTGCGGCGTCTGGCCAAACGCCAACTGGTACGAGCGCGAGGTGTGGGACCTGTTCGGTATCCGGTTCGACAATCATCCGTTTCTCGAACGGCTGATCATGCCGCGCAGCTGGAAAGGACATCCGCTGCGCAAGGAACACCCCGCCCGGGCCACCGACATGCCTGTTTTCCAACTTCCCGAAGAGGATGTGATGGCGGAAGAGGAGCGGCTGCGCTTTCGGCCTGAGGAATGGGGCTTGAAGCGGGAAAGCGATGATTCCGACTTCATCTTCCTGAATATCGGTCCGCAGCATCCCGGTACGCATGGCGTGCTTCGCGTGGTGCTGCAGCTCGACGGCGAAGTGATCCTCGATGCGGTGCCCGAGATCGGCTACCACCACCGTGGCGCCGAGAAAATGGGCGAGCGGCAGAGCTGGCACACCTACATTCCCTATACCGACCGGATCGATTATCTGGCCGGCGTGCAGAACAACCTGGCCTACCTTCTCGGGGTTGAGGCGATGGCCGGTATTACCGTGCCTCCGCGCGGGCAAGTGATCAGGGTGATGGTGTCGGAACTGTTCCGCATCGCCAGCCACCTGGTTTGGTACGGCACCTTCGCCCAGGACGTCGGGCAGATGTCGCCGGTCTTCTACATGTTCAACGACCGGGAGCGTGCCTTCGGTATGGTGCAGGCGATCACGGGCGCTCGGATGCACCCGAGTTGGTTCCGTATCGGCGGCACGGCCCACGACCTGCCCAAGGGCTGGGAAAAAATGTTCCGCGAGTTCCTCGACTGGATGCCCGAGCGGCTGCGTGAGTACGACAAGATCGTCATGAAGAACAAGATTTTCAAGGCGCGCACGCAGGGAGTCGGAGTCATCACCACCGAACAGGCGATTGACTGGGGTGCTACCGGTCCGATGCTTCGCTCGACTGGGCTGGAATGGGATTTCCGGAAGAAACAGCCGTACACCGGCTACGAGAATTTCGAGTTCGATATTCCGACCGCCACGCACGGCGATTGCTACGACCGCGCCGTGGTGCACGTCGAGGAAATTCGCCAGAGCCTGCGCATTATCGAACAGTGCGCGAAGAATATGCCTGAGGGTCCGTACAAGAGCGACCATCCGCTGGCCGGCCCGCCGATTAAAGACCACACGATGCACGACATCGAGACGCTCATCAACCATTTCCTGGGTGTCAGTTGGGGACCGGTGATTCCGGCAGGCGAGGCGCTGGGTGCGATCGAGGCGCCCAAGGGGAACAACGGCTACTACCTGGTTTCCGACGGCAGCACGGTCAGCTATCGCACCCGCATACGCACGCCTTCCTTTGCGCACATGCAGATGCTGCCCGTGATGACCCGTGGTCTGATGGTTCCCGACCTGCTGGCGATTCTCGGGAGTATGGATTTTGTGCTGGCCGACATTGACCGGTGAGTGTGGAGAGTATGCTGACGCCTGAAGAACAGCGAGAAATCGAAAAAGAAACGGCGCATTTTCCCATCCGCCGCGCGGCATCCATTGATGCGTTGCGCATCGTGCAGCGGCACCGTGGCTGGGTTTCGGACGAGGCGGTGCGTGATATCGCCGAGTTCCTCCAGACCTCGGTTGACGACATCGATAGCGTCGCCACGTTTTACAACCTGATTTTTCGCAAGCCCGTTGGCCGTCATGTGATCATGATCTGCGATAGCGTCAGCTGCTGGGTGGTTGGCTATGAACAGATGCGCGACCACCTGAAGACGCGGCTGGGCGTCGAGATGGGCCAGACTACCGCCGACGGCCGCTTCACACTGCTGCCGATCGTCTGCCTGGGAGCGTGCGACCGCGCGCCGGTGATGATGGTCGACGGCCAGTTGCACGCCAATCTCGATCCTCAGAAGATCGACGAGATCCTCGAAAGGTATAAGTAGCCGACCGATGGATACGCCGCTTACCGCCAAAATACGCCCCGACGGGCAGATGGTTGACATCGCCGAATACGAGCGCGCTGGCGGCTATCAGACCGCTCGGAAAGCTCTGAAGACGGATCCGAAGGCGATCACCGAAGAGGTGAAAAAATCGGATTTGCGCGGCCGTGGCGGCGGCGGCTTCCCGACCGGCCAGAAATGGAGCTTTGTTCCGCTGGGCCCCGATGCGGCGCGGCCGAAATATCTGGTGGCAAACGCCGACGAGATGGAGCCAGGCACCTTCAAGGACCGGGTATTGCTCGAAGGCGATCCGCACGAACTGATCGAGGGCATGATCATCGCCGCCCACGCGATCGAGGCCGACCGCGGCTACATCTTCCTGCGCGGCGAATATACCGACGCGGGCGAGCGTGTCGAACGTGCGCTGCACGAAGCGACCGAAAAGGGCTATCTGGGTAAGAACATTTTCGGTTCGGGCATCGATTTCGATCTTCGCTTGCACATGAGCGGCGGTCGGTACATGTGCGGTGAGGAAACCGGCCTGCTGAACGCCTTGGAAGGCAAGCGCGCCAATCCTCGTGCAAAACCTCCGTACCCGCAGATTTCCGGCCTCTTCGGCAAGCCGACGATCGTGCAGAACGTGGAGACGCTCTGCAACGTGCCGCATATCGTCGAGCGGGGCGGCGAATGGTGGCGCAATCTGAGCCTGACCAAGGACGGTGGTACGAAGCTCTACGGCGCCAGTGGCAAGGTGAAGAAGCCCGGCTGCTGGGAGCTGCCCATGGGCACCCCGTTGCGCGAGTTGATCGAAAGGTACGCTGGCGGCATGCAGGATGGCGTTCAACTTCGCGGGCTTCTGCCGGGGGGCGCTTCCACCGATTTTCTGACTATCGAGCACCTCGATGTGCCGATGGATTTTACCGAGGTCGCCAAGGTTGGCAGCCGGCTTGGTACCGGCACGATGATCATCCTCGATGACAAAACCTGCCCGGTTGGCATGCTCCACAATCTGGAGCATTTCTTCGCCCAGGAATCCTGTGGCTGGTGCACTCCTTGCTGGAGCGGGCTGCACTGGGCCGAGGAGATTCTGTTGGCGATCGAGACGGGCCGCGGAACTCCAGCTGACCTCGAGCGTCTGGAATACATCTGCAAGATGACGGCACCGGGCAATACGTTTTGTGCGCTGGCGCCCGGCGCGGCCGAGCCGCTGCAAAGCGCGCTCAAATACTTCCGCGAGGATTTCGAGCGGCATATCCGTGAAAAGCGGTGTCCGTGGAGAGACGGACGATGAGCAAGATTTTCGTCGACAAGAAAACCTACGAGGTCAACCCGAAGCAGAACCTCTTGGAGGCTTGCTTGGGACACGGGTTGGACCTGCCCTACTTCTGCTGGCATCCGGCGATGGGTTCGGTCGGCGCTTGCCGGCAATGTGCGGTGAAGGTCTACAAGGATGAGAACGACACGCGCGGCAAGATCGTGATGGCCTGCATGACGCCGGTCGCGGAAAACATGATCGTCTCGATCAAGGATCCCGAGGTGCGGGACTTCCGTGCCGGCATCATCGAAGGCCTGATGATGAGCCATCCACATGATTGCCCCGTGTGCGACGAGGGCGGCGAGTGCCATCTGCAGGACATGACGGTGATGAGCGGCCACAACTACCGCCGCTACGAGTTCCCCAAACGCACCTTCCGCAACCAGTACCTCGGGCCGCTGCTCAATCACGAGATGAACCGCTGCATCCAGTGCTACCGCTGCACCCGGTTTTACAACGAGTATGCGGGAGGCGAGGACTTCGGCCCTCAGGTGCTCCGTAACCTGGTCTATTTCGGCCGCGCCGAGGATGGCATCCTGGAAAACGAATTTTCCGGAAACCTCGTGGAGGTTTGCCCCACCGGAGTTTTCACCGACAAGACGCTGAAGCGGCATTACACGCGCAAGTGGGACCTGCAGATGGCGCCGACGGTGTGCGCGCACTGCGCGCTCGGCTGCAATGTTTCCGCGGGTGAGCGCTATGGCACACTGCGCCGCATCGTCAATCGCTACAACAGCCAGATCAACGGCTACTTCCTCTGCGATCGCGGCCGCTTCGGCTACGAACACGTGAACAGCGACGGCCGCATCCGCACTGCCTGTGCCCGGCAGGACGGCAAGCTGGTTGATATTCCCAAGTCTGACGCGCTCGACCGCTTCTCGGTTTTCGCAGCCGCCGGAAAGGTGATCGGCCTAGGCTCGCCGCGCGCTTCTCTGGAAGCCAACTTCGCGCTCCGGGCTCTGGTGGGGCCGGAAAACTTCTACGCTGGCGTTTCCGACGCCGGCCATCGCCTGCTCACGGAAATGCTGGCGATTCTGCGGCAGGGTCCGGCACCGGCTTCGCTGCTCGAAGTGGAACATTCGGACGCGGCACTGGTACTCGGCGAGGACGTGACCAATGTGGCGCCGCGCATGGCGCTGACGCTGCGCCAAACGATCCGCCAGGTTTGGCTCGACAAGGCCGAAAAGCTGAGAATTCCGCGCTGGCAGGACCATTCGGTGCGCGAGCTGCAGCAGAAGGAGCATGGTCCGCTCTTCATCGCCAGTCCTTACGCCACCCGGCTCGACGACGTGGCGACCGAAACCTATCGTGCTGCTCCCGATGATATTGCCCGGCTGGGCTTCGCCGTGGCGCACATCCTTGACGCGGCATCGCCCGAAGTGCCTGGCTTGCCCGACGCCGTGCGGTCACAAGCCGAACGCATCGCCAAGACGCTGAAGGCCGCTGCCCGGCCGGTGGTGGTGAGCGGGGTAAGCACCGGGAGTGTCGCGGTGGTGCGCGCCGCGGCCGACGTCGCCCGCGCGCTGGCCAAGGCCGGCAAGCACGCGTCGCTGGCCTTCGCGATGGAAGAAATGAACAGCTTGGGTTTGGCGATGATGGAGCCGAAACCCCTCGGACAGGCGTTCGAAGCGGCTCGTAGCGGTGACGTGCAGACGGTGGTGGTCCTGGAAAACGATCTCTATCGCCGCGCTCGGGCCGAAGCGGTCGACGGATTCCTTGGCGCGGCAGCCCATGTCGTCGTTCTCGATTCGCTCAACAACGCCACGGCCGAGAAGGCTGAACTGTTGCTGCCCTCGACGCCGTTCGCCGAGGCTGACGGTACCGCGGTTTCCAGCGAAGGACGCGCGCAGCGCTTCTTCCGCGTCTATCCGCCTCAAGGCGACGTTCAGGATGCCTGGCGCTGGCTGGGCGACGTGCTCGGGCTGCTCGCCCGGCCCGAAGGTCTCAGCTGGAAAAACCTGGACGACGTGGTGGAATCGATTGCGAAGGGTATCCCCTCGCTCGAGCGCATTCGTGATGCCGCACCTGGTGCCGGATTTAGGATTGCCGGCGCGAAGGTTCCCCGCGAGCCGCACCGGTACAGCGGGCGCACGTCGATGTACGCGAATATCGACGTACGGGAGCCGGCTCCCGCGCAGGATCCCGACTCGGCGCTCAGCTTCACGATGGAAGGCGCGCCAGTCGAGCCACCCGCCGCGCTGCAGGCGTTTTTCTGGACCGGCGGTTGGAACTCGATCCAGTCGGTCAACAAATTTCAGGAAGAGATTGGCGGACCGCTCCGCGGCGGTGATGCGGGCGTCCGGCTGATTACGGCTGCCGACGCAACAGCGGCCGGCTACTTGAATACGGTTCCGGCGGCCTTCGCGCCGCGCCAGGGCGAGTGGCTCCTCGTTCCGCGCTACCATATTTTCGGCTCGGAAGAGCTGAGCATGCACGCCCCGGCCATCGCGGAGCTGGCGCCGAAGCCGTACGTTGCGATTGGCGCCGAAGACGCTGCCGCACTGGGTGCCACCGAAGGAGCCGCGGTTGAAGTGAAACTGGACGGCGCTACGGCCCGGTTGCCCCTCCATATCGAAGCCGGCTTGCCGCGCGGCGTTGCCGCGCTTCCGGCTGGCATGGGTCCGCTTGCCGGGACCACACTTCCCATCTGGGGACGGATCGAGTTGACGCGATGAACCCGGTAGTACTGAAACTTATCGTCCTGGTCGGCATTCTGCTGGTCGTGCTGGGGCTCGCCTCCGGGCTGATCTGGCTCGAGCGGAGGCTGCTGGCGCTCTGGCAGGATCGTTACGGCCCGAACCGAGTTGGCCCGTTCGGCCTGCTGCAGGTAGCGGCGGACATGATCAAGATCTTCTTCAAGGAAGACTGGATTCCGCCGTTCGCCGACAAGTGGGTGTTCGTTTTCGCGCCCGCGATCATCATGATCACGGTGCTGCTCACCTTCGCCGTCATTCCGTTCACCTCGGTGATTCAGATCACCGACATGAACGTCGGCGTGTTGTTCTTCCTGGGCATGAGTTCGCTGGGCGTCTACAGCATCGTGCTCGGCGGCTGGGCGTCGAACAACAAGTACTCGATGCTCGGCGGAATGCGCGCTGCCTCGCAAATGCTCAGCTACGAGGTCTTCATGGGGCTGGCGATGATGGGCACGGTAATGCTCGCCGGCTCGTTCAGCATGAAGGCGATTGTCGAGGCACAGCAGCACATGTGGTTCGTAATTCCCCAGTTCCTCGGCTTCATTCTGTTTTTCATCGCCGGCATTGCCGAAACGCGTCGGCTGCCCTTTGACCTGCCCGAGGCCGAAAGCGAACTGGTAGCCGGTTTCCATTCGGAATATTCCGGCATGAAGTTCGGTATGTTTTTCGTGGGCGAATATCTGGGCGTGATCTTGATTTCGGCGCTGATGGCGGTGTTGTTCTTCGGCGGCTGGCTGGGGCCGGTATTGCCGCCGATCGTCTGGATCGTGCTGAAGACGATGTTTTTCATCTGTTTCTTTATTCTGCTGCGGGCGGCATTGCCGAGGCCGCGGTTCGACCAGTTGATGTCCTGGGGCTGGAAGTGGATGTTGCCCCTGAGTCTGGCGAACCTGGCGGTTACCGGCGCGGTCGTTCTGGCAATGCGAAGGTAACGAGCGATGTGGAGTGTTCTCCGATCTCTTTGGCTGGTCTTGCTGCACATGTTCCAGCCGCGGTTTACCGTCCAATATCCGGACGAGAAACCGTACCTGGCGCCGCGCTATCGTGGACGGATCATCCTGTCGCGCGATCCCGACGGCGAGGAGCGTTGCGTGGCGTGCCATCTTTGCTCGGCCGCCTGCCCGGTGGATTGCATTGCGCTGCAGGCGACCGAAGACGAGTATGGGCGCCGCTATCCCGAATGGTTCCGGATCAATTTCTCGCGCTGTATTTTCTGCGGCTTGTGCGAGGAGGCGTGTCCGACATACGCCATCCAGTTGACCCCGGACATTGAAATGGGCGAGTACAACCGCCAGAACCTCGTCTACGAAAAGGAAAACCTGCTGATCAACGGGACCGGCAAATATCCCGGCTACAACTTCTGGCGCGTGGCCGGCGTGAAAATCAAGGACAAAGACAAGGGTCAGGCCGAGAATGAAGCCGCTCCGGCCGATCTTCGTACCTTGTTGCCCTGAGGCGAATGATGGAAGTGCTCTTCTACATCTCGGCGATCGTGGCGGTTCTGGCGACGGTGCTGATGCTGACGCGCCTGAACCCGGTTCACGCGCTGCTCTACCTCACCGTTTCGCTGCTCGCGGTCTCGGTGGTCTTTTATACGCTGGGCGCACCATTCATGGCCGCCCTGGAGATCGTCATCTACGCTGGGGCCATCATGGTCTTGTTCGTCTTCGTCGTGATGTTGCTGAACCTGGGCCGGCACACGGTGGATACCGAGCGCATCTGGGTGAAGCCTGGAATGTTCACCGGACCGGCGATCCTGGCGGCGATTCTGGTTGGCGAAGTTTCCTACATACTGGCGCGCGCGGGCTCGCATACGCCCGTGGTCGCGCAAATCGAACCCCGTCAGGTGTCGATGGCGCTGTATGGGCCGTACCTGCTCGGGGTGGAATTGGCTTCATTTCTGCTCTTAGGCGCCCTGGTTGGCGCCTATCACGTGGGCTCGCGCCGAGCCCAAGGGAGGACCGGTGTCAGCGGTTCCGATCGAGTACGGGTTGCTACTGGCGGGGATATTGTTCGCACTGGGGCTGATCGGCATTCTGGTGCGGCGTAACCTGCTCTTCATCCTAATGTCCATCGAAGTGATGTTGAACGCTTCGGGTTTGGCCTTTATCTCCGCCGGGGCGCGGTGGGGCCAGGCGGATGGCCAAGTGATGTTCCTGTTCATTTTGACGGTCGCAGCGGCTGAAGTGGCGGTCGGGTTGGCGCTGCTCTTGCGCATCCATCACCGCTTCCAGTCGCTTGACGCCGACGCTGCAAGTGAGATGAGAGGCTGATGTTCCACCTGCTCTGGCTGGTTCCGGCAATTCCGATGGCCAGCGCGGCCATACTCATGATTTTTGGGCCGCGAATGTCGCACCGCATGGCCGGGTTTCTTGGCTGCGCTTCGATTGGCCTTTCGGCGATTATTTCGATTCTGATTACCTGGCGATTCCTCGCCCTGCCGCCCGCGGGCGGTCACTTTACCCAGCATCTGTGGTCGTGGATCAACGTGGCGGGCTTCCACCCCGACGTTGCGCTCTACCTCGACGCGCTCTCGCTCATCATGATGTTGGTCGTCACCTTCGTCAGCTTCTTTATCCACGTGTATTCGATCGAGTACATGCACGGTGACGACGGGTTCAGCCGGTTTTTCGCCTACATGAACCTGTTCGTGGCGTCGATGGTGATCCTGTTGCTGGGCAGCAATCTGTTGCTCCTCTACCTCGGTTGGGAGGGCGTCGGGCTCTGCAGCTACCTGTTGATTGGCTTCTGGTACAGAGACCCGAAAAACGGGCAGGCGGCAAAGAAGGCGTTTATCGTTACCCGCGTTGGCGACACGGCCATGGCGTTGGGCCTGTTCCTGCTGTTCGATAAGCTGGGCACGCTGGCGATCCAGCCGATGATGCACGCGGCGCAGATGCAGTGGCCGCATGGCTCGGTCTACGCCACAGCTGCCGGACTGCTGTTGCTCGGCGGTGCCTGCGGCAAATCGGCGCAGTTGCCGTTGCAGACGTGGCTGCCAGACGCGATGGCCGGTCCGACGCCGACCAGCGCGCTGATTCATGCGGCAACGATGGTCACTGCGGGCGTCTACCTGATCGCGCGCACCCATGTGATCTATTCACTGGCGCCGACGGCGCAGTTCGCGGTTGCCGTGGTCGGCGCGGTGACCTTGGTTGTTGCCGGATTCGCCGCGGTCACGCAAGACGACATTAAGCGTATCCTGGCCTACAGCACCGTCAGCCAGATTGGCTACATGTTCCTGGGACTGGGCGTGGGTGCCTGGACCGCCGCGATCTTCCATTTCATGACCCACGCTTTCTTCAAGGCTCTGCTCTTCCTCGCTTCCGGCATGGTGATCACCTCGATGCACCACGAGCAGAACATCTTCAAGATGGGCGGGCTGCGAAAGAAACTGCCACTCACCTACTGGGCGTTCGTGATCGGCGGCTGCTCGCTTGCCGGCTTGCCGCTGGTGACCGCCGGGTTTTATAGCAAGGGGCTGATCCTGTGGGGCTCACTCAGCTCGCCGATCGGCAGTACGTGGCTCTGGATCTTCGGTGTGGTCGGCGTGTTCATGACTTCGCTCTACATCTTCCGGCTGATCTTCATTACCTTCCATGGCGAATGCCAGAAGGAGCCCAGCCGCCGACCCGGTTGGCTGATGGGCGTGCCGGTGATCGTGCTCTCGACGCTGTCCATCATCGGTGGCTACGTGGAATTGCCGGGCTACCTCGGCAATCATCCTTGGTTCACGAATTTCCTGCAGTCGGCGCTGCCGGCGACGGTCGAAGGCCGCCATCCAATCATGGGCGAGCTGGGGGCTGAAGGTTGGGCGGTGCTCGCCTTCTTCCTTGGGTTGGGCTCAGCCTGGTATCTGTTCCTTCGCCGTCGAGATATCTCGGAAGCGCTCGCGGCCAAGGGTCTGGGACGTGCCCTGCATCACTGGTGGTACACGGACTGGGGCATGGACTGGCTCTACGACCACCTGTTCGTTCGTCCGGTCGGGTGGTTCAGCCGCACCAACAAATCTGATGTGGTCGACCTGATTTACACGGGCACTGCCGCACTTACCCGGGGCGGCTGGGCATCGCTCAGCCTGACGGAGACGGGCCGCGTTCGCTGGTACGCGGCGGCCCTCGTGCTCGGCACCGTGATCTTCGTGCTCATTGTGGCGCTGCTATGATCCTTGTCTGGCTGATTGGTATTCCTCTTGTGGCCGGCCTCGTGGCCGGTTTTGTGGGCCGTCGTAGCCAAATCGCCTCGCGCGTGATTTCGCTGCTGGCGATGGTGGCGGGCTTCGTCATCTCGGTGTGGCTGTGGGTTTCCAACTACGGCCACATTGCGTTGCTGACGCAGCGCCACTGGCTGGTCCAGTTCAACATCCCGTGGATACAAAGCTTCGGTATCCGTTTCCATCTGGCGATGGACGGGATGAGCCTGTTGCTCGTGACACTGGCGTTCCTGCTCGGCATCGCCAGCGTGATGATTTCCTGGCGCGAAATCCATGAGAGCGTCGGCTTCTTCCACTTCAACCTGCTTTGGGTGATGGCCGGGATCGTCGCCGTCTTCTTGGCGATGGATCTGTTCCTGTTCTACTTCTCCTGGGAACTGATGCTGATCCCGATGTACTTCCTGATTGCCATCTGGGGGCATGAGCGGCGCGTCTATGCCTCGGTGAAGTTCTTCCTGTTCACCCAGTTGAGCGGCCTGCTGATGCTGGTGGCGATTCTGACACTGTACTTCGTCCACCACGCGGCGACGGGCGTCTACACCTTCGAGTACTCGGCGCTCATGGGCACGCCGATGGCGCCACACACGGCGCTGCTCGTCATGCTCGGCTTCTTCGTTGCCTTTGCCGTCAAGCTGCCGGTGTTCCCGTTTCACACTTGGCTGCCCGACGCGCATACGGAGGCACCGACCGCCGGCAGCGTGGTGCTGGCCGGCTTGCTGCTGAAGACCGGGGCATACGGGTTGCTGCGTTTTGTGCTGCCGCTGTTCCCACATGCTGTGCACGACTTCGCTCCGATCGCGGTTGCCTTAGCCATCGTCGGCATCCTCTATGGCGCCCTGCTGGCCTATGGCCAGACGGATCTGAAACGCTTGGTCGCTTACACCAGCGTCAGCCACATGGGTTTCGTCCTGCTTGGCATCTTTATCGGAACGCCGTTGGCGATCGCCGGAGCTTTCATCACGATCATCGCCCACGGAATCAGCACCGGCAGCATGTTCATGCTCGTCGGCATGGTGCAGGAGCGCACTCATACGCGCGAGATGGATCGCCTGGGCGGACTGTGGGAGACGATTCCGCGATTGAGCGGCGCGGGGATCTTCTTTGTGCTGGCTTCGATCGGCTTGCCCGGATTGGGCGATTTCGTGGGCGAGTTTCTTGTGCTGCTTGGCACCTATCATGTGAGTCCGTTACTGGCCACCTTTGCCACAATCGGGGTGCTGTGCTCAACGTTCTATGGCCTGAAATTCGTGGCCCGCGCGTTTCACGGGCCCAACACGAACAGCTGGAAGCTGCGTGACCTGTCGGCCCGCGAAATCGCGCTGGTGGGCGTGATGATGGTCTTGCTGCTTTGGCTCGGTCTTTATCCCCAGCCGGTTCTGAATACGTTCGCGCCGACCGCACAGCGGTTGGAGCAGGTGGTGAAAGGCCAGGCAGTGGCCTACCGGAGGTAATGGTTGAGTTCGGCTGATTTTGTTGCTCTTCTACCGCTAATTGTTCTGGGCGCCACATCGCTCGTGGTGATGATGTCTATCGCCTTCCGTCGCAGCCACGCCCTGGTCGCAGCGCTGAGCCTGGTGGGGCTGGCCGTCTCCTTCTGGTCCCTCTGGCCGGCAGCTGGTGAAGTGCCGCTGCAGGTGACGCCCCTGCTCATCATTGACCGTTTCGCCCTCTACTACTTCGGCCTGATCATCGCCGCAACATTTGCCGTGGTGTTGATGTCGTACGGCTACTTCGAACGGCACGATGTCCGCCGGGAAGAGTTCTACGTCCTGCTGTTGATCGCCGCGCTCGGTTCGGCCGTTCTCGTGGCGTCCAACCACTTCATCTCCTTCTTCCTCGGATTGGAGATCCTCAGCGTCACACTCTATGCGATGTCGGCCTACCTGACCGAGCGAGGCATCGCGCTCGAGGCAGGGGCGAAGTACCTGATTCTCGCCGCCGCCTCCGCCGCGTTCCTGCTCTTCGGCATGGCGTTGGTTTACGCGCAGACGGGAACAATGGAATTCCCGGTGCTGGCGCGCGACCTTGCCTTGGGCGGTGCGGCACATGTGTGGGTGCTGGCCGGTGTGGCGTTCATGGTCACGGGATTCGGCTTCAAGCTGGCCGTTGTGCCTTTCCACCTGTGGACCCCGGACGTCTATCAGGGCGCGCCCGCCCCGGTCACTGCATTCATCGCGAGCGTGTCGAAGGGCGCGATGTTCGCCATTCTGCTCCGCTTCTTCTACGAGTCAGGGGCACGCGATCTGCACTCCACGCTGCTGATTTTCTCCATCATCGCGATTGGGTCGATGGTGGCCGGCAACCTGATGGCACTGTTCCAGAACAACGTCAAGCGGATCCTGGCCTATTCCTCGATCGCCCATCTCGGCTACCTGCTCGTTGCGTTTATCGCCGGCGGTGCGTTGGGTGCCGCGGCCGGCACGTTCTACCTGACCGCATACATGGTGACGACGCTAGGCGCGTTCGGTGTGATCGCGGTGCTTTCTTCCTCCGGCCGCGATGCCGAGGAGATCGAGGATTTCCGCGGCCTCTTCTGGCGCCGGCCGGTATTGGCCACCGTCTTCGCGGCGATGCTCTTTTCGCTCGCTGGCATCCCGCTGACCGCCGGATTTCTCGGCAAGTTCTACACCGTGATGGCCGGAACGAGCACTTCGATCTGGGTGCTGATCTTCGTGCTGGTGGCCACTAGCGTGATTGGGCTCTTCTACTACCTGCGCGTGGTTGTGGCCTTGTTCGCCACCGAGCGCGTGCCCACCGATGCGGAACACCCGCTGCCCGCCGTTCCCGCGCTGAGCGGTGTCTCGCTGGCGGCGTTGGCCTTCGTGCTCATCTGGCTTGGCGTCTATCCTCACGTTATCCTCCACGCGATTCAATCGGCCATCGCGGGCCATTTCTGATTGCGCTGTCCCGAGCAAGGTATCAGTCTTCCAAATCGGACTTCATCGCCCCCGCTCCTGCCGGAACGGGGGCTTTTGTTTGATAGGCTATCCGGCCCACTCGTAAGACGCTCGAAGACTCATGCCAGGCGGCCGGATTTCAGTCTGGTTCTTGCTTAACGTGGCAGAACGCCGGGGTTTGAATGCCACGGAAACAGAATCGCTTGGGGAGCTAACAATGGTTTCACGAGCATCGCGCTTTATTCCTTTGCCTTTCGTTGATCTATTCATTCTCGGCCTTGGCGCTCCGGCGTCTTGAATGGCCCTGCTTGTGGCATGGAGCGCAAATTCGGCCTCGCGGTCCTCCGAGACTGGGGTTGGAGCTTCTCGATTGAATCCTCGGCGGACGGTCAGAAATATCTGGCTTCCGTCTACACCACGCGAATACCATTTACTTCCGGAGGCATGAAGGTCCTCCGATGCATGCCCGTGTTCTTCAGTAAACAAACGGGCGCGATCTATGAGGGCAAGCCAATCGGTTGCCACTGAAGCGGGAGCGACGGAGCTACGGGCAACGGGCCATCAGGAGTTCAGCGGGCCAAGCCGGAGTTTTTTCCAAGGATTGAGGAAACGCGTTTCGGGATTAGCTGCGGGGAGACGCATCGGCAGCCGGTAAGAACCGTAACCAAGGAGGCGAAATGGACATAAGCGGTTGGCACATCGTGATTATGTTGGTTGCCCTGTTGTTCGCGGTCGCAATTCCAATCATCTACATTGTCCTGGGATTTTCAGCCGTGCGGTTGCTGCGCGATATCCGCGACACTCTCCGCGAAAAACAGAGCGCTGGCTAAGGCCGTAACGGCTTGGGGAAATGGTTAACGACCTCTCAGGGAGAGAGCGGCTTTGCCCGGGGACACTCATAGAGAGCCACCGGCATGCGGGGTTCAAAGAGAGAGTTGCGTGTCGCAGGGCGGCGCAGCGCGAGCGACCCCGCCCCGAAATCGATTACAGCCCTATGACGTTCTCGGCCTGCAGCCCTTTCGGACCTGTACGGACCTCAAACTCAACCGACTGACCCTCGCTGAGCGTTCGGTAGCCGTCAGCCTGGATAGCCGAGAAGTGCACGAAGACGTCCTCGCCAGTTTCGCGGCGGATGAAACCGTAGCCTTTTGTGGCATTAAACCACTTCACAACACCTTGCTCTCTCACTTCTACTTCCACCTCTATTCACGGAAATTGCCGCGATCCTTGAAACTTCCCGCCCCAGATATGATACGAAGCTGCCGATTATACAAACCCTGCAACCTACCGAATGGAGACGGGATATCAAAGAGCGACACACGACGAAATGGTAACATGGCCCCGGTTCCGGCCCAAAGGCAAATTGCGCGTGGTTACTTGCCCGACAAGGGACTTGCGGGCCTACAATAGGTGCCCATGAGTCAGCTCGAAGCTACCGTACAGATGCTGCGCAGGGTCGCGCTGTTTGCCGACCTTTCCGATGTCGAGTTCGATTTCATCGCGCACCGCGTGATCGCCCAGCGCCGCTCGGCCGGGGAGATGATCTTCTCGGAAGCCGAACCGTGCCGGGGCCTCTACGTGGTACAGTCCGGGCAGGTGAAAATTTTCAAGACTTCCGCCGACGGCCGCGAACAAGTGCTGCTGATTGCCGGACCGGGCAGCACCGTGGCTGAGCTGCCGGTTTTCGACGGTGGTCCTTATCCGGCGTCAGCGGCTGCGGTTACCGACGCGGTGGTTTTCGAGGTGCGTAAGGACGACGTGCGGCAACTTTGCCTGGAGCATCCCGAAGTGGCGCTGAAGCTGCTCCGCGTAGTGGGTGCGCGGCTCCGGCGGCTGGTGGCGATGATCGAGGAACTCTCCTTTACGACCGTCCGACAGCGGCTGGCTTCCTTGCTGGTCCGTCAGCTCGAGGAAAAGGGGCGGAAGACAGCTCGCGGAATGGAATTCGATCTCCCTTGGACGCATCAAGAGCTTGCCTCGCAGATCGGCACCGTGCGCGAACTCGTGTCGCGCAACCTCAGCCGTTTCCAGTCCAATGGCCTCATTCGGATGGAAGGCAGAAGGGTGATTGTTGCCGACGCAGAGGCTCTCAAGGCTGAAGCTCAGGCGCCCTGAGCGGCAGTCGCTCCCTCACTGCAATAGCCTTCGGCCTCCGAAGCTTGATGGCGCCCACACAAAACACGACCCGCTGACGAGTGCCTTTTTCCGGACGCCTGACGTCCTTGTCAAGCGGCAGGAGCGGCTTCGGTAACTTCCTTCAGAATTGCGGCCATGCGTGCGTGCAGCCGCTCGTGCGTACCCCGGCCCATCTTATCGATTTCCAACTTCTCGAACTGTGCAGTCAGGGCCTCTTCCTCGGCGGGTGAAAGAATGTTCTCGGCCATGGGGAACAGCACGTTGTTCTCCTTCAGGATGTGTTCGCTCAGCAACCGCGCGTATCCCTTCGCGGGTGAGGCCCACGCCGTTCCCGCCTTGCGGTCGCCTCCTTTGTATGCGGTGGCGAGTTCGCGCATTTGCCGCGCCAGTTTCCTGCCTTCCTCATGCTCGCTCAGCATCACACCGATCGGACCACCCTTGACGGGTATGCCTTTTTTCTCCAGCGCCGGAAAAAGCAGCTCTTCCTCCTTGCCGTGGTGGCATTGGTCTACAAAAAGCTCGAAAAATTCACTGATCCCTTCGAGTAGTTCCGGCCGCAGGGCCTCTCCTCGCTCGAGTTTCCCTGCAGCTTTCTCCGCTGCGCCAATCATGCGGGTTACCGCTTCATGTTCCTGACGCAAAATTGCCGTTGGTTGACCCATCTGACATTCCTCCTTCCAACTGACGTTGCCGTATTGCATCACGTTTGCCGATGACATTAGTCACAGAGAGTCCGCGCTGGCCAGCGAAGCGTGTTTCGCGCGAGGGAAGGCGGGATTTCCGAAAGGTGCCGGAGGAATTCGGGCGACTGTGCGGAAAACTGCTGGCTCACAGGTATTTGTGGGGCCGCGCTTTACGGCTCGCGCAAGGCATCCACCGGGTCAATGCGTGCAGCGTGCCTGGCAGGCACATAGCAGGCGAGCAAACCCGTAACCACGATCAGCAGAGTAATGAGGATGAAGGTGAGCGGATCGGTGGTGGTGACGCCGTAGAGCAGGCCCCGAAGCACACGCGTCAATGCCAGTGCTCCTGCCAGGCCGGCGGCTGTCCCTACCAGGATGACCCTCAACCCTTGTCCGGCGATCATGCGAACCACCTCGCCACTTTGGGCCCCGAGCGCCATGCGTATGCCGATCTCCTTGGTCCGCTGGGAGACGAGGTAAGATCCGACGCCGTAGACGCCCATGAGCGAGACGATGAGGGCGGTAATCGCGAAAACGGCAAGCAGGAGTAGATTGAACCGCTGTCCCGCGGTCGACCCCGAGACGATCCGGTCCATGGTTCGGAAACGGACTGGGAGGTCAGGCTTGATGGAACGCTCGATCTGCCGCGCGACGGGAACCAGGTCTGCGGTAGAGCGAGTGGTTCGCATCACGATGGAGAAATTGTTGGCCGGCCGCTGCCGGTAACAGGAATAAAATGCGGGCTCCGGTACTGAATCGAGACTCAGGTTCCTGACGTTGCCCACCTCTCCCACGATCCGGAAGGGACGCAGATCGCCGTCCATATTGCCGAACTCGATCATTTTCCCCACCGGGTTCTGCCCTGGCCACTGATTGGCGGCGAAAGCTTCGCTTACCACGGCGATGCTTGGCGCGTCGGGACCGTCGCTGGGGCGGAACAGCCGGCCGCGCAGCAGCGGGATGCCCAGAACCTGGAAATAGCCGCGGCTCGCCACCAGGTAGACCGCGTGCCCGGTTCGGCTGGGGTCGTGCGCCAGGCTGATGTAGACGCGGGCCAACTGCTTCAGACTCGAGAATTTCTCGGTGCCGTTCACCACCAGGTAGCCGCCGGTCGGGCTCAGCCCGGTGAGGGGAAGTGCGCTAATCACGCCGACCTCCTGCACGCCGGGAACGGCGCGCAGCCGCTCTGTCAATGCGTCGAGCACGTGCACAAGGCGCAGCCTCTGGGCAGGAGTTTCCGGCCAGACGTCCAGCAGGTCCATGGTGAGGATGTGGGCGGGCCGAAACCCGGGATTTACCTGGAGCAAGTTGAAGAGACTGCGGCCCAGTAGCATCGCACCGACCATCAGCACCAGCGTGACGGCGATCTGTGCACCCATCAACATCATTCGCAGGCGATGGCTGGAAGCGCTGCCGGTCTGGGTACGCTCGCCGCCTCGCAGGCTTTCCCGGATATCGCTTCGGGAGGCGCGCAAAGCGGTCACCAATCCCAGTCCCACTGCCGTCAGGATGGTGACTCCGGCGGCGAAACCGAGCACAGCCGGGTGAATGCCCACCTCCCCGGCACGCGGCAGTTTTCCCGGTTCGAGATTCAGCAGCGCGCGGACTCCCCAGGCGGCAACTGGAAAACCGAGCAGACTGCCTGCGAAGGAGATCAGCAGCGCCTCAGAAATGAACTGGCCGATCAGATGGCTGCGGCCCGCACCCAGCGCGACCCGCACGGCAATCTCGCGTTGCCTCCCGGCAGCCTGTGCCAGCAAAAGGTTGGCCACATTCGCGCAGGCGACGAGCAGGAGCAGCCCCACGGCTCCCAGCAGAATCAGCAGGGCCGGTTTCGCGTTGCCGACGATCTGCTCCTGTAGAGGGACCAGCCGGGTATTGACCATGTCGGTGGCTTCGCCGTACCGCTCCTGCAGCCTCCGCGCCACGGCCGTGGCCTGCGCCTGGGCTTGCGACAGGCTGACGCCGTTCTTCACGCGGCCGATGCCCGACCAGTTGTGCCCGGTCCGGTAGGGGCTCATCGGAAAAAGCTCGCGTGGAAACCAGATGTCGGCACCGGCTGGGTAGCTGAAGCCGGGGGGCATCACACCAACGATCGTCACGAGGTGGCCGGAAACGCGCAGGGGCCGACTGCCGAAGTCCCTCGTTCCGCCTAGGTTCCGTTGCCAGAAACCGTAGCTTACCAGCACCACCGGTGTTCCGCCGACGTGTAGTTGGCTCGGAGAGAATTCCCGCCCGAGGAAGGGATGCACACCCAGAACGTCGAAGAAGTCCCGGGAGACAGCGGCCACCGTGGCGAGGGTGGGCTCGGAGCCTCCGACGACCGGTTCGAGATCGCTATTGAATTCGGCTAAACCCGAGAGGTCGGTGAGCTGCTGTTGGAGGTCCAGAAAATCGGGGTCGGAGAGCCGGACGCGGTTCCCCCTGCCGGTGACCTCGAAGACGCGGACGATCTGCTCGGATTTGGGATAGGGAAGCGGACGCAGGAGTACGCCGTTCACCACGCTGAAAATCGCGGTTGTTCCGCCGATGCCGAGAGCCAACGTGACGATGGCGATGATGGAAAATCCCGGGTTCTTGGCGAGCAGCCGGATACCGTGCCGCAGGTCCTGCCTGAACGACCCCAAGCTCCGCCCTCCATGCCGATACAGATAGAATTCTACCGACGCCGCGGGAGCGTGCGCGGCGTTCTTTTGAGAGTCTCGCGTTGGCGCTTTCCTCCGTGGCCGCGCAACGTCCACCGGGTTGCGCTCTCCGCGAGAACCCCGTCTTTCTCCCGTGGCGCGAGACGATACCGCAAAACGCTGCAGTTGGCACACAAAAAATCAAGCGTTCCGCTCGCGCCAGGAAACCCACTCTTTTCCTACAAGAATGCGAACCTGGGACAGTTTTTACTGCGCGGCGTGTCGCAAGCGGCACGGTCGCCCAGTATGCGTTTTCCGAACTGGCCAAAAACGGCCATCTCAGCGCCGCTTGTAGCGGCCCATCAGTTCCGCTTCCGCCAGCACATGGCCCTTCATCGACCGGTCCAGTTGGTCGTGGCTGGCGCCGGCGGGTAGGTCCAGTTTCTTGTCGAGTGCGTAGAGGCGGAACACATACCGGTGCGCTGGTCCGTGAGGCGGACAAGGCCCTCCATAGCCGATTCGACCGAAACTGTTGCGGCCCTGCCGGGAACCGTCGGGCAGCTCTTTTTGAGAGGAAACGTTTTCAGGCAAACTGCGCTTCGGCGCCGGCAGATCGTAAAGCACCCAGTGGAAAAACGTGCCACCCGGCGCGTCGGGGTCCTCGATCACCAAGCTATAGCTCTTGGTTCCCTCCGGCCCGTCGCTCCATTCGAGTGGCGGCGAGACGTCGGCGCCGTCACAGGTGAATTGCTGCGGGATGGCATCGCCCGCGTGCCATTGGGTGCTCTTCAGGGAAAATCCCATGGTCGCTCCTTTTTCCGGACCCCCGCCGTTACGCGCGGAGGATTTTGAGCCGCAAGAGAAAAGAAGACCGGCAGCCGCAACGACGGCCACCGTCATGCCGAAGCCTTGCCTTGCGCCCATCGTCGCCTCCATTCTGCGCCGCCAGACCGGTCGCGCTCTTACGAGGAAAAGATGCGAAACCGTTTGTCCCGCGAGCGGGAGCCGGGCAGGAAAGGCCGGGCGCTGATCTGCCCCTCGAAGCGCTCCGACCAGCGGCCGGCAATTGGTGTGTCACAGGAGGGGCAGCGGCCATTCGGCGTGAGATTGTAGCCCAGGATGAGGTAGCCGTGGCGCTCGATGAGTAGGGCCTGGCAGGAGGGGCAACGAGTGTTTTCAAGTCCTCCAACGCGGCCCGGCAGATTGCCGGCGTAGACGTATCGGAGCCCTGCCTGCCGGCCGATCTGCGCGGCGCGCGACAGCGTTTCGGGTGGCGTATCGTCCGGGTCGATCATCCTGTAATCCTTATGGAACGCGCTGAGGTGCCAGGGAATGTCGGCAGAAATGCCCGCCAGGAATTCCGCCATTCCAGTCAGTTCGGTGTCGGAATCGTTAAAACCGGGAATCAGCAGCGTGACCACTTCCAGCCAGAACCCTGACTGGTGGATCTGCCGGATGCCGTCCAGGATCGGGCCCAGCCGGCCGCCGAGCTTGCGGTAATGGCGGTCCTCAAAACTCTTCAGATCCACTTTGTAAAGGCCGACCCACGGCTTCAGATATTCGAGTACGCGTGGTGTGGCGTTCCCATTGGAGACGAATCCGGTTTCGAGTCCCGCAGCCCGTGCCTCCTGAAAAACGGCCACGGCCCACTCGCTGGTGATGAGCGGTTCATTGTAGGTGCTCACCACCACCTGCGCCCTTTGGCGCAGCGCCTCCGCGACGATCTCCCCTGGCTCGATGCTCATCGGACGGGCCACAGCCTCGGGATCGCGCAGTACTTGTGAGGTGACCCAGTTCTGGCAGTAGCCGCAATGCAGGTCGCAACCCAGCATCCCGAAGCTCATGGCTAGTGAGCCGGGATAGGCATGGTGGAACGGTTTTTTCTCGATCGGATCGCACTGCACGCCGGCCACATAACCCCACGGGACGCGCAGGTGGCCCTCCCGGTTGAAGCGCACCTTACAGACGCCCGCCTGTCCCGGCGGGATGCGGCACTGATGGCCGCAGGCATAGCAGCGCACCCACTCCCGTTCCAGACGGTCGTAGAGCTCGCCTTCGCGGGTCATTTCTGCCAGAATTTCTTTCCAGGTAGGCATGGTGGCCGAAACGGTACTGGCCGAAACCTTGTCTTTATAGTATGCCAGAATCACAACCGTGAGTCAGGCTTGCTGCATCACACACTATGCTTTCCGTCCGTGCCGGAGGGCGATGCCGTCACAGGCAGGGAGTACGCCGGTAGTGGTGTGGCCCCCAAACAGCGTCCGTTTTCAACTCTCTCGTAGTAGGATGATTGGTATTTCGCTCAGGCCTTAGGAGGGTATCGTGAAGCTACGGCACGTCGTGCTGTCCCTTTCCATCTTTGCTGCCTGCGGCTTGGTGGTGGCCGCCTACGCGCAGAAATCCGGGCGGTCTGATGCCACGTCGGGATTCAGTAAAAGCAAACGAATGGAGGACGATGCCCAGATCATCCGGGCCCGGGAGAATTGGTTTTATCAGCAGCGCGCCTATCCGCTGAAGCACATCCCCGCTTTCGCGCGCGAGCAGGCTTGGAGCTCCTATCGCCAGATGCAACAGGCGAAGCGGACCTTTCTGCAACAGAAATACGGGGCGCAATACAGTCGCCTGTCTGCTGTCGCGGCGCAGGCCTCCGGCTCGGTGAATCCGGCGGCCACGTGGGTGCAGATCGGCCCGCGGCCGACCAACGACTTCTTCTTCGAGCCCTACGTTTCCGGCCGCGTCACTGCTATGGTGGTCGACCCCTGCGGTTCGACCGGCAACACCGTACTGCTGGGCGGTGCACTGGGCGGCTTGTGGCAGACGACAAATGGCGGCACGAACTGGACTCCGGTGGCCGATCAGGCACCCTCGCTCGCCGTTGGCTCTCTGGCCGTCCCGCCGTCGTCGGCGGGCTGTACAGGAAGCTCGTCCAACACCGTCTACATCGGCACCGGCGAGGAAAACTTTGCTTACGACAGCTACTACGGCTCTGGCGTGCTGAAATGCACCTACACCGGTGGGTCGGGCATCTATTCCTGCAAGTTGCCGTCAGGTGAAAGTTTTGGTGGTTACACGATCGGCAGCGCACCTCTCACCCCGAACGCCGGCGGGCCCTACATCGGCGGCTTGGCGGTAGACCCGCAGAATCCTTCTATCTTGTTGGCCGCAGTGCAGGGATACCAGTCGACTCTCCAATCGGGAATCTGGTGCTCGGCCGACGGCGGCACCACCTGGAATCACGTGCTACCCAGCGTCACCCAGGTGGTGGGCACGGGCGTGGCGTTCGATCAGGCCGGAGTTGCCTATGCCGCGCTGGGCAATATCGACGGCGGCTCTTCCTCGGGCACGACCACGATTAATGGCGTCTACAAGTCCAGCTCGGCCCTCACCACCAGTTGCTCGCCGAACTTCACCGCACTCGGCGCGCTGGGCAATGCGGCAGGTGGGCCATCCGCCATGGGCCGCATAGCCATTTCGGTGGCGTCCAATCCGAACAGCCCGACCAACCCCTCCGCGGACGAAGTCTTCGCCGCGATCGCCAACGCCTCGGACACCTCGAGCACGCTCCTCGGCGTCTTTGGCAGCGGCGACGGCGGCAACACCTGGACCCAGTTGACCGATCCCCTGGTAAACAGCTCAGGCGCTTTCTGCGACAACCAGTGCTTCTATGACCTCACGATCGACATCGACCCGCACAACCCCAGTGTCGTCTACGCCGGAGGCTCGGCGCCCGGCAGCGGCTCCAACGGCCAGGGCGATACGATCATTGCCACCAGCGGCGCCTCCAGCACCAAGAGCAGCGGCTTCACAATTAACGCCGGCACCGCGTGGACAGACGTAGCCGCCAACTCTTGCAGCACCTGCTTCACCGGCGTCCACGTCGATACGCACGCCATCGCTTTCGCCCCGCCCGGCACCAGCGGCCCGGCCAGCAAGGTTTACGTCGGTACCGACGGCGGCGTCTGGAGCGCCCCGAATCCCGAATCGATCTCGTCCACGCCATCCTGGTCGAACCTGAACCAAACGCTCGCGCTGACGCAGTTCTACCCGGGAATGTCGAACAACCCTGCAGGTTGGGAATATCGCAGTTTCGGCGGCACGCAGGACAACGGCTCGCAGGTCTTCGGTCAGCAAGTCGGAACCAGCAATCCGCTCGCCTGGGACAATACGCTGGCCTGCGGTGACGGCGGCGCCACGCTGGTCGATCCTCTCGTTCCCAGCACCGTTTATGCCGAGTGTGCCTATATCCCCAACTTCCTGCTCGGGATCGTGAAGTCAGTGCAGAACGGAAGCGCTGACGACAGCGCCAGCAACGGCAGCACGTCGTTCTTTGAGGCGTCGACGGGCATCAACGGCAGCGACGATGGCAACTTCATCCCACCGCTGGCGATGGACCCTGCGGCCCCGAAGAACCTCTATTTCGGCACCTACCGCGTCTGGCAGTCGACGGACTCGGCCAACACATGGAATTCGATCTCCGGCGACGTTACCGGCGCGGCTTCCTCGAACAGCACGGTCAGTTCCTACTGCTCCACCTATCCTTCTGCCTGCGTGCTCACCTCGCTGGCCGTCGCGCCGACGGATTCGAACGAAGTGGTGAGCGGCAGCAGCGTCGGCTTCGTGTACCTGACAACGAACGCTGGCCAGGGATCCAGCTCCAACTGGACCGATGTCACCACCTCGACGCTTCCGCCGCGCGCGATTACCCAGGTGGCTGTCGATCCCAACAACGCCAACCTGCTCTACGCCGCCTTCTCCGGTTTCTCGGGGTTCAGTGGCGACAACGGTGGGCACGTCTACGTTGGCACTGTCACTCCCGGCACGACGCCCAGCGTCGCATGGACCGACGTCAGTTCCGGAGCGGCCTGCGCCTCGCCTGCGGCAAGCCTGCCCAATATCCCGGTCAACGCCATCGTGCTCGATCCCAACCGGGCCGGGCAGGTTTTCGTCGGGACCGACGTGGGCGTTTATGTGGGTGAACTCCAGGGCGTGGCTCCGGCCTACACCGGCGCCTGCTGGACGCCCCTCGGCAGCGGCCTGCCCGACTCCGCCGTGCTTTCGCTGACGCTGAACAACGCTTCGCGCACGCTGATTGCCGGTACGCACGGCCGCAGCGCCTGGGCGGTTGCGCTGGGCGATCAGCAGGCCTTCCACCTGGAATCGGTCATGCCCGCCTCGATCCCGGCAGGCACGTCGACGACGCAGGCGGTTACGCTCGTGGGGCAAGGCTTTACCAGCAGTTCCACGGTGAACTGGATGGTAAATGGCAGCACGCCGTCCAATTGCTCTGTGAGTGTCACCGGGGAGAGTAGTACGACGACGCTAACCGGCGAAACGGCAACGCAGCTCACTGCGAACGTGCCGGCAGCTTGTCTGGCCACCGGCGGCGTGGCAGACGTCAGTGTCTCCGACACGACGCAGACGCCCAACACCACCAACTCGCTGCCCTTCACGATTACCTCCAACACGCCGACGGTGACCACCATCAGTCCCACCACCGGCTCGACCGGCAGCAACGTCTCGCTGACGCTGACCGGAACGAACTTCGTTTCCGGCACCACGATCGGCCTGACGCAGCTTATCCCGTTGCCCTGCAGTCCGGTTACGCCTGCTTCCGGCGGGAGCGCCACGCAGATCTCGGCCACCATCCCGGGGAGCTGTCTGCAATACGGCGGCATCTTCTATGTGACAGCCAACAATCCTGAGCCCGGCGGCGGCTCGTCCAACCCGAACCTGATCGCGGCGGCCGCTCCTTTCGGTGTGGCCTGCACCGGCATGAGCACCCCCGGTTGCCTGATCTCCATCACCGGACCGGCTCCGGGGAACGATGCCATGTCTGGTGCAACCTCGATTGGTTCCGGCACCTACTCCAACACCGAAGACACCTCGGGCGCCACCACTGCCAGTTCGGACCCGGCGCTGCCGTCCACGTGCACGAGCAACGCGGCCAACAACGGCGACGCGAAGAGCGTCTGGTACAAGTACACGCCCACCAGCAGCGTCACGGCGGAAGTGGATACGATCGGCAGTTCGTACGACACGATCCTTTCCGTCTGGACCTCATCGGGCAGTTCGGGTGGTGCCGCGCCGCTGCTCACGGCGCCTTACGGTGAGCCTCCGCTCTTCCTCATCCTGGGCTTCGCCCTGGCGGTGTTCCTGCTGGCGCTCGCCTTCCGCCGTCGGATGCCGCTTCCCCGCAGGCTGGGCACGGCATTGGCCTTGGCGCTGCTGGCCGGATCCCTCGCATTCGAAGGGGCTTGCGGCGGCGGCAGCAGCGGAGGCACGCCACCTCCGCCAACCACGGGCGGCTTGACGAACGTGGCCTGCAACGACGATATCGTTTCGGGCATCAACCGCGTCTCGCAGATCAGCAATCTGTCGCTTTCGGCGAACACGACCTACTACTTCATGGTCAGCGACTGGGGCGTGCCGATCCTCGACGGCAACGGCAACCTGACGACCGTGCTCGGCTCGGGTGGCAAGCTGGTCTTCAACCTCAACGCCAAGTAATCCCTCGATGGCGGGCCGCTGCTGCGTTTCGCGGCCCGCCCTTGACAGCCCCTGCGGGCGGGACTGGTAGAATGGTGCTGCCAGCCCGCCTATGAACGTCGTCCTCATTTCGACCTACGAACTCGGCCGCCAGCCTTTCGGTTTGGCTTCGTCGGCGGCGTGGCTGCGCGAGCGCGGGCACGACGTTCAATGCTTGGACCTTTCGCGGGAGCCGTTTTCCCAGCCTGCGATTCAGGCTGCCGATCTGGTTGTCTTCCACGTGCCCATGCACACGGCTACGCGTCTGGCTGTCGAAATGATCGAACCCGTGCGACAAGCGAATCCGGGCGCAAGACTCTGCTTTTGCGGCCTCTACGCGCCGGTCAACGAGGAATGGTTGAGGCGCCTCGGCGTGAATGCGGTTTTCGGCGGTGAATTCGAAGCCGCTCTCAGCGCCTATGCCGACCGGTTGTGTGCCGGCAGTGAATCCGGCTCCAACTTTCCTGCGTCGGCCGTCCAACCGGAATCTGTCATCTCGCTCGAAAGGCTGAAATTCCGCGTGCCCGATCGTTCGGGACTGGTTCCGCTCAGTCGCTATGCCCGCTTGGTGCTGCCCGACGGCAGCCAGTGCTTGACCGGTTACACCGAAGCGAGCCGTGGCTGCAAGCACCGCTGCCGCCACTGCCCGGTCGTGCCCGTCTACAACGGCGTGTTTCGCGTGTTGCAGCCGCAAATCGTTCTGGAAGACGTGCGGCGGCAGGTTCGCGCCGGCGCTCAACACATCACGTTTGGCGATCCCGATTTTTTCAACGGGCCACGCCACGCGCTGGAAATCGTCCGCGCCCTTCACGAAGAATTTCCCGATCTCACCTACGATGCCACGATCAAGGTGGAACACCTGCTGGCGCGCCGGGCCGATCTCCCCACCTTGCGTGACACTGGCTGCCTGTTCGTCACCACCGCCGTGGAATCGCTCGATGATGCAGTGCTCGCTCGTCTGGAGAAGGGCCACACGCGTGCTGACTTCTTCGAACTGGTTCGCTTGTTTCGAACTGCCGGCCTGGTGCTGCACCCGACGTTCGTTCCGTTCACGCCCTGGATGACGCTCGAAGGATATGAGGATTTCCTATCGACGCTCGAGTCGCTCGAATTGGTCGAAAACGTCGCGCCGGTGCAAATGGCAATTCGGCTCCTCGTCCCCTCTGGTTCCCGGCTTCTCGAACTCGACGAGTTCCGTCGCGTTTTGGCGCCGTTCGATCCGTCGAGCCTGGTTTATCCTTGGCGGCATCCTGACGAGCGGGTTGATCGCTTGCAGCAGGAAGTTGAGACGTTGGTAAAGGAGTGCCAGTCGCGTCGCGCTTCGCGAGCGGAGGTGTTCTCGCTCGTCCATCGGGCCGCGTACCATGCGCTTGGCGACCGCCTGTTGCTGCCGCGTGTCGAGCGGCCTCGCGTGGCGCGCGCCGCGATCCCCTACCTGACCGAGCCCTGGTACTGTTGAGCCGAGCCGACCGGGGACCAGTTGGCTCCCATCCGCAAAGCTCGCGAAAAACTTCGCCACCCGGATTCTTTCGTCTAGCCGGCGCGCGCCATCGGTTCCCGCTGCTCGGCAAACGGAAACATTCCGTAACGGTGGAGTTTTGAGCCACCGTCGGCCCGCGTGGTAGCCTGAAAGACGACCGGCTATGAACGATTCCGTTCCATCGAAACGCCTGCTCATCCTCTCCAGCAAGCTTGGCTATCAGGTGCGCAGTTTCGCCGATGCCGCCAGGCGACTCGGTGTGGAGGTGGCGTTTGGCACCGACCGCTGCCGCCGGGTTGACGACCTGTGGGGCGACGACGCCTTGCCGCTGCACTTTAATGATCCAGAAGGCTGCGCCGAAGCGATCGCCTGCCTCGCGAAAGAGAACCCAATCGATGCCGTGCTTGCCCTCGGCGACCAGCCCACGCTGGCCGCCGCGTATGCCGCCGACCGGCTGGGCCTGCGCGGGAATTCGGTGGAAACCGTGCAGAATTGCAGCACGAAATTGCGCCAGCGTGAGGTGCTTCGTGCCGCCGGGCTGCCCGTCCCGGAGTTCTTTGCCTTTCTTCTGAGCGAGCCTTTGCCGGATGTGTTGACTCGGGTGCGTTTTCCCTGCGTGGTCAAGCCGCTGGTGCTATCGGCGAGCCAGGGAGTGATTCGCGCCGATGACGCGGAGCAATTCGCACGGGCCGTGCGGCGGATTCGCGCCCTGGTGGAATCACCGTCGCTCACTGCCAGCCATCGCACCGATCTCGATCGCCTGCTCGTCGAAAGCTATATCCCCGGTGCCGAAGTGGCTGTCGAAGGTTTGGTGACGGACGGGCGGCTGCGCGTGCTGGCGATTTTCGATAAGCCGGACGCGCTCGAAGGGCCGTTTTTCGAAGAGACAATCTACGTCACGCCTTCACGGCTGCCGGCGGATGTGCAGGAGGCGATCCGGAGTTGCACCGAGCGATCGATTCAGGCGCTCGGCCTGCGCGATGGGCCGCTCCACGCCGAGTTTCGTATTTGGGAAGGGAAGCCTTGGGTGCTCGAACTGCAGCCTCGGCCGATCGGCGGCTTGTGCGCCCGCGCACTGCGCTTCGGTCCCGATCGCATCGGGCTGGAAGAGTTGCTGGTGCGCCACGCTCTGGGCCTTCCCGGCGCGGAGCAGGAAAGGGAAATGGAAGCTTCGGGCGTGATGATGATTCCCGTGCCGCGCAGCGGAATTTTCGAGCGCGTGGAAGGACTCGAGGAGGCACGTGCCTGGCCGGCGATCTCCGAAATCGAGATCACTGCGCGTCAGCACGATCCGGTGCTCGCCTGGCCGGAGGGGGCCAGCTATCTTGGGTTCATTTTCGCGCGGGCCGGAGATCCGGCCCGCGCCGAGCGGGCGCTCCGCGAAGCGCACGCCAAGATGACATTCGTCTTCTCAGTGCAATTGCCCGTCACCCATCCTGCCGCGCGCCGGGCACCGCGACAGGATGCGAAAACATCGCAGCTAGGCGCGGTAGCTTCGGGACACACTCCAGCTACGTGTGTTGAGGACCGGGAGCGGAAAATGGACGACTGAGGCCGCCTACGATTTCGCTTTCGGGGGAACGTAGCCTTCCGGCAGTTTCGCGCCCTCGCCGAAGAAGAATTGCTCCATCTGCTCTTCCATGAACTTCTGCGAATTCGGATCCAACGGATTCAGCCGGTACTCGTTCATCAGCATCTTCGAGTATTCGATCCACATCCGCCAGGCGTCCTTGGACACGTTGTCGTAGATCTTCTTGCCCAGTTCGCCCTTCCACGGCGGACGGTCCAGCCCGGGCATTTCACGCCCGAACTTGACGCAGTTCACCATCCGCTGCCCCGGCTTGGCCGGCTCGCTTGTTTGCGGCGTTCCGGAATTCTCGCACTTCTCGTCTGCCATCGAGACCTCCGTTGTTGAAAGTCCAAGATACTTCAAAAGCCTGAGAATTCCTAGCCGTGCTCGGATCGATCGCTTTCGCCTGCAGTCGCTTGCTTGCCAACATCGCCCGTTTGAGAAATGATGGACGTGGCGTCAACCGGAGCGAACTCGATGATCCTCGGCGGTGTCATCGGTGGAACGAAATGCAACCTGGCGACCGTCGAGGTCGAGGGCAAGCGGCTCCGCAAGATTTTCCAGAAGAAATACGATAGCCGCGAGGTGG
>JBJKSI010000036.1:0-6105 GCA_046704165.1 Candidatus Acidiferrales bacterium
GGTGGACCATCCGCTGGTGCCGCAGGACCTCGTCTGGGCGCTCACCTGGGAACTGCGGATCGCGGGCCTCGCATTCACGCTATTCGGTCTGGGCGCGGCGTCCGTCTGGCTGCGGGCCATCCTGGGCCACTGATCGGGGCGCAATCCGCAATCCGTCATCCGCACCGTCGCCGCAACGGGCCACGTTCCTGATATGTCTGTTGCCGGTTGCTGTTGGTGACAAGCCTTGTGCCTGCCCGGTCCTGGGTTGAGCCTGAGGAACGTCTTGCCGGTTACGATTTTTCCGTCGCGCGGTCGAGCAGTTCCACCACGTGCAGCACTTCCTGGCCGGTGCCGGCCATCTTCGTCCCCGCGCGGAGTTGCAGCAGGCAGCCGGGATTGGCCGTAACGATGACGCCCGCGCCGGTCGTCCTGACGTTGTCCATCTTGCGGCGGAGCAGCTCCATCGCGGTGGCCGTCTGCGTGACGTTGTAGACGCCGGCAGAGCCGCAGCACTGGTCCGAGAGCGGCATTTCGGCCAGTTCCACTCCCGGGACGGCGCCGATCAGCCGCCGCGGCGCCTCGCGCACTTTCTGTCCGTGCAACAGGTGGCAGGAATCCTGATAGGTGACGCGCATCGGCACCGGCCGCATTGTCGCGGAGAGGCCCAACTGGTCGAGGAACTCGGTCACATCGCGGACCATCGCGTCGAATTTCTCGGCGCGCTCGTGTTCCGGCGCTCCGGGGCCGAAGAGCAGCGAATACTCCTTCAGCGTGGAACCGCAGCCGGCGGCGTTGGTGATGATGGCGTCGTATTCGCCGTCGAGGAAGATGTCGAGGTTGCGCCGGGCCATCTTGCGGGCTTCGTCGCGGTAGCCGGCGTGCACGGCCAGCGCCCCGCAACACCATTGCCCGCCGGGCACCACCACCTCGCAGCCGTTCGCCTGCAGCACGCGGATCGTGGCTTCGTTCAGCTTCGAGAATGTCATCCGGGCGATGCAGCCGGCGAAAAAGGCCACGCGGGCGCGCCGCGCGCCGCGGGCGGGGAAGACTTGCGTCTTCCGCGTGGAAAAGAACTGCCGGTCGATCTCCGGCATCAGCTTGGCGCGCGTTTCGAGTCCGAGCACGCGCAGCATACCGGTGCGGGCCGCCAGCCGCTCGATGCCGGAATTCCGGTAGAAACGCAGCAGGCGCGCCACCATCCGCAGCCGCCAGGGATGCGGCAGCAGCTTGCGGTAAAAGATGTTCCGAAGAAACTGCTCCACCGGCGGGCGCTGGTACGTCTTTTCGATCCGGCCGCGCGCCAACTCCACCAGCTTGCCGTACTCCACACCCGAGGGGCAGGCGGTTTCGCAGGCGCGGCAATCCAGGCAGCGATCGATGTGCGTCACGAACGCCGTGTCGATTTTCATCTCGCCCTGATCCACCAGGAACATCTGCCGGATGCGCCCGCGTGGCGAATCCGCTTCCCGGCCCCACAGCCGGTAGGTGGGGCAGTGGTTCAGGCAGAGGCCGCAATGCACGCAGCGAACGAAGTCGCGGTAATCGGGTCGCTCGCCGCCGGCCTGGTCTGGCGGGAGGATCGGCGTTTTCGTTTCCGTGGCCAAGACGTTCAGATTCCTCCGACGAATCGTCCCGGGCTGAGGATGCCCACGGGATCGAATACCTGTTTGACCTTGCGCATCAGCCCCACGTCGGGCCGTGCGGCGCCCCACACCGGTATGCGCGGCTTGAGTTCCGCGGGGCACCAGGGAATCGAGCAGAAACCGTGCGCGGCCGCGGCGGCCTGGCTGATTTCGCCGGCGGCGCGCTCCAGCCGGTCGAGCGTATCGCCCTCGGCGCTTTCCGGCAAGAAAGCCACGTAGACCGCTCCCGCGCCGCGCGCCATCGCCGCCAGCGGCAGCGCGTGGCGCTCGCCGCTGCGTTTCGCGGCCGAGAGAATCTCTCCCATGCGGCTGGGAAGTATGCCGAGCCGTGCGATCGTTGCCGCGGGCGAGCTTTCGAGCAGCAGCGGAACCGTTTCCCTCAGGCGCTCCCAGACGGCCGCGCGCCGCTCATCTTCCAGCATGGCCACGTCTTTGGCTCCGGCCTCACCGGCCATCGACTCCAGGTCCGTGGCGAAGCGCCGCAGCAGCGCATCGCTGCCGCCGTAGCCTACGGCCACCACCCACGCCGAGGACGGAAACCACGAACCCAATTCGGCCGGCGCCTGCGATTCCGGCGCGGACCGCCGGGCAAACAGCGCGGCAAGCGCCGGGTTCAGCAGCTCGATCGTCGCCGGCTCGAGCGGCGATTGCCGGATGCGCCGCACGAAATCGAGCGCGGCCGTCTGCGCGTCGAACGAGGCGAGCAGGCCGCGCCGTTTCTCGGGTACCGGAAACGTCTTGAAATTCATCCGCGTCAGAATGCCGAGCGTGCCGAAGGAGCCGATGAACAGCTTGTGCAGATCGTAGCCGGCCACGTTTTTCACCACGCGGCCGCCGCTCTTGGCCAGGTTTCCCGAGCCGGTGACGAATTCCGCGCCCAGCAGGAAATCGCGCGTGGTGCCGTAGCTCTGCCGCAGCGGGGAATCGACGCCGGCCGCCACCGTTCCGCCGATCGTTGCCCGCCGCTCGAAGGCAACGGACAGCGGAAGAAACTGCTTGTTCTCGCCGAGTTTGGCAGCCAGCTCGGCCATGCCCACGCCCGGTTCGACGCTGACGGTCAGGTCGCCGGGATCGTAGCCGACCACGCGGTCGAGCCGCGCGGTGGCGAGCGCCACGTCGTATCCCGAGGGCGTCGCGCCCATTGCCAGCTTCGTGCCCGCGCCCGCGGGAATCACGGTGTATTTCTCGGCCGCGCACAACCGCAGGATCTCGCCGATCTCCTCCACGCTGCCGGGCCGCACCATCACCCGCGGTTTGTGACCGCAGGCGGTGTAGCGCCCAAGCGCGGCGGCATCGGCGCTCGCGTGCTCCTCGCCCGTGATCGCCGCGAGCGAGCGCAGCAGCTTTTCGGGAGTTTCGCTCATGGACGCGTGCCGCTTTCGCCGGCTGGCGGCCGGGCCTGCGCGTCAAGGCCGGGCGGCGGCGCGGGCGCGCGGATTTCGCCGCAGCTCTTTCCGCCGGGAAAGATCTTGCCGGGATTCAGCAGGCCGAAGGGATTGAAGGCGTCGCGAACGCGCTTCATCAGCGTGAGGTCGCCTTCGCGAAAAAGCAGCGGCATCAGCCGGTCCTTTTCCATGCCCACGCCATGCTCGCCGGTGATCGAGCCGCCCATCTCGATGCAGAGGGTGATGATCTCCTCGGCTGCGGCCATCGCGCGCCGGTACTGCTCGGGATCGCGGCTGTCGAGGCAGATCATCGGATGCAGGTTGCCGTCGCCCGCGTGGAAGATGTTGCCGATCTCGAATCCGTGCTTGCGGCCGATATCGCCGATGCGGCGCAGCGTTTCCGGCAGGCGCGTGCGCGGGATCACGCCGTCCTGCACGTAGCAATCGGGCGCCACGCGACCCACGGCGCCGAAGGCGTTCTTGCGCGCCTTCCACAGCGTCTGGCGCTCGGCTTCGTCTTTTGCCGTGCGCACCTCGCGCGCGCGATTCCGCTTGCAGATCTCCACCACGCCGGCCGCCTGTTCCTCGGCCGCCTCGCGCACGCCGTCGACTTCGATCAGCAGCAGCGCGCCGGCGTCGGTCGGCAGGCCGGCATGAATCGCCGACTCGACCACGCGGATCGTCCAGCCGTCGAGCATCTCGCAGGCCGCGGGCGTGATGCCGCCGGCGGTCAGCGAGGCGACGGTTTCCGTGGCGTCGTCGGGCTGCTCGAAGACGGCCAGCAGCGTCTTCACCGATTCGGGCAGCGGCGTCAGCTTCACCGTCACTTCCACCACCAGCCCCAGCGTGCCTTCCGAGCCCACCATCAGCCCGACCATGTCGTAGCCGGTGGGATCGGCTGCGTCGCCGCCGATGCGGACCATCTCGGCGTCGGGCATCACCACTTCGAGGCCGAGGATGTGGTTCGTGGTGACGCCGTAGCGCAGCGTGTGCGGGCCGCCGGCGTTTTCCGAAACGTTGCCGCCGATCGTGCAGGCCTTCTGGCTGGAAGGATCGGGCGCGTAATGCAGCCCCGCGTGCGCCACCGCCCGCGAAAGCTCCAGATTCACCACACCCGGCTCGACCACCGCGGTGCGATCCTCGTAATCGATCGCCAGAATGCGGTTCATCCGGGAGAAAACCACCTGGATGCCGCCTTCGCGCGCCAGCGCCCCGCCCGAAAGTCCCGTGCCGGCGCCGCGGCCGACCATCGGCACGCCCTGCCGGTTGGCCCATCGGGCGATGGCGACCACTTCGCGCTTGTCGGCGGGGAAGACGACGCAATCCGGCCGGCCCTTCTCCACCGAGCCGTCGTATTCGTAGAGCCGCAGCTCCTCGGGGCTGGTGAGCACCTGCTCGCGCCCGACGATGCGCTCGAGTTCCCGTATCGCTTCGGGGTTGATCCGTTGTTGGTCCATGGTGATTCCCCTTGAATATAGTGTATCGCCCCGTGCCGCACAAACCTCGCTCCCAGCCGGACGATTTCCCGCGCCACGCGACTCGGATACCAGCATCCGGTTGACACCTTCGTGCGCGCTGTGCTACCTGAGCGGTGGAAGAAGCCGATGCCGAAACCGAAACTGTTCTGCACGCACCCGCTGTTCGAGACCGTTCGCCAAACGCTCGAAGAGCGCTTCGAAATGGAATACTGGACGCATCCCGATCGCATCCCGCGCCGGGAACTGCTCTCGCGCGCCGCCGGCAAGGACGGGCTGATCTGCCTGCTCACCGAAAAAGTGAACGAGGAACTGCTGGCGCAGGCGCCGAAACTGCGGCTGGCCGCCACCGTCTCGGTGGGCTTCGACAACATCGACGTCCCCGCCTGTTCGCGGCACGGCGTGGTGGCCACGAACACGCCGGGCGTGCTCGACGAGACGACCGCCGATTTCGCCTGGGTGCTGATCTTCGCCGTTGCGCGGCGGCTGCTCGAGGGCGTGGAGATGATCCAGTCGCGCGCCTGGAAGGGCTGGGGACTCGACCAGCTCTGCGGCGCGGACGTGTGGGGCAAGACGCTGGGCGTCGTCGGCTTCGGCCGCATCGGCCGCGCGGTGGCCCGGCGCGCCGCGGGTTTCCGCATGAAGGTGCTCTACGCCGACGCGGTGCGCGCCGCGGGCGAAGTGGAGCGGGAAACCGGCGCCGAGTGCGTGGAGCTGCCGCGGCTGCTCGAGGAATCGGACTACGTTTCGCTGCACGTGCCGCTGCTGCCGGCCACGCGGCACCTGATCGCCGCGCCGCAGTTTGCGCGGATGAAGCGGTCGGCATTTTTGATCAACACCTCGCGCGGCCCGGTGGTGGACGAAGCGGCTTTGGTCGCGGCGCTCGACGCCGGCCAGATCGCCGGCGCTGCGCTGGACGTTTACGAAAACGAACCGCAAGTGCACGACGGCCTGCTGGGCCGGAAAAACGTGGTGCTGACGCCGCACATCGCCAGCGCCTCGATCGAAACACGCACGAAAATGGCGGAAATTGCGGCGAACAATGCGATCGCGCTGTTTTCGGGCCGGCGTCCGCCGAACGTGCTCAATCCCGAAGTGATCGATCAATCGAAACTGCCCTCGTAACCTCCTGGGAGGAAGCAGCCATGCCACTCGTCAGTCGCAACCGGCCCCGTTTGACGCTCGACGGCGCGCGCGCCGTGCTCGACGCCGCCCAAAACCGCGCGCAGGAAATCCATCCCCCGGGGAATATCGCCGTCGTCGACGACGGCGCGCACCTGCTCACCTTCGCCCGCATGGACGGCGCGAAACCGGCTTCGGTGGAGATCGCCATCACCAAGGCGCGAGCCGCGGCATTGCGCCGCGCGCCCACCGGCGCCCCGACGCGCGAGGGCCAGCAGAACCTGCTGCTCGCCGTCGGCCTGGCCGTGGCGCGGCCCGATCAGCAGACGCCCGTCCGCGGCGGCGTGCCGCTGGTGGTGGACGGCGAAGTGATCGGCGCGATTGGCGTGAGCGCCGGCAGCGAAGAGGAAGACGCGGACGTCGCCCGAGCCGGCGCCTCCGCGCTCGAGAACGCCTGAATCTCCGCGCGAGGACCCGTTCATGGCCGACCTGAAACCG
>JBJKSI010000037.1:0-46398 GCA_046704165.1 Candidatus Acidiferrales bacterium
TCCTGGCTGCGGGGACGGTGCAGCAGACCGGCGACCGGCTTCTCCTTCTTCTCCTCAAAACGCTCGGCGTCCACCACGCGCTCGAGCGAAGGAACCGTCGGCCGCAGCAATTGTGCCACCCGCCCGGCCTGGCGGAAGGTGATCAGCACGCGGGCCTCGGCGTTGCGCAGAATCATCGATTGCCGAGCGGCGTATTCCTCGATCCGGTCGGCGCGGAAGGGCGGATAAATCGGGATGGGAACGCCGCCGGCGAGGATCGAGCCCAGGAAGCTCGTGAAGAATTCCGGACAACTGGGGAGCATCAGTGCAACGCGGTCGCCCGGCTCCAGGCCGCGGAATTCCAGCCAGCGTGCTACGTTCAGCGTGCGCTCGAGCAGAGCTTCGTAGGTGAGCACCTGCTCGGCGCCGGTGGCATCCTCGAAGAAGATGTGCGGCTCATTGGGCGTGGCGCCGGCGCGGAACCGAAGTACGTCGGCGAAGGTTTCGACCGAATCCGGCAGCGGAACCCAACTGGTCTCGCCCGGAGAGCCGGGCCGCGCCGATGCCGGCGCAGGGGCCGACGAGGCACCTTGGGCGGCCTCCACCACGGCCACCAGTTCCGCCACCGTTTCGGCCTCGGCGAGCGCTTGCTCGCGCAGCTGGATGCCGAGCGCGGCGTTCAGCCGCAGCAGCAGCTCCACGCGTTCGAGGCTGCCGAGTCCCAGGTCGCGCTCGAGATGCGTGGCCGGCTGCAGCGCGTCGCCCGTGGTGGTGTGCCCCAGTTCCTCGAGCAGGCCGACCAGGACCGAAAGCGTCGTACCTCGAGCGGTGTCGTCAGCTTGTGTTCTTGGGGATGCCAAAATGCGATTCTCGTACTCCCTGGGCAAAGCTGCGCAAAGGGAAGGCTATCATGCAGGTAAGAGCGGCTTCAACTCATCCCGGCATGGCAGGTCCGAGGAGGAAAAGCCGCGACCGGGAAGGGAATCCGCCGCCCTGCCCGGCTCATCGAAAGATGAAACGGAGGTGCCTCATGCCGAATTCAGCATCAGCCCCTGCCGAAGACGCCACGCGAAAGGATCTGAAGCGGCAGCAAGGCCGGCTCCGTGCAACGCTTGCCGAGCGTACCGACGCGAAGCTGGAACGGCTGCTCGCGGAGGTCGAACATGCGCTGGGGCAGATCGACAGCGGCAGCTACGGCATTTGTGAGACCTGCCACGATCCCATCGAAACGACCACCCTCGCCGCCGATCCGCTCATCCGTTACTGCCTGGATCACCTGAGCGAGCCGGAACGGCGACGGCTGGAGAGCGATCTGGAACTCGCCACGCGCGTTCAATCGCGGCTACTTCCCGAGCCGAGGCTGCGGGTTGGCGGCTGGGAGGTCGCCTACCGCTACGAGCCGATGGGTCCGGTGGGCGGCGACTATTGTGACGTGGTGCGGGCCTCGGGAGAGGATTTTTTCTTTTTCCTTGGCGACGTTTCAGGCAAAGGAGTAGCTACCTCGCTGCTGGCGGCACAACTGCATGGCCTGTTCCGCACGCTCGTAGCGCTGGATCTGCGGTTCGAGGCGATGGTGGAGCACGCGAACCGGATTTTCTGCGAGAACATCCTTTCCGGGCATTTCGCCACGCTCGTCTGCGGCCGCGCCTCGGCATCGGGTGCAGTCGATTTCATCAACGCCGGACATCCCTCGCCGGTGCTGGTGCGTGCAGGCCAAGCCGTCACGCTCGAAGCGGGCGGCCATCCCCTCGGCCTGTTCTCCGATGGCGGATACCACGCCGAGCGGATTGAGCTGTTGCCCAGTGATTCGCTGCTCCTCTACACCGATGGGCTTTCGGAAGCGGCGTCGCCGTCGAGCGAGGAATACGGTGCGGATCGCGCGGCGCGCGTGGCTGCCGGCACGCATGCCGACGCCGAGCCGGTGGTGCGAGCCTGCGTGGCAGACGTTGCCGCGTTCCGTTCCTCCGCGCCACGCGAAGACGACCTCACCGTTATGGTCCTGCGGCGTGCCGGATGATCGCGGTTACGGTACGCCGGTAACCGCATAAATTGAGACTTTTCGGCCATCGACGGACGCGAAAGGCCCGGGCACACTGCGGGTGACGCCGGAAGCTGCAGGCCATGCCGCCGCATCGGCCGCGGCTCACGGCAATGTACCTTCACGCGTGTCGGGTTGGCCGGTCTCCCCGGACCGGCCTCCGACTAAAAACTGAGTAGTCATGAGTTAGATTCCCTGCTTCCCTCGCGCCTGGCGGGGTCCGCGGCCTCGCCAGGCGTTTTTGGCTCGGGAGACGAGGAAAGCGTTTTTCGCCTCTTGCCTCCGGCGCCGACCGGAACTACCCTGATTCCCGTGATTGGCGGCAAGGCCACATCGCTTCCGGTTTCGGCTCGGCTGTGCTCCGTCCTGCTTGCGGCCTGCCTGGCCGCGTTGTTCGGCTTCGTCCCTGGCGCTTTTGCCTTGCCGGCAGCCGCTTCCATTTCGCAGCGTCACGCTACCGACGCTCAGGAGCGGAAGCAGCCGCCCGCACAAGCGGCTTCCACGGCCAAATCGCAGGCACCGATCACAGGCTACACGCTGCCACCGGCCAAGTATCGCGAGGCGGTCGACTACGCGCGGGCGCAGAACTCGTTGTACTTTGGCAGCTTCGCCTACGGCCTGCTGATTCTGCTGCTGGTACTCGCCTGGCGGTTGGCGCCGCGCTATCGCGACTGGGCCGAGCGTGCCACGCGGCGGCGTCTGGGGCAAACGGCGATTTTCGTGCCGCTGTTGTTTTTCACGCTCGCCGTGCTCGAGCTACCGATTTCGGCCGCGGGCCATTGGGTCAACCTGCGTTTCCATCAGTCGATCGAGGCGTGGGGGCCTTGGTTCTGGGACTGGACGAAGGGCCAGATCGTCACCTACGTGGTGGCCATTTTTCTGCTTTGGATTCTTTACGGAGTGATTCGTCGCAGTCCGCGGCGCTGGTGGCTCTATTTCTGGCTGGCGGCGCTGCCGATTCTGTTCTTCCTGGTTTTTATTTCGCCTTATGTGCTCTCTCCGCTATTCAACAAATTTGAACCGCTGGCGAAGAGCGATCCGGCTTTGGTCAGCGAACTGGAGCGGGTGTGCGCGCACGCGGGCGTCAGGATTCCCCCCTCGCGCATGTACCTGATGAAAGCCAGCCGCAAGGTGACCTCGATCAACGCCTACGTCAACGGGTTCGGCGCTTCGAAGCGTGTGGTGGTGTGGGACACGACGGTCGCCAAGATGACGACGCCGGAGATCGCCTTTGTCTTTGGCCACGAAATGGGCCACTACGTCTTGCATCACATCATCTGGGGCATGCTGATTGGCGCGGTGGGTCTGCTGGTACTGCTCTGGCTTGGATTTCACGCCCTGCTTTGGAGCTTGCGCCGCTGGGGCGGCGTCTGGTCGATTCGAGGGCCGGGCGACTGGGCTTCGCTGCCGGTGCTCTGGCTCTGGCTTTCCATCTTCTCGTTTCTCGCCGCGCCGGCGACCAGCGCCGTGAGCCGGCACTTCGAGCACCAGGCCGACCGCTTCGGCCTCGAGGTGACTCACGGTGTGATTCCCGATTCTTCGCAAAACGCCGCGCGCGCCTTTCAGGTGCTCGGTGAGGTCGACCTCTCGAATCCGCGTCCGAATCCCTTCATCGTCTTCTGGCTTTACAACCATCCGCCGATTCCGCAGCGCATCCAGTTCGCGTTGCACTACGATCCTTGGGCGCCCGGGCGCCATCCTCGCTACGTTCGCTGAGGTGGCGCGGGTGCGCCGGCGCTAATTCACCGTGCAGAAAAAGTCGTATGTCATTCCGGCGGTGGCTGTGTGCTCGAGCGTCACGCTATTCGCGGCAATAGCGCCGATGTAGTCGTGTGTCATGTCGGCCGCGGCCGCGGCGTTTGTGGCTGAAAAGACGCAGTGCGAGCGGGGCGTTAGCCCTTGGATCTTCAGAGTGTCGGAAGCCGCCGTCGTGCTGGTCAAGCTGCCGGAAAGCGGCAACTGCGAGGCGGAAGCAACAGCCGAGCCACCGATCGTCGCAGAGCCATTGACGTCCAAATTTCCTGCCACCGTCTCGTCTCCGGTTGTGTTCCTTGTTGGAGGGGTATAGTTGACGGTTGCCGCGCCGAAATCGACTCGATTCGCCGCCGCGTCCGTGCTGCCATTCGGATACTTGCCGGAAACGGCGGTAGTTGTGTTTCCTTTCAGGACGGTCCAACTACAGCCATGTTCGGTTGGGTAGGTGATCTTCACATATGTCGATGTCAGCGTGACAGTCAGTCCCGAGCCACTGCCTCCCGATGTGGGAAAGGTGCTCGAGGGACCGGTTCCCGGGTTCGGAAGCGTGTCGTAGAGGCTGCCAGCCGAGTTCACCGAGACGCCAGTCACCACGCCCGTCGCACCGATGGCAGTGACCGTAAGCCGCCCGGCGCGGTTTCCGCCAACGACAGTGACAACGTCGCCGACCGCGTAGCCGGAACCTCCCTTCCTCACCCTAGCAGTCAGGATTGCCCCCAGAACCGAAGGCCCGATAATTCTGGCGAAAGCAGAGGGCAGCGTCTTCCCGCCGTTGCGGTCGGAGCAAACCACGGCGTAGGAGTAGCGCTTGCCGGCGTCTCCCGGTTCAAACGCGCTGGCTGAGAGAGCGGGAGCCTTTGGGTTCGGCAGTTGACGAATCGTGACCTTGCCCGTGCTGGAAATTCCCGAGTGCGGCACGTCAAGACCTTCGTTCCACGTCGAGTAGCCATAGGGTCCGTAGATCAGGCTTTCAAAACCGTTGTAGACGGGGCCGTTCGGATAGAGATCGACGGTGTAAGGCGCACGCGACCCCGCGGGCCTGTACGCGTGGGAACGCTGAGCATCGAACATGTTGGAGCTGGAAAACGCAATATAGGCCCGCCTCCCTCTCAGGCCGATGCTGGCCGGCGTGGCGCCTGTACCCCAGGTGAAGTTCGCGGCCGGGCCACCGTAACCACCCGTCGTTCCCGGGCACAGGGCATACGTATAGGTGGCCCCGTTGGAGCTTCCCATCGCGCCCACGACCTCGTTGTCGGTCCCGCAAATGAAATCTTCCGCCCCGGCTTCCTCGTAAGGGTTTTCGACCATATCGCCATTGGCCAACAAGACCATGTAGGCCGACGTCTGCAAATTGACCTTGAGCCCGGCGCCGTGGCCTCCGGTGACCGGGTTCGCCGATACGTAGGTGGGACAGCCGGCGCCTGGAGTCACAACGCGCAAGGCGGGATGTCCCTGGATGCCAACCGATCCGGCCGAATTCACGTGAAGAATTTCCAACCTGGGTCTGGTGGTACACCTTGAGACGGCCGTCACGATATCGCCGACCTTGTAGCCGGAACCGGCGTTGTTGTTGGTAACCTCCGCCGCCAACACGCCGCCGCCATTGCGGCTCTTGTTGCCTTCCAAGTCTGGCTCAAAGAACGTGTCCTTGCCGCCTCCGGCATCGAGCAGGCCAATCGGGGCCCAAAACAGGCCTCCGTACCATTGATTGCTGTTGAAGCCGCCCGGATAACCGCTGTCGTTCTCCGTGTAGACGCCTATGCTGCGGCCTCCCGCATCCACGTTGTAAAAACGGTTGTAGCAGGTGCAGCCATGCGGGCTGTCGATGTGAACGCCTATGTCGGCGCCGCCGGCGGCGAGGTTCTTGAACACGCTGGAAAGGACATCCGTTCCACCGCCGCTGCCGGGAACCGGGCCGCTGACTTGCAGCGCCGCCGATCCGGGCTTTACCGGGCCGGTGTCGTGAATGGAGAAATCCTCCAAGACTACATGGGTAATCTGACCGCTCGGGCTGAAGGCCTGCTGGACGGCGGTTACATCGCCCGGTCCCTCGATGACAGTAGCGCCTTTTCCCTGGCCGATGATTGTGGCGTTGGAGTTGTAAAGGATTTGGGTACCGACGCCCTTGCCGGCGATGAGCCCGCGCGTAATCACGCCGAGCGGCAAGATGAGTTTCACCGGATGCTTCCCGTCGCCCACGATGAGATTCGCGGTGCCGATGCGGCACTGCTGCGGGCACGAAAATCCTCGGGCATCGACCGTGCCGCCGCCACGCCTGTACACTGCGGCAAGTGCGTTCGCGATCCTGGCTCCCATGTCGGCTCCGGGGTAATTCGCTGCGCGAACCACGTTGCCGGGTGGAGTGGGAGTGGTCTGGCCAAACGCTGAAAACGGGACAGAAAGGAAGAGAAGTGCGACCCACGGTGCTCTATTCATGGTTCCTCGCTGACCTCACTGAATGTTCAGATAGGTGTTGCGTAACACCCGGTTGGCTGCTTCGGCTGAGGTTTGTCACGTTTCGGTTCAGCCTGCCTCGAAATCATGGGGGATGGCTTGCCCGGGAGGGCTCGTTTGCGAGGCTGAGTACAACAGGACGGACTTCTCTACTGCGCGGAAGGTTTGCGGGCCGAGCGTTCCTGCTCGAAGGCGTGGTAGGAGGAGCGGACTAGCGGGCCAGATTCGACGTGGCTGAAACCCATCTCCATGCCGGCGCGCTTATATTCAGCAAATTCCTCAGGCGGAACGAAGCGGGCGATCGGCAGATGGTCGCGCGTGGGCTGAAGGTATTGGCCGATAGTGAGGATCTGCACGCCGTGCGAGGCGAGGTCGCGCATGGTGGCGAGCACCTCCTCGCGCTCCTCGCCGAGGCCGAGCATCATGCCGCTCTTGGTGACCATGCCGGCCTGGCGCGAGCGCTGTAGCAATTCGAGCGAACGCTCGTAGCGCGCGGCGCTACGCACGCACCGCGAAAGGCGTTCCACTGTTTCGATGTTGTGGTTGAGCACGTCGGGCCGCGCAGCGATCACCATGTCCAGCGCGTCCCACACGCCTCGAAAATCGGGTATGAGCACTTCCAGCTTGCAGCCGGGAATGCGACGACGGATCTCCTCGATCGTGCGGGCGAAGATATGCGCGCCGCCGTCGGGCTGGTCGTCGCGGTTGACCGAAGTGACCACGACATATTTCAAGCCCATCGCCGCCGCTGCTTGGGCCACGCGGTCGGGCTCGTCTTCCTCGGGCGGCCCGAGCGGTTTGCCCGAAGGAACTGAACAGAAGCCGCAGGCGCGCGTACAAATATTCCCCAGAATCATGAAGGTGGCCGTGCGGTGCTCCCAGCATTCGCCCTCGTTCGGACAGCGGGCGCTTTCGCAGACGGTGTGCAGGTTGAGCGTCCGCATGATCCGCTTCAGGTCCTGGTGGTTCGGCCCGCCAAAATACTTCACGCGCAGCCACGGTGGCTTGCCCGAGGCGCTCTTGGGGGCGTTTGGCCCGTTCGAGACGATACGAAATGGTGAGGATGAGGAAGACATGATCGAAATTCAATTCTAACCGCTGCGGTCCGGCCTCACAACTCAGCTCGGCCGACGGTGAGCCTCCAGGGGCATGCTTTACGTCTCAGCCAGGGCTTTTCTTCCGTAGCTGCTCTGGTTTCGAGCGGGCCCAGGGTGCTATCGAGTCTCCTGTATAGAAGGTGCCGAAAATGTTCCGAAATGGTATGGTGCGAACGCCACAGGGGAAACGGGCCGAATGTTGTATTTTTACAACACTCCCTCTCTTGGCGATCCGCGTATTTTTGTGTATGTTATTGATAATACGTTGGTAATTTTCGTATTTCTGATCGGTCCGCAACGTGCCCGTACAAGGTGCTATGCCGTACCAGAACACTATTGCCCGCCCAGTGGAAACGGAAGGGGTAGGGCTTCACACAGCAGTTCGGGGCCACTTGCGACTAGTTCCGGCGCCCGCCGACACCGGCATCGTTTTTCGCCGGACCGACTTGGACAATTTCGAGATCGAGGCCGACGGGCGCTGGCTGGCGCGAGTGAGCTATGCCACCAGCCTGATGAAGAAGGGAGTGCTGCTCTCGACGGTGGAGCACGTGCTGGCGGCGCTTTACGCCTGCGGCATCGACAACGTCTACATCGAGCTGGACGCGCTGGAGGTACCGATTCTCGACGGGTCGGCGCGTCCCTACGTCGAGATGATCGCCGAGGCGGGAGTGCGCAAGCTGCGGCGGCGGCGGCGCTACCTGCAGCTGACGCGGCCGGTGGAGATCAACGACGGCGACCGCCATATTGCCGCTTATCCGGCCGGAAATTTCCGCGTGCGCTACTTCATCGACTTCCCGCATCCGGTGGTGGGGCGCGAAGAGGTGGAGCTGGATGTCGACGCCGAAAGCTTCAGCCGCATGCTGGCGGCAGCGCGCACCTTCGGTTTTCTGGAAGACGTTTCTCGACTCCGCTCGATGGACCTGATCCGCGGCGGCTCGCTCGACAACGCAATCGTTTTGACGCGCGACGGCGTGCTGAGCGGCCAACTGCGCTTTCCCGACGAGTTCGCGCGGCACAAGGCGCTCGACCTGATCGGCGATCTGGCGCTGGTCGGCCGGCCGCTGAAGGCACACGTGGTGGCGCATAAAGGCGGTCACGCGCTGCACACGGCGCTGGTGACGAGGCTGCTCGCCGACCGCTCTCTCACCGAAGAAACCACCACTGAACCTTCGCCCGTCGCGGCGGCCTCCAGACAGCCCGTGCCAGTCGCGAGCGGAGACTGAGCTCCGATCCCGGCCACAAGCCTCCTGCATCCAGAACGATCCAGGTAAAATCAGATTCGCGCTCAGCCGCCGACGGGCGGATCGCTGGCCGTTGCCGACTGCGTGTTGTTGTAGCGGATCACGCCGGAAGGACCCATGAAGAAACTACGCCGGCCGGTAGTGCCGCGAGTGACCGGATCAGCGTCGATCGTGAAGCCGCTGAAGCCCGGATGGGAACAGCCGGGCGCCACACTCGGAAGAGGATTTTCGCCCACGTACCTGAAAACGTATCCGTCCTTGCGCCCGTCGGCCAAGACGTGCTCGATCATGTCGGCGTGGTCGCAGGAGGCGCTGTTTCCGCCTGTCGGTGCCGGCCCGAGCGCGGCCAACGACGGCGGAAATCCGTTGCCGTACGTGGCGGCATAGGCTGTTGAAGCCGCATAGATCGTCCGCAACGAGCCAATGGCAGAAGACTCGTCGGCAAGCATCCTAGACCGCATCAAATTCGGAAGCGCGATAGCGGCGATGATCAGAACGATCGGAATGGCCACCGCGCCGGAATAACCGAGTGCGAGCCCGGCCGTCGCCAAGCCGCTGCCTTTCAGGCGGCCGCCGCTGCGATGGATGTCCCGCTTAGCCAAATGGCCGAGCACGATGGCGGCGACGGCGGGGATGAGAAAGAAAAACGCGAGTCCCGAAATCAGGCTGGCGATGGCCTTGCCGCTCGTCTGGCCCGGCTGCATGACGGGCGGGACCGTGGCTGCGGTGATCTGGCGCCCACAATCGGGACAAAACGCCGCGTGGTCGTCGCTAATGGCCGAGGAGCAGAAGGGACAGGAGATCACGATGAGCACCTCCGCCTGCGAGGGAGTAGCTAACGCAGGAGGCTGGACATCGTCAAGGGAATTATGGCCGCGTTTGGTGGAAAGCGGGTTGGGTTGCGGGCGAGCCGCACCCGGTTCAGAATGACGAGGTAGCCTCATGGCATCCATGGAAATCGCGACACTCATTCTGGCAGCAGGCAAGGGAACGCGGCTGCGCTCGCGCATCGCGAAGGTGCTGCACCGCGCCGGCGGCCGCGCGCTGGTAGAGCACGCGGTGCGGACAGCGAGCGCGCTGCGCGGTCCGGTCTTCGTGGTAGTGGGGCATCAGGGGGAGGAAGTCTCGAAGCTGGTGTCTCCGCTCGGCGCGCAGACGATTCCGCAGCAGCCGCAACTCGGCACGGGGCACGCGCTGCAAGTGGCTCGTCCGGCGCTCGAGGAGTTTCGCCGCGCGATCGTCATTCCGGGCGATGCGCCACTGATTCGCGTAGAGACCCTCCTCGAGCTGGAGCGAGCGCACCGGACGGCCGGCGCCGCGGCCACCGTCTTGACCGCGGTGCTCGACGACCCCACGGGCTACGGCCGCATCCTGCGCGAACCAGACGGCACGGTGCGCGCGATCGTGGAGCAGAAGGCGGCGAGCGGCGCGGAGCGTGCGATTCACGAGATCAATTCCGGGATGTACTGCTTCGAGCTGGAAACGCTCTGGCCGCTGCTTGGCGAACTGCGCCCGGAAAACGCTCACCGGGAGCTTTATCTGACGGACGTGGTTGCGCTGCTGCGGCGCCGCGGCCAGCGCGTTGCGGCGCAGCTGGCCGCAGATCCGCGTGAGATCCTTGGCTGTAACACCAGGCGCGACCTGGCCGAGGTCGATCGAGTTTTCCGTCGCCGCAAGATCGACGATCTGATGGCGGCCGGAGTCACGTTCTATCTGCCGGAAACGGCGTTGGTGGATCCGGACGTCGAGATCGGCGCCGATTCGGTGATTGAGCCTTGCGTCGAACTGCTCGGCTCGACGCGGCTCGGCGCGGGCGTGACGGTGGGCACCGGGAGCATCGTGGCCGATTCGGTGGTCGAGGACGAGGCGACGGTTCGCCCGCATTCCATGGTGGTCGGGAGCCGGCTGGGCCGTGGCGTGATCGTCGGTCCGTTTGCGCATCTGCGCGACGGAGCCGAAGCGGCCGAAGGCTCACGTGTGGGCAACTACGTGGAAATGAAGAAGAGCCGGCTGGGCGAAGGCTCCAAAGCGATGCACCTCACCTACCTGGGCGACGCCACGATCGGCCCGAAGACCAATATTGGCGCCGGCACGATCACCTGCAATTATGACGGCGTTCGCAAGAATCCCACTAAGATTGGCTCGCGAGTCTTCATCGGCAGCGGCACGGAGCTTGTCGCACCAGTTGAGGTCGGCGACGGCGCCTACGTGGCCGCCGGTTCCACGGTCACCGAAGACGTTCCGGCCGACGCGCTTGCCATCGCCCGCGCCCGCCAGGTGCTCAAGCCCGGCTGGGCACGCGAGCGCCGCGCCAAGATGGCTGAGGCGAAGCCCGACGGCAAGGTTGCGGACAAGAAACCGACCGGCAAGTCCGCAGCGGCTGCGAAGGGAAAATCCGCCGAGAGGGCAGGCGAAGCCGGGAGAACGACAACGCGTGCAAAATCGCGGCGGCCGCGGCGCTAGCGTCTTTCGGCGACTGGCAACAGGCAGTCGCGAAAGGAGCGGCTGCTCCACTTTCGTGGTGGGTTGAGGCCCGTCCCAGGGGTGTTGCCGCTGTGTTACAATGCAGTTCGAGGCCGCGTTCCGATGAGATTTGGTGTCGTCGTTTTCCCCGGATCCAACTGCGACCACGACGCGCACCATGCCGTCGGTGCAGTGCTCGGCCATGAGGCCGAGTTCGTCTGGCACCAGTCGGAAAACCTCGATGGCCTCGACGCGGTCATCCTTCCCGGCGGTTTCTCGTACGGCGACTATTTGCGCACGGGTGCGATCGCTCGCTTTTCTCCCGTGATGCGCGCGGTGGAACGGTTTGCCCACCGCGGCGGGCTGGTTCTCGGCATCTGCAACGGCTTTCAGATCCTTCTGGAAGCTGGCCTGCTGCCCGGCGCGATGCTGCGCAACCGCGGCCTGCGCTTCATCTGCCGCGACGTGTGGATCCGCGTGGAATCGACCGATACACCTTTCAGCTGCGCCGCCGAACCGGGGCAGGTGCTCAAGGTGCCGATTGCCCATTCCGACGGCAACTACACCACCGAGCCCGAAACCCTGCGCGAGCTCGAAGAAAACGACCAGATTCTTTTCCGCTATTCGACCCCCGACGGCCGCGAAGACCCTTCCGCCAACCCGAACGGCTCGATGGAAAATATTGCCGGCATCGTGAACCGCGAGCGGAACGTCCTCGGCATGATGCCGCACCCCGAGCGCGCTGTCGAAACAATCATGGGCTCGACCGACGGCCTGGTGATTTTCCGTTCCATGGTCGAGAGCTTTACCCGACGCGTTCGGGCGACCGCCTGAGCGGCGGGGGCCGGAGTCCGGGATTCCGATGCGCCAATCCGTACCGACAGTATCCCGGGTGTTCCTTTTCACCGCCGGAAGTGTCGCGGCGCACGGCGTGTTCGCAGCTGCTGCGGGCTTGGTTCGGTAGAATCATTTCCGGCGCGCGTTTCGCCGCGTGCACGAAAAGAGTAGCCGCCGCCCCGCCAACGGAGCGGCTGGCCAGGGTATCGGACTTATGGAAACGGAAATTCTTATCACCGAAGCTGTTGCCGCCGAGCACGGTCTGACCGCCGAAGAGTTCGTCCGCGTTCGCCAGATCCTTGGCCGCGACCCGACTTTCACCGAGTTGGGCATCTTCAGCGTGCAGTGGAGCGAGCACTGCTCCTACAAATCCAGCCGCGTCCATTTGAAGCGGCTGCCGACCAAGGGCCCACAAGTGATCGAGGGGCCGGGCGAGAACGCCGGGGTGGTCGACATCGGCGATGGCCTCTGCGCCGTCTTCAAGATCGAATCGCACAATCATCCGAGTTTTGTCGAGCCGTTTCAGGGCGCGGCCACGGGAGTCGGCGGCATCCTGCGCGACATTTTCACCATGGGCGCGCGTCCAATCGCCGTGCTGGATTCGTTGCGCTTTGGCCCTGTGGTGGCGGATGCGGGTGTCACCACGAGTGTGGCCGCTCGCAACCGCCGTATCCTCGACGGCGTGATCGGCGGCATCGCTCATTACGGCAACTGTTTCGGCGTGCCGACCGCCGGCGGCGAGATCCGCTTTGAGCCCGACTATTCGGGCAATCCGCTGGTGAACGTGCTGGCGCTTGGCGTGGCCCGGCGCGACAGCCTGTTCCTGGCGCGCGCCCGCGGCACAGGGAATCCAGTGGTTTACGTGGGCGCGCGCACCGGTCGCGACGGCATCCACGGCGCTTCGCTGCTTGCCTCGGCCGAATTCAGCGAGGAATCGGAGCAGAAGCGTCCGAACGTGCAGGTGGCCGACCCATTTATGGAAAAGCTGTTGCTGGAGGCGTGCCTTGAGGCGATGCAGACGGGCGCAGTGGTTGCGATTCAGGACATGGGCGCCGCCGGACTCACCTGTTCCACGTCCGAGATGGCCGCTCACGGAGGCACAGGCATTGAAATCGACCTGGCGCTGGTGCCGCGCCGGGAAACCGGCATGACGCCTTACGAAATTATGCTCAGCGAGTCGCAGGAGCGGATGCTGCTGGTAGCGGAGCAGGGTCGCCAGGGCGAGCTGATCGAGCTGTTCCGCAAATGGGGCCTCGAAGCGGTGGAGATCGGCCGCGTAACCGACGACGGGCTGATGCGCGTGCTCGAGGGAGGATGCGTAGTGGCCGAAATTCCGGCCCAGCCGCTTTGCGACCAGGGCCCTGCGTACGCGCGCCCGATTGCGCCGCCGGCCAGCCGGGAGGAGACGCTCGCCGATTTCGCGCCCGAAGGCAAATCGCTTACGCAGCCGTTCGAGCGGCTGCTGGCCTCGCCCTCGGTCGCCTCAAAGCGTTGGGTGTGGGAGCAGTACGACCACATGGTGCGGACGAACACCGTGGTCGGCCCGGGCCGCGGCGACGCCGCCGTGCTGCGGGTGAAGGAGAGCGGGCGCGGGCTGGCGCTTTCGACCGACGGCAACGGCCGCTGGTGCCGCCTGGATCCTTTCGTTGGTGCGATGCACGCCGTGGCCGAGGCTGCGCGCAACGTCGCCGCCGCTGGCGCACGGCCGATCGCCGCCACCAACTGCCTGAATTTTGGCAATCCGGAAAAGCCGGCGGTGATGTGGCAGTTCAGCCGAGCTATCGACGGAATTTCCGAGGCCTGCACCACCCTGGGCACGCCGATCACCGGCGGCAACGTCAGCTTCTACAACGAGACGCTGGGCGAGCCGATCGATCCCACGCCGGTCATCGGCGTTCTCGGTCTGCTCGACGACGTTACCACGGCGGTCGGCATGCGTTTCCGGTCCGAAGGCGACCTGATCGTGCTGCTCGATGGCGCGGGAGTTGCCCCGGAGGTAGAGCCGGCCGACCAAGCCGACCGGGCCGACCTGACGCGAGGGTTTTCCTCAAGTGAATACGCGAAGGTGGTGCTCGGCGTGGTGGCCGGGGCGCCGCCGGCGATCGATCTGGCCGCTGAGAAGCGACTGATTGACCTGTTGGTTGCGCTTGCCGGCGAGCGGCTGGTCTATTCCGCGCACGACCTTTCCGACGGCGGCCTCGCCATCGCGCTGGCCGAATGCTGCTGCGGGGCCGAGGGCTTGGCCGCGCAAGTCGAGCTCCGCGGTGCGTGGCCGGCCGAGGCCGCGCTATTCGGCGAACGGGGTGCGCGTGCCGTCGTCACCGTCGACGCCGCCCGCCTTGCCCGGCTTTCCGCCGTTGCGGCACAATATGGAGTCAAGGCGCAGGCGCTTGGCCGCGTCGCCCGTGAGGAGTTCCGGATCGCCTACAACGATCGGGACATCGTTAGGGCACCGGTGGCGCGGATCGAAGATCTCTGGACAAATTCCCTCGAACGCGCCCTTGCCGTCCCCCTTCATGTGGCCGGATAAACGAATGGAGCGCACCCGCATCGACGACGATCATTTTCACGACCACTGCGGCGTGGTCGGCGTCTACGGCCATCCCGAGGCTTCCAAGCTTGCTTATCTGGGCCTCTACGCGCTGCAGCATCGCGGCCAGGAATCGGCCGGGATTGCCGCGACTCAGGACAAGCGGCTCGCCATCGTCAAGGGCATGGGGCTGGTGCAGGACATCTTCACCTCCGAAGCGCTCGCTCGCCTGCCCGGCCACGCCGCCGTAGGCCACACGCGCTATTCCACTGCCGGCGACAGTTCGCCGCTCAACGCCCAGCCGATTCTGATCAACTGCAATAAGGGCCACCTGGCGATCGCCCACAACGGCAACCTGACCAATGCCCGCCAGTGGCGCCGCCGGCTGGAGCATCGCGGCTCGATCTTCCAGACCACCAGCGACACGGAAGTTATCTTCCATCTGATGGCCCGCAGCAGCGCCCACAACTTGGCCGGCGCGCTGGCCGAGGCGCTCAACCGGCTCGAAGGCGCCTATTCGCTCGCGCTGCTCGGTCCCGACGAACTGCTCGCCATCCGCGATCCGCGCGGTTTCAGGCCCCTGGCGCTGGGGCGGCTGGGCGATGCGTGGATCGTGGCGTCGGAGACTTGCGCGTTCGACCTGCTGGATGCCGAATACGTGCGTGACGTCGAGCCGGGCGAGTTGCTGCGCATCGGCCCGGGCGGCCTCGAAAGCATCCATTTCGCCCCGGCGAAGCCGCACCAATACTGCATTTTCGAGCACGTCTACTTCGCGCGGCCCGACAGCCTTGTCTTCGGCCGCCAGGTGAACCACAGCCGCGAGATGCTCGGCCGGCTGCTGGCCCGCGAACAGCCTGCCCCGGCCGACATCGTCGTGCCGGTACCCGATTCGGGCGTGCCGGCGGCAATCGGCTACTCGCTCGAATCCGGCGTGCCCTTCCGCATGGGGCTGATCCGCAACCACTACGTCGGCCGGACGTTCATCGAGCCGGAACAGTCGATTCGTGATTTCGGCGTGAAGCTGAAGCTGAACCCCGTGCGGGAGCTGTTGGAGGGCAAGCGCATTGCCCTGGTGGACGATTCGATTGTGCGCGGCACAACCAGCCGCAAGATCGTGCGGATGCTGCGCGAAGCGGGCGCTGCGGAAGTGCACATGCGGGTGAGCTGCCCGCCCACTATTTCGCCTTGCTATTACGGGATCGACACTCCCACGCGCGACGAACTGATCGCCGCGCGTCATTCCCTTGATGAGATTCGCGAGTTTGTCGGCGCCGATTCACTCGGCTACCTGTCGCTCCAAAGCCTGCGTAGGGCGGTGGGAGACGAGGAGGGCCGCTTCTGCACCTCCTGTTATACCGGTCAGTATCCGACCGAACTGGTGCAGTTGGAAGTCGCCGTGGAACGGCAGTCGCGCTGACGCGACCATCTCAAAAACAAAGGATTGCTTGCCATGCGCTACGCTGACGCCGGCGTTAACGTCGCCGCCGCCGATCAGGTCAAAAGCCGTATTCGCCGGCTGGCCTGCCGCACCTTCACGAAAAACGTCCTCGAACCGATCGGCGGCTTTGGGGGCCTGTTCGCGCTCGACCCCAAACGCTGGCAGGAGCCGGTTCTCGTCTCGAGCGCCGACGGCGTGGGCACCAAGCTGAAGGTAGCTTCCGCGGTCGGTGTCCACTCCACCATCGGCGCCGATATTGTCAATCACTCGGTCAACGACATCCTCACGCAGGGTGCGAAGCCGCTCTTCTTCCTCGACTATCTCGCCATGGGCAAGCTCGACCCGGGCATCGTGGAGCAGGTGGTCGAGGGCATCAGCCGCGCCTGCCGCCAGGTGGGCTGCGCGTTGATCGGCGGCGAAACCGCCGAAATGCCCGGCTTCTACCCGGCTGGCGAATATGACCTTGCCGGTTTCATCGTCGGCGTGGTGGAACGAAGCCGACGCCTCGATCCACGCAATGTACGCGCGGGTGACGCGCTGCTTGCGCTGCCTTCGAGCGGACTCCATACCAACGGCTATTCGCTGGCCCGCAAGCTGGTCTTCGAGACGGCCGGGTTGAAACCTTCCAGCTACGTCCCCGAGATCGGCAACAAGATCGGCGCCGAACTGCTCAAGCCGCATCGCTGCTATCTGTCGGTGGTGCAGCGCCTGGTGGAGCGCGGTTGGGTCAGCGCGATCTGCCACGTCACCGGCGGAGGCATCACCGGCAACTTGCCGCGTGCGCTGCCGCGGCAGCTCCACGCCGTGGTCGACCTGGGCTCCTGGCCGGTTCTGCCGATCTTTTCCTACCTGGCGCGTTTGGGAAACCTCAGCCAAGCCGAGCAGCTGCGCACGCTCAACCTGGGCGTCGGCATGATCCTGGTGATTCCCTCGGCCAACCTGAAGAAGGTGGAAACCGAGCTGAAGCGTCGGCGCGAGAAGTTCTATCTGATCGGCCACGTGGCCTCGGGCCCCGGCGCCGTGAAATACACCGGCGCCCTGCCGCGCTGACCCGGCCTTTTCGCTTCTCGCAGGGGAAAGCGTACGGCCACAAAGGCACCGGCGGTGGGCCTTCCCGATGGCTGACTCCACCCTTCGGATTGTTTACCGCGTGGTTGTGGGGGCGTCGACGACGGCTTTCCACGTTCCGCCCGGTTGTTTGGTCCACACCACCACGTATTTGCCTTTGGTGGTTTCAGGTCGGCCGCGCTGGTCGTTCACCGTCAACGCGTAATCACCCAGCTCGTATGCCAAGTCGCCCGAGCGCGCCACCTCTATCTTCGCCGGCGTAAACGTGAGAGCGAAACCCGGCTCCTTCACCATCTGCTGCCACGCCTCGGTGATCGCTTCCCGGCCGGTGGTCATCGGGCCGCCCGGCGGCAACAGCGTGGCGTCCTTGGCGTAGAACGAGACGAATTTGGTCATGTCTTTTGTCTGCACCGCCTTCACCCATTCGGCGTCGGTGGCGCGGATCGCTGCAGCATCGGCGGCACGGTGATCCAACTGCGCGCCTTCCTGTGGCGGCCCGGTCCTCTGGCTGCAGGACGAAGTGATGGCCGCGAAAAGTAGCAGGCTGGCGATGGAAATCCCTATGCGCACGAAAACACCTCCCTGGAAAAATTGCCCCGAGGATGAACTTCCTCCTGGCCGCTGTCAAGCATTGTCACCCGCGCATTGTCACCCGCGTCACCCGCGGTTTTGCAGGCTGCGTGCGTTGTGCTACTTTGCCTGAGCGATGAAAAAAAAGATTGCGGTGCTGGTGTCGGGCCGCGGCTCGAATTGTGAAGCGCTGGCGGAGAGCATTGCTGCCGGCCGCATCCCGAATGCGGAAATTGCGCTGGTTGTCAGCAATCGTGAAGGCGCCCCGGGCATCGATCGGGCGCGCGAGCGCGGCCTTCCGACGCGGGTGATCCCCTCGAAGGGGCTCGAACGCGAGGTCTACGACCGGGAGGTGGTGGCGGCGCTCGAAGAGGCACGGGTCGACCTAGTCTGCCTGGCAGGCTTCATGCGGCTGCTATCGCCCTATTTTGTCGAGCGCTTTCGCGGTCGCATCCTGAACATTCACCCTTCGCTGCTGCCGGCTTTTCCCGGCCTGGAAGCACACCGCCAAGCGATCGAGCACGGCGTGAAGTTCGCTGGCTGCACCGTCCATTTCGTCGACGAAAACCTAGACGCCGGGCCGATCGTCCTGCAAGCGGTAGTGCCGATCCACGACGACGACACGCCGGAAACACTGGCCGCCCGCGTCCTCTCCGAGGAGCACCGGATCTATTCCGAAGCGGTGCGCATCGTGCTGGAGGGCCGCTATCGGATTGAAGGGCGCCGCGTACTGACGGCAGCCGGCAAGAATTGATCCTATGAAGCCGAAACGCGAATTCGCACCCATCGACGAACAGCTTGCCCACCTGCGGAAGGGTGTGGCGGAAATTATTCCCGAGGCCGAACTCAGGGCCAAGCTGGAGCAATCAGCGAAGACGGGAAATCCCCTGCGCGCGTATCTGGGGGTTGATCCGACTGCGCCCGACCTTCATCTTGGCCACACCGTGGTGCTGCGCAAGCTGAAGCATTTTCAGGATCTTGGTCACACGGCTGTCTTTCTGATTGGCGATTTCTCCGCGATGATCGGCGATCCCACGGGAGTGTCTGAAACGCGTCCCCCGCTGACGCGGGAGCAGGTGGATGCCAACGCGAAAACCTATCTCGCGCAGGTTTACAAAATCCTCGACCGCGAAAAGACGGAGGTTCGGTACAACAGCGAATGGCTGGGCAAAATGACTGCGGAGGAGATCGTGCGGCTCTGCTCGCACTATCGCCTGGCGCGGATGCTCGAGAGAGAGGATTTTCGTTCCCGCCTGTCCGGCGGGTTACCCATCTCTGTCCACGAGCTTCTCTACCCGCTTCTCACGGCCTACGATGCCGTCATGCTGAAATCCGACGTGGAACTCGGCGCCACCGAGCAGAAATTCAATTTGCTGGTGCATCGTGAGATACAGCGCGAATACGGACTCGTCGGCCAAGCGATCCTGACGATGCCGATTCTGGTTGGGCTCGACGGTCAGCGGAAGATGTCGAAAAGCCTGGGAAACTACGTCGGCATCACTGAGCCGCCACGGGAAATGTTCGGCAAGCTGATGTCGATTTCCGACGAGCTCATGTGGAGCTACTGGGACCTGCTCACCGACCTGTCTCCCGACAGCGTGGCACGGCTGCGTGACGATGTCGCCTCGGGCGCGCTGCACCCAATGGACGCGAAGATGCGGCTGGCGACGACGGTGGTTGCCACATTCCACGACCAGTCGGCTGCCGATGAGGCTGCCGGCCATTTCCAGCGCGTCTTCCGCGAGCGCCAGGCGCCCGAGCGCGCGCCCGAGCGTCGAATCCCTCGCGGCGAGCCGCGCCGGCTTGTCGCGCTGCTCGTCGAAGTGGGTCTCGCGCCTTCGCGCAGCCAGGCTGAGCGGCTGATCCGGCAGGGCGGCGTGGAAATCGATGGCGCACGAGTCGCCGACATCCGCCAGGAAATCGATTGCTCGCAGCCCGCCTCACTGCTGCTCCGCGCCGGCAAGAAGAATTTCCTTCGAGTGATGATCGAGTAATCGCGGCGCCGACGCCGGGGCTCCGTTTCCACGTTTTTCCCAATGCAGTGCTCGGCGGCTGAAACCGTGGACTTGCGGGAAGCCCTCCGCTTCCACCCGCGCACGCGCCAAGAAACGCCGCTTTTCGGTATGGTATAGCTTGAGCGCCTCGCGTTCGACGAAAGGTTGCGCATGCAAAGGTTCGGTTTCCGGTTCGGTTCCTGCGGCTTCGCTCTGGCGATCGTGCTTTTCGGCGTGGTATTGCGCTGGGGCCGCACCGCAGGGATCGAGCAGTTGCTGATCCTCCTGTGGCCTACGTCGATCCTGCTGGCGCCGGGCCCAACACCATCGACGGTGCTCGATTCCACCGAGTTTCTGAAGCTGATTTTCTCCTCGGTGATGAATGGCTCGTTCTATTTCGGTGTGGCGTGGATCATCTGGTGGGCGGCGCGCTACCTGAAGGTGCTGAAAGCCGAGCCGAGCGAGCGAGACCGTTTCGTCTCGTCGTTCGTCCTGATGGGACTTGGCATCGTCGTGCTCGTGGGAGTGGTGGAACTGTTCTTGAAGGGACTGCCGGAGGCGAGCGCGCGGGGCTTCACGAGTCTCTGGCTGGTGACCACCAATCTGTTCGCCCTGATGGTGATCACGTGCGTGCTTTCCGGCTGGTCGATGTGGTGGATGCGCAACTACTATCGTCGCCGGCAAGCGGCGAGTTCCTCTTCGCCGCCGCGCCGGGCCCGCAAGAAGTCGTAACGCTCCCGCCGGGCTTTGTTTTTGCCGCCTGCTCCTTTGCAAGGAGCGCGCGTTTGCGCTCCAGCCCCCAGCGGTAGCCGGCCAGTTGCCCGTCACTCCGCACCACTCGGTGGCAGGGAATCACGACCGACGCCGGATTCATCGCGCACGCCCGCGCCACCGCCCGCACTGCCCGCGGCCGGCCGATCGCCCGGGCGATCTCCGTGTAGCTACGCGTCGAGCCGTAAGGGATCCGGCGCAGCTGTTCCCACACCTGCCGCTCGAACGCCGTTGCCTGCACGTCGAGCGGCAGATCGAGTTTCGGCTGCCGGCCGCGTAAGTGTTCGATCAAAGCCGCAACCCAATGCCCTAGTCCCTTTTTGTCCTCGTGGATCGCCGCCCGCGGAAACTCGCGCCTGAGTTCGCTTTCCAGCCTGTTCCGGGAATCACCCAGGAACAACGCCGCGACGCCTCGCCCGGTCGCGGCCACCAGCATTAAGCCAAGCGGGCACTCCCTCACTGTGTAGCGAATCTCCATCCCGATCCCTCCGCGCCGATAGGCGAGCGGCGTCATTCCCAGTTGCCCCGGTGCCCGTTCGTAGAGCCGGCTGCTCGATCCGTAGCCGGCGTCGCACATCGCCTCGGTGACGCTCGCGGCCGAGCGCAGCCGCTGCTTCAGTTCCCTGAGCCGCCGCGAGTCGGCGTATTGCCGCGGCGTCACGCCCAGATGCTTGCGGAAAATGCGTACCAGTTGGTCGGGACTGCTTCCGCCTCTCGCGGCTAGCTCCGCGAGGGTTACCTTTTGGTCCGGCTCCTCGGTCACGATCCGATCGATTTCGCGGCACAGCCGCGCGAGCCGGTCAGCTTCCACGCGTGGCTCTCTCGCGTCTCCGCGGGGATGGCAACGTCGGCAAGCCCGGAACCCTTCGCGTTCGGCTGATTCCGGATCGTCAAAGAAGGCAATCTGCTGGGGCCTCGGCCGCCGCGCCGGGCAGGAAGGCCGGCAATAGATGCCGGTAGAGCGCACAGCATAGACGAAGGCGCCGTCGAACCGGGCATCGCGCCGCGCGACAGCTTCCCGGAGGGCTGCTTCCGGGGTTTCGCTGAACGAAATGGTTTCGGTGGCCATGTTGTGTCCTCGCCGCCAAGCTACCCGAACCCGTACGGCGCTGTCTATCCGATTCCCGCGCTCAAACTCCCTGGCCATTCCTGTCCACGCCGCCTGGCCTTCGCCGTGGCTCAATTATCGCCTCATTCCCCAAATACTTTGCCCTGGCGCATAGAAATGGGAGCCGATCGCTCAGCCTTTCCCTTCGGCAAACTTTCTTAGGCGCTCCAGGTCGCGTCGGTCGCGCGCAACGACGGCATACCGCATGAAGCAGCGGTCCCACAATTTGCCCATGCGCCCCGGCATTTCATATTCGTCTCGCATATGGACGCGCGAGCCGGCCCCCACCTGCTCAATCTCCCAACTCTGCATGCCGGCGACCCCATAAGCGTCGCGAAATCGCCATTCGAGCAGCCGCGCGCGCTCGTAGGCCGTCACCACTCCCACCAGCGAGACTTCCCGTTTCGCCAGCCGTCCGACCACGCGTACTTTCAGGCCCACCTGAAATTCACTGGCGCCGCGCTGGATTTCGAACCGGCTGTCCATCTCCCGCCCGTACCAGTAGGGCATCCGCTGCGGAACGAAAAACGCTCCCACCAGATTCCTGGGCGCGGCGATGTGCACCAAGAGTCGGATCTTTGCCATCGAGGAAACCAGTCCTTTCGCCTCTTTCGCGTTCGCCCTTCCCCGCCGTCATCCGGCGGCCGAACGGCACTACAATGGGTGTTCGTGAACGCGAACCCTCATGCCCCGCCCGGCCCGCATGGTTTGCCGTGGCTCGGCGTCACCTTCCAGCTGCTCTCGAATCCGCTGGCGCTCTTCGAGCGGATGGGGCGCGACTACGGCTCCATCTCCGAGATGCGCTACTGGCGCGGTTCGCGCGTGCTGCTGAACGATCCCGACCTGATCGAGCAGGTGCTCGTCGTCCAGCACCAGAAGTTTACCAAGGGCATGCTGTTGCGTCTCACCGCCAACCGGCTGCTCGGCCAGGGGCTGCTCACCAGTGAAGGCGAGTTGTGGAGGCGACAGCGCCGCTTGGCCCAGCCCGCCTTCCAGCGCGCCCGCATCGCCGCCTACGCTCCAGCGATGGTCCATTTCGCCGGCGAGCAGGCCGCCGAATGGCGCCCGGGTGAACAACGCGACATCTCCGTGGAGATGATGAACATCTCACTGCGCGTCGCCGTCCGCACGCTCTTCGGCGTCGACGTGAAGTCCGAGTCCCGAGCTGTTGGCCGGGCGCTCACGGCCATCATGCGCCGCGACCTGCGCCGAATGAGGTCGCCCGTCAAGCTGCCGTCCACCTTTCCTTCCCCGGCCAACCGCCGCGCCGAGCGCGGCTACGCACTGCTGGAAGGCATGGTCGGCCGGATCATCGAGCAGAAGCGGCGGGAAGGTTGCCGCGCCGACGACTTGCTCTCGCGCCTGGTTGAAGCCTCCGACGAGCGAGGCGCGCATATGTCTTCCCGTCAGTTGCGCGACGAAACGATGACGCTGTTACTCGCCGGGCACGAGACTACTGCGTTGGCGCTCTCCTGGACGTGGTATCTGCTTTCGCAGAATCCGTCCGCCGAGGCGCGGCTGCACGACGAACTCGATCGCACACTTTCCGGCCGCTTGCCCAATCCGGACGATCTCGACCGAATGCCGTACCTCAACGCCGTCATCCAGGAATCGTTGCGGCTCTATCCGCCGGCCTATACGATCGGCCGCAGCTCCACCGTGCCGATCGCCCTCGGCGGGTATTCCTTTCCTAGGGAAACGATCTTTCTGCTGCCCACTTTTGTGACCCAGCGCGATCCGCGCTATTTCGAAGATCCGCTCGCCTTCCGGCCCGAGCGTTGGCTGGACCGCCTCACGCCCGAGTCGCTGGGCTTTCGCTATTTCCCTTTCGGCGGCGGGCCACGGCGCTGCATCGGGCAAGGCTTCGCGCTAATGGAGGCGGGACTGGTGCTGGCCACGCTCGCCTCGCGTTTTCGGTTTCGGCTGGTGCCGGGCCATCCGATCATCCCCGAGCCGCTGGTGACGCTGCGGCCCAAACACGGGATCCCTATGGTAGTGGAAGAAAGGCGGTGAGCGATGCAGGAAACGATTTGGAAGGGAAAGCGGTTGCTCGCGCTGGCTCTGCTGTTTTCGTGTCCGCTGCTTTTCGCCGCTTGGCCGGCAGGGGCCGCGCCGCCAGAGGGAACCGTCCAGGGCGCCGGGGCGAAAGGACCGGTGTTTCCGCTCCGTGTGGGTTCTTACTGGGTCTACCAGGCCATGCTGAGTTGGGGCTCGGCGGATTCCTCTGGGACGAATGAAAAGCTGATGGAGTGGAAAATGACTGTCGATCGCGTCATCCGGCGCGGCAAGCTGCTCGCCGCCGTTGTCACCGGTTTCCCGCGCGATCTCGACGATTACGACGGCAAAACCAAGCCGACACGTTCGCTGATCGTCGAATCCGGCGGCGCGAAGTTCTACTGGATTCCGCCGGCTTCTTTCAAAGACGCACTGGCAAGCCTCGAAAATTCCGGGGCCTCACTCGACAGCCTCACCGGCGACGACAACCTCTTCCTGGAATGGCCTCTCGCGGAAGGGGGAAAATTCTGCGGCATCACCGGCATGATTCGTACCGACGGGTTCTATTGCTGGGTGGCGGGCGAACCGAAAGCGGCCGAACTCGGCACCGTGAAGGGCGTTCCAACGAGCGCGTCGACCGCCTACCCAGTGCGCTTTCTCACCGTGGAAAACTCCACCTCGTTCGATTTCGTTCCCGGCGTCGGCATCACACGCTACAGCTACCAGGTTCACGGGAGTGCCACCGACATCGAGCTGCGCCTAATGGAGTTCCACCCCGGCGCCCACTGATCGCGTCGTCGCCGAGATGACGTGTAGCGTCGCCCTACAGCACGGCATTTTGTCGAGGCGCAAAGCGGAACGATGGCGGGCTGAAGTCCGACGCAAAGCAAATTCTCTTTTTCCTGGAAAATGCCCGGTGAAAAGTGGGGTTCAATGTCCCGGCGCGAGCAGCTCTTTCGCCATCTTTTCCGAACGCTCCGCGCATGCCGCGTCGGGAATCTTTAGCTGCGCGATCCGCGCCAGGGTTTCCTCCGCCTGCTTCCTGTTCCCGAGCTCGATTTCCAGGTTTCCGACCAGCAGCAAAAAAATCGAGTTGTGCGGATAATCGCGCAGCAGCGGCTCGGCTACCTGGAGCGCCTCGGCGTAGTTGTGATCGTAAGTACGCAGGTTTTTCGCCAGGTAGAAGCGGGCCTCGACGGCCGTGAGTTTGCCGTGCTCCATCGCCTCGCGCAGTTGCCGCACGCCTTCCTTTTTGCTCCCGCCGGGAATGCCGAGGAAGAAGCGCAGCAGCTTCACGATCGGCGAGAGCGTGTCGACGTAGTAGTTGTAGAGGCCGAGGCCGGTGTCGGCATCAGCGAGCCGCGGATCGAGTTCGATCGCCTTCGTCAGCGCGGTGCGCGCCTTCACACCAGCGCGCGCCGTTGCCATCTTGTCTCCGCGCAATCCGTAGAGTCTCGCTTCGAACGCGTAGCCCATTCCTTCCCAGAGATGCGCCAGAGCTGCCGGTTTCTTCGCCTCCAACTGGTCCTCGGCCAGCTTCTCAGCCGTCTGCGCGGCGTGCAAGTACGGCTTCTCTTCGGGGAGCTTGGGCAACTCCCAAACGTCCACCATGCCGTAGCGGATCTCGCTGTGACGGCAGTAAAGCTGCCACCAGCGCGCCTCGGCTTCCAACAGATAACCGAGCGGCTCCTTCGGGTGCTCGGACTCGAATCTCTGCGCGGCCGTTATCGCCGCCGCCGGATCGCCCGCGTAAATCCGATCGACAGCCGTTTGGACTGCCGGAGGAACGACCAGCACCCCTGACGCCTGCTGCGCGGGTACCCGCGGAGCGGGCCCCGTGGCCGCTCCCGCCGGCACGGTTGCGGCCACAAGTAGCGCCAGCGCCACCAGGGCTATCCTCAAGACACTTGCGTTCATTCCTCGCCTCGCCACCCGAGTCTTCCCGCGACGAAGGTGTACATCGTGAAGCACTCCACTGCAAAGGGTAGAAAGCCGAGGAATCCCGGCGCCGGCATCTCGAACACCTTCCAGTGCTGGAACATCGGAAAGATGTAGTGCCATTTCGCCACCGCCCAGTAGTTCCAGAATTCCCACAACCAGCCGCAGACCCACCCGGCGATCAGCAGCGACCACAGCCTGCCGCGCCGTCCGTGCCGGAAATCGCCCAGAATCGATGGCCAGCCGCGCCAGCGGTTCACCGGATCGAGCAGCAGTACAAAGCCCACCCACACCGGGGCGAAGAGATAGGCGGCGATGTGCTCGGGCAGTACGAGCGGCAACACGAGCATCGCCGCGCCGATCCCGGCCAGGATCCGCTCGGTCCGCAGCGAGAGCGCGATCGGCCGCGCCTTGCGAAACCAGCCGAATGCCTCCACCAAATCGGCCGTCTCTAGAATCCCCGGCCAGATTGTGGCGAACGACCAGGCATAGCCGAGCAGCGCCGGTCCCCATTGCTTCGGCACGCCAACGTAGGTCCAGTTGTGCAGCCGCAGGTTGTAGAGTTCGAAGGTGAGCCAGAGTGGAATCGAAAGGAACGCCAACCCGGCGAAGCGCTTGGGCTCGTTCGCCAGGCGCGAACGGCCGCGAATCGCCAGCACTGCTGCGTCGGCCGCCAGGATGTAGCAGGTCCATGCGATCGGGGTGAAATAGGTGGCCACCGGCTCGACGCCGCGGAACATCAGCCATTCCGCCACGACCAGAATTGCCAATCCCACCCAGCCGTAGACAGGCAGCCCACGCCGCCGCGCCCGGACAAATTCCACCGAGGTGATGCCGACCGTGGCGCCCGTCACGGCCACGCCCAGCTCGATCATCGCCATGGCTAGCTCCCGCCTGGACCCGGACGAGTTCCGAAGTCCGCACCTGCTCTGCGTTTCACGATCAGCTCGCCATCGGCGCCGCTTGTTTCGGTCCGAGCCGGGGCACGTCGCGGATCTCCGCCCGCACGCGCGGCAGCGAGTCGGGATAGTTCTTCTGCAGGAACTCGACCAGCTTCTCGCGCACTACGCAGCGCAGGTTCCAGGCCGTGCCCGAATCGCCGGAGCTCATCAGCGCGCGCAATTCAAGTGTCTGTTCCTTCGAATCGGTCACTTGCAGCACGCAGACCTTGCCGTCCCACATGTCGCGGGACGCCTCCAGGATCCGTTGCAGTTCCTGCCGCACCTCCTCGACGGGTGTCTTGTAATCCACATAGAGGTAGACCGAACCAAGCAGGTCGGCCGAAGTCCGCGTCCAGTTCTGAAACGGATTCTGGATGAAATAGGAGATCGGCACCACCAGCCGGCGCAGGTCCCAAATCCGCACCACCACGTAGCTGGTGCGAATTTCCTCGATCCGTCCCCATTCCCCCTCCACGATCACCACGTCGTCGATGCGAAACGGCTCGGTCAGCGCCACCTGAATGCCGGCCAGCAGATTTTCCAGCGTTGGCCGCGCCGCCATGCCGACGACCAGCCCGGCCAGCCCGGCCGAGGCGAGCAGGCTGGTGCCGAGCGAGCGGATCTCCGGAAAGGTCATCAGCATGATCGAGGCGGTGACGATCACGACCACCACCGTAACGATCCGCTGCAGCACCCTTACCTGCGTCTGCACGCGCCGGGCTGCCAGATTATCCTTCACATCGATGCGGAATTTCAGCGCCACGGCGTCGTCGAGCACGCCTAGCAAGGCGATCAACAGCCACGCCGTCGCCCCGATCAACGTCAACCCGATCAAGTGCCTTAGCGGGCCGATCACGCCGTGCGGCAACGGCAGCGTCGGTACGGTCACCACCGCTGCCAGCAGCGGCAGCATCAGCTTTACCGGTTTGCGGCTCCGCCGAACGAAGGAATCGTCCAGCGAACTCGACGTGTGCTTCGTCACGTCCGCCAGCAGCCGGTAGATCAGCCAGTGCCCCACCAGCACGGCGCCTATTACCACGGCCAGAATCCCAGCCGCTATAGACCAGGGTATCAGCACATGCACGACGTGTTCGAACATGTATCCTCCTTGGCAATCAGTGCCCGGCGAGCGCTGCCCGCCGCCCCCCGGCTTTCCTGCCGGTGCAGCGCCGCCTGGCGCTCCGCGTGCCGAGGCTGGACGAGAACGAGCGAATTCGACGCCGCACAGGCAATTTCCAGAAAGATATAGTGTAGGGGGAACGAAGGCGCTACGAAGAAACTTTTCCCGCCACGGCGACCGCGGGGCTCAGCCCACACAGGCTCAAAGACGGCACCGATACGGCCTCTCGAGTTTTCGCGTAACGGAGAACTCGAAGGAATCTGGGAATAGCTTTTTTTGGGGAAAGCCTTGCTTTAGGCCGCCGGCCGCGGACGGTTCGCCGCGGCCGAATGCTGCCCGCGGCTCGCTAGCTGGCCAGCAGACCCTGGTAAATCCACATGCCGATCGTAGCCAGCAGCAACAGCACCGTCACCACGCCGACGATCCACATCGGCTTCGATAAACGGGTCACCTTCTCCATAAGCTTGGAATGTTCCTCATTCATCCGCTCCGGCGTCGTGCCCAGGAACACTTTGTCTTCTTCTTCCCGGGACAACCGGCTCTTGTAGACGGCCAGGATCAGCCAGACGAGAACGGAGATGCCAAAAAGAATGATCAGGATTTGCAGCTGGGGAGTCAGATGCATCGAGCACCTCGTAACGGATTCCGGGTCACCGGTCTGTTTCTCTTCTTCTTCCTAACGATACAGACAGACGGGGATTATAGCCATCCCCATCCGCCTGCGGCAACCTTTTCGCTCCGGCAGTCCGGTCCTGGAATTGACAAGTGGCCGTGCTCCGGGCACAATTTCATCTCCCACGCCCAAGTGGCGGAATTGGCAGACGCGCTAGATTCAGGTTCTAGTGGTCGCAAGGCCGTGGAGGTTCGAGTCCTCTCTTGGGCACCAGCTTTTTTTCTTTTCCGGCTCACTCCAGGCAAGCGGCGAGCGCGCTCAGCAGCTTCTTTTGCCGCGCGGAGTCCAGCTTTTTCTCCCCTGTGGTGAGGTAGAACGTGTCGATGGCCTTGGGACCTTCCGTGTCGATCAGCGCCACCTCAATGTTGCAGTCCGCCGCAGCGAGCGTACGACTGATTTCGTAGAGCAGTCCGCGTCGGTCCTGGGCGATCAGCTCCAGAATCGTGCTGTGCGCCGACGAGGCGTCGTCGAAGCGCAGCTCCGACGCGATGCGGATCTTCGCCGCGACCGTCGGCCGTCCGGAAGCCTGGCGCGCGAGCAGTGTTTCCAGCTCCTGCCTCCCCTCCAGCACCTCCCTCAGGCTTTCCACGAGCCGCTCGCTCTCGGAGGGGTTCAGCTCGAGCGTGCGGAACAGGTCGACGAAATGAAACGTGTCGAGCACGATGCCCGCTCTGCTGGCGAATGCCTCGGCTTTGGTAATGCTCATTCCCCATACGTAGAGCGTGCCGGCGATCGTGGCGAAGAGCCGCGGGCGGTCGCGGGTCAGCAGCGTAAGCGCGTAATGATCGCGCACTCGTCGCAGCTCGATCTGGTAAGGCTCCCGTTCGAGTCGCGCAGAGGCTTGGTAATGCCGAGCGATCTGCCCGGCGGAATGGCTGGCCAGGTAGCGCTGGGGGAAGCCGTCCAGGAACCGAGCCAGTTTGTCGGAACGCGGCTCTTCGGGAAGCGCGGCAAGCACCTCGCGCGCCGGCTGCTGCGCCGCGCCGACCCGCTCGTCGTCGACACTGCGCTCCAGGTCGTTGGCCGTCGCTATGTACAGTTGCCAGAGCATCTCCGCTTTCCACGGCGTCAGCGCTTCCGGATTCACACTGCGAATGTCAGCGTAGGTCAGCAGGCAGAGCATCTTCAATCGCTCCGGCGTCCCGGCGACGCGGGCGAACCGGCGCAGGGCAGCGGGATCGGAAATGTCGCGGCGCTGCATCGTGGCCGACATCTCCAGGTGATGGGCAATCAGGTGCAGCACCGTGTCGCGCTCCTCGTCCGGAAGAGCCAGCCGCGCCAGCACGGCTTCGGCGGCCTCCACGCTGCCCCGGACGTGATCGGTCGCCTCCATGCCCTTGCCTACATCGTGAAGCAGCACGGCAAGCAGCAGTAACTCGGGCTGTTCCAGCTCGGCGAAGATCTCCTGAAATTTGTGCGCCCAGTCGTTTTCCGGCTCGCGCAGGCGGTGCAACTGCTCCACGGCCATGAAGGAATGCTCGTCCACCGTGTAGCGGTGATAGAAGTCGCGCACCACCAGCGCGTCGATGGCTTTCAGCTCGGGAAAGTGCGCGGCCAGCAACCCCGTCTGCCGCATCGCGCGCAGCGCCGCGCCCGCGTGGGGTTGCAGCAGCACCTCCCGGAACAGTTTCCAGAGATCGGCGGGAATCGGCAGCTCTCCCCCCGCGCGCACCACTCGCTGCTCGATCTGCCGCTGGGCCTCGCCGCTGAGCGAGAGCCCGTGGCGCGCCAGGAACGAGAAGACGCGCAGTATCGCCACAGGCTGTTCCAGAATCGCCGGCTGGCGCAAGTAGATCTGTTCCCGCATCACAGCGAAATCGGCTGTGGAGAGGCGCGACCGCCAGTTCTCGAACGCCGCGTAGAGCGAGGAGCGCAGCGCGGGAATTTCTCGCGTCAGCTGGCCCAGCAGGCGGTCGACTGACCGCGCCTGCTCGAAATAGGCGCGCATCCAGTTCTCGGCCGTCAGAGGTCGTTTGCCCGGCACGCCGATGCCGAGCGAGGCCGCTGCGTCCTGCAGTTCGTAGGTCAGCACGTTGTCGTCGCGCCGGCGGCGAAAATGAAGGAAACAGCGCGCCGCGGAAAGGAAGCCGACAGCCTCCGCGCATGCCCCCCTTTGTCCTGCGGGCCAGAGACCTTCCGGCTCCGCCCAGCCGTGGCCCTCCGCGAGTTGCGAGATCAGTGCCAGCCAGCGCGCCACGGCGGCATCCCGCAGGCCGCCCGGGGCGTCCTTGAGGTTGGGTTCGAGGTGAAAGATGGTGTTCCCGTGCCGGACGTGGCGCTCGCGCGTCAACTCGTGCAGCGCGCGAATCATGCTTCCCCTCTCACGCGCCGCCAGCTTGGGAACCACCTCTTCGCGCAGCCGCTCAAAAAGGCTGGCGTCGCCCGCAAGCAGCCGGCAATCGAGCAGCGAGACGCTGAATTCCGGATTCCCTGGCTGAAACGTGCCGCATTCGTCCAGCGTTCGCGCCGCCGGACTCACCTTCAGACGCAAATCCCACAGCCTGCGGCTGATCTCCGCCACCGCCTCCTGGTGCGCCTGTTCAGCCTGTTTGTTTTCCGAAAGAAAGAGAAGGTCGAGATCGGAGTGTGGGAAAAGGGAGCGGCGACCGTAGCCGCCCACTGCCACAATAGCGAACTTTTCGGACGGGAATCCGGAGCCGGGGAGAAGGTTTTCGTGCAGCCTTTCAAGGATGGTGTCGATCAGCCTTGAGCGAGCGGCCAGAGCGGCCCGGCCGTCGCCGGTGGCCTCGAATTCACGCCGGAGCCGCGCGAATCCGTTGGCATGAAAATCTGTCAGATCGTTTGGACCACGTGCCTGGGGCATTCCGAAATCGCTTTGCTTCTATATCCTTGGCGACTGCGGGGTGCAGTCTGGATTGGGGCTGCCGGTTCTGCGAACCCAACTCTCTGCTAGAGAGCGGCTTCTCCCCTCTCTTCATTCCGGATGCGAATAGCGTCGTCGATGCGCGAGAGAAAAATTTTCCCGTCGCCGATTTTTCCGGTCTTGGCGCTGTCGAGCACCGCACGCACCGCCGTTTCCGCCATACCGTCGGGCAGCACCATCTCGATCTTGATCTTGGGTAGCAGGTCCACGGTGTACTCGCGTCCACGGTAGACTTCCGTATGCCCCTTCTGCCGGCCGTGGCCGCGCACATCGGTCACCGTCATCCCATCCACGCCGATCTGCAACAGCGCCTCCTTGACGGCTTCGAAACTCGAGGGGCGGATGATGGCTTCGACTTTGATCATCGCGGATTCTCCGTCAGCGAAAACCCCGGTTTCTCCGGGTTCTTTGCCCTTCCTGGCCGCGCGGATTCGGCCGTCCCCGATTGGAGCGGCTATCCCGGCCGGCCGGCTAAGCTTCCAACGTGTAGCCCTCTTCCCCGTGCTGCGAGAGGTCGAGTCCCTGCACTTCGTGTTCTTCCGGAACGCGCAGGCCCACCAGCATATCTACGACTTTCAGTGCGATCAGGCTGCCGACGATTGCCATGCCCCAGCTGATGCCCACGGCCACCAGTTGGTTCAGCAGTTGGTGCCCATTGCCGTCCATCAGCCCCACGGCCAGGGCCTGGCCATGGCCGTTGTGAAAGATGGGATTCACCGCCTGCGTGGCGAATACGCCGGTCAACAGCGCGCCCGCCGTTCCGCACATGCCGTGTACGCCAAAGGCGTCGAGCGAATCGTCGTAGCCGAACCGCGATTTCACGAACGTCACCATGCCGTAGCCAATCAAACCGGCCAGAAGACCGATCAGCAGCGAAGCCATTGGACCGACGAAACCGGAAGCCGGCGTAATTGCCACCAGGCCGGCCACCGCTCCCGAAATTCCGCCCAGGGCGCTCGGTTTTCCGTTGCGCAGCCATTCCGCTCCGGCCCATCCGAGCACGCCCGCTGCCGCTCCGCATTGCGTGGCCAGAAACGCGCTGCTCGCCAGGCTTCCGGCGTTCAATGCGCTACCCGCGTTGAATCCGAACCAGCCCACCCACAGCAGGCATGCGCCAATGAAGCTCAGCACCACGCTGTGCGGCGGCATCGGCTCCTTCGGATAGCCCAGCCGCTTCCCCAGGTAGAGAGCGCAGACCAGTGCGGAAACGCCGGAAGAAATGTGCACCACCGTGCCGCCCGCGAAATCCAGCGTCGGAAAGACACCCCCAGACACGTTCAGGAACCCGCCAACGCCCCACACCATGTGCGCCAGCGGGTCGTAGACCAGCACCGTCCAGATCGCCATGAAGAGCGCCATCGCGCTGAATTTCATCCGCTCGGCAAACGCGCCGGTAATCAGCGCCGGTGTGATGATGGCGAACATCAGCTGAAACAGCGCAAACGTCTGCTGCGGAATCGTCGATGCGTAGGCTGGATTTGGCGTGCCGCCGACCCCATGGAAAAAGGCGTAACTCAGCCCGCCGATGAACGAGTTCCCGGGAGCAAAGCACAAGCTGTAGCCGAAGAGTACCCAGAGCACCGTCACGATGGCCATCAGTGCGAAGCTCTGCGTCATCGTGCCCAGCACGTTCTTTTTCCGTACCAAGCCGCCGTAGAAGAGCGCCAGACCGGGACCGGTCATCATCAGCACCAGCCCGCAGCAGACCAGCATCCAGGCGTTGTCTCCCGACGAACGGGCTGCGGCTAGTTGCTGCTTCAACGCGGAGACGCTTTGCGCCAGGTGCGCTACCGAAGTTTGCGTGGTTGCGGCCTGTAGTCCGGCCGCATGGGCGGGCAGCGCCATGAAACCCGCTCCGCACGAAAAAAGGGCAAGAAAAACCAGGAACACCTGTGGCAATACTCTGCGCGCCATGCTGCTCACTCTTCCCCCAAAGCGGCTCCGCGTGCAGCCGAATCCGCGCATTATACATGGTTGCGAAAAGCCGCGGCAGTAGCCGAGAAGCGCCCGAAAAATCGCCTGAAAAATTGCCGGAAACCGGGCCCGCGCGGCCCCATGCCGCCGGCCCTCCCGCGCACTATCCGAGCGCTTCTTGCCGCTCCATGCGCCTTACTCGGAAGAAGACAGGTATCGACAGCAGCTCCAGCGACACGCAGAAGATCACCACCGCCGGAATGGAGAAGTCATAGAGAAAACCCATCGCTGAACTTCCAGCGAACCAGGCGATGCCATAAGCCGCCGTGAAGATGCCGTAGGCGGATGACCGGCGCTTCGACGGCACCATTCTCGCCACCGCCGCTGGCATAATCGAGTCATGCACGCCCATTCCCATGCCCCAAAGACTCGCTCCCGCCACCGCCGCGCCGAATCCGCCCAGAAACACAAGCGGCGCGAACGCCGCCGAGATCAGCGTCAATGGAATCAGCACACCGATGCCGTACCGGTCGAACAGTTTCCCGAAGATCAGCGAACCCGCGCCGCCAACCGCCATGGCGACGGCATAGATGATGGGGATCCAGATGATCCCAACGGCACCCCCTTTCTCGAAATGAAAAGCGATCAGTTGAAAATCGGCGAATCCGGCCGCCACCAGCACCGCGCCTGTCAGATAGACCCAGAAGGTGCGTGAGAAGCCCTTCACTTCCACCTCTGTTGTCTTCTTCGGCGCCAGATTCTCGGGCTGCGGATAGCGCAGCCGTGCCACCAGCACTAACGCAACCGTCAGTACTGCCGGCACCAGCAGCATTGCGAAAGCGTAGCGATACTGCCCGCGCCAGTACAGGATTCCAGCCACTGCCAGCGGGCCCAGCAGCGCTCCCACCTGGTCGATCGCTTCGTGCAGGCCGAATCCCCAGCCCATTCCGATCTGCTGCGAAGCGTGCGAGAGCATCACGTCGCGGGGCGGTTTCCGGATTGCCTTGCCGGTGCGCTCGCTCAGGATTAGCAGCGCCGCCACCTGCCAGCTCCCCGCCACCGCCAGCAGCGGAATCGATGCCATCTGCACCACGTAGCCCAGGATCGTCAAAGGCCAGAATTTCCGCGTCTTCTCGCTGAGAGGCCCGGAAACCAGTCGCAACCCATAGCCCAGCAGCTCACCGAGGCCGGCCACCACGCCCACTGCCGCACCGCTCGCTCCCAGCACCGCCAGGTATGGTCCGGTAACGCTGCGTGCGCCCTCGTAGACGAAATCGGCGAAGAAGCTGACCACAGCCAGCAGCAGCACAAACTGCATCGCTGCGCGCGCCGCCCCTTTGCCCTCCGACTTCGCGTTTCCGGAACGCTCCCGCTGCTCGCTCATGGTTCCTGTCGTACGGCCGCGCTTTTCGCCCGGCAGTTCGAAGATAAGTCCCTCATCGGCTCGAAAAGCATACGATAACTCGCCTGCTGTTTCCTCCCGCTCACGGGCATCTGGGCCAAATTCATCTGTAGTCCGCCGAAATTCTTGTCCTCACTGTGGCAAATCACCCACCGGCCGTGCCTGCGCCGCGCTCGGCATTGGAATCTTCCAAACCATTGCTTCTCAACCCATTGATATGCAGTTCTTTACTTTTGATTTCGCGATTCTTTGTTTGGACTCTGGGTTGCTATCCCAATCCGACAGGGAACCGATCAAACGTGTCCTGGGCGCTTGGCGGGGCGCCTCAGAGGATCATTAAATCCGTGTCAGAACACTGCGTCCGCGAAGCCGCTCCGGCGGTCCGGGAACCTCTATTGCAGGAAAAGTTCCGGCTGCTCCGCCAGGCCGGACTGGTGTCCGCTCCCGATCACTTCCGCCGTCCGGCTGAGCGTCCGTTTACCGCCGACGAGCGCGCGCGCACGACCATCCTTTTCGGCAACCTGACTCCGAAGCACGAAGCCTTCATCCGCGCAGTTTTCCGCGGCAGCGGCTACCTGTGCGAAAACCTGCCAACTCCCACCAAATCCGCTTTCCTGCTCGGCAAGGAATACTGCAACAACGGCCTCTGCAACCCGAACTATTTCACCTCCGGCAATCTCATTGAGTATCTGCGTGGACTCGAACAGCAGGGTCTCGCCCGCGAAGAGATCGTTGACCGCTACCTCTATTTCACTGCCGGCGGCTGCGGACCGTGCCGTTTCGGCATGTATGAATCCGAATACAGGCAAGCGCTCGCCGACGCCGGCTTCCCCGGCTTCCGCGTGCTCACCTTCCAGAGCAACAAAGTGATTCGGGAAGGTTCCAGTGAGCCCGGTCTCAAATACACCATGGATTTCGGCCTGGGCATGCTGAACGCGCTCAATCTGGGCGACGCGCTCTACGAAATCGCCTATCGGATTCGTCCGTACGAAATCCATCCCGGCGAGACCGATCGCGTTCTCGCCGAGTGCCTCACTGATCTGGCCCGGTTCCTCGAAACGCGCCGGCATTTCGAGATCCTCCAGGCCCTCCCGCGTCCGTTGGCCGCGCGCCTCGAAAAAAAGAGGGCACTCAAGAACCTGCTGAACAATCTGGGCAAGTTCCACCGGCATCTTCATGGCCGGGACCTGCGTGAAGCGCTCGCAGCCTGCGCCCGCCGCCTCGACGCGATCGAAATCGACCGCACACGGCCGCGCCCGGTGGTCAAGATCGTCGGCGAATTCTTCTCGCAGCTGGCCGAAGGCGACGCCAACTACGGCATGTTCCGATTCCTCGAGCACGAAGGCGCCGAGGTAGCCGTCGACCCGATTTCCTCGTTGGTGCTCTCCTGGCTCGACCAGGCTCGCCGGAGGCACCGGCGCCGCAAGGGTCTGGAATTCCCTCATCCGGGCGCCCGTTGGTGGCAGCTCCGCCGGCGTTTTGCCAACGAAATCTCGTTTCTCAAGAAGGACTTGCTCTTTGGCGTCGCCGACGGCCTTTATGGACGCCACTATCGCCGGGTCAATAACTGGCTCGGCGGGTTGGCCCGGCCGTTGCCCTCACTCGACGAACTGGCTCGTCTCGCCACGCCCTACTACGATCCGCTCACTCGTGGCGGCGAGGGCCACCTGGAGGTGGCCAAGAGCCTCTATTACACGCGCCATCACCTTTGCCATGCCGTGCTGGCGCTCAAGCCGTTTGGCTGCATGCCCTCCACTCAATCCGATGGCGTGATGGCCGCCGTCTCGAACCATCGTCCGGAAATGCTTTTCCTTTCGATCGAGACCTCAGGCGAGGGCGAAATCAACGCCTACAGCCGCGTCCAAATGGTGCTGGGCGAGGCACGGCGCCGCGCGCGCGCCGAATTCGACCGTGCGCTGGCTTCCACCGGCCGATCGCTCGACGAGATTCGCGCCCACGTGGCTGCCCACCCGGACCTCCGCCGCCCGTTGTATCGGTTCCCGCGCCGCTCCGGCACGGCCACGCTCGCCGCCGACTTCGTGCTCCATGTCGCTGCGCGGATGCGTCATGCGCCCGCAAATTCCTCGCCGGAGGGCCGGTCATGACCGCTCGACCCAATCATCGGTTCCTCGTAGGCCTCGACGTGGGCTCGACCACGATCAAGGCTGTCGCCGTCGAGGCCGGTTCCAACGCCATTGTCTGGAAGGACTACCAGCGCCACGAAACCCGTCAGGCGGAAAAGGCCTTCGATTTCCTCACGCGCATGGAAAAGGAATTAGGCATTCGCGAAGGTAATGCTGGCCTATTCGTCACCGGCTCCGGCGGCACCACGCTCGCCGACCTGGTCGGCGCACGTTTCGTGCAGGAAGTGAACGCCGTTTCCCTGGCCGTCGAAAAGAATTTTCCCGATGTCCACTCCGTGGTGGAGTTGGGCGGCCAGGACGCGAAGATCCTCATCTTCGAAGACGAAACTTCGACCGGTGCGCGCAAGAAGCTCGCCACCATGAACGACAAGTGCGCCGGCGGCACCGGCGCCGTGCTCGACAAGCTTGGCGCCAAGCTCGGCATCCAGCCTGTCGTTCTCGGTCGGCTCGGCTGGCGGGATCAGCACATCCACCGCGTCGCCGGCAAATGCGGCGTTTTCGCCGAAACCGACATCAACAGCCTCCAAAAACAGGGCGTGCCACCAGAGGAACTGATGGCTTCGTTGTTCGAGGCGATCGTGCTGCAAAACCTCACCGTGCTCACTCGCGGCCGTACGCTTTTCCCGCGCGTACTGCTGCTCGGCGGGCCAAACACCTTTATCCGCGGCATGCGCGAGGCGTGGCAGGCGCACATCCCGCGCATGTGGCAAGAGCGCATGGTTCCAGTCCCGTCAGGTGCGTCGACCGAGGAATTGATTTTCGTCCCTGAGAATTCCCAGTATTTTGCCGCGATCGGCGCGGTCGAATTCGGCCGCGAGCAGGAAGAGGGCGCCTACGCCGGCTTGCGCCACCTCGATCACTACCTGCGCGAAGGACACCATGCCGCGAAAACCAGGGACGGCCGTCCCGGCCTCTCCCGTTCTGGCATGAACCTCGAGGAATTTCGCCGACGCTATTCGCCCAGCCCGTTCCGGCCGCCGCCGCTCGTTCCCTGCGAGACGGTCCGCGCGTTCCTCGGCATCGACGCCGGCTCTACGTCCACCAAGGCCGTGCTGCTCGACGATGCCGGCGCGGTCATCGCCAAGGCCTATCGACTGTCCCAGGGCAATCCCATTCAGGACGCCAAGGACCTGCTGGCCGAACTCCGCCGCCACGTGGAATCGCAAGGCGCTCAACTCGAAATCCTTGGCGCCGGCACCACCGGCTACGCGAAGAATATCCTCCATCGCGTCTTGCGCGCCGATGTCGCCCTGGTCGAAACCGTTGCCCACGCCCGCTCGGCCATTCACCACTATCGCAATCCCGACGTCATCGTCGACGTCGGTGGACAGGACATCAAGCTGATCCTCCTGAAAGACGGCAACGTGAAGGATTTCATGCTCAACACCCAGTGCTCGGCCGGCAACGGCTATTTCCTTCAGGCCACCGCACAGGGTTTCGGGCTGGATGTGAACGAATACGCCGATGCCGCCTTCTCGGCCGACTGGATGCCCGAATTTACCTACGGTTGCGCCGTCTTCCTCCAGGCCGACATCGTCAATTTCCAGCGCAACGGCTGGACGCGCCAGCAAATCCTCGCAGGACTCGCAGCCGTGCTTCCCAAAAACATCTGGCTGCACGTCGCCAAGATTCCCAATCTCCCCGCGCTCGGCCGGCGTTTTCTGCTGCAGGGCGGCACGCAACGCAACTTGGCCGCGGTGAAGGCCCAGATCGATTACATCCGCTCGCACTTCGAACGCACGGGCGACGAGCCGGAGATCATCGTCCACGAGCATTGCGGCGAGGCGGGAGCCATCGGCGCCGCGCTCGAAGCCTCGCGTCTCGCGAGGGAAGGCCGACGCTCCACGTTCATCGGCCTCGAATCTGTCGCGAAAATCTCCTATCGTGCCACTACCGACGAAACAACCCGCTGCGTCTACTGCACCAACCGCTGCCTGCGTACCTTCATCGATTTCCGCGTGGATGGTGATGCTCCCGGCTCCTCTTCCGTTGATGGCAACCGTCTTGCCGAAGAGCGCTTCATTGTCGCTACCTGCGAAAGGGGCGCCGCGGGCGACGTCGCCGCCGTTCGTGCCGTGATCGCCCGCATCGACGAGGTTAAGCGCAACAATCCAAATCTTGTCGATGTGGCTGCGCGCACGGCATTTAAATCGCAAAAGCCGGCAATCGTGGCTGATCCCTTACCGGCGCGCGCCTGGGGCGTCTCCGCGCGCAAGCGCATTGCGGCGATGCGTGGCCGCAAAAGCTTTCGCATTGGTGTCCCACGCGTCCTGAATCTTTATGCCACCGCGCCGTTCTTTTCTGCCTATTTCGAGAGCCTCGGCATTCCCTCAGAAAACGTGGTCTATTCGGACGTGACCACTGACGCGCTCTATCGCGAAGGCGCCCGCCGCGGCTCGATCGATCCCTGTTTCCCCTCGAAGGTTGTCATCGCCCACATTCACAACCTGCTCGAAAAACATCATCGCCGTTGGCCGTTCGATTGCATTTTTTTCCCGATGCTCGATGCGCTCGATACGTTCCTCACCGGTACGCTCGGCGCCAACGCCTGCCCTACTGCCATTGCCGCTCCCCAAGCCACCGGAGCCGCCTTCACGGCCGAATCCGACGTCTTTGCCGAGAAGGGCGTGTGCTACCTGCATCCGATTCTGCATCTGGCTGACCGCAAATGGCTCACACGCGAAATGTTCGAGACGTGGGCCGACCTGCTGGGCCTTTCCGAAGCGGAAAACGAGCGCGCCGTCGAGCAGGGCATCCTTGCCCGCGAGCGCTGGGAGCACGATCTGCGCCAAAAGGGACGCGAGACGATCGAAATGCTCGTGCGCGAACGCCGCCTGGGCGTCGTGATGCTCGGCCGTCCCTATCACCACGATCCCGGCCTGAATCACGGCATCTTCGAAGAGTTCCAGAAACTCGGCTATCCGGTGCTTTCGCAGAGCACTCTGCCGCTCGACGACGATCTGCTCGACCGCCTGTTTGGCGACGAGGTCCGCGCCGGCCTCATCCGCCATCCGCTCGACATCACGGACGTCTGGAAGCATGCCTATTCCGCCAGCACCTCGCACAAGATCTGGGCGGCAAAATTCACCGCTCGCCATCCCAATCTGATCGGCGTCGAAATTTCCAGCTTCAAATGCGGCCACGACGCGCCCGCCTACCGGTTGCTCCAGTCGGTGATCGAAAGCGCCGGACGACCCTATTTCGGTTTTCGCGATATCGACGAGAACAAGCCGGTCGGCTCGATCCGCATCCGCGTCGAGACGATCCACTACTTCCTCGAGCGGCATCGCGAAGAGGTGATTCGCAACGAAATTGCGCTCGATGAGATCGAGCGCCGCCTGCAGGAATATGAGGCCCTGGTCCTGGCCGGCTCGAATGCCAACCCCGCCACGCCCGGTACCCTCGAGGCCTGATCTCCCGCACCGCGAGTGCTGGTTCTTCCGTTTTTTAGGGTGGGGGATTGGGCGCGTACTCCGCGCTCGCCGAAGCTGCCGGTGTTCGTGGGAACAGGATTTGTGCTTGCCCGGATTCCTTCGTCCTCGCCTGCGGCGTCTGTCCAGGCCGAAACCCTACGGCATAGGGTGTGTCGCTTCGTTCGCGTGCGGCACGATCTGCTGATATACGGACTGCGGTACGTCCGTCTGCCAATATCCCGAGAACTTCGCGTAGCCGACGATCCCTAGGAAGATCGCTGCGATGCCCACCGCCACGGCCCACGCCGGCAGCCGCCGCGGCGTGCGCTTCACGCCAGGGAGCTGCGCGATCGACATGCCCAGCGCGTCTTCCGCCGGGCAGACGGCCACGCACTGCATGCATCCCGTGCATTCCACCGAATGCACCGTCACCAACTTATCCACCGGCAGATGCGAAGGGCACGCCCGGGAGCACTTGCCGCAATCAATGCAGCGCTCCTCGTTCCGCCGGATGCCTACTGGACTGAAGAGTGAAACCAGCCCCAGCAGCCCGCCGTAAGGGCATAGATAGCGGCACCAGAAATTCTTCACCAGCAGCGATCCCACCAACAGCACCGCCAGCACGAGGATTCCGGTCATGCCGATGAACCGGAAGAAATTCAGCAGCTTCACGTCGGCGATTAGCCCGAACGGGGTATGCATGAAGCTGCGAATCGCCGGCACCGGCATGATCGCCACCGCCGAGGCGAAAAAGCCAAGCAGCAGGTACTTCAGGCTCCTCATCGGCAGGTCCAGCCAGCGCGGCAGTGCGAAGTTCCTGCGAAACAGTTTCCGTCCGGCGCGCCAAAGCGATTCCGAAAGCGTTCCCACGGGACACAGCCAGCTGCAGAACGCTTTCCGCAAGAGAAATGCGATTCCCAGAAACGCGACGAGCAGAAACATCGCTGCCGGATGCACGCTCGGCACGTGCCCGCTCAGTACCCACTCCTTCAGGTTCATCAATCCGCTGATGGGCAGCCAGCCGTCTATCCCGGCCGGTCGATTGAACCACTCCGGATGCCCCGCCTCGAATCCCCGCACCCACAAATAGAACTGCGTGCCAATCCACACGTTCAGCAGCAGAAAGGCAATCTGAAATCCGTGCCGCAGCTGCTGCGAATGGTCCCGACCCACCCGGCGCACCAGCTTCTTTCGCGGTTTGCGGAGGTTTGCCGCCGGACGGCCCGTTTGCACCGGCGAAGGCGAAATTTGTGTCAGCGGTTCGATCGGGGTCCCAATAGCCACGGCGCCTCCTAGATTCCGTAGCCTATAGGGGATCATTCGGCCCGGCAGCGACTTAGGTCACCCTCTTCGCGTCTTCGCGTCCGATCTCGCCTTTGACTTTGCGTCACTTCCATTCGCATCTGCCTCGCCTCCTCGGTACAATCTTCCGCTCGGAAAGGAGGCTCCCATTCGCACCTGGAATCTGGCTCTGGTTGGCTTCGGCAACGTCGGCAAGGAATTCGTTCGCCTGCTCATCTCCAAGACGCCCGTGCTTCGCCGCGACTTCGATCTCGACTGGCGCCTCACCGGGGTAGCCTCGCGCCGTCTTGGCTGGCTGGCCAACCCCGACGGTTTCGATCCGGCTGCTCTGCTCGAATCCGGTCCGCCGAAGCCTGCCGCCGGCGGCCCGCAAAGCGTCCGCGAATGGCTGGCCGCCGCCCGTGCCGACGTTCTTTTCGAAGCCTCCTCACTCAATCGCCGCACCGGCCAGCCGGCGATCGACCATTTGCGAGCCGCGTTCGAATCGGGCGCGCACGCCGTCAGCGCCAACAAGGGCCCGGTCGTCCACGCTTACCGTGAATTGCGTGACTTGGCGCGCGAAAAGGGACGCCGCTTCTTCTTCGAATCCACGGTGATGGACGGCACGCCGATCTTTTCTCTTTTCCCTTACGCGTTGCCCGCCGTCGAAATCCGTGGCTTCCGCGGCATCATGAACTCCACCACCAACGTCATCCTCACCGAAATGGAGCGCGGCCTCGATTTCGATCAGGCTGTCCGCAAGGCGCAGGAAATCGGCGTCGCCGAAACCGACCCTACCGACGATGTCGATGGCTGGGACCCGGCCGTCAAGGTTGCCGCGCTCACCATCGTGCTGATGGGCGAGCCGATCACGCTCGACCAGGTGGAGCGCACCGGCATCCGCAACCTCACGCCGGACGACATCCGCGCCGCTCGTGCCGAGGGCATGCGCTACCGCCTGGTCTGCAGCGGCCAGCGCACCTCGCAAGGTGTGCAGGCCTCCGTGCGTCCCGAGAAGCTCCCGCTCAGCGACCCGCTGGCCATGCTCGAGGGCACCACGTCCGCCCTCCGCTTCGACCTCGACGTCTACGGCCTCTCGATCATCGAGCACAAGGCCGGCGTCCTTGCCACCGCCTACGGTCTTTTCGCCGATTTCCTCCGCGCCGTCGCCATGGGTACCTGATCTCGCCGCCGCGCCCAAAGCCGCGTCCTTGCAACCTGTCGCGGGCCTGCTTGCCTTAGTACCAGGCGCGAAGTACGGTTCGGTCTACGGACGCATAACTTTCCATGGCATCGTCGACGCCGCCACGATCGTTCTTTCTGGTGATTGTCTCCCCGCTTTTCCGGGGATATAGTGGGCGCGCTTTGGAGGGGCTTACATGAAGCATCCAATCAGTTCCTTTTTCGCCCGTTTTTCCACCGTCGCAATCGTTCTTTCCTTATTCGCGCTGGCCGGCGCGGGTGTCGCACTGGCCCAGCAGTATCCCCAAAGGCTCTATGACGGCATGCGCTGGCGCGCCATCGGCCCGCTGCGCGCGGGGCGCACCCGCGCGGTCAGTGGCGTGCCGAGCGAGCCGAACGTTTTCTACATCGGCGCCGTGAACGGAGGCGTCTGGCGGTCGAACGACTACGGCCGCACCTGGCATCCGATCTTCAATCACGAGCCCACCGGCTCGATCGGGGCGATCGCCGTATCGCCCAGTAATCCGAACATCATCTACGTTGGCAGCGGTGAAGGTCTGCACCGGCCCGACCTTTCCGTCGGCGACGGCATGTACAAATCGACCGATGCGGGAAAGACGTGGGTGCACCTCGGCCTCCGTCAGACGCAACAGATTCCCGCCGTTGCCATTGATCCGACGAATCCCGATATCGTCTTCGTTGCGGCGCTCGGCCATCCCTACGGACCGAATCCCCGGCGCGGTATCTTCCGCTCCACCGACGGCGGTAAGACGTTCAAGAAGGTCCTCTACATCAACGAATACACCGGTGGCTCCGACGTCGAGATCGACCCGCAGAATCCGAAAATCGTCTACGCGGCGATGTGGCAGGCGCAGGAAGCGCCCTGGGAAAATGGCGCCTGGGGCGGCAGCGAGGGCGGCCTCTTCAAGTCAACCGACGGCGGCAATACCTGGCACAAGATCATGAACGGCTTCCCGAAAGACGTCATTCAGGTCGACGTCGCCATCGCCGCCAGCATGCCCAGCCGGCTCTACGCTACGGTGGCTTACGGCCGCCACGTCGGCATCTTCCGCTCAGACGACGCCGGAGCCCGCTGGTACCGCGTCACGCAGGACCCGCGCCCCGAACGCCGCATCGGCGGCGGCGATCTGCCGGTGCCCAAGGTCGATCCGCAGAATCCCGACGTCGTCTACATCTGCAGCGTGGTCACTTGGCGCTCTACCGACGGCGGCAAGACGTGGACCGGCATTCGCGGCGCACCCGGCGGCGACGACTATCAGAACCTCTGGATCAATCCGAACCATCCCAACATCCTGCTGCTCGCCAGCGATCAGGGCGGCATCGTCAGCGTGAACGGCGGCAGGACGTGGAGCTCCTGGTACAACCAGCTCACCGCGCAGGTCTACCACGTCAACACCGACAACGCTTTTCCCTACCGCGTTTGCAGCGGCCAGCAGGATAGCGGCTCCGCCTGCGTTTCAAGCCGAGGCAACTGGGGCGAGATCACTGAACGCGACTGGCTACCCGCCGGCGGCGAGGAGTACGGCTATCTGGTTCCCGATCCGCTGAATCCCAATATCGTTTATGGCGGCAAGCTCACGCGCTTCAACCGCGTCACCGGCCAGACCGCCAACGTCGCGCCCGCCCCGCTCCGCGGCCACGGCTACCGCGCCCTACGCACCGAGCCGATCGTCTTCTCGCCGGTCGACCCGCACATCCTCTATTTCGCGGCCAACACGCTCTGGGAGACGCGCAACGGCGGCGAGAGTTGGCGTCAGATCAGCCCGGACCTCTCACGCAAGATGTGGGCCGTCCCTTCGGTTGCCGGCAAATACGCCGCGGAAACCAAGGTCACCCGCCGCGGCGTGATCTACGCCGTCGCGCCATCGCATTTCAACGTCGACACGATCTGGGCTGGTACCGACGGGGGCCTCATCTGGCTCACTCGCGACGGCGGCCGGCACTGGCAAAACGTCACGCCGCCTGAGCTGAAGCCCTGGGACAAGGTCTCGATCCTCGACGCCGGCCATTTTCACCCCGGCACCGTCTACGCTGCCATCAACGCTTTCCGCCTGAACGACATGCACCCGATCATTTACAAAACGCACAACTTCGGGAAGACGTGGACGAAAATCACGGACGGCCTGCTCGACGATGAGCCGACCAACGTCGTGCGCCAGGATCCCAAGCAGAAAGGCTTGCTCTTCGCCGGCAGCGAGACGCAGGTTTCCGTCTCCTTCGACGACGGGGCTCACTGGCAGTCGCTGCGCCTCAACATGCCCGCCAGCTCCGTTCGCGACCTGCGCATCCACGACAACGATCTGATCGCCGGCACGCACGGCCGCGGCTTCTGGATCCTCGACGACGTCACCCCTCTGCGCCAGATTGCCGCCGCTGCCGCCGCGCAGGAGGCGTATCTCTACCGGCCGGAACTGGCCACGCGTGTTCGTTGGGACGTGAACACCGACACGCCGCTGCCCCCCGACGTGCCGCATGCCCAGAATCCACCCGACGGAGCCATCATCGACTACTATCTGAAAGCGCCCGCTTCGGACGCGGTCACCCTGGAGATTTACGACGGTGCCGGCCGGCTCGTTCGCCGCTTCTCGAGCAACGACAAGCCGCGCATCCCTGATCACAAGGCGCTGCCTGTGCCCGCCTATTGGGCGCGCCCGCCGCAAATCCTTTCGCCCGCGGCCGGTATGCACCGTTTCATCTGGAATCTCCACTGGACGCCGGCCGCGGGCTTTCCAGCCACGCTGCCGATGCAGGCCGTGGTGCACAATACTCCCCCGGCCTACACGTCGCCTTGGGTGCTTCCAGGCCGCTACACGGTCAAGCTGATCGTCGACGGCCAGACGTACAGCCAGCCGATGACCATTCGCATGGATCCTCGCGTGAAGACGCCTATGGCCGGTCTGGTGCGCCAGTTCACCGTGTCGAAGCAGCTCTACGACGGCATGGGGGAGACTTCAACCCTGCTCGATCAGGCCCGCAGCTTGCAGGAACAGCTCAACGCGCGCAAGAGCCAGACGGTCCAGGCCGCCGCTGGCGATGCCATCGGTGCTTTCGAAAAGCGGCTGGACGCGTTCGAAGGCAGCCGCGAGGGCCTCTTCGCGCTCATCTTCGGCACAGGCCACGCTCCGCCTTCGCTCATGCTCGTTCGCTTCCATCTCACTTCCCTGTTCAATATGGTGCAGGAAGCGGACGTCGCGCCTACCCGGCCGCAAATCGCCGCCGCGGCCGCCGTCCACCAGTCGCTCGAAAGGCTGCTGGCCCGCTGGCATACGCTGACGACCACCGACCTCGCCCGTCTCAACTACGCGCTGAAAGCGGCCCATCTCTCCCCGGTCACCCTCCCCGCCGCGCACATGTAACCGCGCCAAAATCCTAGCCCGGGGCGGCCTTCGAGTCGCCCCGGCCGTTTTCTCCCGAGCTTTCGCGCAGATGATTCTTTGCCGTGGGGTCGTACTCTTGAGAACGGCTTGGGTGCATTCGATTGTCTCTTTACTGAATCACCCATCCCCGCATCGCCGGGCATTCCCCTTTCTTCGTGCCCGCGGTATCATTCGCTGACTTCGGAGGCTCCTGCCATGCGCAAAGCTACGCTGCTCAGCCTGTCTCTCCTCTGTTTTTTGTCTCTGGCCGGTTGCGGACTGTTCGGCCCGAGTTGCCGGCAGAACGGCAGCGCGCTGGTGTGCGGAGACGCTCGCTTTGAAGCGCTCACGCCGTCACTGCTGCGCATGGAGTTTTCCTTCAAGGGCCATTTCATCAACGCCCGCACGGCCGTGGTCACCGGCCGCGAATGGCCGCCCGTGAAGCTCTCCTTTCAGGAAAAGAGCGGCTGGGTCACCGCCAGGACGAGCCGGCTCACCCTCCGCTATCACATCGGCTCGGGCCAATTCACCGGCAAGAATCTGGAAATCTCCTGGAGTGACGGCGGCGCGGCCCGTTCCTGGGTACCCGGCCAGAAGGATCCGCTGAATCTCGGCGGCATCGCGCCGTCGCTCGACGAAGCCGGCAAGGGCCACTTCCCCAAGCCCACCGACGGCATCCTCAGCCGCAGCGGCTATTTCCTGCTCGACGACAGCCGCTCGCCCGTCTGGAGCAGCCAGACCGACTGGATCGAGCCGCGCCGCGATTCGAAGGATCAGGATTGGTATTTCTT
>JBJKSI010000038.1:0-32180 GCA_046704165.1 Candidatus Acidiferrales bacterium
GAGGGCTCGAAGCGGGAATTGGAGTGCTCGCGCTGCGCGACCAGGTCGTTCCGCCCACAATCAACTACGAAAATCCCGATCCGGAATGCGATCTCGACTACGTGCCCAACCAGGCTCGCCGCGCCGAGGTTCGCTATGCGCTTTCGAATTCCTTCGGCTTCGGCGGCACCAACGCCGCGCTGCTCTTCAAACGCTGGGAAGAGTAGCGGAAGGACCGCCGCCTCGCCGCGGCCGGTTACGCTTCCTCGCGGCGTGTAGCGCTTCAGCCCGGCAGGTTTTCCGGAGCACGGGTCCGGGCGCCATTTCCCGGCATCCGCCGTCCGTCGCGCTCCCCCGGCCCGCGGCCAGCCGGGCAACGCCAAACTAGGAGGCTCGCGTGAAAATCGGTGTTTGCATCAAGCAGGTTCCTGCCCGCGACGCTCCCCTCACCATCAACGATCAAGGGGTGTGGATTCGCGAGGCCGACATCGGCTTCGAAATGAACGAGCCCGACGGCTACGCGCTCGAGGAAGCCCTCCGCCTCAAGGAAAAGCAAGGCGGCGAAGTCCTCGTCGTCTCGCTCGGCCCTGAGCGCGCCAAGCAGACCATCAAAGAAGCCCTCGCCAAGGGTGCCGACCGCGCCATTCACGTCGTCGATCCCGGTTTCTCCCAGCTCGATCCGCTCGCCGCGGCAAGCTCGCTCGCCGCGGTGCTGCGCAAGGAATCGCCCGATCTCGTGCTCACCGGCCTCCAGAGCGACGACCACGGCTTCGGCCAGACCGGCGTGCTGCTCGCCGAGTTGCTCGGCCTGCCGCACAGCACCATCATCATGCAAATCGAGGTGCTCGACGGAAAGCTCAAGCTTAAACGCGAACTCGAAGCCGGCTGGTTCCAGTGGATGGAAGTACCGTTGCCGGCCGTGCTCAGCATTCAGTCGGGTATCAACAAGCCGCGCTATGCCTCTCTCAAGGGCATCATGGCGGCCAAGAAAAAAACGATCGATTCGGTCGAACGCGCCAGCCTCGGCCTCACCGACAAGCCGACCCAACAGCTCGAGCGCATCTACGTTCCGCAAAAAACCAAGAAAACCGAATTCCTCACCGGCTCGGCGAAGGAAACCGCCGAACAGCTGCTCGAGAAGCTGCGCCACGAAGCGCGGGTGATCTCCTAGCTTTCCCGGGAGACCTTTTGCGAGGAAGGAGCGAAGAGGGCCATGAAAATTCTTGTGGTGTTGGAACAGCGGCAGGGTAAATGGAATCCGGTGAGCTTCGAAACGCTCGTCGCCGCCCAGCAATTGGCCGAAAAGACCTCTTCGGGCCTTCGCGTCGCCGTTGCCGGCGGCGAGGTCGCCGCGCTCGCCGAGGAAGTTGCCTCCAAACGCGTGGACGAGGTTCTGCTTCTCGATCACCCTTTGCTCGAGCCCTACACCGCCGACGGTTTCACCGCCGCTCTGCGCCAGGCGCTCGCCCAGTCCCCCGCAGACCTCGTGCTGCTCCCACACACCTATCAGGTCCGCGACTTCGCTCCCAAACTCGCCGCCTCGCTCGGCAAGGGCATGATCGGCGACTGCGTTGGCCTCCGCTACGAAAACGACAAGCTCGTCCTGGTCCGCCAGATGTTCCAGGGCCGCACCAACGTCGACGTCAGCTTCGCCGGTGAGCCGCCGTGGTTCGCCTCGTTCCAGGCCGGCGCTTTCCGTGCCGATCAGCTCGCCGATCGCCCCGAAGGCAAGGCCCCCGTCACGAAGGTCGGCCTCGACCTGAAACCCGAGCAGATCCGCACGAAGCCGCTCGAGCTGTTCCGCGAAGCCAAACAGGCAGTCGATCTCACGCAGGCCCCGATCATCGTTTCCGTCGGCCGCGGTATCAAGGAGCAGTCCAACATCCAGCTCGCCGAAAAGCTCGCCAAGCTGCTCGGTGGCGAAATCGCCGCTTCGCGCCCCATTTGCGACGAGGGCTGGCTACCGATGGACCGCCAGATCGGCAGCTCGGGCCAGACCGTTGCGCCCAAACTCTACCTGGCGCTCGGCATCAGCGGCGCCATCCAGCACGTCGTCGGCATGAAGGGGTCGCGTACCGTCGTTGCAATTAACAAGGACCAGAACGCGCCTATCTTCGAAGTCGCCGATTACGGCATCGTCGGTGACCTGTTCGAGATCGTCCCCGCCCTGATCGCCCAGCTCGAATCCAAATAGTTCGCGCATTACCCGGATGACGACGGCTCTAGCTTTCCCACTGTCACCCTGAGCGCCGCGAAGGGTCCCGGAATCGTTGAGAGAGTTCGTGGCGCGAAGAAACGTTTCCTCCTTCCTGCCGCCCCACGAGCTTCCTCATCCTCCATCGCGATTTCTTTCGTTCCCCCATCTTCCTTTGCCCCCCATCCCCGGCTACAATGCTTGCCGTGTCCATTGAACGAGAGCGCCTCGATGCGGATGTACTGATCGTCGGTGCGGGTCCGGCCGGATTGGCCTGTGCCCTGCGCCTGGCCCAACTCGCCGCGGCCGACCGGGAAGCGGGCCGCACCCCGGCCGTCCTCCCCGAAAACGTCTACGTGCTCGAAAAGGGCCGCGAAGTCGGCGCCCATCAGCTTTCCGGTGCCATCCTCGACCCGCGCGGCCTGTCTGAGCTCGTCCCCGACTTTCGCCAGTCCGCCCCGCTCGGTCCGGAAGTCTCCGACGACGCCGCCTATTTCCTCACCGAAAAGGCAACCTTCAAGTTTCCCATCACGCCGCCGCCGCTGCGGAATCACGGCAACTATGTCGTCTCGCTCAGCCGGCTTTCGAAATGGCTCGGTGGGTTGGTCGAACAGGCCGAGGTCAACCTGTTCACCCAGTTCGCCGGCGCCGCGCTGATTTTCGAAGACGACGGCATTGCCGGCGTCATCACCGAGGACAAGGGTCTCGACAAGCGCGGCGAACGGAAATCCAATTTCACTCCCGGCTACGAGCTGCGCGCCAAAATCACCGTCCTCGCTGAAGGCACTCGCGGCTCGCTCACGAAATCCCTCGTCGAGCGCTACAAACTCGACGGGATCAATCCCCAGCTCTACGCCGTCGGCATCAAGGAGCTCTGGGATGTGCCTGTCGGCCACATCCGTCCCGGCTGGGTCGCCCACACCATGGGTTGGCCGCTCGATTCCCATACCTACGGCGGCGGCTGGATCTACGGTCTCGAGGAGAATCGCGTCTCGGTCGGCCTGGTCGTCGGCCTCGAATACCACAATCCGCGCTTCGATCCCCACGAAGCCTTCCAGCGCATGAAGACGCATCCCTTCGTCCGCTCGATCCTCGACGGCGGCAAGCTGGTCCGCTACGGCGCCAAAAGCCTGCCCGAAGGCGGCTGGTATTCTATGCCTCGTCCCTTCGTTTCCGGCGGCCTGATCATTGGCGATTCGGCCGGCATGCTGAATTCCCAGCGGCTCAAGGGCATCCACATCGCCATCAAAAGCGGCGTGCTCGCCGCGGAAACGATCTACGATTCGCTCGCTTCCGGCGACACCTCCGCCGCCAAGCTCTCCAGTTTTCAGCGCCGCTTCGAGGGCAGCTGGATTCGCGACGAACTCTGGGCGGTGCGCAATTTCCACCAGGCCTTTCGCGGCGGGCTCTGGTCCGGTCTGTTCCAGGCTGGCTTGCAAATGCTCACCGGCGGCCGCGGTTTCACTGATCCGCTGCGCGTCGGCCCCGGCCATCTCGAATACCACAAGCTGCAGAATAACCAGTGGCAGCCGCTCGAGCGTTCTCACGGCGACGGCACGCTCACCTTCGACGTGCTCACCGACCTCTATCATTCCGGCACGCGCCACGATGACGACCAGCCTTGCCATCTCCACGTGCTCGAACCCGACATTTGCGTCACGCGATGCGTCGCCGAATACGGCAATCCCTGCCAGTATTTCTGCCCCGCGATGGTCTACGAAATGGTCCGCGAAGACGATAAGCTCCGCCTGAAGATCAACGCTGCCAACTGCGTCCACTGCAAAACCTGCGACATCGCCGATCCTTACCAGATCATCAACTGGGTACCTCCCGAAGGCGGTGGTGGCCCCAACTACGAAGGCATGTAGTCGCGAAGCTTGTGTAGCGCCGGGTTTCGGTCCGGCATTTTTCCCACCGCCGTCTTCCGATTCCACCTGCGCCCACGCTCGCCGTATACTGACCTTCGATGCCTCACCCCGCTTCCGATCCCGCCGCTTCCGGTTCGCCCGCGGCCCAGCCGCACGTCAACCTTCACTACGACCTCGTCTATCCGCAACTCTCGCGCTGGCGCCGCATGCAGATCCCGGTGATCGGCTGGCTCGGCACGCTGCTCGTGCGCGTCATCGGCCCCACGCTCCGCTTCGAGGTCCTCGGCTATCGCCAGTACGAAAGCTCCCGGGCCGAGGGACGACCGGTCATCTCCGCTTTCTGGCATCGATCGATCTTCCCGGCGATCTGGTGGTGGCGCAACCGCAAGGTTGTGGTGATGAACACCACGAACTTCGACGGCCAGTGGACGCGAAAAGTGATCGAGCGGATGGGCTTCTGGACCGCGCAGGGCAGTTCGAGCCGCGGCGGCTTGCGCGGACTGGTGGTGATGGCCCAGCGGCTCGGCGAGGGCCACGACGTCGCCTTCACCATCGACGGGCCACGAGGCCCGCGCTACGTCGCCAAGCCCGGCCCCGTTATGCTGGCCCGCAAGACCGGCCATCCCATCATGGTCTTCCACATCGGCGTCGAGCGCGGCCATACGTTCGAGCGCAGCTGGGACCTGTTCCAGATCCCCCGCCTCTTCTCGCGCGCCGTGATGATCATCGCTCCGCTCATCCACGTCCCGGCCGACGCCGACCGCGAAACGATCGAGCGCAAACACGCCGAAATGCAGGCCGCGCTCGACCGCGTCCGCGACCTCGCCGAAGGCTGGTTCTCCATGTCCGATTCCGAACGCGAAGAAATCCGCCGCCAGTGGCAATAGGCTCGTAGAAGCGTCTTCCTCCCACGGCCCTTGTCAACCCGAGCGCCGCGAAATATCGAGCGGTGCCGAATCCCCGGGAACTTCTTCCCCTCCGTCCGCGTATGCTAGGCAGGAAACCTGGAGGGGTATCGATGCGTGGAAGCTACTGTCTTGCCGGAATCGCGCTGCTGGCCTTGGTCGGCCTCGCCGCTCCTGCACGCGCCGACTCGTGGTCGAAATCCTATCCGTTGACCGGCACGCCCCGGCTCACCGTTCGCGCCGGCGAAGGCAGCATCACGATCGTCCCGGGCGCCCGAGACCGGATCGACGCCCACGTCACCACGCGCGGCTGGCGCATCGGCTCCGACGTCAAAATCGACCAGCATCAGACCGGCAACACCGTCGAAATCGATATTCGTATCCCGCACCACTTCTTTCATTTCTTCAGCGGTGATCACGATCTCCATGTCGAGCTCGACGTCCCTCGCACTGCCAACCTCGACGTCCACAGCGGCGATGGCTCAATCCACTGCGGTCCCGTTTCCGGAAACATCCGGCTCGATTCCGGCGACGGCTCCATCAGCGCCCAGGGCCTTTCCGGCGACGTCCGCCTGCATTCCGGCGATGGCTCCATCGACGCTTCCACTGCCGGCGGCTCGCTCAGCGCTACTTCCGGCGACGGCCGCATCAATGTTCGCGGCCGCTTTGATTCCCTGTATCTCCACTCTGGCGACGGCTCGATCGAAGCGAACGCTTCCGCCGATTCCACGATTCCCGCCTCGGGCTGGTCAATTCATACCGGCGATGGCTCGATCCGCCTCACCCTGCCTGCCAATTTCGCCGCCGACCTCGACGCCCACACCGGCGATGGCCGCATCGACGTCGGCTTTCCCGTCAGCGTCTCCGGCGTGCTCAATCGCTCCCGCATTCGCGGCAAGCTGAATGGCGGCGGCGCTCCGCTCGTCCTCCGCAGCGGCGACGGCTCCATCCACATCGAAAAGCAGTAACCAGCCCCGGTAGCCACTGCCGGCGATTCTCCGGCCGTGGGCCTTCCCTGGCCCTAACCCCATTTCGTCTTTTGCTGGAATGGAAAAACGGAAAGGAACCCGCTCAGTCTTCCCCGAGCGTCACCGTCACGTCCATCTTGCGGTTGCCGCGATAGATCGTCAGCGTCACCTTGTCGCCCGGCCGCTTGTGATTGAGCGCCAGCGCCAGATCCATCAGGCCATCGGTCTTCTGCCCGTCGATGGCCACCAGCACGTCGCCCCCGATCAGCATCTGCTGCATGCCCACGATGAGCGTACGGCTACCGCCTCGAATCCCGGCCCGCGCCGCTGCGCTGTTGGGCTGCACCTGCTCGATCAGCAGTCCGTGTTCCACCGGCAGGCCCAGCGCTTCCGCCAGCCCCGGCCACAGCGGAAACGCGCGCGCGATTCCCAGCACCGCCCGCCGCACGCGCCCGTACTTCAGCAGATCGTTCACCACGCGCCGCGCCGTGTTCACCGGAATCGCAAAACCGATGCCGGTAATGCCCGACGTGCCCGACGGCGAATAGATCGCCGTGTTGATCCCCACTACCTGTCCCTGCGTGTCGAGCATCGGCCCGCCCGAATTTCCGCGATTGATTGGCGCGTCGGTCTGGATCGCGTCTTCGATGAACGTGTTCGAGCCCGTGCGGACGGTGCGGCCCAACGCGCTTACCACTCCCGTCACCAGCGTGCTCTGGAACCCGAACGGGTTGCCGATGGCGAGCAGCCGCTGCCCAACCTGCAGTTTCGACGAATCGCCCAGAACGAGTGGTTTCAGCACGTGTTTTCCCGGTTTGATTTCCAGCAGCGCCAGATCGTTTCGCTCATCGGCGCCTACCAGCCGCGCCGGGAACCGGCTATGGTCTCCCAGCACCACCTCGATTGAGCTGGCTCCGGCGATTACATGGTAGTTCGTAAGGATGTGCCCGGCTTTGTCGATCACGAAGCCCGATCCCGCGCCTTCCACGGGAATCGGATTGAGGAAGAAATCGTACTGCACGGCGCGGGTGATGATATTGGCCACCGACGGCGCCACCTGCCGGTAGATCCGGACGTTCACCTGCTCGTCCGGCGTGAGCGTTTCGGCACCTTTGGGCGGCGGAGGCAGCGGAGCCTGCGCCCGGAACGCCCGCACCTCGGCCGGCGGCCGAGCGCTCCACCGCGACCCGGCCCAAAATGCCGCCAACGCGATCAGCAGCCCCAACGCCAGCCAGCGCCAGCTTGCCCGCTTGTCCGCCTTCATCCGATCAACCCTTCTTTGCCGCCTGTGCGGTCTCTTTGGCCGCTTCCTGCCATTCCCGCACCAACTGTTCCACCCGGCGGCGAGTCTCTTCGAGCGTCCCGGAATTGTCGATCAGATCGTGCGCCAGTCGCTTCTTGGCATCGGCGGGCATCTGCGCCGCCATGCGGCGCTCGGCGTCATCATGGTTCATGCCGCGCCCGCTCAGCCGTTCTTCCTGCTGTTCCGGTCGGCACCAGACCACCACCAGCCGGTCGAACCGCCGGTGGTATCCCGCTTCCATCAGCAAGGGCGCCTCCACCACCGCCAGCGCCGCACCCGCCCGCTTCTGTTCACCCAGCCACTTTTCGGCGCGCTCGAGCACGCGTGGATGCACGATCCGGTTCAGCCGGTCGAGTTTCTCCTTCGAACCGAACACCGCCTCGGCCAGCCGCGCCCGATCGATTTCACCGTTTTCCTGGAGGATTTCCTTGCCGAAAGTGTCGACGACCTCGTCGAATGCCGATCCGCCGCGACGAGTCACTTCGTGCGCCACGTCGTCGGCTTCGATCACTGGCACGCCCAACTCCCGCAGCATGGCGACGACCGTCGACTTCCCCGAGCCGATGCCCCCGGTCAATCCGATCCGCAGCATCAGCGCCTGACGCCCGCGGCGTCTGCCTTGCCGCGCCGCATGCGCGCCGCGCGCACCGTATTGCTCATCAACATCGCGATCGTCAGCGGTCCCACGCCGCCGGGGACCGGCGTGAACGCGCCCGCGGTTTCCATCACTTCTGGATGAACGTCGCCCACCAGCACCGAGCCTTTCTTGTGAAACACTTCCCGTTTCTCGGGAAACTTCGCGAAAATCCGTTCCACGTCCGCGGCCTCCTTCAGCACGTTCTGCCCGACGTCGATCACCGTCGCGCCCGGCCGGATGTAGTCCGCCGTCACCATCGCCGCCCGCCCCATCGCCGCCACCACGATGTCCGCGCGCCGCGTCGTCTCTTTCAGGTCCCGCGTCTTCGAATGGCAGACCGTCACTGTCGCGTTGGCGTGGATCAGTAGCAGCGCCATCGGCTTGCCGACAATGTCGCTCCGCCCCATCACCACCGCGTTCGCTCCCTCCGTCTCGATCCCGCTGCGTCGCAGAATCTCCATCACGCCCGCCGGCGTGCATGCCACCAGGTTCGGCCGTCCGGCCACCAGCCGGCCCACGTTTTCCGGGTGGAAGCCGTCGACGTCCTTCGCCGGATGGATCGCCTCCAGAATCCGCTTCGCGTCCACCTGCTTCGCCAGCGGCATCTGCACCAGAATCCCGTCCACTTCGTTTCGCCGGTTCAGCTCATCCACCACGCCCAGCAGTTCTTCGGTCGTGATCGTGGCCGGCGGCGTGATCAGGAAACTCTCCAGCCCCAGCTTGCCGCACGCGGTGATCTTGCTGTTCACGTATAGCTTCGACGCCGGGTTCTCACCCACCAGCACCGCCGCCAGGCCGGGGCGAACCCCTTGTTTGGCCAGTGCTTCGATTTCGCTTTGCAATTCGGAATAGATTTGATTGCGGATGGCGGTTCCGCTCAGGATTCGGGCGCTCAACGGAAACTCCTTGGTGGCCGTTTGGTCTCTTACCTGCGCATCATAGCACAGGCTTGCCAACCCTCAGCCCCTCGGAAACGCTTGCGCCCGAAGCATTTGACCCGTCTTTCGCCGCCCACGTATAATGAATCAGGCTTCAAGGAATAACCTGCGCAACCCCTGCGCGAAGCCCCGCCAAGTTCTGGGAGTCGTCGAGCATGAAAGCAACACAACTGCGCCCCGGCATGATTATTCAGCACGAGGGTGATCTCTACTCCGTCTTCAGCGTCGAGCACCGCACGCCGGGAAACAAGCGCGGCGCCATGCAGACCCGCATGCGCAATCTCCGCACCGGCTCGATCATCGACTACAAGTTCCGCGCCGAGGATTCGATCGACCGCGCCATCCTGGACGAGGTCGAATTCGAATACCTCTACAGCGACGCCCAGGGCTACCACTTCATGAATCTCGAGACCTTCGAGCAGATCGCCCTTGGCAACGACCTGCTGGGCGATACGGTGCAGTTCCTCATCCCGAACCTCGCTGTGAAGCTCGATTTCTTCGAGAACAAGCCGATTGGCGTGGAAATTCCAGACACGGTCGACCTCACCGTGGTCGAAACCGAGCCCGCCATCCAGAAGGCCACTGCCAGCTCGGTGATGAAGCCGGCCAAGCTCGAAACCGGCATCACCATTCAGGTCCCGCCCTTCATCAATATCGGCGACAAGGTTCGCGTCGACACCAGCGAAGCCCGCTACGTCCAGCGCGCCCAGTAATTTCCGCTTCGCCGGGCGAGGAAAGCCACGGCCGGTCATTTTCCGGCCGTGGGCCTTCCGTCAAACCTCAATTACGCCTTCTTCTTCCCGAATACCCGCTCGAAAATCGCGTCCACGTAACGCAGCTGCCGTCCCAGGTCGAATACCCGCGCCAATCCCTCTTCGCCCAGGTGCTTGCGGATCTGCTCGTCCGAAGAGACCAGCGCGCGAAAATCCCCTTCGGTCTCCCATGCCACCATCGCGTTCTGCTGCACGGATTTGTAGGCGTCGTCGCGCGGCATGCCCGCTTCCACCAGATCCTGCAGCAGCTGCCCGGAAAACACCAGCCCGTGCGTCGCTTCCAGGTTGCGCTTCATGCGTTCCGGGAAGACGCGCATCTTCGAAATGATGTTGGTCATCCGCGTCAGCATGTAGTCCACCAGGGTCGTCGAATCGGGCAGAATCACCCGCTCCACCGAGCTGTGCGAGATGTCGCGCTCATGCCACAGCGCGATGTTTTCGAGCGACGCCAGTGAATTGGCCCGCACCACGCGCGCCAGTCCGCTGATCTGCTCGCAGCTCACCGGATTTCGTTTGTGGGGCATCGCCGAGCTGCCCCGCTGCTTCCCGCCGAACGGCTCCTCCGCCTCGCGCACCTCGGTCCGCTGCAGGTGCCGGATCTCCACCGCGAACCGCTCCAGCTCGGCCGCGATCAGCGCCAGCGCGTCCAGGTAGTGTGCGTGCCGGTCGCGCTCGATCACCTGTGAGGAGACCGGAGCGGGCTCCAACCCCAGCCGGCGGCAGACGTTCGCCTCCATCTCCGGTCCCAGATGGGCCGCGTTGCCCACCGCTCCAGCGATCTTGCCCACCTCCAGCTCGCGCGCCGCGCGGTGAAACCGCTCCTGGTTCCTGCGGTTCGTGTCGTACCAGTTCGCCAGCTTCAGCCCGAAGGTGATCGGCTCCGCGTGCACGCCGTGCGTCCGCCCGATCTCCGGCGTGTTCTTGAACTCCCATGCACGCCGCTCGAGCACCTCGCCCAGCCGCGCCAGGCCCTCCTCGATCCGGTGCGATGCATCGCGAATCAGCAGCGCCTGAGCCGTGTCCACCACGTCGTTCGACGTCAGCCCGTAGTGCAACCAGCGAGCCACCGACGGGTCGCCAACCGTCTCGCCCACCGCCATGGTGAACGCGATCACGTCGTGCCGCACCTGCTCCTCGAGCTCGAGAATCCGGCCAACGTTCACCCGCGCCCGGTCGCGCAGCACGTGCGCCGCTTCTTTCGGCACGATGCCCGCCTCGGCCAGCGCCTCAGCCGCCGCCAGTTCCACCTCCAACCACTTCCCGAACCGGTTTTCGTCGCTCCAGATGCGGCCCATTTCCGGCCGCGTATATCTTGGAATCACGTTTCACCCACTCCCTTCGAATCTCGTTTGGCCGCCCGTTCCCGCGCCGCTCCGCAGCGCTCCGCGACCCGAACCATGATACCCGATCACCCCCGCCCCTCCTCGGGCGCCTTCCGCCGGCAGGGTATGTTCAGCCACACCACCAGCTTTTCAACACTCCACAAGCCTCGAATTTTCCGGAAATTCCAGACAGGTCTTAGTAAACGAACGGCCCCAGCGGGACGCTCTGCGAAGCCACCATCAGTTCGCCGCGAAACGCCGCTTCCTCCGGTCGCCGCCCCAGCGCCTCTTCAGCCGAGATCTTCGCCAGCTCCGGCGTGTTGTTGTTTTCCGAAAGATGCGCCAGCACCAGCCGTCGCGGTCGCCCATCGAACGCCTCCGGATCGGCCAGGAACTCGCTGACCACGTGGTTCGAAAGGTGCCCCGTCCGGCTCATCACCCGCTGCTTCACCGACCACGGGTATGGCCCTACTTTCAGCATCTCCAGGTCGTGATTCGATTCCAGGATCAGGCAATCGGTCCCGCGCAGATGAAATTTCACCAGTTCCGGCAGGTAGCCCAGGTCCGTCACCAGCGCCACCTTTATCCCTTCCGTCCGGAACGCGTAGCCCACCGGATCTGCGGCGTCGTGCGGGATCGAAAAGGCGTCGACTTCGATGTCGCCAATCGTCCAGTTATCGCCTCCGGCGATATGCTCCACCTGCTCCACTTTCTCACCGCCTCCGCCCGGCAGCACGCGGCAGATCTCCTTGTGCGTCGGCTCGGTCAGAAACACCGGGCAGCGCGCGTGCTTCGCGATCACCGGCAGGCCGCCGCAATGGTCGGTATGTTCGTGGGAAATCAGGATGCCATCGAGCGGCTCGGTCTCGACGCCCAGGATCTTCAGCCGCCGAAACGTCTCGCGCCGCGAGAGTCCCGCGTCCACCAGCAGGCGCGTCCGGCTGCTCTCCACCAGCGTTACGTTGCCCGTGCTGCCCGACGCCAAAACCGTAATCCGTACAGAAATCGACCCACTCCCGCCAGCGGATTTTCGTACGGATAATGGCAAAGCGTGCGGCGCGAGTCAACGCCGTTTCGCCAAAAACGTGCCAAAACGCTCGCGTGCCACGTCTGCCGATCCCGGCCAAGCATCCGTAGCGCCGCCCTTCGGGGAGGCACAGCCGGGAAGCGGGTTCACGCAGCCGGCGCAATCTCTATTGGAAAAGTGAGAAGAGAGAAAAATGTCAGCAGGCCAGCAGTTCCCGGTCCGGCTGGAAACCGTCGAGCTTCCCGAGCGCCGCCAGTGCGATCCGTTCCGGCGCGAAAAGCTCTCGCGCCACCTGCTGCACCTCTTCGCTCGTCACCGCGTCCACCTCGGCAAAAATCTCTTCGAACGTGTGGAACCGGCCATAATAAATCTCCTGCCGCGCCCGATTCCCCATCCGCGAGCCGGTCGATTCCAGCGAAAGCGTCATCGACCCCTTCAGCTGCTGCTTGGCCCGGAGCAACTCCTCGGCTCCCACCGGCTCTTCCTTCAGCCGGCGCAGTTCCCCGATCACCGACCGCACCACCCGCTCCACCTTGGTCGCGCCCGTGCCCGCGTACACGCTGAAAAGTCCCGCGTCGTGATACGGCGAGAACTCGCTGAACACCGCATAGGCCAAACCCTGCCGCTCGCGGATGTTCTGGAAAAGCCGCGACGACATGCCCGCACCCAGCACGTTGTTCATCAATGCCGCCGCGTACCGCCGCTGGTCCTTCGCCTCGAAGGCCGGCACGCCCATGCAGACGTGCGCCTGCTCCAGCCCGTCCTTGCGCCGCACCACCATCGGAGCTCGCGGCTTCGGGGGTATAGGCCGGTGGCCATCGTTCCCGGTCGGCAATGGTCCGAACGCTCCCGCCACCAGGTCCACCAGCCGCGCGTGGTCCACGTTTCCCGCCGCCGAAATCACGATCTCGTTCGGCGTGTACGACCGCCGGAACCAGGTGAACACCTTTTCCCGCTCAAATCCCTCCACCGTCTCCCGCGTACCCAGGATCGGCCGCCCCAGCGGATGCCCCGCCCAAAATCCCTGCAAAAACTCCTCGTTGATCTGCGTTTCCGGGTTGTCCTCGTCCATCTTGATCTCTTCGAGCACGACCAGCTTTTCCCGCTCGATCTCCGGCGCCGCAAAGAGCGGCCGCAGCACCATGTCCGAGATCACGTCAAAGGCCAGCGGCAGGTGCTCGTCCAGCACCTTCGCGTTGAAGCACACAATCTCCTTCGTCGTGAAGGCGTCCAGCATCCCGCCCACCGAATCGAGCGTCCCGGCGATCTCCTCGCACGTGCGCCGCTCCGTGCCCTTGAATACCATGTGTTCAATAAAGTGCGAAATCCCGTTGATCTCCGCCGGCTCGCTCCGCGAACCGGTTCGCACCCAAATTCCCACGGAAACTGAACGGAACTGAGGCATCCGTTCGCTGATAACCACCAAGCCGTTGGGCAGAACAGTTCTGCGAACGGCATCAAGTTCGTTGTTCATGGCTCTTTCGTTAGTCGTTTGTACCTGAGGGCCAACCCCTCCCGGAAAAGGTGGGGCCGTAAGAACCTATTTTGACATACCCGCAAGGGAAAAGCAGGCCGCCGTGACCACTCCTCTATGTTATTTATTTACAACATATTATGGACCATTCCAACGCCGCGGGAGCACACGCCGCCCATGGTATTATGTTTCCGAAGGGCCGATCCGAAACCGGGCCGATGTATGGCCGTTTGAACTTCCGGAGCTGTGGAAAACCTCCATAAGCGACGATTTTCCCAACCGGAAGGCTTGCGGACAACATTCTCGACCGTGATGCGAGCCACATTTCCCCCTATGTCTCTCCATCTTCTCGGCAAATCGCAGCAAGAGCTTCGCGACTTCGCAGTCTCTCTCGGCGAACCGGCCTTCCGCGGCGCCCAGCTCTACCATTCGCTCTACGCCGAGCGCCAGTTCGACTTCGCACGCATGACCGCGCTCCCTGCGCCGTTCCGCCACCGCCTCGCCGAGCAGGCTTCGGCCGAACTCCCCCGCATCGTCAGCCGCTACGCCTCGTCCGACGGATCGGTGCGCTACCTCCTGGCCCTCACCGCCGAATCCACAAGCGCTGAAGCCGCCCCCGCGACCGTCGAAACCGTTTTCATGCCCTCCGAGGGCAGGCAAACCATCTGCATCTCCACGCAAGCCGGTTGCGCCGTGAATTGCCGCTTCTGCCTCACCGCTACGCTGGGCCTCATCCGCAACCTCACCGCCGGCGAAATCGTCGGCCAGGTGCTCCTTGCGCTCCAGGAAAACGCCGGGCATCTCGCGCCGCGCACCAACGTTGTCTTCATGGGCCAGGGCGAGCCGCTGCTCAATTACGACGCCACCCTCGCCGCCGCCCGCATCCTCCTCGATCCGAAAGGTTTGGCCCTCGCCCCGCGCCACGTCACTCTCTCCACCTCCGGCATCCTGCCCGGCATCGAGCGCCTGTCCCACGAGCGCGTTCGCCCCAAGCTCGCCATCTCGCTCAACGCCTCTTCCGACGAGCAGCCCTCGCGCCTGATGCCGATCAACCGCAAGTATCCGCTCCCAAGACTGCTCGAAGCCTGCAGCCGCTACCCGCTCCGCTCCTGGGAACGCCTTACCTTCGAATACGTCCTGCTCGGCGGCTTCAACGACAGTCCCGAGGACGCCCGCCGCGTCGCCCGCCTGCTCTCCGGCTTTCGCGCCAAGGTCAACCTGATCCCATGGAATCCCGGCGAGCTGCCCTACCGCATGCCCGAGCCCGAAGCGGTCGAGGAGTTTCGCCGCATCCTCAACGATCGCCGCATCCCCGTTTTCATCCGCTATTCCCGCGGACGCGACGTCATGGCCGCCTGCGGACAGCTCGCACTGATCGAGCAATCGCCGCGGCCGCCTGCGCCGTCCCCGCTCTCCGCTGCCGGCTTGGCCGAAACGCCGTGACCTCGCATCGCACTTCGCTCCTCGCCGCCGTCCTACTGCTGTTCGCCGCCATCCCCACTCATGCCCAAAACTCTTCCGCCAAGCCCCTCCCCAACATTTCCACGCTGATGCATCAGGTCCTCGAGAATCAGAACCGGCTCGACCGGATTCGCGAAAACTACGCCTGCCGCGACACGCGCACCGTCGAAATTCTCAACAAGCACGGCGACGTCAAGCGCTCCGCCACCTACGTCTTTCAGGTCTCGTTCCTCGATGGCCACGAAATTCACCGCCTCATCGAGAAAGACGGCCGCCCGCTCAGCCCCAAAGCCCAGAAAAAGGAGGACGACCGTATCCGCAAGCAGGTGGAGAAATACGAGCGCGACGCCCGCAACGGCAAGCGCCAGGCCAAACGCGAGCGCGAGGCCGAGATTACCATTCAGGATTTCCTGCGCGCCGACCGCTTCTCGCACCCGCGCCGCGAGCGCCTCGCCGGCCGCCCCGTGATCGCCTTCAATTTCCGCGCCAATCCCCGCTTCAAGGCCAGGACCCGCACCGAAAAGATCGTCCAGGCTCTGGTCGGCACGGTCTGGATCGACGCCCAGGCGCACGAAGTCGTCCGTCTCGAAGCCCGCTTCGTGAAAAATTTCAAGGTTGGCTGGGGACTGGTGGCGTCAGTGCACCGCGGCACCGCTGTCGCCTTCCGGCAGACGCTCGTCCATCATCAGGTCTGGCTTCCCGTCTATTCCCAATTCCACGTGAGCGCCCGCGCCCTGCTCTTCTTCGGCGTGAACGAAAACCAGATCAACCGCTACTCCCACTACCGCGAGTTCCACGTCCAATCCAGCTCCCACCCCTTCCCGCCGAAACAGCCGTAGCCCCGGGTGTGCCTGGAGGAACCGCTCCAAATGTTTTGTAGCGGCGGTCTTTAGCCCGCCACACCGCTCTCCCGACTGGAGAGCAACAGCCGGGCTATTTCACCAGCTACTATCCACCAGCTACTGCCTTCCGGATTCCAATTGCGCTCATCAGCCGCCCCGACCGCAACCCCTCCCGCCTGTAGCTGAAGAGCCAATCCGTCCGGCAAGATGTGCACAGCCCGCAGGAGAAAATCCTGTCCGCCGGCACGCCAGCCTCCTCCAGCTGCCACCGGTTCGCCGCCGCCAGGTCCAGATTCACTCGCTTTGGCCTCTCATGCCCCGGCGGATCGAACTGCAACCAGAGAAACGGCGTCGGCTCGTCCCCTGTGGAAAGCGGCCCGAACGGCCCTTCAAACCACTCCTTTGCCTCCGCAAACTGGCAGCCGAATTCGTGCGCCACGTTCGGCCCCACTTCGTAGCAGCAACTGCCGATCGCCGGCCCGATCGCGGCGACGACGTCTTCCGGCCGCGTGCCGAACTGCATCCGCAAATCGCCCACCGTCTTCTGCGCTACCCGCGCCGCCGTTCCTCGCCAGCCGGCGTGAACCGCCGCCACGACGCGTTTCCGCGTGTCGGCCAGCAGGATCGGCACGCAATCCGCCGTCTGCACGGTCAGCAGCAGTCCGCGCTTCCGCGTGGCGAGCGCATCGCCCTTCAGGCGCTCCCGCGGCGCCTTCTGAAAAATCCGCACCAGCGACGAATGAAACTGCCGCAGCGCGGCAAACTCCATTTCCTCCGCGCCCACTGCCCGCACAAACCTCCGCCGGTTCTCCTGCACCCGCTCCCGCTCGTCCCATTCGACGTAGCCCAGATTCAGCATCTGCCTGTCGTCCTGCCGGCTCGCCCCGCCAATTCGCGTGCTGAACCCATGCACCAGCCACGGAATCCGCGCCAGTGGCAGCGCCTCCAGCACCATCACGCCCCCGCGCCGCCGCAGCCTCCATTCCTCCGGCAGCGCCGGTTTCCCCGCGCTTTTCGTCGCTACCCGCCTGCGCTTCATCGCCAGAATTTCGCTCCTCATCCGCCCCGATTATAGAGCCCCCGTGGCGCGGACGTTCCTCCCCGCGCTCCGTTCCCACGGGCAGCTGCTCCCGCCCGGAGTGGCGTTCCACCGAGTCGACAGCCCGCGCTCCCGTCTCTCGGCCCTTGCCATCCCGAGCCCAGCCGCCCGCCCCGGCGGGGATGGTGGTGAGGGATTTGCTTTCCCGCCGCCTCTGTCCATGAACATACTGCCGTTGGTATATACAAGCGGCAGGTTGCCACGTGCCCCCTATTCGTTCGACCGCTGACAGTGACGCCCCTCGTGGTCGCCCTCATCCTCTCAACAGGTATAATGTCGCCGCGCGTAAAACCTTCCCGTGCAAAGGAACGCCATCCGATGATCGTTGGCATGGGAGTCGATCTCGCCGAAGTCCCGCGGCTCGAAGCCGCCATCGCCCGCCACGGCCGCGCTTTCCTCGACCGCGTCTTCACGCCCGCCGAAATTCGCTATTGTGAACGCCATCGCAATCGCACCGAGCGCTACGCCGCCCGCTTCGCCGCCAAGGAAGCCGCGATGAAAGCCCTCGGCACGGGCTGGCGTCGCGGTGTCCGCTGGGTCGATATCGAGGTCACCAATCTCCCGAGCGGCCGCCCCACGCTCCGTTTCCACGGCCGCACGAAAGAGCTCGCCGACGAACAGGGCGTCCGCCATATCGTGCTTTCGCTCACCCACACGCCGAACCTCGCCTTCGCCCAGGTGATCTTCGAAAACGCATGAGCGCCCACGACCCACAAGACCGTCACCGCCCGCTGCGCGTCGTCAGCCTCCGCCGGCGTCCGGAACTCCTTGGCGCCGTTGCCGCCTGGCCCGGCATCTGGCCCGATTTCCTCGTTTACGGACAGGCCGCGCGCCGCAGCTTCGCCCCCGCTCGCAAGGCCTTCCCCGAATTCTTCCTTTTCCTGCTCGATTCCGCCGGCCACGTCGCGGGTTCCGGCTTCGCCGCCCCACTCGTATGGCCCGGCACTGAGGAAACGTTGCCTGCCGGTTGGGACGCCGCTCTGCTTCAGTCGCTCGACGACCACGCCGCCGGCCGCACGCCCACCGCCGCCTGCGCCCTCTCGGCCGTCGTCGCGCCTCGCCGCCGCGGTCGCGGCATCGGCCGCCAGGTGCTCGCTGCACTCAAGGCCGTCTCTGCCTCCCACGGTCTCCACGCGCTACTGGCCCCCGTTCGCCCCGTCTCCAAAACTCTCTATCCGCTCACTCCTTTCGAACGCTACGTCGAGTGGAAACGCCCCGACGGCTCTCCCTTCGATCCCTGGATTCATTTGCATCACGAAATGGGCGCCCGCGTTGCCCGCATCGCTCCACTCTCGATGGTCGTTCGCGCCCCTCTGAAAAAATGGGAACACTGGACCGGCCTCCATTTTCCGGAATCCGGCCCCTACGTCGTTCCCGGCGCCCTCTGCCCCATCATCGTCGACGCTGCCCGTTCCGAAGCCCTCTACGAAGAGCCCAATCTCTGGATGATCCACCACCTGACCTGATTCCCATCCGCCCGAAAAGCCCCGCGCGCACGCCTCCCGCCGCAACACCGTACGGGCACGTTGCACGTGCCCCGCGTCAGCCCCATTGTGCCTGGCAGAACACGCTCCTCCACGACCGTCCCGCCAAATCGAAACGTCCCTCTGTACGGGCAGGCCTCGTGCCTGCCCAGCTATCGCCCACTCTTCACCTTGTGTCCACTTCCCGCCCCGGCCCCGTGGCACGGCCTTTAGGCTGTGGCCCTTTTCGCCCCCGCGCCCCGACACGCCCGGCCGGCACAACGAACAACTCGGAACTTTCCCCCTCCCGCCGCCGTATTCCCATAACGAGTCCGCCAATCCAGTGGAACGAACGGTGGCTCGTCAGCTTCGCCGTGCGGGAGCCCCATGCTTTTTTCCGCCAACCAATTCAGGCAGATCTTCCGCCGGCTCCGCCGCGCGCCGATGTTCACCGTCATCACGCTCTTCACCCTGGCCGCGGCCATCGGCGCCAACACCGCCGTCTTCAGCGTCGTCGATGGCGTGCTCCTCAAGCCGCTGCCCTATCCCCGCGCAAGCCGTCTGGTCGGCGTCTGGCACACCGCTCCGGGCCTCAACATCCCCGAGCTCAACATATCGCCCTCGGACTATTTCATCTATCGCGATCAGAGCCGTACCTTCCAAAACATCGGCATCTACTCCGGCGATTCGGTCAGCGTCACCGGCTTGGGCCGCCCGGAACAGGTGAGCGCCCTCGATGTCACCGACGGCCTGCTGCCCACCCTTGGTATTCCGCCGCTCATCGGCCGCACCTTCACCGCAAGAGACGTCGCCTCCGACGCTCCCAAAACGGTCGTGCTCACCTACGGCTACTGGCAGCGCAAGTTCGGCGGCAAGCACTCCGTCCTCGGCCAAACGGTCCGCGTCGACGGCGAGCCACGCATCATCGTCGGCGTCATGCCCAAGCGCTTCCGCTTCCTCGACTATCCAAACCTGGCGATGATCCTCCCGCTCCAGTTCGACCGCAACAAACTCTACCTCGGCAACTTCAGCTATGAAGGCATCGCCCGGCTCAAGCCCGGCGCCACCATCGCCCAGGCCAATACCGATGTCGCTCGCATGCTCCCCATCGTCATGCGCAGTTTCCCGCCCCCTCCCGGCTTCAGCCTGCGACTCTTCAAGAACGCGCACATCGGTCCGGACGTGCACCCGCTCAAGCAGGACGTCATCGGCAACATCGGCACCCTCCTCTGGGTGCTCATGGGCAGCATCGGCATGGTGCTGCTGATTGCCTGCGCCAATGTCGCCAATCTCCTGCTTGTCCGCGCCGAAGGACGCCAGCAGGAGCTGACCCTCCGCGCCGCCCTCGGCGCCACGCGCGGCCAGATCGCCGCCGAATTGCTGCTCGAAAGCCTGGTGCTCGGCCTGCTCGGCGCCGTGCTGGGCCTCGCGCTGGCCTTCGGAGCTTTGCGCCTGCTCGTCGCCATGGCCCCCTCCGGCCTGCCGCGTCTGAACGAGATTGGCATCAATGGCACGGTGTTGCTCTTCACGCTTGGCGTTTCCGTTTTCGCCAGCCTGCTCTTCGGCTCCGTTCCCGTCCTGAAATACGCCGGCGTCCACGCCGCTACGGGACTCCGCGAAGGCGGCCGCACGCTCAGCCAGAGCAAGGCCCGCCATCGCGCCCGCAACGTTCTGGTGACCGTCCAGGTCGCGCTCGCCTTCGTCCTGCTGGTCTGCTCCGGCCTCATGATCCGCACCTTCCGCGCGCTTACCCAGGTCAACCCCGGATTCGCCCATCCCAGACAGGTGCAGACCTTCCGCCTCTACATCCCCAAGGCGGAGGTCGAGAAGCCCGAAGACGTGGTGCGCATGCAGCAGCAGATGATGCGCAAGATTGCCGCCATTCCCGGCGTTTCCTCGGTTGGCCTCTCCATCTCGATCCCGATGGACAACTACAACCAGATGGACCCCGTCTTCGCCGAGGACCATAGCTACGCACCCGGCCAGATGCCCCCCATCTGCCGCTTCGTCATGATCACACCCGGCTATCTCCGCACCATGGGCATCCCGCTCATCGCCGGCCGCATGTTTACCTGGACCGAGTTCTACAACAGGCTCCCCGTCGCCCTCGTCTCCGAAAAAATGGCTTCCCAATATTGGGGCAGCCCCGCTAACGCGCTTGGCAAGCGCATCCGCGTCTCCACAAAGGACGAATGGCGCCAAGTCATCGGCGTCGTCGGCAACGTCCACGACCATGGCATGAGCCGTCCTCCCCTCGTCACCGTCTACTGGCCGCTGTACATGTCGAATTTTGAGGACCAGAAAACGCTGGTGCGCCGCGGTGTCGCCTTCACCGTTCGCACGCCGCAGGCCGGTTCGGAAAGCCTGATGCGCGAGATCCGCCAGGCCGTCTGGTCGGTCGACGCCAATTTGCCGCTCTCCAGCGTCCACACCGTCGACTATTTCTATCGCCGCTCGATGGCCCGCACATCCTTCACGCTGGTCATGCTCGCCATCGCCGGCGCCATGGCGTTGCTGCTCGGCACCGTCGGCCTCTACGGCGTCATCGCCTATTCCGTCACCCAGCGCACCCGCGAGATCGGCATTCGCATGGCCCTCGGCGCACAGGAAAACCAGCTCACCGCCATGTTCGTCCGTCAGGGCCTGTTGCTCACGGCCCTGGGAGTGGCGTGCGGTATCGCCGGCGCCATCGCCGCCATGCGCCTCATGTCCTCTTTGCTCTTCGGCGTCAGCACCCTCGACCCGCTCACCTACGTCGCCGTCACCATCGGCCTCGCCGCCGCGGCCCTCCTCGCCAGCTACGTCCCCTCCCGCCGCGCAAGATCGGTGGATCCCGTGGTAGCGTTGCGGGCGGAGTAGGCGCAGAGTGCAAATACACATCTGCACGGAACCACGACCGATCAGGCTTTCGCACCTGGCCAAGAAGCCATCGGGTCAGTCCTGTGGTTTGCATATAATCGGCACGTGAGCGTGTATGGCCCGCCCGCCGATGAGTGTGCATTCCATGGTAGAAGCCAACGGCCCCACCCAGCGTGACATCCGCAAGATTTCCCTCACCCTGGAGCGAGCCTACGGGAGCCCCCGGCATGGGAATCCGCGCAACCCGTTGGACGACCTGATTTACATCATCCTTTCCACGAGAACCCGGGACGCGAGCTTTGTTAGCACGTTCCGGGCGCTCAAGAGTTCATTCCCAAGTTGGAACGCCGTTTTCCCAAAGCACGGACGCAAGATTGAGCGCGTACTGGTCCCGGGGGGTCTGGGCAAGCTGAAGGCTGGGCAGATCGTTTCGATCATTAACGAGCTCCGCCGCCGGTTTGGCCGCGCCACCCTTGCACCGCTCCATAGAATGTCGGATTCCGAGGCCGAACGGTTCCTGACGTCGCTTCCGGGGGTTGGACCCAAGATTGCAAAGTGCGTTCTCATGTATACGCTCGGCCGGAATGTGCTCCCCGTGGACGTTCACGTCCACAGAGTTGCCACGCGTCTGGGTTTTAGGACGAAAAAGCGGCCCGATACCTCTCAAGAACTGATTGAAAGTGCAGTGCCGCCCGACCTGCGATATAGTTTCCACGTCAACGCTGTTGCGCACGGTCGCTCTCTCTGTTTCAGCCAAGGGCCGTTATGCGGCAGATGTCCTATTTCCAGGTGGTGCGAATACTACTGTTGCCGAAAAAAGCCAATAAATTGAAAAGCAAACGGCCAATCGCTGTCGACCTTTTCGCGGGCGTCGGCGGGATGTCCCTCGGCTTCGAGCAGGCTGGCTTTGACGTGGTGGCCGCCGTCGAGTACGACCCCATCCATGCGGCGACGCATAGCCTGAATTTTCCCCAAACCAAGGTGATCTGCGCGGACATTGCGAGGATTAGCGGAGAAGAGATTCGGGAGCGGGCGAACCTCAGTAACCGGGTGATCGACGTCGTCTTCGGCGGGCCGCCCTGCCAAGGATTCTCTCTGATAGGGTACAGGGTGCTCGACGATCCACGTAACAGCCTGGTTTTCCACTTCCTTCGTCTTGTCGCCGAGCTGAGGCCGCGCGTCTTCGTGATGGAGAACGTGCCCGGAATGGCGACCGGTACCCACACTGGCTTGCTCGACGAGCTCATCGGCGGATTCCAGAACCGCGGATACAGAGTCCGGCAACCATATCGCATCCTAAACGCGGCGAACTTCGGCGTCCCGCAAGACCGCCGTAGGCTTTTTTTGCTCGGAGCGACGCGGGGAGTTGCCCTCCCAGAGTATCCAGAGCATGTAACGGTCCCTCGCCGGCAGAGTCGCAACGGTCAGGGAAAGCTGCCGCTCGAAGGCTCGGTTTCCTGCCCGAGCGTGTGGGATGCCATAGGCGACCTGCCGGACATTGAGAATTTTCCAGAGCTTTTGGACCAGGACGAAGTCGCCATCCAGCTCCGGGGCGGTTCGACGTACGCTCGCATTCTCCGTGGTGAAATCCGCGACCCGGCCGACCACTCGTACCCGCGTGTCCGCGATAGAGAAGTTGTGACAGGTTGCCTGCGCGCCGAGCACACGGCACTTTCCCGACGCCGGTTCGCGGCAACACCGCCCGGGGAGACGGAGCCCGTGAGTCGCTTTTACCGGCTGCCGCCTGATGGAATCTGCAACACGCTTCGAGCGGGCACAGCCACTGATCGGGGTGCCTTCAGCGCTCCAAGGCCGATTCACCCCAACCTCCCGCGATGTATTTCCGTACGGGAAGCCGCCCGCCTGCACTCATATCCCGACTGGTTTCGCTTCCATCGAACCATCTGGCACGGGTTTCGGCAGATTGGGAACTCAGTGCCGCCGCTGCTCGGCCGGGCCGTCGGTTCTAGCGTGATGCGGGCGCTCGGGACCAGGGCTCGAAAGGCCCGGAGAACTATCGCGCTCGGGCACTCCGGACTGTCCTCGTTCAACATGCGCGAGGCAGCGGCACACTTCGGAGTGGACCCGCGCATCATTCCGCCGCGAAAAAGGGCGAGGGAGGTCGCATAGTTGCCAGCCAAGCGAGTTCCGCGCTCTGGGCGTAAGGGCCGCGAGGCAGCCTACGCACGCATCATCGAAGAAATATTTCTTCGCCATTACAAGCGTGGATCGCCCTCACTCGATTTCACGAGGGACGAGATCCGTGAGACAGCACGCGAGTTGGGCGTCCCCATTCCAAAGAACCTAGGGGACGTCCTCTATAGTTTCCGCTACCGTCGCGAGCTTCCGGAGGAAATCCTGAAGACCTGCTCGGCCGGTGAGGAGTGGCTCATCAGATCCACGGGAGCGGGCGCGTATTCGTTCCAGAGGGTCCCGCGCACGCGCATCGAGCCACAGGCCGGTCGATATCAGATCAAGGTGCCGGAGGCCACGCCTGAAATAGTTGCTCAAAACTCGTTGAGTGACGAGCAGGCCCTCTTGGCGAAACTGAGGTACAACCGCCTCGTCGACATATTCACCGGTCTCACGACGTACTCGCTCCAAAATCACTTACGGACGCAGGTGGACGGAGTCCAACTGGAAATCGACGAGCTCTACGTGGGCGTGGGTAAATCGGGTCAGCAGTTTATACTCCCCGTTCAGGCGAAAGGCGGAAGGGACCGGCACGGACGGATTCAGCTTGAGCAGGACATGGCTTTCTGCCGCCAGCGTTTTCCGAATCTAACCTGTCGCCCGGTGGCGGCACAGTTCATGGAAGACGGGGCAATCGCGACGCTCGAACTTACGGTCAGCGAGGACCGGGTCAGGATTGTTGATGAACGACATTACCGACTCGTTCCCGCGTCCGACATCACACCCGAAGACCTCGAGACGATGCGGCGAGAGCAGACCTAGATCGGCAGAAAGCACAGACCCCGCACCGCGTGCTGTGTGACAATCTGTCTTTGAACCGTACTTCCGTTGTTGTTGTGCCCCCTTATCCGCCGCGGATCACGTGCGGCGGATGGTGCGCGTGGTGGTAACTGTTAGGCCGTGTGGTTGGATTGGGGCGAAACGCCGACAGAGGAAACGTGAAAAGAAGGGCTAAGAAGATCGCGCATGTGACGCGGGGCAATGTCCTCGACGATCTCGGCTTTTCGCCGGCACGGGCCACAGCGCTGAAGTTCAAGGCGGGGCTGTACCAGGCGATTCTCAAGTACTCGCGGAAGTATTCGCAGGAACAATTGCAGGCGATCCTCGGAGAGCCGCAGCCGCGCGTGAGCGAACTGCTGAACGGCAAGATAGCGAACAAGAGCATTGACAAGCTGCTTTACTACTCGGGGCGCTTGGGGATCGAAGTGCGGGCAAGATTCGTGCAGACGCACAAAGAGATTGTCGAAAGGGAATTGATGCCGAAGGATGCAGCCGCTTAGAGATCGTCCGGCGACCGAGGTGCTCGTCTGAGGATGAAATGATCAAGCTCGTCTATTGCATCACCAAGAAACCGGGACTGACGGACGAACAATTCTTCGAGTACTGGAAAAATGTCCACGGCGCCCTCGCCGCGCGCATCCCGCACCTCCGCAAACCCGTGCAGAGCCACCGCGTCACCATTCCCGGCGACAAATAGCACCCCGATTACGACGGCATGGCCGAACTCTGGCTCGACGACGCCGCGTCCCTCCTCGCCGCCCGCCAATCCCCCGAATGGCAAGACATCACCGAGGACGAAGCGAATTTCATAGACCGCAGCAAAGTCGCCTACTTTGTCTCCGAGGAGCACACCATCCTGGGCGAAGGATGAAAGGAATGTTTGTGGGCGCTTATATCGCTTTGCTGCGCGGCGTGAATGTGGGCGGGAACGTGCTCAAGATGGAGCGGCCGCGCGAAGCGTGCGCGGAGCTGGGGCTGAAGAATGCGCGGACGTACGTGCAGAGCGGGAACGTGGTGTTCGCGGCGCAGGGGACGGCGGGGAAATGGGCTGCGGCGCTCGAAAAGAAACTGGCTGGAGAGGCGCGGCTGCCGGTTTCGGTGATTGTGAGGACCGCGACGGAAATGGGGCGGGTGATTGGCGCGAATCCGTTCCTGAAGGAACGCGGGATCGACGTCGCCAGGCTGCACGTCACGTTTTTGCCGCATGAGCCGGCCAAGGCGGGGCTGGAGCGGCTGAGAACGCTCGAAGCCGGGACGGATCGTTTTCGTTGCATCGGCCGCGAGATTTATCTGCACTGCCCGAACGGGTACGGCAAGTTGAAGCTCGCGAACGCCGCCATCGAAAAAGCCTTGTCCCTCCGCGCCACCACCCGCAACTGGAACACCGTCATCAAACTCCACCGGATGTCCCACCAATAGCCAGACCACCTGCCGCCGCGAGCCGGCGCGCTCGTCGCCCTGACGGTCCGCGCAGCGGACGCCACCCGGCATCAGGGGCGCCGTCACCCAGTCCCGCACTACGCCCCACCCTCCGGCTTCTGCTGCAGCACATCCGCAATATCCCCGATCTGATCTGAAAGCACCAGCAGTTTCCGCGAGAGCCCCTGAATCTCCGACTCGGCCCGCCGGTTCACGTCGAAATCCAGTTCGCCCCGCAGCCGGTCCTTCTTGTCCTGCCGGTTCTGGCTCATCATGATCACCGGCGCCTGAATCGCGGCCAGCATCGAGAGGAACAGGTTCAGCAGGATGAACGGATACGGGTCCCAAGCCTTCCTGCCCAGGGAGACGTTGACCGCGGTATAGACCGCGAGCACAACCAGGAAAATGATGATGAACGTCCACGACCCGCCGAAACCGGCCACCGAGTCGGCGATGCGCTCGCCAAACGTGACCTGTGCCTCGATCACTTCGTTGGGATTGCGGTTGGCTCGCTGCCGGATCAGCAGTTGCGAGGCGTGGAGCTGCCGCCCCATCACCGTGAGCATGTCCATTCCCGCCAGCGGCTTCCGTTGCAGCAGCACGGCAATGTCTTTCCGCTCCACTTCCAGGCACTCGGAATCCTCCCCTGCCACCGCGGTCGTCTGGTGCGGCGTGCCTTCGAGCATCGAAGCGAAGCCGAAAAGGTCTCCATAACCCGGCTCGTCCAGCACCACCTCCTGCTGGTCCTCGTCCACCGCCGTGATCCGGACCCGGCCCGACACCATTACGTAGGCATGGCCGTCCGTCTCGCCGGCCTTGTAGATGCGCTGCCGCGGAGCGAACTTCTTCAACTCCACCTGGTTCGCCAGCACGGCGGTCTCCTCGTCGTCCAGCAGAGCAAACAGCGGCACATGCCTCAGTGCTTCCGGATCGCACGCCATATCCCACCTCGCCTGAAATTTTGGAATTCCCCCAATCGCGCCTGAGCATTTCACAATTCCGGCATCGCAACAACCACGAAGCGGAGACGCAGTGCCTCCCGATTCCCATTTCCCGCTCACCGGATTCTGCCCTGGCCACCAGCTACTTGCCACTCGCCACTTTTTTGAATCCACGTAGACCTGGCTCTTGTTCTACCCTCCCATCGCCCGCTAAACTTCTGCCGAAGGGCTGGTTTCCTTCCCCCTTTTCCTCCGCCCTTTCCGGCAGACACACCCCGATCCTCAAATGCCAGATCCGTGACACCTTGAGAAATTTACTTTTCGAGAAATAAAGGACTTACGGGAGATTTTGTTCGTCCGGATGTCCCGCTTTGCCGGCCTGTTCTTCAGGCTTCGGCGGCGATGGGTTCGCCGGTCAATCCGCCCGTGCCGGGCTGCAGCCGCAGCGTCAGCCATTGGTTCGCCGGCCAGTGCCCGGGAACGTTGGCGGTCAGGTAGTTTCCCGTGAGCGCCTCGGTCGCTCCGTCCCGAACGGTCTGCAGCGTGAGGGCTCGTGCGATGCGCCCCGCCTGCCGCGCGCGGAACGCCACTGCCTTTTCCGCCGCCAGAGCCCGCAGCTCCCGCGCCCTGGCCCGGACCACTTCCGGCCGCACCGAGTCGCTCAGCCGCGCCGCCTCGGTACCGGGCCGCGGCGAAAACGAGAAAATGTGCAGGTAGCTGAACGGCAGCCGCTCGATCAGCGCCATCGTGGCGCGATGATCGGTCTCGGTTTCGCCGGGGAAACCGGCGATCACGTCCGCCCCGATCGCCGCGTCGGGCATGTGCTCGGCAATCAGCTCGATCCGCCGCGCATAGTGCTCGGCCCGATACCAGCGATGCATCGCCGCCAGCACGCGATCGGAACCCGATTGCAGCGGGATGTGAAAATGCGGCGCGATCCGGTCGCTGGCGGCCATGCGCTCGATCAGGTCGGCGGTCAGGTGCATCGGCTCGAGCGAGCTGAGACGCACCCGCTCCACCGCTGTCCGCTCGATCAACAGCCCGAGCAGGTCCCCCAGCGAGGACCGAGGCGCCAGGTCCCGTCCGTAGCTGCCCAGGTTGATTCCGCTGAGCACCACTTCCCGCGCCCCCGCGCGAACCAGCCGGTCAACTTCCTCGATCACGCGCCCGGGCACGAGGCTTCGGCTCTTCCCGCGCACCAGCGGAATCACGCAATACGCGCAACGATGATTGCAGCCTTCCTGAATCTTCAGCGTCGGACGGGTATGCCCCCCGCCCTGTTCCGCCGGCCCGACCAGCACCTCGCGCTGCTCGTCGAGGTCGCCCGTCAGAATTTCCGCCGCGCCCGTCGATGCGCCCCGCAGCGCGCCGAGCGGAACGAATCCGCCGCGGCCGTTCCCCGCCGGCGCTGCGGCGATTCCCGCGATCTCCATCTGGTGCGCGTTGCCCACCACCCAACGCACTCCGTCGATCTCCGCCAGCTCCTCAGGCGCCCGCTGCGCGTAGCAGCCGGTCACCAGGATCCTCGCGTCCGGATTCCGCCGATGGAATGCGCGAATCGCCTGCCGTGCCCGGCTATCGGCCGAAGCCGTCACCGTGCACGTGTTCACGACGAAAAGGTCCGCCGCGGCCGCGTCGGCGGGCTGGAAACCACGCTCGCCAAGCCGCTGTTCGATCGCGGCGGCGTCTGCCTGCGTGGCGCGGCAACCGAAATTTTCCATGTAGTAGCCGGGCATGGCGAACACCGTGGAAGGCAACGATTATAGCAAGCCGCCGCCTACAGGAGCGTCAGCCGCACTTATGGGCATATAATGGACAGGAAATGGCGGCGACTCTGGTTCGCAAGATCATGTTTGGCGGCATGGCCGCCTACGTGTTCGTTCTTGCCTTCGAGCAGTACCGGCTGGGCGGGCACTTAGGCGAGGCGATCGGCTTGACGCTTGGTGGCGTCGTGCTGGCCGTGCTGGCCATGACCGGCAAGGGCGGTTGACAGTAAGAGAAGGGCCGGCGGAGCCGGCCCGAAACGACATGCCCCGGAAAAAGCGGCGCGTCAGCTGGGAATGCGCGCGCTGCGAATGATGTCGTAGCTCTCGATCACCGCAGCCACTCCCACCGTTCGTTCCTCGCCGCTGCCGTTTGTCGATCGCGGTTCCACCCGCACCACGCGCCCGCGTGCGGCCACGAACGAACCCGCCTCGCCCATGCCGGCGCGCGCCAGCGAAACCGTCAAATCGATCCGGCATCCTGCCGGGAATTCCGAGGGAATGAGGAAATAGATGCCGCGCGAGGAGATGTCGCGCGTGTGCCCTTCCGACGCCTGGCCGGTATCCGCACGGCGCACGGTCAGTGCAAGAGAGAGATCGTAGCGACGAAAGTTCCTTCGCTCGCTGGTCATTGCTGCTTTGCCTCCAAAATCGCGCCCTCCCGCGCGCCGTATCAGGCGGCACGGAACGCGTCAGCCTCGGAACGAAACCTGGAAAACCTGGCTGACGGGAAATACCCGGCAATGAGTCAAGATGAAACGTGTTGGTTAGAATGTCAATAGCTATGCTAGTACTACTTGCTTGCGCGGAACCTGCCTTCTTGAGGCGGATTTTCGCCGGTTCGCTGTCATCTGGCCAGCTTGCGTAGCTGATTGTGTACTAGCGGGATACGGATTCAACGAGCGGTAGCCTGCAAACTCCGGAGTGGAAGTACTAAAACCGCGGTCCCGACAATCCACGGCCTGAAAAACGGCTGCGTTTCACCTTCAGTCGTATTTTTCGTAGTGAATCTGTCGACGGTCGAGCCCGAATTCCTGCTTCAGAATCCGGCGAACATCGTCGACCATCGCCTTCAGCCCGCAGATGTAGACATCGAGATCACGACGCTCGGCAAAGCGGGCTCGCAGCTGCTCCTGCACGTGGCCGCGCTCGCCGGGCCAGTCTGCCGGTGGCTGGCTGAGCGTCGGCAGGAAGTGAAACCGTGGATGCTCGGCGGCAAGCCGTTCGAATTCCTCGCGGTAGAGGATGGTCTCCGGATGGCGCACGCCAAAAAGGAGCCAGACGTCGTGATTGAGCTCGGCTCCGGGTGCAAAAAGCTCCTCGAGCATGCCGCGTATCGGCGCAATGCCCGTGCCCGTGGCGACGAAGACCGCATCGTGCTCAATAGGCCGGTGAACGACGAAGAAACCGTGGGGTCCGGTGAAATCGATCTCGGCGCCGGGCTGCAGGTCGCAGAGATAGTTGGAAAACAGTCCGCCGGGCACCCGATTGAGGCAAATGTCGAACCGGCCGCCAGGCCGCGGTGCGGAGGCAATGGAGTACGCGCGGGTGTGCTCGTTGCCTTCGTGCATCAGCGTCATCGAGACGAACTGACCGGCAAGGAAATCCAACCGGCCGCCTTCGACCACCTCCCATTCGTGGTGCCAAGTGGTTTCGGTCAGCGGGCGGGCGGCGCGAAGAGCGGCGCGATATTTGCGGGCGACGGGGAAATTCATGGCTGGCATAGGATTCCCGCCCATTGTAGAGGAGGGCAGGCTGCGGCGCGAGCTGCGAGGGAACGGCTTGGCAGATGGGGCGAGGGGCAGGTATCATAAACTTCTGCCTGGACGGAGCGAAACGCTCGCCAGCCTGATTCCTTAAGGAGCGAAGAGAGTTTCCATGAAAGAAGGGATTCATCCCGATTACCATGAAGTGATGGTGCACTGCGCGTGCGGAAACACGTTCAAGACGCACTCCACCTACAAGGATTCGATGCTGCGCGTCGAAATCTGCTCGAACTGCCATCCCTTCTTCACCGGGAAACAGAAACTGGTGGATACGGCGGGACGCGTCGAGCGTTTCCAGCGTAAATATCGCAAAGCCGCCGAGAAGAACGCCGCCAACTCCAGGAAGAATTAGCTCCGTTCCTGGCCCGAATCCAGGTACATTCGGCGGCAAGTCTCGCGGCGCAAGAAGCTTCCCGTGGCAGTTCCCTTCGGCGGCAGCAGTACGCCGGCCGAAAATCCCTCTGGTTGACGGCAGGTTCCCGCCGTGTAGAATCGCTCGCAGATGGCCACCGAACCTTCTCCCGCGGCAACCTTCACGGTCGAGACAGCCCGGCCACGCGTCACCCTGCGCAACTGCTTCCAGCATCCCTACGATTCCGCGATTGCGGCCGCGCGCACGTGCTACGCGCCGCGGCTGATCCAGCCGGAAGAGATTACCGACAAGCAGCGGCTGACCATCGGCGCCGGAACGTTCTACGGCGGCCACCACACCGTCTATCAGCACGCGCATTTCGAATTTGGCCTGGAAAACGTCAGCCGGCAGTTCGTCTGGTCGTTCCTGCACGCGCATCCTTTTTACAACTCCGAGCAACAGAGCCAGCGATATGTGCGCTTGAACCAGGCGCAGGCCTTCGTGCCCGAGCCGGGCGGCCATTTCGGCCCGGCCGAGCGAACGATCTACGAGCGGGCCGTGGCTCGCGCCTGGGAGCGCTACCGCGAGCTGACCGACTTGCTCAAGCCCGATGCGCGCCGCATCCTGGCCGACATCTGGCACATCGGCGAGATGTCGCACCCCAAGCGCGTGCAGAAAGTGGACCGGCAGGCGGAAAAGCGGGCGATCGAGGTGGCGCGGTACGTGCTTCCCGTGGCGGCGTTCACCACAATGGTGCACACGCTCTCGGGTATCGTGCTGCATCGCCTGTGGCGCATGGCGCTCGCCTCGGATACGCCAACCGAGGGGCGCGCGGTGGTCGGCGAGATGGTGGCGCGGGTAAAGGAAGTCGATCCGCAGTTTTTCGACCGCTTCCCGGCCGAACCGCTCGAAAAGCTGCCGGAGTGGGAACCGGAAGCAAGGGCCGGCGCCGACGCCGAGGCTTTTGCGCGCGAATTCGACGAGCGGCTGGCGGGACGCGTCTCGAAACTGATCGATCATTCACCGAACGCGGTCGAAACCGTCGCGGCGGCCTACCGCGCGGCGGTGGGTTTGCCTGCCTGCGCGTGCGGCGACGCGGAAGCGCTGGACCGGCTGCTCAACCCGGCGCGGAATCCCTACCGGCTCGAAACGCTCAACGTGGGCGTCCATTCGCCGATGATGCGCGCGCTCGAGCAGGCGCATTTCACCTTTGCCAAGAAGATCAGCCACACGGCCGACAGCCAGGACCAACGCCACCGGATGGTCCCTGGCGCGCGGCCGCTGCTGACGCTTACGGACACGCGCGCGCCTGATTTCATCACCCCGCGGCTGATTGCCGGCAATGCTCACGCGCTGGGAATTTACCATCAGGCGATGGAAGAGGCCTGGGCGGCGAAGAACGAACTGCTCGACCGCGGCGTGCCGGCCGAATTCGCGCTCTACCTGCTACCGAACGCGAAGTCGATCCGGCTGGTGGAATCGGGATCGCTGCTGCACCTGCTGCACAAGTGGACCATGCGCACCTGCTTCAACGCGCAGGAAGAGATCTACCAGGCCTCGGTCGAGGAGGTCGAACAGGCTCGCGCGATTCATCCGGCGCTTGGCAAGCATCTCGGACCGCCCTGTTACGTCCGCGCGGGCGTTACCACGCCGATCTGCACCGAGGGTTCGCATTTCTGCGGCATCAAGGTGTGGCAGAGTTTTCCGGACATCGAACGGCCTCTCTAGCCCGCATGTCTCACCGACCCATGGAAAAGCTGCGAGGAGGCTCGGGCGGGTGCGGGCGAGCTGCTTTTGAGGCGGCACCTGCGTCGGGAGGCAACCATCCCACTTCTTTTTGTCGCCCGATGAGCG
>JBJKSI010000039.1:0-18792 GCA_046704165.1 Candidatus Acidiferrales bacterium
GCCCTACGCTGCTAACAAGGTCGTGGAGTACGGGCTGCGGCCCGTGCTCGACGCCCTGAAAATCCCCCGCGCGGGGATGCACGCTTTCCGGCACTGTCACGGGAGCCTGCTGATTGAGGTCGGCGCAAGTCCGAATGTCGCGCAACAGCAGATGCGGCATTCGGATGCCCGGACCACCATGGAAAGCTACGTCCCCGTGCTGGGGGACGCGCAGCGTCAGGCGGTCGAAAAAGTGGGTGAGATGCTTCGTCCGGACGCAAAATTCTGCGCCCAAGTGCGCCCAAATTGAGGAGCAAAGGTGAGTCGCTACAGCAACTTGCGGAACGGCGGATTTGATTTCGAGTCCCACCGCCGGCACCAACGTCCGATGCCCAGCCGGAGCCACCAGACCGTGAGCTTGCTCAGAAGGAGGGCCCGGTGTCCGGAGCCGCAAAAGGATGGCGTGCCGGCAAGTGAACGGTATTCTTCTCCGAAGGACCTTCGCGTCGCCTAGCGGCTGGCGCGGGCTCGTTGGCACGTTTCTCTATTTTGTGGATTTTTTCCGGTCTACTTTCAAGTCGATGATGAACTCGTGTCGGCTGTCGAAGCTTGAAATGGTTCGGGTACTAGAGGTGAGGCCAGAATGTTCGGCGTGGATCTTGTAGTCGACGTTGGGGTCCAGTCCGCTGAAGCGGTAGTGTCCACGGTTGGAAGAGATGTAGGTGCGAACCGCAAGAGTCCGCATGTTCTTCAGATACACGATGGCGCTTGCCATTGGAGCGTTTGAGGCGTTAAGGACGGTCCCGCGGACGGTGCGCAGCTGACCCTGCTGCCCCGCCGCGGTCGCCGTCGCTGCCGCGAAAGAACCCAATAGAACCAACACCGCCAAGGAACCGCAATGCCGGCGGAAAAACCTTGTTGCATCCGATTTTTCAGACGGTCGCATTGTTACCCCTTTGGGGGTGTCAAATCTCCCCTTGGAATGGGATGGTGCCGGGCCGGGAAAGGCTGCCGGCTCTTCCCCGGAGGGAATTCTAGTACCTATTCGTCTTCCTCTTCCTCGTCCTCATCTTCTTCGTCGTCTTCTTCGATTTCGTCTTCGTCGAAGAGCCCCTCGTCTTCTTCTTCATCCTCGTCGGGCACAATATTGAGCTGGACAGGATGAGTTTGCACAACCTCTAGTTCAACCTCGCATTCTGGGCAACTCAGGATCTCCCCCTCTTCGACTTCGTCCTCATCCAGTTCGATTTCCGCTTCACAATCCGGACAACGAGCCACGATCTTCTCCTCCTGTCAGCGAACAACACTCCCTGCGCGTATTATATATCGCCGCCTTCAAACGGCTCATCATGAGCATACCCTGATGACTGACTTTCGTGAATACCCCGAGCGGCCAGTGGTGGGGGTCGGTGGTGTGGTGATAGCCAACGGCCGGGTCGTGCTGATCCGCAGGGGAAACGAGCCGCGGAAGGGGGAGTGGTCGATCCCTGGCGGCAGGCTCGAAGTGGGCGAGACGCTCACCGAAGGCGTTCGTCGGGAACTGCGCGAGGAAACCGGCCTCGACGTGGAAGTCGCGGAATTGATCGAGGCCTTCGAGCGTATTTATCGGGACGCGGACGGCCGCGTACGTTACCACTACGTGATCCTCGACTACCTCTGCCGCGCCTCCTCCGTGCTCCCGGCCGCCGGTGGCGATGCCTTGGAGGTGGCCGTGGTAGGCGAAGCCGATCTGGGCCGCTACGGACTCAGCGGGATGGTGCTTCGAGTCGTGCGAAAGGCCTTTGCGTTGTCACGGGCGCATTCCTGATTCCGGCCCACATGTGTTAGCCGGCGACGGCCTCGGGAATCCGGCCGAAGCGCCGCTCCCGCCGGTGGAATTCGTCGAGCGCCGCTTCCAGGTCGGCCGCCTGGAAATCCGGCCACAGCTTTGGCGAGAAGACCAGTTCTGCGTAGGCCGATTCCCAAAGCAGAAAATCGCTCAGCCGCTGTTCGCCGCCGGTCCGGATCAGCAGATCGACGTCCGGCGCCGGCCCATCGTTGTAGCTGGAAACGCCCAGCACGCGGGCGAATTCGCGGCGCGAAATCTCCAGGCTTGAAATCATCCGGCAAGCCGCGCGCAGGATCGCGTCCTGCGAGGAATAATCCACGGCCATGCGCAAGCGCAGCCGGCTTCCGCGCGCCGTCAGCTTTTCCGTTGCGCTGATGGCCGCGCGCAGGTTTTTCGGCAGCCGGTCGCGCCGGCCGATCACCTGCAGCCGCACTCCCGTTTCGCGGAACTCCTCGGTTTCGTCCTCGAGGAATTGCAGCAGCAACGCGAACAATCCGTTGACCTCCGCCCGCGGCCGCTCCCAGTTGTCGGCCGAGAAAACGTAGAGACTGAGCGTCCCGATGCCCAGGTGCGGCGCTGCGTCCACCAGCCGGTGCACCGCTTCCACTCCAGCCTGATGCCCGGCCGGGCGCGGCAAGCCTTGCCCGGCAGCCCAGCGGCCGTTGCCGTCAGGGATCACGGCGACGTGTAGCAGCCGCGAACCATTCTCCGTTTCGTCAAAACTGAATTGTGTCTTCCGATCAGGGTCCATCGGGTTTAACCTCAGCTCTCGCGTGTCAGGCGGATCAACGCTTCCATATGATCCAGGTACCGTTCAAACGCCTTCCGGCCAGCTGCCGTGAGCCGGTATTCTGTCTTTGGCAGCCTTCCGGAGAACGATTTGATGCATGAAACGTAGCCGGCTTCCTCGAGCTTGCGCGCATGCACGCTCAGATTGCCGTCGGTTACGCCAAGGAACAGTTTCAGTTGCTTGAAGGTGAGCGACCGGTTCACCACGAGCGCGCTCAGAATGCCGAGGCGCGTTCGTTCATGGATCAACCGGTCGAAACCGAGAGGCCCTTCGCCGGTTTCGGCAGCGATCTCGCGCAGCGGCTGGAGCCGCGCATCCGCCTTCGGCGCTTCGCGTTCGGCCAGCGCTTTCTTAGCCACCGTACTTCCTCGCGATCAGCGCGCCGAACATCACGTGCAGTCCGCCGAAGCCAGCCGCCATGAAGGCGTCGCCCCAGGCCTGCGGGGAAAAGAGCGCCACTGCTCCCAGCACCATGAAACACAGACCCATCAGCGGAACAATCTCAATCGAGAAGGCTCCGCCGGTCACCACCGCCGTTCCATAGAGCATCAGCCAGATGCCGGGCAGGATCGCTGCCAGTCCCTCCCGCCACATCAGCAGCGTCAGAAGCGCCCCCACTGCCAGCGGAGGCGTGAAACTCAGCGCAAACCGCCGTCCCGGTCCGCTCAGCAGCGGCACACCAGCCGATTTCGCCTTCCAGGCCACCGCCCAGACGCCGATCACCCCGGCCACTGCCGCCTCCACCAGCCAAACCGCCAGCCGGGCGTTCACCGAGGGCTGACTCCAGGCCACGGCCGCTGCGCCGAACGCGGTCAAGCCCACCACCACGCCGCCCCAGCCGGGAACGGCGGTGAAGGAGCCTGCCCGCTCGAGTGTGTCGCGGATATAGCGAAGATGCTCGCGGGCGCGCGAATCGATCGGGATGGGATCGGGAGGAACCTTGCGCGAACGTTCCGGAGCGCTCATGCAATCCATCGTAGCCGGTGGCGCATTGCCGTCAAGTACTTTGTGATGCAAAGAGCTCCTTGGTTCCCGAAGGTTAACTGCTGCCGTGGTTTCTTCCGCTGCCGGCCCGTTCCGGGCGTAGAATGAACCCCTTTCGACGAGCCTTCCGGGGGTTGTCGCGGAGACACGCGATGGCCGATGCTCTGACGCCCAAGTGGTGAAGAGTCTGGAGCAGACCGGCGCTCAGCGATTGGGCTGCAGCGGGTAGCGGCCGAGAAGCAGGTTCCAGCGGACCTTGACCAGATCCCAGAACATGAGCAGGCTGTCGCGGATCATATGGACCTTGGTGCCAGGATCGTGCGCCCAGCGGACGGGTACCTCAACCGCGACGAGACCGTGGCGGCGCGCGAGGAAGAGCACTTCGGGGTCGAAGCCGAAATCCTCGATGCGCTGCTGCCCGAAAATCACCCGGGCGCGCTTCATGCGAAAGGCCTTGAAGCCGCATTGCGTGTCGAGGAACCGGACGCCGGTCATCAGCCGCACCATGGCATTGAAAACGCGGCCGGCGGTTTCGCGGAAGGTGGATTGATGGGTTTCGATCAGTCGCCGGTCGACGGCCCGGGAGCCGATGGCGACGTCTGCATCCTCGAGCGCGGCGAGCAGCTTGTCAGCTTCCTCGATCGGGGCCGAGAGATCCGCGTCAGTGAACAGGGCGATGCGGCCGAGCGCCTCACGCATTCCGTGCCGCACGCTGTAGCCCTTGCCGCGGTTCTCGCCGTTCGGAATCAGCCGCAAGCCCTCGAGCTGTTGCTGCCAGCCGATGACGACGTTCGCCGTATCGTCCTTCGAGCCGTCGTCCACCACCAGGACTTCGATCTCCAGTCCCGACACTGCGCGTTTCCGCTGCACCCAGTCGCGAACCCGTTCCAGGGTACGCGGCAGCCGCCCCGCCTCGTTGTAGGCGGGAATGACGATGGAGAGATCCGGTGGCCGTTTCATCCGCGGAGCGGTTGCTCCCAGCCGTGAATCCCGACGAGCGGAACGAAGCGGCACCATTCGAGGCCGTGCCGTTCGATTTGTCCCGCTCGCTTCTCAATCCGAAACAGCCGTTGCTGCGCCTCGTCGCCGACGGGAATCACCATGCGGCCGCCTTCGGCGAGTTGCTTGAAGAGCGGTTCGGGCGGCGCCGGTGCCGCCGCGGTCACGAGGATCGCGTCGAACGGCCCGGCCTCGGGCCAGCCCAGTCCGCCGTCGCCGCGGCGCAGCCGCACGTTTCGGCAGTCCAGATGCTCGAGCCTGCGGCGCGCTTCTTCCTGCAATTCGGGGCGGCACTCGATCGAGTAGACCTCACACGCGAGGCGGGAAAGGACAGCCGTCTGATAGCCGGAGCCGGTGCCGATCTCGAGCACCCGCTCCCTGCCCGAAAGATCGAGCGTTTCGGTCATCGACGCCACAATCAGCGGCTGCGAGATCGTCTGGCCGATGCCGATCGGCAGAGCCTGATCGCTGTAGGCTTCCTCACGATAGTTCGCAGGGACGAAATCATGGCGTGGCACGGAGAGCATGGCGTCGAGGACGACGGTCGACCGGATACCGCGTCCGCGCAACTGGTGCTCGACCATCTGCCGTCGCCGCCTCTCCAGCGCTTTCGCGTCGCTGCCCGAACGATTCGGCATCCACCAAGCCATATCGCTGCCCCTGAAGATTCTGCCCCAGTCGCCCGAGGCGGTCCAGCGTTGCAAAACATTTTCTCCGGGCTGTTTCGCGGAACGCCTGCGGCAGCGAGCGATGCCGGGCTATTTGAAATGTTTTTTGAATTCGACGTCGATGCCGAATGTGCCGTTGATGTCGCGCAGCGCGACGACGGAGATGTCGCGGCTTACGGCGTATTCGATTTGAATCACCTGCTGGGTGTTGCCGGTCGCGTTGGTGGCGTAGGTGACGGTGAGGTTGGGCGTTACCTGCTGCTGGATCGTGATGCGTGCCGCGGCGTTCGGCTCGATGCCGGTACCGGAGGGAAACGGCTCGACGCTGAATCGACTGATTCCAAAAAGGCGCGCGATTCGCCCGCCCACCTCGCTCGAAACCGCCTGGGAGAGCAGTGCCGTAGCGCCATACTGGCCTGAAACGCCGGTGGTGCGCAGTTCGCTGGCCTCGCCGGTGTAGCCGAGCGCCAGCAGCGAGATCACATCGGTTTCAGGCAGCGGCGGATCGGAGCGATAGGAAAGGCGCAACGCGCTGGCACGGCCGGTCAGGTCGACGGTGATGTCGTACTGCTGAATCGTGGTGGTAGCCTCGACGTCCATCACCGGATCGAGCTGCAGCGGATTGGCAAAGTTCATGTCGCCCCGGCTCAGCCGGTACTTGTTGCCGCGGAAATTTACTTCGCCCGAGAGCAGGTGAACGTGGCCGAGCACCGAGGGACGCGACCAAGTGCCACGAATGCGCAGGTTGGCGTCGGTCTCGATGTGCGCTCCGGTCCATTCCAGTCGGGCGCCGGCGCCGGAATTCACGGTGAAATCCAGCTGCAAGTTTCGCAGGAACGGCGAGGTTACCTCGCTCTCCACGGTCGGCTGATGCGGCGCCATCATCAGCAGAGCCGCCGCGTCGGGCCCGTTGGTCAGCAGCAGCCGGTCGAGCGTGATCGTGCCGCCGAGCGTGGCGCCTTGCGTGTCGCCGACCATGCGGGCGTTGGCGTCCAGCAGCCAGCTCATCCCGGCCGGCCAGCGCACGCGCACCTCCTTGGCGTGAATGGCGATGTCGTAGTGCGTGTTGCGGGCGCCCGAAGGGAAATTCACCGTGCCACCCAGCTGAATATCTCCGCCGCCGGCCCGGCCGCGCAGGTTCGTGAACGAGACGTGATCGCTCGAGAATATCAGGTCACCGCTGAGCGAGTTCAGTCCAATCGGAATGTCACCATAGTCCAGCGAAGCATCCTCCAGTTTCGCCTGGCCCCGGATGCGCGGGCGGCCAAAAGTTCCCTCGATGACCGCATCCACCTGCACTACGCCCTGCGAGTTGACCTGTGGCACGAAACCCCCAACGAGTTTCAGGTTCAGCGCCCCAAGGACGCGCAAATCCAAGGGCTCGTCGCGGTTGAAACGGACCACGCCGCTCAGCTTGAAATTGCTGTCCGGGCCCTTCAGCTCAGCCTGTTCCACGTGCACGTCCGATTTCCGATAGACCAGCCGGATCGGGCCCACGTTCTCGAGCTTGACGTGCTGGAACGCGAACTCGAATCGAGAGACGTCGGCACGCACGGCAATCGTCGCCGGATGCAGCAGCTCTCCGGTCAACTGGAACTGGCCGTCAACCCGGCTTTGGCCGGTAATCGCCTTCAGGTGCAGGCCGGCTTTGATCAAGGGATTGAGGTTGATGGCTTCGGCCGCCAGTTGCCCGTGGATTGGGTAGCTGTCGTTCAATGCCAGATTGATCGTGCCGCCGAGCTTTCCTTCGGCCAGCGCGGTCACCAGCGCCAGGTGCATCTGTTTGCCGTCCGATGTCACCCGCCCGCTCAGATCGCCCACCAGCTCGTTGCCCGCCCGCAGGCTGGAGATCCGCAAATCGCCGTGTCCTTGCGGCGCACGAGGCGGACCGCTGCCAATCAGATGGAAATCCAGCCGGCCGGCAAGCGGCAGCGAAGGCGATTGAATCTGTCGGATCTCGTCGAGCGGCAGTCCGCGGCCGAACAGGTCGAATTGCACGTGTCCGGTTGGCCGGAAGTAGCTTAGTTGGCCGCCGAGTTTGCCGGAACCGAACGTTGCCGTGACGCCAGCCACGCGCACCAGGCCCGGATCGAGTTCCAGCCGCCCCGTGACGATGGGGAAATCGAATCCACGCGTCTTCAGCTGGTCCAGCTGAAAATCTCCGGAAAACTCCGGCCGGCTGTGCGTACCGCCGCCCCGGAATTCTCCGGTCAGCCAGGCATGCGCCGGATAGTGCGTTCCAGCAAGATTTTGCAAATCGGCGGTGTCAGCGTGATCGAGCCGGGCCCGGGCGCTCCACTCGTTCCCCGGTAGAAACGCCCAGTTCGTGAGGGCCAGGTGCAACGAGATGTTGGCTTGCGACCGGCCGCGATGCACCTGCATGTGGGTCAGCGTCAACCCGTCTGGGGAATAGCCGACCTGGCCGGCGACTTCGGCGAAATGCAAGTTTCCGTAGGCAGCGTCGGTCGCCTTGACGCGCCCGGAAAACAGCGGATGGGAAATGCGGCCGCTGATGGTGCCGTTCCATGTCGCCCGGCCGGTCACGGCCACCGGCGCCGTCTCGGGTCCTCGAATGGCGTTGATCAGATCGTCCCAGTCGCGCAGCCGGTCGGCGATCAGGTCGGTCGTCATGTTCGAATGGTGGCCTCCGATCGTGCCGTTCAGCGTAAGGTGGGTATTCGGTGTGGAAATTTTGCCCTGGGCGAAGACGGTGTCGAGCGCCATCTGATAGCGGTACTCGATTGACGCGCTCGCGGGCAACTCCCCGCTCGGCGTGGTGGCCATTGGCGTCCACTGCATCTTGCCTTGCGAGGCCATGTCCTTGAAATCGGCGTGCCAAGTGGTGACCGAATCGATGTCCACGTTAGCATTCCAATGCAGCGTTTGTACTGGGAAACTCTTGTTCTGTACCGCCGCGAGCAATTCCGCCAGGCTCACCTTGTGCGACTGCGTGTCGGCAGTGAACTCGAGTGTGTGAGGATTCATGTGAACCTTGCCGGTGAACTCGCCACCCATAGCCCAAGCCTGGAAATCTGGGATGTCCACGCCTTTCGGGCTGCCAAGGATCGTGCCGCGCGAGTCCATGTTCTTGGCGTGGAACCACTGATATTCCATGCCGATGCCGCGCGCCGAGTAATAGCCGCGCAGATTCCAGTCGCCCGGCGCGTAGTGGAGAGCACCCGTCGATTGCACCACGCCGAGAGGTGTATGTGGCTTGCGCAGCAGCGTGCGGATGTCACTCAGGCTCAGGTAGGCGCGGTAATGTGCCTCGAACCTCTTCTGCGTCCAGTTGGGCCAGTCGGCCCGTGCCTCCACCCAAGAGTGCGGCAGTTCCCAGCGCATTTGGTCCAGTGAACCGCCCTGTCGCCCGATCGTGAACTTCACCGACCAGCTCGAAGGGAACGGAATCCACCGCTTGGCCGCGACCTCCATGTCTTTCCACGCAACCTCACCGTGGTAACGGTCGTGGCCGACGGCCGACGGCAAATAGCTCATGGCAAAGGTGAACCGGCCGCCGCTGGCGCTCAGCCGGATGCGCCGGTCGTTGAAGAGGATCACGCCGCGTTCGAGACGCAGGTGATCGATCGTGATCGAAAACAGCCGCTGCTGCCAGGGCTTCGACGGCCCGCGATGCGGTGGCCGCGGAATGTTCGAGTGTCCCGCGTGGTCGACGTGGATGTAAACGGAGGGGTTTACGACGGAAACGTTGCTTAGCACCACCTTGCCGCCAAGCAGCGCCGCCAGGTCCACACCCACCCTGATCCGGTCAATGTGCACGAACGGCGGTGCGCTGGGTGGTTCCAGCCCGTGGATGGTCAGCTGGTCCAGCTGGGCCGTGAAAGGCGAAAGTCGCAGATGGAGCGCTCCCAGCGTCACGCGTCCGCCGGTGGCCTTTGCCACCTGACGCACCACTTCGGCGCGCGCCAACCGGTCCACTTCGCCGGTCTTCCACAGCACTACTGCTGCCACCGCCAGCAGCGCAATGAAGGCGGCGATGCCCAGACCGATCCTGCGAACCCACTTCTTCATGGAGAGGATTTGCCCCCGATCATCTCCACCGTCCAGCGCTTCTCCATCTCCTTCAGCCAGGCCTCGGCGAGTTGGGTGATGTTGCGCTCGACCAGTACTTCCCGCACCTTATCGGCAACTTTCGCCAGTGGAGGCACCTGTTGGCCGGCCCTCTTAAGCTCCGGCACCAGAGTCTTCCGGTAATATTGCTCGATTTGCTGCTCGCTCACCTGCACTTCGGGCCGGAACTTGTAGTCGAGGAAGCGGCTGAGGAAGATCTGCTGTTCCAGCATATGCTTCACATCCGCCTCGCTCAGGCCCGCCTCTTTCATTTTCTTTTCGAAGGCCGCACGCGAGCCGAATCTTTTCTCCAGATTCGCCAGCGCCGCCTGCACCGCCTTGGCGTTTGGCGCCTGGAAACCGGAAAAGGACGCTTCGTGCTGGACGATCCATTGTTGCACCAGCTCATGCAACCGTTTCGGCGCGGTCTGTTCCTTGCCGTCCACCAGTTTCTGGAAGCGGCCGAGCTCGTCGATGTCGCTCTGGGTGATCACATCGCTGTTTACCCTCGCCACGATGCGGTCTACCATCTGCTGCGCCCGGGCCGCCGGCGCCAGACTCAACAACGCGACAAAAAAGAAAAATGCTCCTCTTCTCATTAGAACACCGACCCGATGTTGAAGAAGAATTGGAATCGCGGCAGCCGCGAGAGTTGCGTGCCGTTCGTACAGCCGGTCGTTCCCGTGGTGCACGACACCTGAAACTGCGCCGGATTCAGCAGGTAACCGATGTCGAACCGCACCGGCCCGATCGGCGTTATGTAGCGCAACCCGAAGCCGATCGTGTTGGAAAAGTAGTTGAGTGACGTCGGCGAAGCCGGCTTCCAGGCCAGCGTGATCGAGTCGAGATTGCTGAAGACGTTCCCGGCGTCGTAAAACACGGCTCCGCCCAGCGAGTTGCCCACCACCGGCAGGTGCATGGGAAACCGCAGTTCCTGGTTGAATATCAGCTCCGAAAGGCCGCCAACCGGAAATCCGGTCACCGGGTCGCGCGGCCCGGCCTGGTTCAATCCAAAGCCGCGCAGGCTCGTGCCGCCGCCGGCGAAGAAACGTTCGGGTAGCGGGATGTCGCCGCCGACCGAGGGTCCGAACGCCTCCTCCACGCCGAAACGCGCCGAACGCGCGAAGACCAGCGCCCTCCCGATCGGCGTGTAGGTGGAATTCTGGAAGAATAGCCTCGCGAAGCTGGCGCTCGAACCGAGCGATTTCGTGTAGAAGCTGATGTCGGCGGTGTTGTAGCTGCCGCGGCTGGCATCAGCGGGATTGTTGCGTCGGTCGCGAATCCAGCTGAAGCCAAAGCCCGAGACGCGGGTCGGCTGGCTGTAGAGTGGCACCTGTTCCGGGTTGATTTTCAGCGTGCTCGCATCGACCAGCACGTGCCGGTAGAGGTAGCGGTAGAGAAAGGTGGTGCTGCGAGAATAGTCCTGCACCACTTGCAGCGAGCCTTCATACCGCGTTCCGGTGAACGTGTTTACGTCCCGGCTCTTGCCCGCGAAGCCGGTGAGCAGCAGGTTGAACTTCGGATTCGTCAATAGGCTCGGAACCCGGTAGCTCACCAGCCCGCGGTACTGCAGCGTGCTCGCCCGGACTTTGAACGAGAGCGTCTGCGCCCGGCCGGCCACGTTGAGCATCGAGAAATCGAAAATTCCCAGCGGGCTGACGTCGAACGCGGTGCCCGTCGCGCTCGTGGTCGAGCCGACCCGCTGCATTTCCACGCCGCCGCCGTAACCGATCGTAAAACGGTCACCTTCGCGCGTCTCGATCAGCACGTCCTTGTTCTTCAACTCACCCTGCGGGTCACGCGTAGCGATGTCCACCCGGTTGAAAATGCCCAGGTTGTAGAGCCGGTCTTGTGTCGCCACCCGGTCGGCTTCCCGTAAGGGCTGACCCGGCTGGATTTGCACCCGCCGCTGAATCACCCCGCGCCGCGTGTGCCGGTAGCCTAGCAGGATCACCTTCTTCACCCGCACCTGCGGACCCTCGTTGATCGTGTAGGTCAACGCAACGCGGTCTGGCCCGGTTCTCTTCACCTGATACTGAAACGCCGCCTGCGGGAAGCCCCGGTTGTAGTAGAGTGCGAGGATGTTATCGCGGTCGTTGGTGATGTTGGCCTGCGAATAGGGCTGGCCGGCGGTCGAGCCGATCACGCCGAGAAGGGTTTCCGAAGGGATCGCGTGGTTCCCTTCGATCATCAGCGACGAGACGCGTGTTTGCGGCCCTTCGTCGATGTGGAAGCGGACGAACAATTGGTTCTTTTTTCCCTGATAGTTGTCGATGACGTTGTATTTCACCGACACTTGCCGGAAACCGCTCGCCAGGTAAATCCCGCGGATCGAATCGGCGTCGTCCTGCAGCAGCCTGGGGCTGAACCGTCCTGGAGAAAGGAACCCGGCCGGCTGGATTTTTAGCCGGCTGGCCAGCAACTCGCTGCTGAAATAGTGGTTGCCCGAAAACGCCACGCCGACCAACCGGCTCTTCGTCCCTCGTTCGACAACGTAAGTGATTGTTTCCAGAGGCTGTTTCTCGTCCCGCTGAATCTGATATTTCACTTGGCTGTTGAAGTAGCCCTTGCGCTCGAAATAGTCCCGCAGGTTGCGCTGGCCTTCCTTCAGCAGATCGGGGTCGACGGCGCCTTCCTGGTAGACCGGGATCAGCTTCTTCAGTTCCTTCCCGCCGACTTTCGCCCCCTGCACCGTCACGCGCACCTGAGGCCCGGCGTCCACCCGGATCGTCAGCGGCACGCTGTTGTCTTTCGCATCATACTTGCCGCGCCGCTCTCCAACGCTGGCGGTCAGATAGTTCTTCTTGGCCAGAAACTTTCGCAGCCGGTCCATCCCGTCCGAGAGCCGCACCGACGTCACCGGTTTCCCCGTACCCAGCTTGGTTCGCTCCAGCAGTTCGTGCTCTTTGAATCGGGAATTGTTGAGGAAAGTGATCTTGCCGAAGTGTGCGCGCCGTCCCGGCGTCACGTTCACGGTGATATTGATTAACCGGTTCTTCGTTTCCCGGTCCAGGTTCACGTTGAGCCCTGCCCGGTAAAGGCCGTTGTCTTCAAGCAACTGTTTCAGCCGGCCAAGCGCATCTTTCAGCTGGCTTGTGGTGAATGTTTCCCCCAGTCGCAAGCTCATCGATGCCAGTGCCCGCGGCTCGTTCGGCGGCGGCTTCAGGCCCTCCACCCGGACCACGCCGACGAAATAGTTCCAGTCGATTTTGAAATCGATCCGCACGCCGCCCGGCACCGGTGTGGCCAGGGTGCGGATGTCAGAGTAGAGGCCGGTGGCAAAGAGCCGCTTCAGCGCGGCGCGTTCCTTGTCGAGGGTGTAGGACTGGCCGGGTTGCAGATCCAGCTCGGGCGGGTTGCGCTCCACCACCTGGCCCTTGGGATCGACCACGTGGACGGCCGTCACCGTCTTTCCCTCGAACGGCGGCTGTTGCGCTGCGGCGCCCAGGCAGGCGCCAAGCGTCAGCGCCGCCAAGATGGCGAACGCCTTCGTCATCGCCGCCGCCGACTGGAATCCCCTCACGCGAGACGCCCACAACCCCTTTTTTGCCGTTAAAATACCAAGGTTAGCACAGCCTTGTTACCCGCTGCGGCCCTCGTCGCGGTAAGCTTACAAAGGCGGTGCGATCCGGTCTCTCCCTGGGCGGCGCACCGCTCCCGAACGATGAAACCGGAAATCTTCGAACGCTATTCGCGACAGATTCTTTTCGCTGGCATCGGCGAGCAAGGCCAGCAGCGGCTGCTCGATTCCTCCGCGGTCGTGGTCGGCTGCGGCGCACTGGGCAGCGCCGTAGCCGGACTGCTGGTCCGCGCCGGCGTAGGCCGCGTGCGCATTGTCGACCGCGACTTCGTCGAGCTCTCGAATTTGCAACGTCAGACTCTATTCGACGAAGCTGACGCCCGCGATTCGCTGCCCAAAGCCGTCGCCGCCGAGCGCAAGCTGCGGGCCATGAACTCTTCCGTCGATGTCGAGGGCGTCGTCGCCGACCTCACGCCGCCCGCCGCTCTGGAACTGCTCTCCGGATTCTCCATCATTTTGGACGGAACGGATAACTTTGAAACACGTTTCCTATTGAACGACACGGCAATCCGCCTCGGCGTTCCGTGGATTTACGGAGCGGTTGTCGCCGGCTACGGCGTGACGATGGCGGTCGAGCCCGGGCATACCGCATGCCTGGCCTGCCTCACCGATGCGTCCTCCGGGGGTTTCGAGGAGACCTGCGACACTGCTGGCATCCTCAACTCCACCGCAGCCGTGATCTCCGCGCTCGAGGTATCCGCGGCGCTACGGCGCCTGGCTTCCGGCCGGTCCGCCGACGAAACTCGGCTGATCTCGGTAGACGTCTGGACTGGCCGCTTCCAGTCGCTCGCGGTTCACCGCGATCCCGATTGCCGCGCCTGCGCCCGTCATGAGCTTCGCTACCTCTCGGGCAAGGCCCAGCCTCACATCACCATGTGCGGCCGCGACTCGGTCCAGATCCACGAGCGGACGCGCCGGCTCGATCTGGCCGAGTTGGGCCGCCGCCTCGATCGTACCGTCGGCCAAGTGCGCGCTAATCCCTTCCTGCTTCGTTTCCGCGTCGATCCCTACGACGTCACCGTCTTCGCCGATGGCCGCGCCATCTTCAAGGGAACCAAGGACCCTGCGGTGGCCCGATCGCTCTACGCCCGCTATATTGGTGCCTGAAAAAATCGCCCTGGGAGGTCTTTCGATGAAGATGCGTCCTTTCGTGGCGCTGTTTGCGGGCATCTGTCTTTTCCTGGCCGTTGCCGCTTCAGGCCGGCAGGCAAGCGCTGCGCAACCGAAATCGCTTGCCGGCTCACTGGCCATCAAACTTCAGAAGAAACTCAAGAGCACGGTCGCCGGTCTCGACGGCGTCATGGGCGTCTACGCCGAAGACCTGAAGACTGGCCAGACGTTTACCTTGAATGCCGATCGCGCCTTCCCCCAGGGCAGTTCGATCAAGATCCCCATCCTTATTACACTGCTTCGCCAGGACCAGCTGGGCCGGCTGCACCTCAACGACCGCGTCACGATCCACCGTTCCGACCTGGTGGGTGGCAGCGGCGTGCTGCAATACTTCGGTGACGGCACCTCTTCGCTCGCGCTCCGCGACCTGGCCGCGCTGATGATGGTGGTTTCCGACAACAGCGCCACCAACCTGCTGATCCGGCGCGTAGGCATGGCCAACGTCAACGCCGAAATCCGCCGTGTCGGCCTGGTCCACACACGGCTCGAACGGGAAATGATGAACAACGCCGCCGAGCGCGTCGACCATGAAAACGTCTCTACACCGCGCGAAATGGCCACCCTGCTCGTGAAGCTCTACCACGGGCAACTGCTCGATCACCGGCACACGGCGCTCGCCCTTCATCTGCTTGAGGACTACAAGGAGACTCCGCTCCGCGCCGGGGTTCCCGCTGGGGTTACCGTCGCCGACAAGCCCGGCCTGCTCCTCGGCGTGCGCTGCGATTCCGGCCTGGTGCTGATCCCGCGCGATCCCTACGTCCTCTCCGTGATGACCACCTACGACACCAGCCTGGACGCCGGCGCGGATGCGGTCACCGCTGTCTCCCGCGACGTGTTCGGATATTTCAACCGGATTGCCCGCTCGAATTCCTACGGCGTCCTGGTGCGCCCGGCCGGCTCCCACTGAGCCTTTGACCATTGTTTGCCCCTTCGCCGGCGGTTCGATCTGGCCGCCGGCCTTTTCCCTCGTCCGGGGGCTGTGCTAGACTCTTTTTCCCGCCATTTTCCGTCAGCGAGGCTCGCAATGTCAGGTCACTCGAAGTGGGCGACAATCAAGCATAAAAAGGCCGCGGCCGACGCCCGCCGTGGTAAGGCATTTACGAAACTGATTCGGGAAATCTCGATCGCCGCGCGCATTGGCGGCGCCGATCCCGATTCCAACCCTCGTCTGCGCTCCGCCGTACAGGCCGCCAAGGCCGAAAACATGCCCAATGAGAACATCGACCGCGCTATCCAGCGCGGCGCCGGGTTGATCGAGGGCGAGCGCTACGAAGAGGTGATGTTCGAAGGCTACGGCCCCGGCGGTGTCGGCATGCTGGTTGAGGTGGTTACCACCAACCGCAACCGAGTGGTCAGCGAAATCCGCCATCTCATGTCCAAGCACGGCGGCAACATGGCCGAAAGCGGCGCGGTCGGCTGGATGTTCAGCCGCAAGGGTGACATCTACATTCCCAAGGAACAGGTCGACGAAAACAAGCTGCTCTCCATTACGCTCGAGGCCGGTGCGGAAGACGTGCGCGACGACGATTCCTCCTGGGAAGTGCTCACTCCGCCCGAAGATTTCGAAAAGGTGCGCGACGCCCTCGTCGCCGCCGGCGTACAGCCCAGTTCCGCCGAAGTCGCCTGGGTCGCGGCAAACTACATCAAGCTCACTGGCTCGGCTGCCCAGCAGATGCTGCGCCTCGTCGAAGCGCTCGAAGAGCAGGACGACGTTCAGCACGTCTACGCCAATTTCGATATCGACGAGCAGGAAATGCAGGCTGCCGTCGGCGCCGAGTAGGACCCCCGGGGTCTGGCTTCGCAGGTTGCGAAAACGCTCCGCATGTGCGGTCTGCCGCTGTCTTTCGCCGCCCTTGCCGCAAAAGACACTGTTCTCGCGGGCTTTTCGGGCGCACAATGATGCCTCGATGGCTTCTGCCGGCTCACAAAATGGACGCTTGCGCGTAGCGGGGATCGATCCCGCGGCGAGTGGTCCCACCGGTTACGCCGTCGTCGAATTCGATGGCCGTGCCACGCGCTCTTTGCGCTTCGGCGCGCTGCGGCATCCCTCGCGGGCACCTTTTGGGGAACGTCTGTGCGCGCTGCACCGGCTGCTTTCCGATCTGCTCGCGGAGTTTTCGCCCGACGCCATGGCCCTCGAAACTGTCTTTGCCGCGCCCAACCTGCGCACCTCGCTCAAACTGGCCGAGGCGCGCGGCGTGGTGCTGCTGGCTGCGGCGCAGGCCGGAGTTGCCGTGCACAGCTACAGTCCTCGCGCGGTAAAATTCCAGGTGACCGGCTACGGAGCCGCGTCCAAAGCGCAGATGCAAACCATGGTCGGAGCCTTGCTCGAACTCGCCGCACCTCCCAGCTCGCCCGACGCCGCCGACGCCTAGGCGCTCGCCCTGTGCCACGTATCCACCGAGCGCGCCCGCCGCCGGGTCGGTTCGGCCGGCGACCGGCTCTATCCGGCGAGGATCGAGGCGTGAGGATGATCTTTCGGCGCGTTCCTCTTGTCGGTGCGGTGCTGCTGTTCGCTTTTGCACCGCTCGCCGCTTACGCGCAGAAATCCGCTCTCCATGGCGCCAAGGCGCAGGCTTCCGAGGCCGTCTCTTCCACCGTTGCCACCATCACTTTCCGGAAAGTCTTCAAATCCAGTTCGCCCGAATACGTGGAAATCAAACTCGACCAGGCCGGCGCCGGCACCTACGACATCCGCCAGCTCGACGACCAGCCCCATCCCGAGCCATTCCGTGCTTCACCCGCGCTCACGGCGAAGATTTTTGCCCTGGCCCGTCGGCTTCACGATTTCAATGGCATCAAGCTCGATGCACGCCGCCGCATCGCCAACCTTGGTACGAAGACTTTCCGCTATCAGAGGGGAGAGGAAAGCTACCAGGTCTCCTTCAATTTCACAGTCAATTCCGAAGCCAACGCGCTGCTCTCGATTTTCGAGGGCCTCTCGCTCGAGGACCAATACATCGGCCAGCTTCGCAATTCGATGCGCTACGATCCGCTCGGCCTTGATGACGTCCTCGTTCGCCTCCAGCGCGACCTGGAAGCAGGCTTGATCGCCGACCCTCCCGCGCTCGCCCCGATTCTCCACAAAATCGCCAGCGATCCGAATCTGCTCGACATCGCCCGCGACCGCGCCACCACCATCGCCGCCAGCCTCCCCGCTGCCCACTAATCTCCCCTGCCGGCCGGCCGCGCCTCAGTTGCCTTTGCCGCCGCAGTTTCGAGGCGGCGGGGTTACGCCGATGCGGGTGAGGGCATGCCGGATGGCCACTGCCAAGGTCAGATCAGCCTGTCGGCAGTCCACTTCGCCCAGCACGTGCAGGAGTGCGGGTGCCGCGGGCTTTGCGCGAGGCCCGAGATTGCCCAGGGATGCAGCCACGCGAGCGCGAACGGCGTCGTCGGGAATGTTCAGAAGAGAGGCCAAGCTCGTCAGGGTTGCGTCGCCGACCTTCTTGGGATCGATCTTCCTGGTTATCTCCACGAGGTGCTCCGCCACATTCGTCCGCTCCGCCGAGGGCCGTTTCATCGCCCGCACCGTGGCGATCGTTGACTGAAGCACCATCAGTCTGGAAGCGCCTTTCGGCTGGTCCGATCCCTTCGTTCCCGTCTTTTCGCGATACGGATTGAATACCCACCTCCCCGTGCAATCAGCGTGAGGAGGCGGCTTGACCCCGATCCGCCTCAGGGCCAACCGTGCAGCGCCCGCCGACGTCACTTCTTCAAACCAGCACTCCGTTTCGCGAATGTCTTTCAGGAGCGCAGGTACCGCGGCCTTTGCGCGGGGACCAAGGTTCCCCAGGGCTGCAGCAACTGAGCCGCGAACCGCGTCGTCCCGAGTGTTCATGAGCGAAATCATGTCCGCCAGGGTCTTGTCGTCGACGGCACCGGGGTTGATCTTCTCCGTCAGGTCCCAAAGGCGATCGGCGGCTTCGAATCGTGCGTTTTCGGTCTTGCCGTCGCGCACCTTCGCTATTGTCGCCTGGATCTGTTTCAGCAGTTTCGCGTTGTCCCCTCGCTGAGCTGCGCCAGTCGCGGTCGCGAGCAACGCGGTGCAAAGTACCAGGAAGCAAATCGCGCTCCATCGCTTCACCATCCGTCCCCCCTTCAATGGTCCTAATGCGCTTCCCACCAACGCTTGTTAACGGCCGTGGCATTCACGGTGGGGAAGTGCGGATTAATCGTGGTCGACCGCAGACGGCCAGCCCTCGTGGCCGGGTTATCACGAATGAATGTAGAAGGCAACTTCAGCCCCGGGTAGAACCGCGCGCGAGCATAGAACGTTGTGCCAGGCGGGCCCTTGAACTCGTCGTCGTACCCGTGCCTGACGTACACGCTCGTAAAGCGTGAGCCCGCGGGCACCTTCCACGCTTCCGAATAGTCATAGGTCCTGGCACCCTGCCTGCCGTGGCCCGGCACGTGGATCCTTATATGCTGAACAATATAGCCGCCTGTTTTGGAAGCATACGATAGCCTCCACTGTATTTCCCACTTTCCCCCGCTGTGCGGCGCCGCCCCTTTGGTCGGCGCGACCGTCTCGTACCGGAGCCGCTCCTGCGCCTTTTTGGCGTCGTTGACGGCGGCCTGGCAGACCTTGGGGTTGCGGAGCACCACGGCGGGATTGCGGATGGCCCGGTAGTCCCAGGGCATGGCAAAAGGCCAGCCGACGTCCGCGCCATCGGTGTACGGGCCGGTGGCGGACAGCGGGCCGCTTGAGCCCGGGGCCATGTGC
>JBJKSI010000040.1:0-60820 GCA_046704165.1 Candidatus Acidiferrales bacterium
CATCCACGCGGACAACTTTCAGGTGGCTGTAGGCGAACACGGTGGGGCCCGTCGCGGCGAGCGATTTCGCTTTTCCGGTCGCGTGATATGCCCAGACGAAGTCGTAATCCTGCCTCACGCGTTTCCAATCGACCGTTCGCAGCGGGCCGAAAGAGGCCGGTGAATACGGGTTGTAGACCTTGGCCTTCAAATGCAGCGGCTGCACACCAGGGTCGTGGAAGAGGGTCGGCACCAGCCAACCACGCTCGATCACGCCGTAGGCCCAGAAATTGCGTTCCACCACAGGCTTCCCGCCCTGCCAGCCCACCAGCGGCAGCACGCGGGCATTTGCCGGCGTGGAAGAAAACGAAGCGGCCAGTCGAGTAAGTTTCGGCTGGAGGGAGACGAAGTGGCGCTCGATCGTTCCGGTGCGCAGCAGGAACAGCAACACCGCCAGCACCGCCAGTTGCCGGCCGCGCTTCCCCAGCTTCACACTCGCCAGCGCAATCAGGAAAACAAATGGCAGCAGCCGCCGGTCCGCGTTCATGCCCCGCGCGTATCTAGCCGGGAAAACCCAATACAGCAGGAAGAGTCCACCGGTTACGGCCAGCCATGGACGATTCCGCTGAAACTGCTTGTTCCCGGAGCAGCCTGCCACCACTGCCAGCACAATCACCACCAGCGTGAGGAAATCGACGGCCGGCGAAGCACCCAGCACCAGGCTCAGCAGGCCCGTCACCTTTCCGCCCAGGCTCCGGAACTGCATTTTCCAGGCTGAATGCAACCGCGCCTGAGCGTGAAGAAAGAACACACAACCCGGCAGAAAGAGCGCCCACGAAAGCAGCAACTGCCGCACCCGCCGGCGCTCTGCCAGCAGGTAGAGGGTGACCACCACGCCCGCCACGCCGAAGCCCATCAGATGAGTGAAATAGAGGAGCGTCGTCAGCAGCAGGAGGAGCAGCCATCCGGCCAGGCGCGGCCGCTCCAGGTAGCTCAGCCACAATCCGAGGACCACCAAACACAGCGCCAGGCTCAACTGCATGTTGATGAAGCCGTACTGGAAAAAATAGAGGTTCTCGACGATCAGCAGCGCCCAGAACGCCAAGCTTTCCTCGCCGGGATTGGCTCGGCGTACGAAAAACCAGGCTGCCGCCGGCACGCCGAGAACCGCCAGGCTCAAAAGCAGACGTCCGGCCACGGCGATCGAAACGATCGATTGCAGGCCCAGGAGAATCCAGTCCATCGCCAGATAGGGATAAGTGTTCCAGTCGGCGGAGTAGAAGCGGCTGAAGTGAAAGGCGGGATCGTGCAGGTGAGCCAGCACAAAAGCGCTGGCGAGGTGATTCGGGTAATCGACCAACGGCACGTAGCGCACCGTCCAGATCGGAACCAGCAGTGTTACGGCCAACAGTCCCAGCAACACGGCTGAAGCCACTCGCGTGAACGGTCTTTCGTCGTTTACCTGCGCGGAGTGTTGTTTTTGCCGCGAAGGCATGGGGTCAGCCGACGCCATCTCTCCACCGCCCATCATCGCGACAGAACCAGAGCCCCGCGCACAAAGCGTCGCGCGAAGGCGCCTGAGGAAAAGGCTCGAAAATCCTGTGCCCTCCGATGGCCTACTGGTTCCAGGGCGGTACCTATCCGAAACGGGCGAGTTTCACCGGTGCATGCAATCTCGCTAGGCATGAAAACGCGGACAGGATACACCATGGCGGCGAGGGCGGGCACGAGGCGTTTCCGGGGCGTTGGCGATCTTGCCAGCCGCTGCCGGCGGGTCCGCGCTGCGCTCCGCGGCGAGCGTCCGGCGCTTGCGCTTATCCGACCGTGAACCGCTGAGCTTCGGCTTCATCGAGGTCCAGCACAATCAGCGATTCAATGTGCGGTGTTTGGGGATAGAAATCGAAGCCGATGAGCGTGGCGGGGCGAAAGACGGGGGCAAGCATCGATACGTCGCGGGCCTGGTTGGCGGGGTTGCAAGAGAGATAGAGAATACGCTTGGGTTGCGTTCGCAGGAGCGCGGCGACCAGTTTCGGATGCAGACCGGAGCGTGGAGGATCGAGCACCACTGCATCCGCACCGTCCAAGACCTCCTCGGCGGAAAGCTCCGCTTGCGCCACCCGTGGATGGTAATTGTTCGCGCCACAGCGCCGGCGATTTTCCTCGGCAAATTCCACCGCTGCCTCGTTCGATTCCACGGCGACGATCTCCCTCGCGTGATCGGCCAGCGCGAGCCCGATCGATCCGACGCCGCTGTACAGTTCCACCAGCCGTTCGCAATGGGGCGTGTTCCTGCGGATCTCCTCGACGGCCTGAGCGAACACTTCAGCGTGGTTTTGGAAGAAGCCTTCAAGAGGAAAATCGAGTTCGAGTCCGCCGACGCGCTCGGTGAGCTGCTGGCGCCCGTGCCGAAAAAGCTCCTTCGTTGCCACAGACGCGGGCGAACGCGGATCGCTGTAAATGACGGCGAGCCCGGCGCTCTGCTCGAGCGGCAAGTCGCACGCGGGGAAATTCTCGTCCATCACGTAGAGCCCGAGAATCGCCTCGCCGGTAGCCACGCTGCCGCGCACCACCAGGCTCTTCAGTGACGATTCGCCGACGCCACGCTCGGCAAGCCGATCCACCAGTTCGAGCGCCGCCGCGTTCATCGCCGGGCCGGCGAGCCGGCAACCCTCCGGCAGCGCCACCTTGCGAAACGCGCTCGCCCGCTCGTGAAACGCCAGGCGCAATTGTCCCTCGTCCTCTGTGAAGCTGAATTCGAGCTTGTTGCGATAGCCCCACACGGTTTTCGCTTCCACGAACTGCGACAGCGGAACGCCGGGGAAGAGCTCTTCGAGAATGGCTCGCTTTGCGCGCAGTTGCGCTGCATAGTTCATCACCTGCCACGGCGAGCAGCTCAGATAATGTGGCTCGGCGGACTCGATTCGCTCGGGCGAAGGATCGAGGATCTCTTCCACGCGGCAGAACAGCGTTTCCCTCCGCCGACGCACGGGAAAGACGCGCGCCCGTTCTCCGGGCAGCACGCCCCAGGCGACGGCAACGCGTTTGCGCTCGCCCGGAAGAGAAGCGGCGGCCATGCCTTCGGGCGTCAGGCGGTCGAATTCGAGTTCGAGTAGCTCGGACATCGGCAATTGCAAACAGCCTAGCATGCCACCTGGTGAAGCAAGGCCGCGACAATTCGGGCTGAGTCGGCCCTGGAACGTTCCGGCTTGTCGCGAGCGTCGCGCTCATTGCCTGGACGTTTCTCAGCAAGGTATGCTTGAAAAAGGGGCGGGACGCGATTGGCGCAACGCCTTCCCTATGCCTGCGCCGCGTGTCCTCGAGGAGGGGGGATGTTCCTTGAGCGGTTCACCGTGCCGGGTCTCGCGCACTATTCCTACATTGTGAGCAATGGAGGCCGCGCCGCGGTTGTCGATCCCAAGCGTGACATCGACACCTACCTTGACTATGCCACCGACCGCGATTTGCGCATTACCCATGTTCTCGAAACGCACATCCATGCCGATTACGCCTCGGGCGCGCGCGAGCTCGCCCAGGTGACTGGCGCCGAGCTGTGCCTGAGCGCGCACGACCAGGGCGAGGATTACGTTTACCAGTTTCCTCACCGGGCGATGCATGAGGGAGAGCGGATCGAACTCGACGGCACGGCAATCGTGGCTCTCCACACGCCCGGCCACACGCCCGAGCATCTGTCTTTTCTCCTCTACGAGCGGGGCCGTGGCGACCATCCCACCGCGATGCTTTCCGGCGATTTTCTCTTCGTCGGTTCGCTCGGGCGACCCGACCTGCTCGGCGAAGCCTCGAAGCGGCGCCTGGCGGAACTGCTCTACGAGAGCGTGCACCGCAAGACGCGCGATCTGCCAGACGCGATGGCCGTTTATCCCGCACATGGAGCGGGCTCGTTTTGCGGTGCAGGCATGAGCGACAGGCCTCAGTCGACGCTCGGCGCCGAGCGCTTTTCCAACGTCTTCTTCAGCGAGCGCGAGCGAGAGGCATTTGTCCGGCGCATCCTGGCGAACGTGCCGCCGTTTCCCGACTACTATCGGTGGATGAAGCGGGTGAATTCGGAGGGCCCGAAGCTGCTGGGTACGGCGCTGCCCGGCCACGAAGCGATTGCCGCTCCGGTGTTTCGGGAACGGATGGCGCGCGAGGAAGCGATCATCGTCGACGTGCGGACGGCAGAAGCTTTTGGGGCAGGCCACATCCCGGGCGCAATCAACATCGGCGCCGGAGCGAGCTTCGTCACCTGGGCTGCCTGGCTGTTGCCACCCGACCGGCCAATCCTGCTCGTCGGCGATTCCTCCGACAACCTCGATCCGGCTCGGCGCGCCCTGGTGCGCGTGGGATTAGACAACGTGCGTGGCTCGCTTCAAGGCGGCATGAGCGCGTGGGCGGAGCAGGGCTGGGAACAGGAACGGCTGGAGCAGGTGACGGCGGCGGAACTGCGCGAGCGTTGGCGGAGCGGCGCCATCATCGTCGACGTCCGCAGCGACGCCGAATGGGCCGGCGGCCACATTGACGGCGCGCGGCATATCATGGGCGGCGATCTGCCGAAACGTGCCGACGAACTGCCGCGCGACCGCGCGATTCACCTCATCTGCGCCACCGGCTACCGCTCCGGCATCGCCGCCAGCCTGCTGCGCCGGGCCGGTTTTCGCGACGTGGCCAACGTTGTCGACGGAATGAATGCCTGGCGGCAACTTGGCCTGCCGGTTGCGACTGGCAGCTGAGCCCGTGCCGGTTTGAGCACGGCGGCGCGCCCTGCCCGCGCGCAAAAGCGCCCGGGCGCGGGTATGCTGCAGTCGGAATTCGGAAGCCTAGAGGGTGCCATGTTCCGGGTTATCACGATCAGTCGTGAATACGGCAGTGGCGGAGCCGAAATCGCGCGCCGCATCACCGAGCGGCTCGGCTGGAAATTGGTGGACAATCCCCTGCTTGACGAAATCGCACGCCGCGCGAAAGTACCCTGCGAGGTGGCGCGCCGCTACGACGAAGCCGTAAACCCGTGGTTCCAACGGCTGCTGCAGGCGATGTGGCGTGGCGGCTACGAAGGCTCGGCCTCATGGGTGGAAAGCGATGCGTTCGACGCGGACCAGATGATGCACCTGTGGACGCAGGTAATTCGCGAAGCCGCCGAGATCGGCCACGCGGTAATCGTCGGCCGCGGGGGCCAGTGTATCCTGCGCGAGCGTGACGACGCCTTCCACGTTTCGGTTCACGCCCCGCTTCCCTTGCGCGTTGAAAACCTGCGGCGCGCCTTGGGCCTCAAAAACAACGTGGCGCAAACGGCCGAGGAAACCGATCGCCGCCGCGCCGCCTTTATCCGCCGTTACTTTGAGGAAGACTGGAAGGACTTCCGCCTCTATCATCTGGTCATCAATTCTTCCATCGGCCTCGACCGCGCCGCCGAAGTGATCATGACGGCAGCCGGCCTTGCGCCTGCCCATCCCTGAGTTCGCGGTTCGTTCGCTCGCCCACAGCGGAAAGAGGAAAGCCGGGACCGGTCGCGAGAGTGCAACGGTCTTGGTGGCACGGGAGTTTCTCTCTGCGTGCCTATCATCAACTCCCAATTTGGCCACGGGGAGCGCGGCGATCACCACGCGGCAGGTTGCCGCTATCGCGGCGGCTCACGCCGCGGCGGCGTTGGTAGTCAGCGTGCGCTTCAGCCCCAGCAGCGCGGCGCCCAGCGCGCAGACGTATTCGCAGTGCTCCGGCACGTGCACCGGAATCTTCAGCCGGCGCTCGAGTGCGCGAACAGCGCCCTGCTGCCGCGCCACGCCGCCGACGAAGACCAGTTCGTCAACGCGGCCGACGCGCTTCAGCAGCAGTGCAGAGCGGTCTGCCAGCGAATCGTAGATACCGGCGAGGATATTGGGCACGGTGACGCCCGCTGAGACGTGGTTGATGATTTCGCTCTCGGCGAGCACCGCGCAGATGCTGCTGATCGGATGGGGATTGTTGGCTTCGAGCGCCATATCGCCGACGCCCAGGAGGTCCACTTCCAGGTAGCGTGCCGCACGAACGATGAAGCTGCCGGAACCCGCGGCGCACTTGTCGTTGGTTTTGAACTGGTGGACGCGGCCGGTGTCAGTGAGGCTGATCGCCCGTGTCGACTGGCTGCCGATATCGATCACGGCGCCGGCGTGGGGAAAGAGGAAGTGCGCGCCGCGGGCGTCGCTGGTGATTTCGGTGATCTGGATGTCGCGGAAGCCGATGCTGTAGCGGCCCAGGCCGGTGGCGGCGACGTAGGCAACGTCGGAGGGCGCAATGCCGGCCTGCTCGCGCGCCTGGTCGAGCGCCGTGCGGGCCGCCTTTTCCATCGCGACGCCGGTGGGCGTCGAGCCTCGGCCGAGGATGCGCACGCACGTCTGGAAATCCTCCGGCGGCGCCGCGGCAGCCGAAGGATCGGCCCTGCCAGTCCAACCGAGGAGCACAGCCTTTGTGCTCCCCGAGCCGACGTCGACGCCGCCGACGACCAGCGTGGGGACCTGATCTTGCTCTTGCTGACTAGCCTGGGTGAGCCGCATCGGCTGGCCTCCAGATTCCGGATTCGAAGCTTTCCCCCATCTTCTCGACGGCAAACAGCGCCGCGCCGATCGCACCGGCGAAGTGCGCTTCGGGTCCCACTTCGAGCTTCGTGCCGAGCACCTGCTCGAGTGCGCTCACCATGCCGGTGTTGCGCGAAACGCCTCCGGTCATCGTGATGGCCGCCTCAATCGGCACGCGGCGAGCCAGCGAAATCGTGCGCCGCGCGATCGCCAGGTGCACGCCGCCCAGAATGTCCTCGGGTTTCTTGCCCTGCGCGAGGTAGGAGAGGATGTCGGATTCGACGAATACGGTGCAGACCGTGGTGATCTTCACCGGATGCTTTGCTTCGAGCGAGAGCGGACCGATCTCGTCAAGCTTCAGGCCGAGCACCTCGGCGGCGTTGGCGAGGAAGCGGCCGGTGCCGGCGGCGCATTTGTCGTTCATCACGAAATCGAGCACTTCGCCCTGCTCGCCCACGCTGATTGCCTTTGAATCCTGGCCGCCCATGTCGATCACCGTGCGCGTCGCGGGAAACAGGTGGTGGGCGCCGCGTGCGTGGCAGCTGATTTCGGTCATCTGCGTGTTGCCGAAGGTGATCTTGTAACGGCCGTAGCCGGTGCCGACCACGTAGCCGACGTCTTGCGGCGGGACGCCCGCCTCGCGGCAGGCTTTAAGGAAGCCGTTTTCGGCGGCGCGCTGCACGTTCGCGCCGGTATCGACCAGCGCGCGGCCCAGCATCTTCAGCCCGCCGTTATCGCCGACGATGACGGCCTTGGTCTGGGTCGATCCGACGTCCACTCCGGCGGCAAGTCTCATGGCAACCTCACGGAAGAATTCGCAACCGCTCGCCCGCGTCCGGCGCGGCTTCCGGCGCCGGGTGCGCGCGCCGCAGCGCCGCAGCGCCGCGCCTGAGCGTGCCGGTGGAGCGGCTGTGCTCGAGCGCCTCGAAAAAGGCGTCCATGCGGTTCTTGATCTGGGCCTCGGAGAAATAGCGTGGGTCTTCGAGATCCGATTCGATGTAGAGCGTGGGCACGCCGAGCTGGCGGGTGAAATAGTCGCGCATGTCGCCCTGCCCGGCCGAAAACAGCCGGCAGCTCTTGACGAAATGAATCACGATGCCGTCGGCGTCCCATTCCTCAACGTAGCGACGGATTTGCTCGTAGCGCTGCAGGTAGTTACGGTTGGTGACGTTGTGGGCGAGCATGTGCAGCGCGAGCGACTCGAAGGGGTGGTCGGGATCGTGGCGGAAGCCGAACTCCCACAGCCCGCCGACGGTGGAATAGGTGGAGGCAACGGCGGTGGCCTTCCATGAGGCAAACATGTCGCGGAATGTCCGGAAAAACGGGTAGGGCGGCGGCCCCTCGATCACCACGCGAAACTTTTCCTGGTCGTAGATCCCTTCGCCGCGCGCCACCTTCTCTTCCATTTCCTTGAGCGCCAGCTCGAAAAAGGCCACGCCTTCCGGGCTGCCGCGGTAGACGTAGAGCGGACCCATCAGCGTGATCGCGTCAAAATAGGCGTCGAAGGGCGAAGGCGTGCGCCGCGCCAGGTGTTTGATCCGCGACCAGGCTTCCTCGACGCGCGCCGAGCAACGCACCGCTTCGCGGAAACGGTCGATGTCAAACCTCCGGCCGGTGATCTGCTCAAGTTGATGGACGATCTCCTGGAGCTGCCGAACGACGTAAGCGATATCCTCGGCGCGCGGCTCGGCCGTGCGCAGAAACGGCACGTCGAGCATCGCCAGCGGTGCGCCCTGGAATTCCGCCGCGTGCTCGAACCATTTCACGTAGGTATTGCAGCCAACGAAATTGCAAAGCACCAGCGCCGGCGTGGGCAGCGGGGTTCCGGCCGGAGTGATGCCCTTGATCATCGCGCCAATATCCGCCTTGACGTAGGCGCAGTTGTCGGCGGCGTAACCCAGTTCCTCGGCGGCCAGGATCGGATCGAGCGACTGGTGGCGGATGGCCAGTTGCAGCGCGTTCACCTCGGGATACAGCGGCACTGCGCCGAAGCCTTCCAGCAGCTCAATGCAATTGCCGGAGATCATCAGCGACACGGCGGGCGGATTGCCCGTGCGGGCCGATTCCTCCAGTCGTTCGTACCATCGCAGCATCAGATCTTTCTGTTGCTGGTGGATCTGGCCGCGATATTCGGAACGTGGGTTTTCGCTCATGATTCCTCAATCGAACAGCAGCGATTCGACGAACGTCTCCACCTCGGTGCGCATGCGGTCGAAGGTGAACGCCTTCTCTTCGAACTCGAGCAGCAGGTGGGGAATCGAAGCGGCTTCCAGCTCGCGCTTGAAGAGGACGTAGTCGAAATACGCCGGTTCGCAGAATTTGGCGATCAGAAACAGGACCGCGTCGGCCCGCAGCCGCCGGGCTTTTTCCACCAGCAGCTTGTGGCGCCGGTGGCGGAAATCGTGGCGCACCGAGGAATAGACCGAGCGGTCCAGGTAGCTTTCCGCCAGCGCCCCCAACGGGTCGCCATCGATTGGCACGTCTTCGGCGAACCAGCGCCGGCCGAGCAGGAAATCGTCGTCGAGCACGTAGCAGCCAGCCTCTTCCACCAGACGGATCAGGTCGAGCGGTGGCTGCTCGCAGAAAGAGCCTTCGATCACGATGCGAACGCTGTCGCGCGACTTGGCATCGCGGTCGGCCAGGCCGTCGATGGCGCGCGAAAGCCAGGCATTGTGCGTCTCGACAGGCAGGAAATTGCCGGCGCGCTGAAGCAGATAGAGGTCGGAAGTGCACACCTGATGAGGATTCTCGGCGCGGAGCGCGTAGAGGTCTCGTAGCAGCGCCCGGTTCTCGTTGTAGGCGGCGATCGAGGCGCGCAGCGCGTCGTCATCCAGCTTGCGCCCGCCCAGTGTTTCGAGCTGCTCTGCCAGCCGCTGGTATTCGGCTTTCAGGAACCCGGCGCTGGCTCCCGAGGAGGGATTTTGCGGCAAGTGCAGGAAATCGACGTACTTTCCCTGGAAATTCCGTTCGAAAACGAAGGCGAGGTTGCGTGCCGAATCGCAGATGCCGGAAAAAAGCATTCCGTCGAGCGGTTCGAGATAGCCGGTCAGCGCCATTTCCAGCGTCGTCTTGACGATCGAGCAGATGAAGGAGCCGAACCGCGCATCCGCGTGTTGCAGATCGAGCCGGTCGCCCGCTCCGTTCAGCCCCACCGGCAGCATGCCGGAGGCGTGGATCAGTTCCACCGGCGTGTAGACGGGGAAATAACCAATGGCTGCGGCGCCGGGATGATGCTCTTTCCAGCGGCGAACTTCGCCGAGCTGGAGGTCTTCGACGATCTCCCGGCACTGTTCGACGAGATTTTCTGTGGCGGCTGGCATATCTCTCCTCAACCTCTCATCCGGCCATCGTGAGTCCTCCGCTCACGCTCATCACCTGGCCGGTGATGTAGGCGGCGGCATCGGAAGCCAGGAAGACGACGATCGGGGAGACGTCTTCCGGCCGGCCGAGCCGCTTGAAAGGAATGGCGGAGGTGACAGCCCCGATCACCTTGCGGCCGAAATCCTGCGACTGGATTTCCGCCAGCAGAGGTGTGTCCACCAGACCCGGGCAGATGGCGTTGACGCGGACGCCGTCGCGAGCATGCTCGCGTGCGATGGTCTTCGAAAACGCCACGACGGCGGCCTTGGCGCCTGAATAGACGGCCTCGCCGAGCGAGCCGACACGCGCCGAATCGGAACTGATGTTGACCACCGCGCCCTGTTTCCGCTCTGCCATGTGCGGCAGCACGGCGTAGCAGGTGTGGATCACGCCCAGGTAGTTGACGCCGATGATCCGTTGCCAGTCGTCGGGCGTCGATTTCAGGAACGGCGTCAGGCGATCCCAGCCGGCGTTGTTCACCAGGATGTCGATGCGGCCCATCTCCTTCAGGGCGGCATCGCGCAGCGCCATGGTGTCTTCGAGGCGGGTCACGTCCACCCTCACGGTCTTTACCTCGCGGCCCGTCTCCTGGTGCACGGCTTCGGCGGTGCTCGCGGCTTCGTCGACCAGAAAATCGCCGATCAGCACGTCCGCCCCGGCCCGGGCCAATGCTTCCACGATGGCGCGGCCGATGCCGCGCGCCCCGCCGGTGACCACCGCTTTCTTTCCTTCGAGGTTCGGCTGGCTCATGGTTGCCCCTTTGCCGCAGCCGCGTCGCCCGCCGCCGCTATCGAACCGAGGCCAAAGACTTCGACGGCGTTCTCATGCAGCAGCTTGCGCTTGACCTCTTCCTTCAAACCAAGCTGCTCCACCTGCGAGAGACTTTCCTTCCACGGCAGGCCGTTCGTGCCCCAGAGGCAGCGGTCGCGGCCCAGCCGGCTGTTCAGGAACTGGATGATTTGTGGCGAAAGGTATTTCGGCATCCAGGCATCGATACCGAACCAGATGTTGTCCCACTTGTAGCAGACCGAGAGCAGCTCATCGACCCACGGCCAGCCCGTGTGCGCGCCAATCAGCTTCAGCTTGGGAAAATCGCAGGCGACGCGATCGAGCAGCATGGGCCGCCCGCCCTCGCTGGGCATAGCCTCGAGCACGTGCCCCACCTGCAGCGAAACGGGCACGCCCAGGCCTTCGCACAGCGCGTAGAGCGGATACATCTTGCGGTCGTCGATCGGGATATCGAAGCCGTAGATGTGCACGTAGACGCCCTTGAACCCGTGTCGCGTGACGGCGGTTTCGATTTCGGAGAGGCTTTCGCGGATGCGGAAGGGATTGTAGCCGGCCAGTCCCGTGAAGCGGTCCGGAAAGCGCTGGGTGTACTGGAGCACCTCTTCGAGCTTGGTGTCCATGTACATCCACTTCCGCCAGTAGGACCACATCTTGCACTGGGTGATGAAGACCCGTTCGACGCCGGCCTCGTCCATGCGGGCCAGCATGTCCTCGATGGAGGGGTAACGCGGCAGGCCGCCGATCGAGCGTTCCATGCGGCAAAGCAGTTCGCCCTTTTTGGCCTCGTCCCAGCGACCCATAAACTCCTCGGTCGCGACGTAGTACATGAAATCGATGGCGGGAATCGTGTTGGTAGGCGTAACCACCTCCTTGGGGAAGCGTAGGACTCGGTGGTACGTAACGCAGGGACTGAAGTCACAACCAGTTTGCTGGCGAGGGAGCGTCGCCCTTGCGAGCCGAAACTCCGGACAACCCAATCTTGGCCGGGATTGTAGCACCGGCCCGGCCGATGGGCAATGGCGGAGCCGGACGCGGAATTGGGTTGAGCTGGCGCGCCCATTCTGCTGCCCTGGACGAAGCAAAGTGATTCGCTCGCGGCCGCTTCGTCACCAGCGACGATAGCGGAAGTGATGATGGCCTCGGGGCTGGGGACAGGAAAATAAGCTTGACACCCCTCCCGGAGGGGCGAGAATCCCTTGCATAGCACACACCCACGGGGGTCAAAATGCGAACAGTCGGAAAAGGGTCATTCCGATGCACTCTCGCCATTGTGGCCTTCGCAGTGCTCTTCGCGATCGGCCCGGCAAAGGCTCTCAAGGCTCAGATGACTTGTACCGCACCCTACGACACATCGTATATCGAGTCGCAGAACTACGACGGCTCGGCTCCAATCAGTGGGCTCTCCAGGCAGCTGACCCGCCCAATGTATATTTCCGGGGCTCCACAAACGTCACAGGCTATTGCAATCCGCCGTATTACAACTGCAACTGTCAATACGTGGCGGAAACAGGCCATGCGGGCTCACTCACGTTCCACTCCGAGTTTGACTACGACCAATATGAGTTCTGGTGGGACGCGATGAACTACTCGACTCCAGTACTTACCGCGTGCAGTGGTAGCTCTTGCGGCGGCCAGCAACTAAATCCGGTGTACACGGTCGTCCAGTACCTTGGGGACGGGTACACGGAACCCTGCGACTAAGGCTCCCGGTAGGTGCCGGGGAAAGGACCTCCTCGAGGGAAGAACAAAGCTGGTCGAAACAACATACCGGGAGGGGAGCAATGCATAGGAAGGTCGCAACAAGCGCTTCATGTGCTGGCGCGCTCTGCTTGACCTTGTTGGCCGGCGCGCTCTGCGCCTCGGCGCAGGCACCTGGGAAACAGACGCTCCGGTCCACAGCACGGACGCTGCCGAACGGCGACTTCGTCTTGCGCGTCGAAAACCTGTCCCACATGCCGGTCACGGCGCTCGTCGCCGTGGCGAAGGGAACCTTGCCCAACGGAAAGCATTTCGGGGCGACCAGGATCCTCGACAGCGTCGTCAACTCCGAGTACCAGCACAGCGTGGGCCGGGACCAGGTTTACACGTTCGAATTTTGGGGACGCGTGCCCGTCCGCAGGCTCAACGGCCAGCCGGTCCCGGTCACGAAACAGGCTGAGCTGAAGGCCGCCATCTTCGCCGACGGGACCACGTGGGGTGATCCCGTTTGGATCGCTGGGCTTCTCAGGCGACGCGCCGAGGCCCTGAAGTACTCGGACGACGTGATCGCAAAGCTCAAGACGGCCCTCAGCGAGGGTACACCCATCAAGGAACTTGCAAACGAAATCCATATCGCGAAAGCCGACGCGAACGCAGCCCATCACCACGCGCTGGACGAACAGGTCGCCGGGCAGGTGTACGACACAGCCATCGTCGGGCTCCAGCTTTGCGACAAGCAATCGATCCCGCAGAAGGCGTGCATCGGCCAGCTTTACAGCCACTTCAGCCGTTACCGCGGTGGCCTCTACTTTTCTCGTCCTTCAATCGCTTTCCCCTCCCGCCCGGGCGTATAACGGACCCGGTTGCGTTATAGATGTCCGCGCACCGTGCCGGGCGACGGCTCGCGCGTCCGGGTGTGTGCCAGCCCGTGCGCGCGCTTCTCGTCCGTCCGTTGCCCCCGAAATCCCGCGGGCCGGAAATTCTCCTTTGGACCCTCTCGACGAACGCGTTCCTCCACTCACGCTGAGGAATTTGGCTTCTCCCACTGATCCCCGAACCAACCTGCCTTCCTCTACGGCTTCCAGCTCTCTAGCCTCGGGCAGGTACAGTACGGTGGAACTCCAAGGAGCAAATCCGGAAAGATTTTCCCATAAGGAACTTTTTTTCATTCCCTAGTTACTGCCCGCTTTGGCCCCATTTGGCCAACCCTCTGATCGCAAGGCATTTGCGAAGTTCTTCCTCCCGGCGGAAATGGAGCCCGGCATGCAATAGCAGCGTCTCCGCCCGCCAGCGGCGAGAGCCGCGCGAGCAGGCACGTCGCGAATAGCGGGGAAGGTGGACATGGACATCAACGAATTGCGCGAACAGGTAAGCGGGGAGCACATCGAGAAGATGGATATCAGGACCGTGCTGGTCGGCCTTTTCCTGGCCTTCGCACTGGTCTGCAGCCTGGCGACTCCTTTTGTCGCACAGCCGGAATGGTATGCTTTCGCGGCGATCGTGTTTCTGACGCTCGGACTTCTCTGCGGCCGGGCCCTCGATCGCCGCGACTTCTACGCGCAGTCGGTTCGCAGGAGCTAGCTGGCCGCGCAGTTTACTTCGCGTCGGTGCCGATGCGTCGGCGAATCACCTCGGCCAGAGCCGAGGCCCAGCGCTCAACTTCCGACTGTTCCGGCGCCTCCACCATCACGCGAGCCACGGGCTCCGTGCCCGAATAGCGCAGCACGATGCGGCTCGCTTCGCCCAGCGCCTTGCGCGCCCGCTCGGCCATGCCGGCCACTTCGGGCAGGGAATCGAGCGGTGGTTTTTCGCGAACGCGGATATTGACGATGCGCTGAGGGAAGAGCACCAGGCCCGAAACGAGGTCTTCCAGCGAGCCGTCGCCCATCACCGCCGCGGCGATTTTCAGTGCCGTCGCCAGCCCGTCGCCCGCCGGACCATTGTCGAGGAAAATCACGTGGCCGGAAGGCTCGCCACCCAGATTCGCATTGCGCCGGAGCATTTCCTCGAGCACGTAGCGGTCGCCCACCGGTACGCGCACCAGCTCGATCCCCTCGCGTTCGAGCGCCAGTTGGAGTCCCAGATTCGTCATCACTGTTCCTACCACGGCGTCGCCGCGTAGCTGGCCGCGGGCCTTGAGCGCCCGCGCGGAAACGTAGAGCACCCCATCGCCATCCACCAGCCGGCCCGAGGCGGTGGAAAACAGCGCGCGGTCGGCGTCACCATCGAACGCCACGCCCAGCTGCGCCCCGTGTTCAACCACGGCGCGGCACATCGCCTCCGGATGCAGCGAGCCACAGCCGGCGTTGACGTTGCGGCCGTCAGGCGAGTTGTGAATCGCGACAACGCGCGCTCCCAGCGAAGTGAAAAGCTCCGGCCCCAGCCGGCTGGCGGCGCCGTTGGCGCAGTCGAGCACGATGCTGAGCCCGTCGAGCCGTGCGCTGCCGTCGGCGCTCCGGCGCAACCGCTCCAGGTATTCGTTGGCCAAGCCGGACTGGGGATGGAGCGAAGGCTCGCCGCCGGGAGGCGGCGCGGAATCGCGCAAGCGCAGGATCTCCGCCTCCAGACCTTCCTCCACCTGATCGGCGAATTTCATGCCGCTGTGATTGAACAGCTTGATCCCATTGTCGTTGAAGGGGTTGTGTGAAGCGGAAATCACCACTCCCGCATGGAAACCGTTCGAGCGCGCCAGCACCGCCACGCCCGGTGTCGTTATCACTCCTGCCGAAACCGGTTCGGCTCCTGCAGCCAACAGTCCCGCCGCCAGCCGCCCGGCCAGGTGCGGCCCCGATTCCCGAGTATCCATGCCCACCAGCACGCGCGGAGTCCCGCTTGCCTGCGTGGCAATGTGGTGGCCGAGCGCTCGCCCCACCGCATAGACCGTCGCGTCGTCGAGTGGGTAGCGGCCGGGAATGCCACGAATTCCGTCGGTACCGAAAAGTTCTCGTCCCATGGGTAAAAGAGCATTGTAGCCGGTGCCCAACGCAGCGCAAAAAACGTCGGTACATGTACCGATACGCTGATCGGCCCTCTATATTCATTCGGACGTACAGGCGCCGCTTCTCGCAGAGGCCCAGCCCGAGCCATCCGCCGATCCCCGGAGGCTTTGCATCCAAGGGGAGTGTAGACTCACTGGGGGCCGCAAGCCGCCATATGGTTTCGGCCCAAATCCCGGCATCCATGGAAAGGCTTTCATAGATGATGAGACGAGCACTCGGCCCTTGTTTGGCGCTTCTCTCACTTTGCGCCGCTTCGCCCCTGATTGCAGCGACCGCGCAGCAAGCAAAGCCGGCCGCAAAATCCGCAACCAAGTCTTTGCCCGTGCCCAAACCGCGAAAGGTAGTGACGCACTCCAGCGTCACAATCGACGGGCAAAAAATACCTTACACGGCCACGGCGGGCACGTTGCTGCTCTACAACAAGAAACATCAGGCCATCGCCAGCGTCTTCTACATTGCCTACACCAGGGATGGAGAGAATCCCGCCAACCGCCCGATCACTTTCTCCTACAACGGCGGTCCCGGCTTCGCCTCCGCGTTGGTGGATATCGGCGGCTTCGGCCCGCGCCGGATCATCTGGCCGGGCGTGGGCGACATCCAGGCCGAGCAGCCGCCCTACCGCCTGGTGAACAACAAGTTCAGCATCCTGAACCGCACCGACCTGGTCTTCATCGACGCCGTGGGCACCGGCTACAGCCGCATCGTCGGCAAGGGCACGCCGAAGATGTTCTACGGATTCAGCGCCGACGGAGCCGCTTTTGCCCAGTTCATCGAGCGCTACATCACCCGGTTCGGCCGCTGGAACTCCCCGAAATTCCTGCTCGGCGAAAGCTACGGCACCACGCGCAATGCCGTTCTGTCGCAGGACCTGGTGAGCGACGGGGTCTACCTGAACGGTGTGATCAACTGCTCCACCGTGCTCGATTTCCCCACGATCAACTTCACTGCCGGCAACGATCTGCCCTACGCGCTCTATCTGCCTTCTTACGCCGCCGTCGCCTGGTATCACCACAAGGTCAGTCCGCGGCCGGCCAGCTTGCCCGCGTTCGTCCGGCAGGCGGAGGAGTTCGCGCAGGGGCCATACCTCGACGCGCTGTTCCAGGGCACCGCGCTGCCCGCAGCGCAGAAGCAGAAGATCGCCCAGCAACTCGCGCATTTCACCGGCATCCCGGCGAGTCTCTGGCTGAAGGCCGACCTGCGCATCACGCTGCCGGTGTTCCGCCGCCGCGTGATGGGTTCGACTGGGCCGATGACTGGGCGCTACGACGCCCGCTTCACCACCCCGGAGCTGCAGCCGCTGCTGCCGATTCCGGGCCGCAGTTCCGCCGGGGCGTCGACCACGGCCATCTGGGGCGCGCTCACCTCCACGTTCGACAATTACGTGCGCAATACCCTCGGCTTCAAGAGCGACCGCATCTACGTGCAGAGCAGCGGTACGGTGTTCCGCTCCTGGAACTGGAAGTTTCATCCTCCGGTCAACGACCTCGGCAGCGGTGTGGGCACGCTCACTTCCATGAACGTCGCTCCTTCCTTGGCGCGCGCCATGAACAACGATCCGGGCATGAAGGTGATGCAGAACAACGGTTATTTCGACATGGCCACGCCATTCTTCGCCACCGAGTTCACCTACAATCACATGGGTCTGCCAGCTTCCCTGCGGGCGAATATTCACGAGTATTTCTACCCGGTCGGCCACATGCTCTACGTGAATCCAAAAGCGCTGCCCGCGCTCCAGAAGAATATCGACGGTTTTATCGCCGAAGCATTGAAATAACCGGCGGAGGGTCGAAGCATCGGGATTTGGTGCAAAGCAGGGTCCTCGCAACCCGGGGTGAGGGCTCTGCCCGGCAGGGACGTTGCCCGAAAGCGGGGAAAATCCTAAACTCTCCCGTGCCGGAAGTCGCAATGTCATCCCGGCCCGACGTTCGGCAATCCTCGTGAGAGGTTCTCATCGTGACGAAACGACCACTTGGCGTTTGCTTAACGGTTCTCTCGCTCTTCGCTGCCTCGCCTCTGTTTGCGGCGGGCGCGCAGAATCAAAAGCCCGCTGAAAAACATGCTGCAAAGCCTTCGACTGTTCCCAAGCAGCGAAAAGAGGTGACGCAAGCCAGCGTCACGATCGACGGGCAAAAGATCCCCTACACGGCCACGGCGGGCACGTTGCTCCTCTACAACAAGAAGCATCAGGCCACTGCCAGCGTCTTCTACATCGCCTACACCGAGGATGGAAAGAAGCCCGGCAGCCGTCCGATCACCTTTGCCTACAACGGCGGCCCGGGCGGAGCTTCCGCGCTGGTGGATATCGGCGGCTTCGGTCCGCGACGGATCGCATGGCCCGGTCCCGGCGACATCAAGGCCGAACTGCCGCCCTATCGCCTGGAGAACAATCAGTACAGCATCTTCAAGAGCACGGACCTGGTCTTCATCGACGCCGTGGGCACCGGCTACAGCCGCATCGTCGGCAAGGGCACGCCGAAAATGTTCTACGGCATCAACGCCGATGGGGAAACCTTCGCCCAGTTTATCGAGCGCTACATCACCCAGTTCAATCGCTGGAACTCCCCGAAATTCCTGCTTGGCGAAAGCTACGGCACCACGCGCAATGCCATCCTCTCGCAGGACCTGGTGAGCGACGGCGTCTATCTGAACGGTGTGATCATGTGCTCCACCGTGCTCAATTTCTCGACGCTCGGTTTCGGCCGTGGTGACGATCTTGGTTACGTCTTCTACCTGCCCACCTACGCCGCCGTTGCCTGGTACCATCACAAGGTGAATCCGCGGCCGGCCAGCCTGCCCGCACTGATCGACCAGGTGAAGAAATTCGCCGCCGGTCCCTACACGGAAGCCCTCTTCGCCGGTTCCACGCTGCCCGCCGCGCAGAAGCAGAAGATCGCCGAGCAGCTCAACCATTTCACCGGCATCCCGGTCAGCCTCTGGCTCAAATCAAATCTGCGGATCCCGCTCTCGCTCTTCCGCCGCCGCGTGATGGGGTCGACCGGCCCGATGACCGGGCGCTACGACGGCCGCTTCACCACGCCCGAACTGCAGCCGCTGCTGCCGATTCCCGGACGCGGGGCCGCCGGCGCTTCCTCGACGGCGATCATGGGTGCGCTCACCGCTACCTTCGACAACTACGTGCGCAACACGCTCCACTTCAAGAGCGACCGCCTCTACGATCAGCTCAGCTTCGCCGTCAACCGCCAGTGGAATTTCCGCTACCGCGCACCGCTCAACGATCTTAGCGGCGGCAGCTTCACGCCCAACGTCGCTCCGGCGCTCGCGCGCGCCATGAACAACGATCCCGGCATGCACGTCATGTTCAACAACGGTTATTTCGATATGGCGACTCCCTTCTTCGCCACCGAGTACACCGTCGATCACATGGACCTGCCCGACGGAGCACGGTCCCGGATTCACTTCTATTTCTATCCGGTCGGCCACATGCTCTACGTGAACCCGAAAGCGATGCCGGCCCTGCAGAAGAACATCGACAGCTTCATCGAGCAGGCTTCGGAACAAACGGCCGCTCGCTAACCCCAACCGCACCATGCTGCGTCCCGGCGGCGCAGGCCTCGCGCGTCTTGAGCGGGGCCTCCCGCCGGCGCCACCGGTGTATTTCTCTTTACCGTTGTCCGTGCCGCCGCGGGCCGCTTATCGCGTCGAAGTTCGATCCTTGCCGGACGCGAAACCGCCCGCAGCCGCATCCGTATAATGTCCGCTATGACGCACTTCCAGTCGCTCGCCTCGCCCTGGCCGGTGAATCTGCTGGCCGCGATTCCCGTCGCCGTCTGGTTCTGGTTTCGGAGAAGTGATCTGGCCCTGAGCAGGAAACAGCTGGGCGTGGCGGCGGCGTTCGGCGTGGCCTTTGGCTTTGTCGAGGCGGCTGTGGTGATCTATCTGCGTGCGGCGCTCGGCTTGATCGGTCACAAGCCGGGCGAGCTGCCCGGTGGTGGCGGCCAACTGCTGAACGGGTTCCCGGTGCTCCACTCGGTCCACCATCTTGCGAAGCACCTGCTGATCATCGAGTTTTTCCGCGAGGCGGCGACGCTGCTGATGCTGCTCAGCCTTGCTTTGCTCGTCGGCCGGAAATTCAAGGATAAAGCCGCGGTGTTCCTGTGGGCGTTTGCCTTCTGGGACCTCTTCTACTACGTCTGGTTCCGCTTGGCCACCGGATGGCCGCAGTCGCTGACGACGCCCGACGTGCTGTTTCTCATTCCGGTTCCCTGGCTGTCGCAGGTCTGGTTCCCGCTGCTGGTCAGCAGCCTGACGATCCTCGCCATCTGGTTTGCCCCCGCCAAAAAGCGCGCCGGAACTCCATAGCTCGCACCCTTCGCGGAGCGTCCGGTGACGAACGAAGCGAGTCCCGACGCACTCCGTCGGGAGGGATATACTTTTCCCCGCGCTCCTGACGACCCGGGCGCGCCCTGCCTGAGTCTCCTACCGCACGTGTGGATAAAAAGCCGCCAGCCGCTCGGCCGGCACACCGGCTTCAAACAGCGCCACCAGCACCACGTTGCGCAGCTGTTGCAGGAACAGCCCGCGCCGCCGAAACCGCCGCGCCGAGGTGACCACCTCTGCCGCCACAATCCGGAATTGTCCGCATCGCCGCAAGCGGCGCAGAAAGTCGACGTCTTCCAGGAACGGAAGTTCCCGGAACCCGCCCATCGTTTCGAAAATCTCCCGGCGCACGAAGATCGCTTGGTCGCCGAAATGCAGCCACCGGCCAGGCAGGCGGGTGAGCCAGCCGTAGAGGCGGAGCAAGGGATGGTCGTCGTCGAACCGGAGCCGGAAGCAGCCCCCGGCAACGCCTGGTTCCGATAGCGCGCGGCGCACTTCGTCTTGAAAACCGGCCGGCAGCCGCGAATCGGCATGAAGGAAGAGGATTGCGTCCGTCTGGAGTCGCGCGGCGCCCAAATTCAACTGTGCTCCACGATTCGGCGCCGGCGCGTGCGCCACAGGAAAGTACCGCGCGGCAATCTCCGACGAAGCGTCACCGCTGTCGCCATCGACCACCACCACCGGCTCCGAGCCGATCACCCGGCGCAGCGCATCGAGCGAGGCGGCAAGCAGCGCAGCCTCGTTATAGACGGGAACGACGATGCCGATGGAGGGTCCCCGCATAGGACATCCCGTGCGATCAGCGGCAGGCGGCGCGAAGCTCGGCCACGCGAGCGGTCAGCTCGCCCGGCTGTTGAAACCACCGGATTGCTGCCACGCCGGCCGCGCCTGCGGCAATGCATTGAGCGGCGTTTTCCGCCGTGATGCCGCCGATGGCGATCACCGGAATGCCGAGCGTGCCGCACAATTCGCGCAGCCGCTCGGCTCCCTGCGGCGGGCCGAAACGCCGCTTGGAGGGTGTGGCGAAGATCGGCCCGAAAATGACGTAGCCGGCGCCGTCGCTTTCGGCCGCGCGTGCCTGATCGATCGTATGACACGATTGTCCCACGGAAAAGTCCTGCCGTGCCTTTTGTTCGCACCACCGTGCCACCGCCGCCGTCGGCAGACTCTCGCCGCCCAGGTGCACGCCCGAGGCGCCGGCTGCCATAGCTACGTCGAGCCGGTCGTTCACCAGCACGCGTGCCCGCGCCGCTCGCTTCACAATTTCCGTGGTCAGTTCGAAGAGGGCGCGCGCGCCGAGGTCTTTCTCGCGGATCTGAATCCAATCGACGCCTGCTCGCGCGGCCTGCTCGGCGTGCGCGATCAGCGTCTCGGCGGGGTTCGCGCCGCACTCGGGCGCCAGCGACCGCCGGTCGGTCACGTAGCAGAGAATCGGTCTAACGTTGCGTTTCAACGGACGTTGGACGGCGGCGAATCAGTGCTTCGGCGGCAAAGACCATGTCGAGCACGCCGATGCCGCTGACGATGCCGCGCACGTAGCCGCTGAGCAGGTAGGGGATCAGCCCCGGAAACCGCGCCAGCAGCGGATTATTTCCCCATGCGTGGGACCAGGGCAGTAACAGGATCAACATTCCAAGGTCGAACCAAAGGAAGGCCAGCACCACTCGCCCGAGGCGCTCGCTCGTTGGTTCGTTCATTCGGCCCTGTTTCCCTGTTCCGGCCCGGCCAGCGGCAGCTGCGTCTGGGTGGCGGAAGCAGCCCAGCAGGCGGCTTCGCGCACCGGTGCGAATGAAAAGCGGTGATGCGGGGTGGGACCGTGGCGGCGGAGCGCCTCTAGGTGGTCGGCGGTTCCGTAGCCCCGGTTGCGCTCGAAGCCGTAGTGCGGATAGATGCCGGCCCACTTGTCCATCATGGCGTCCCGTGCCTGCTTGGCGAGAATCGATGCGGCCGCGATCGAAACCGATCTCGCGTCACCATGGATCAGCGCTCGTTGTGCGATGGGACTCTCCAGCGTTTCGGCGTCGATCAGGAGGTAGTCCGGAGCCACCAGGAGCGACCCCAGCGCCAGCAACATCGCCTGGCAGCTCGCCTGGCGGATGTTCCAGGCGTCGATTCGCCCGGCATCCACCTCGGCCACCGCCCAAGCCAGCGCACGCTCCCGGATTCTTGCGGCCAACTGCTCGCGGCGCTCCGGGCGGAGTTTCTTCGAATCATCCAGCCCTTGAATGCGGCGCGCCGGGTCCAGAATCACCGCGGCTGCCACCACCGGCCCGAACAGCGCTCCCCGGCCCACTTCGTCGAGACCGGCGATCCGCCCGAATCCGAGTTTGCGAGCCTGGCGTTCGTATCGAGACGAACATAGTCGGCCCATCGCTCGAAGTCCGGCGCGATTTTATCACACCGTTCCTCGAAGCCGGCGGGAGCGTTCTCGCCGCGGCTCGCCTATTGGTTGGCTGCGGCTTCTTTCTTTTCTTGTTGGTAACGATCGATGCGCTGGATGCGAGCCGCCTTGCCGCGGAGGCCGCGCAGGTAGTAGAGCTTGGCCCGGCGCACGCGTCCGTGCTGCTTCACCTGGATCTCGTTGATCACCGGCGAGTGCAGCGGGAAGATCCGTTCGATACCGATGCCGTAGCTCACGCGGCGCACCGTGAACGTCTCCGAGCCCAGCCGGCCGCGCCGGCGGATCACCACGCCTTCGAACGGCTGAATCCGTTCCTTTTCTTTTTCGCCTTCACCCTCGCGCAGCCGCACGTGCACCCTGACGGTATCGCCGGGGCCGAATTCGGGCACGTCTTTCCGCAATGAGGCGCGTTCAAGCTTGTCCAATATCTGACTCATGGGTCACCCTTCCACCAGCGGCCATTCAGGAGGGGCCAGCTTTAGCAGAAAATCCCGTCTATGTTACTTGATTTCCCCGCCTTTGGCCAATCCCGCCCGCCCCGTCACCCTCCTATGCGAGAGCGCCGAGTCGCGCTGCGGGAATGCGGTTCCCTCCGGGAAGGCCACTCGCCAGCGAAAAGAAAGGGGGCTCAACAAGAGTTTCAATATTAGAATCCGGGAAACACGGCTTCAGGCGGGCATTTGGCGAAGCATGGTCGGCCCTTTGTGGCGCCTGCATCTTGCTGGCGAATCTAGAAGATGCGAGGACTGTGTGACGAATCTTGCGAATGGCAGGAATGAAGGCCTGAGTCCCAATCATCGAGGAAGGCGCGCTCCAGGCCGGCGACCGCATCCAGATCGTGGATCGCCCCACGCACGGCGCAACGATTCGCCTGCTGGCGGAAACGGTAACCGACCCGTCGAAGCTCCCCGCAATCCTCGCCGCACCGCAGCTCCCCGCGAACTGGCGAAAGCGCGCGCAAGAAAAATCGCCGTGACACCGGCCCCGAAAACCCGTACTCGCCCAACCAACGTAGGGGTGGCCTGCGGCCGCCCGCCTTTCCGCAAGGTCCGGCCGCTCCAAATGCATTCCACCTTTGCGTAAGGCAGCACTCCGACGCTCCTCATTGGACTGATGCGCGCGGTCCTCCGCGCCATGCCTTTGGGCGAGTTGTTCCATGGGAGGCAGGCACCGCCGCGCGAAGAACCGCGCGGGCTAATCCGGCTCTTTCGAGAGCCGCCGCAGCAGCGGTACCAGCAGCAGCACCGTGCCAACTACCACTTCGGCCGGAGGCAGGATCACCAGCAGCCAACTGGGATGCTGCAGGTAGGAGACGCTCAGAATCCCGATGATTCCCGTGCCGACCAGCAGCACGGCGAGCAACAGCAGCAAGGGGCCTTGCCAACGCCGGCGCGCCTCGCCGGTCATGACGACCGGCCTGTTTTGGCCTGCAGCTCCGCGAGCACGCGGCGGTCCCGCTCGCTCAGCGGTGCCTGCTCGATCAGATCGGGGCGGTTGCGCAGTGTTTTGGCGAGGGCCTGGCGGCGCCGCCAGGCACGTATCTCCTCGTGGTTCCCGCTCATCAGCACCTCCGGCACTTGCCAGCTGCGCATTTCGCGCGGCCGGGTGTAATGGGGGCAATCGAGGATGCCGCTTGCCTCGGGCGAGGCGGCCGCATCCTCTGGGGAGATCATAAACGATTCCTGCACGGCCGAGGCCTCATTTCCGAGCGCGCCCGGCAGCAGCCGCGTCACCGCGTCCAGCACCAGCGCCGCAGCCAGTTCCCCACCCGAGAGCACGAAATCGCCGATGGAGATCTCTTCGTTCGCCAGGTGAGTCGCTACCCGCTCGTCCACGCCTTCGTAGCGCCCGCACAGCAGCGTCACCCGCTCGCACGCCGCCAGCCGCCCGGCCGTCTGCTGGCGAAAGAGCCGCCCCGAGGCGGAAAGCAGCACGATCGCCGTCCGCGGCTGGACCCGCGCCTCGGATGCCGGCATGCCGAAGAGGTCTTCGACGGCTTCGAAAAACGGCTCGGCCTTCATCACCATCCCCTCACCGCCGCCGAACGGGCGGTCGTCCACCGTCTGATGCCGGTCGTGCGTGTACTGCCGCAGGTCGTGCACCCGCACGTCCACGAGACCCGTTTCGCGCGCCCGGCGCACGATTCCGTAGTCGAGCGGCCCGGTGAAAAACTCTGGAAAGATGGTGAGGATGTCAAACCGCATCGTGTGATCTCACTCGCGATTCAGCTCGCGGAGTCCTTCGGGAAGCCGCACCACGATTCGCCGCCCTGCCGTGTCGATTGTCGTGCAAATATCGGCCGCCAGCGGCACCAGCAGTTCTCCGCCGGCGACCTTTTCCACCACGAGGATGGGCGTTCCCCGCGTTTCCACGCCGGTCTTCTGCACGTCGAGCACGCGGCCGAGCGGCTGGTCCGCGCCGGCCTCGTACACCTCGCACCCGGCCAGATCACTGATGTAGTAGGAGCCCTCAGGCAGAGGCGTCCGCTCGCTGATCGGCACTTTCACTTCCAGCCCGACCAGGCGCTCGGCATCATCGATGGAATCGCTTCCTTCGAAGTGGAAAACGACAAAACGGCAGGAAGGGTCCAGCCGGCAGGAGCGAACTGCAACGGGCCTCGGCTGCCCGGCGCCGCCGAGCCACACCCTCTGAAGGGTGAGCAGCCGCTGGGGAAAATCCGTCAGAATCTCTGCCCGTACTTCCCCGCGACGCCCTTGTGGGCGAGTGATACGCGCCAGGCTGATTTCGGTCACAACCGCGCTATTCCAGGATTTCCAAGGTCAGCCGTTTTTTCAGCTTCATGCCGGCCGCGCCGAGAATCGTCCGAATGGACTTCGCGGTACGGCCCTGGCGGCCAATGACCTTGCCCAGATCGTTCGGGTGAACGCGGAGTTCGAGTACAGTCACTTGTTCGCCTTCCACGGCCCGGACCTGAACTTGATCGGGGTTGTCGACTAACGCCTTCGCGATCTCCTCAACGAGTTCCTTAACGCCCCCCTGCGACATGGGCTTCCTCTCAGCTCGGACTTTCACCTCTGGAACTCACCCGAGGGTCCACGGAGCTCGCGGGCCGGCACGTCCTGCCGGAAAAGGGATCAGAGAAGCTTCTGTTTCGCGAAAAAGCTGCGCACGGTCTCGGACGGTTGGGCGCCCACCCCCAGCCAATACTTCACCCGTTCTTCCTTGAGCCGGATCTCGGCCGGCTCGCGGATTGGGTCATAGGTGCCCACGATCTCCACGAAACGGCCATTGCGCGGCCGGGTCTTCTCAGTCACCACGATACGGTAGAACGGCTTTTTTTTCTTGCCCGTTCGCGCCAAGCGGATTGCTAGCAACGACGTGACCTCCTTTGCCCTGCTATTGTAGCGCACCAGCGGTGCGCGCGGTGGCTCGGAATCAGGAGAGGCCGGCCAACTTGCCTACCCCTCGCATTTTCCCTTTCATCGAGCCGTACTGTTTGATCATGCGCCGCATCTCCTGAAACTGCCGCAGCACCTGATTCACTTCCTGCACCGACGTGCCGCTGCCGCGGGCGATCCGCTTGCGGCGGCTCCCATCGATCACCGTGTGGTCGGTGCGCTCCTCGGCGGTCATCGAGTCGACGATCGCCTCCATGTGCTTGAACTGTTTCTCGTCGATTTCGAGATTTTTCGGCATCTTCGCCAGCGGCCCAATCTTCGGCAGCATGCCGAGCACCTGTTCGAGCGGCCCCATCTTGCGCAGTTGCCGGATCTGGTCGCGGAAATCCTCGAGCGTGAAGTCGTTCTTCCGTAGCTTTTCAGCCAGCTTCTGCGCTTTCTTCTGGTCGACCGTCTTCTCGACCTTTTCGATCAGCGAGAGCACGTCGCCCATGCCCAGAATCCGCGAAACGATCCGATCGGGATAGAACGGCTCGAGCGCGACGTATTTCTCGCCCACGCCGACGAACTTCACCGGCGCCCCGGTCACCTTGCGGATCGAAAGCGCGGCGCCGCCACGGGCGTCGCCGTCCAGCTTGGTCAGCAGCACGCCTGACAGGCCCAGCCGCCTGTGAAATTCCCCCGCCGAGCGCACGGCGTCCTGTCCGGTCATCGCGTCGGCCACAAAGAGGATCTCCGCCGGCGAAAGCTCCTGTTTCAGCTCGCTCAACTCGTTCATCAATTCATCGTCGATGTGCAGCCGGCCGGCCGTGTCCACGAGGATCACGTCGTAGGCCGAGAGCTTCGCCTCGCGCAGCGCGCCGCGCACGATCGCGAGCGGCTTGTCCATCCCCGTGCCGGGGAAACACGGCTGATGGATGGCGCGCGCCACCTGTTCCAGCTGTTCGCGCGCCGCCGGCCGGTAAACGTCGGTCGAAACGACCATCGGCCGGTGGCCGTGCTCCGCCAGCCACTTCGCCAGCTTGCCCGTGGTGGTTGTTTTGCCCGAGCCTTGCAGACCCACCAGCAGCCACACTGACGGCGGCCGCGACATGAACTGCAGCCGCACCGGCTGGCCAAGCAGCTCCAGTAGCTCGTCGCGCACGATCTTCACCACCTGCTGATCGGGCTGGAGCTGCAGCGTCACTTCGCTGCCGAGCGATTTCTGGCGGATGTGCGCCAGCAGTTCCTCGGCCACCGGCAGGCTGACGTCGGCGTCGAGCAGCGCCTCGCGGATCGCACCGAGCGCCGCGTCAAGGTGCTCTTCGGTCAGTTTCGCCTGGCCGCGGAGGGTCTTGAAGACCTTTTGAAACCGCTCAGTAAGATTATCGAACATTTCGACTGGCCTGTTGTTCCCGCAAAAGGCGGGAAGACAATTTTTTATTGTACGGGGCCCCTGCGAAAGGGTCAACGCATGCGGCCGAAGCGCTTTCTGCGTGTTTCTGCCGCCGCGAACGCGGGGAGTTCCTCGTCGCCCTCCGCAAACAGCCCCTGTCTCGACCCCGTCCATTGAAGGCCCTGCTCATTTCTCCGCCGCACAAGCTCCGCCCGGATTCCTTGACCGCTTCCTTGACCTTCTCGTAGACTAGAAAATTCGCTCGTAGCAATTGACTCAGATCTAAGGAGCCGCCGCGTTGCCGAAACGCACGTATCAACCACACGTCCGCCATCGCCACAAGACGCACGGCTTCCGCGCGCGGATGAAAACGAAAGGTGGACGCAGGGTCCTGGCACAACGCCGCCGCAAAGGCCGGCGCCGCCTCACCGTTGTCTGATCCGCCCGGTTTTGTCCCCGCTCGCGAGCGGCGTCGGCGATTTCGGTTTCCCCGCTCTTGCCGTCTGGTGCGGCGCAAGGATTTTGAAGCCGTGTACCGGAGCGGCAAGCGGCGTTCGGGGCAGCAGTTTGTCGTTTTCTGCCGCTGCACCGGCCTCGCCGAGACGCGCTTTGGCATGAGCGTGCGGAAGCAGTTGGGCACGGCAGTGGAACGGAACAGGATACGCCGCCGCGTGCGGGAGATTGTTCGCCTGCACCGACTGGAAATCGCAGCAGGATGGGACATCGTCATTCAACCGCGCCGCACGGCGGCGCGAGCGCCGTATGCCTCACTGGAGCGGGAACTGGTGGGGCTCATGCGCTTACTCACCGGCTCGGCGAGCTGACCGGCCGCGGCCTGGTGTTCGCCATCGTCGCCTATCAGGCCACGCTCGGCCCGTTTCTCGGGGGAGCGTGCAAGTTTCACCCCTCGTGTTCGAACTACGCCCGCGAAGCCGTCTCCCGCTACGGCTGGCGCGGAGTACCGCTGACGCTCGGCCGACTGGGCCGATGCCGGCCGTTCACCCATGGCGGCTGGGACCCGGTGCCAGATCTCGATGAGGAATAAGCAGTGAAGGAACTGACCACCGAGCAGCGGCTCCTGCTGGCACTGGTGTTGTCGATCGTCGTCGTCACCCTGTCGGACCTGCTCTTTTTCCGCCACAACAAGACTGCGCCGCAGAAGCAGACCAGCAGCGCCGTCGTGCAAGAGGCGCAGAAGCCTGCGTCACCGTCGGCTTCTTCCGGCGCCGCTCCCGGCAAGGCAACGCCTCCGCCCAGTCCCCAGGCGGTGAAGCCGGCTCCTCCGGCCAAGATTCTGCCGAAGGTTGCGGCGGCCAAGGTACGGTTTATCGTTGTGGAAAGCGGAGACTACCGCGTGGTGCTCTCCAATCGGGGCGCCGTGGTCCGCAGTTGGGAACTGCTCCACTATCACGACGACTCGACGCCTCCGAAGATTCTCGACATCGTTCATCCGCCGCAGAACCCCGGCAGCCAGGAGTGGCCGCTTTCTCTGCTGATGCGCGATCCGAATCTGCAGGCGGAGGCCAATAGCGCCCTGTTCCAGGTGACGCCTGGCCCGACCACGGTCCGCGCTCCGGCCACGGTGAAATTCAGCTGGAGCAACGGCCACCTCGAGATCACGAAGGAGATCCGGTTCACCACCGGCTACGTCGCCCACGTCCGCACCAGCGTCGAGCTCGACGGCAAGCCCATCGTCTACGCCGTGGCGTGGCGCGGCGGTTTTGGCGACCAGAGCGTCTATCACCACGCCGAGCAGGTGCAGGTCTTCTACTCGCACAACGGCAAGGTCGAGACGCTCGAATCGAAGAAGCTGGGTACCAGCGACGATCCCCAGACGCCCAAGCTCGTCCGCGGCCCGCTGCAGTTCGCCGGCATCGAGGACCACTATTTCGCCGCCGCCTTTCTGCCCATCACCGGCCAGGTGAACGCCTGGGACTGGCGCACCGAGCGTCAGGCGCCCGGCGAGAAGCAGGGCACCACGGTGCCGGTCTGCGAAGTCGCCGTCGGCCCGCTCGAGAACACGCCGGGCCCGGTTCATCTGAAACTCTTCGTCGGTCCGAAATCGCTCAAGGCGCTCGGCGCGGTGGATCCGAAACTGCGCAGTCTGGTCGATTTCGGCATCATGGGCTTCATCGCCGAACCGCTTTTCTACGTCCTCCACTACATTCACAACTACGTGCCCAACTGGGGCTGGGCGATCGTGCTGCTCACCATCGTGCTCAACATGGCGCTCTTCCCGCTGAAGATGAGCAGCTGGCGGTCGATGCAGAAGATGCAGAAGGTGATGCCGGAGATGAAGGCGATCCAGGCGCGCTACAAGAAATACGGCATGCGCGATCCTCGCCGGCAGAAGATGAACCAGGAGATGATGGAGTTATACAGCCGCGAGGGCGTCAACCCGATGGGCAGCTGCCTGCCGATGCTGTTCCAGATGCCGGTCTGGTGGGCGCTCTTCGAGATGCTGGAAGTGTCCATCGAAATGCGGCACGCGCCCTGGATTTTCTGGATTCACGACCTATCCGCTCACGATCCCTACTACATCCTGCCGATCCTGATGACCGGCGCCGGCTTTCTGATGCAGAAGATGACGCCGATGACCTCGCCCGATCCCAACCAGCAGAAGATGATGAACTACATGCCGGTCATCTTCGGCTTGCTCTTCTTCCGGCTCGCGAGCGGACTGATTCTCTACATCCTGACCAGCTATCTGGTGGGCATCGGCCAGCAGTGGTATCTGAACAAGACCTCGCCGCTGAAGCTGCCGTCCGCCGGGAAGAAGCCCAAGAAACAGCCGGCCACTTGAGCGCGCGCCGGCGGCCCTCGTGGCGGGGCATAGGATTCGGGGCGTTAGCTCCGGCGGAAAGGGAACGGGGTGTGAACCCCTCGAGCCATGGACTATCGATTCTCGAATGATGGGCAACTGGATCGCGAGGCGGCCGGCGGGGAACTGCGCCGCTTCCTGGACGCGATGATTTCGGGCGGCTCGTTTGACCTGCGCTACAAGATCGAAACCGCAGACCCGGCGCCGAACGCGATCGAGAGCGTCGAACTTCGGGCGATGCTTTCCGGCCCCGATCAGGAACTGCTGCTCGAACGCAACGCCGAGTTGCTCCAGGCGCTGGAATATCTGGCTGTCCGCTGGCTGCGACTCGATCCCCACCTTTATGACCGCGTCCGGCTCGATGCCGCAAACTTCCGCGCCGACCGGGTGGAGGAGCTGAAGCTCTCCGCTCGCGTCGCAGCCCAGCGCGTCGTCGAAACCGGCATTCGCTTTCGCTTCAATCCCATGCCCCCACGCGAGCGTCGCATCCTCCACATGGTTCTGGCCGAAATCCCCGGCGTCCGCAGCGAAAGCGAAGGCCAGGGCGAGGACCGGCAAGTGGTCATCTACCCTGCCAAACCCCTCCGGTCGAAACGCTAAAAGCCACCGCAGAAACTATTGGAAAATCGATACGCGTGACGATTTTTTCGGTGCGGAAACCCTGTGTTCTCAAGTAGATGAATTTTGAAAATCGATACGCATTCGGCGGAGTGGAGTAACGGGCGGATGGGCGGAAGCGCGTGGGGAGACCGAGAACAAGAATATAGCCTTCCCGGGGCGATTTTAGCGGGCGTGGCCGAACGGGACAACGGGTGCGTCTACGTGGACCTGGTGAAGGGACTGATTAGAACCACGATGCTTTTCTGAAGGGTGTAACAAGGCTGGCGCCATTTCAATTCCTCGGTCAGGCCACAATCGAGAACGACCGTTCTCAATTTCTTCATTTCATTTTGCCACTTTTTGGCTTTCCTTAAATATCCATCGACCTTGGGATTCATGCGAAGCGGTCCCCCTCGATTCATCGCTATTGAACCGACTTCGGCGGCCAGTTGGGCGTTTCCATACCGAACTGCTTGGCGTACTCGGCGTTGAGCTTTTGCCAGCCTTCGAACTGCATCGCCTCTACACCAACGATACGACCGATGGGAGTTCCGCCGAGAAAGCGATCCAAAACGTCGATACAGATGTGCCATCCGGCAGCGCCCATGGAGATGAATTGCCGGCCGATGCTGGTCCACAGGGTCAGGAGGGTACCGTCACCGTTTGGCTGGAGTTCCCAGCGCACGTCGAAGTCACCCCAGTTGTACTCCAGCAGGCTGGGAGCGTCGGCTCGCGTCACTTTTGCTTCGGAAACCTGCGGCGTGGGCGCTCCGACCGTGGTGAGCTTTACTGTGGCTTCAGCCGTACCCAGGTTTCCGTCGGCGTCGAAGGGCGCCCACTCGCGGAGATGCTCCGGTTCGGTTAGCGCCTGCCAGACCGCTTCCGGCGGATGGGAGAGTTCCCTGACGAGAACGAGCGTCCACTTGTCTCCGACTTTTTGTACCTGGGCCGCTCTGGCCGGGCCCGGCGTGTAGTGCTCGCGATCGGTCATCTCGTTCTCCTTATCCTTTTTTTCGTTCGCGTGGATTGAGCCATGCGGTCGAGGTGGCGTTCGAGAGCATCCACGTGAGCGAACCAGAAGCGGCGGAACGGGGCCAGCCAGACCTCGACTTCCCGAAGCGGTTCGGGTTTCAACCGGTACAGACGACGCTGTGCGTCCACCGCGGATTCCACGAAGCCGGCCTCGCGCAGCACGCGCAGATGCTTGGAGACGGTCGGCTGCGGCATGCGAAGCCGCCGCTCGATCTCTCCAACGGACTGTTGGGACGAGAGCAGGAGGGTCAAGATCGCGCGGCGGTTCGGCTCGGCGATGATTTCGAAGACGGATTTCACGCTCCTGATATACCGCGCATGGCATATACGTGTCAAGACATATACAAGCAAAAAGACCGATGCGCTGTTCCCTTGTGCGGAGGCAGTTATTTGGGGTTCAAGGGTTTTCCGGTCGCGTTGTTGTGCAGGATTTGGATTTTGGCTTTCAGATTATCCGTGAACAGTAGCCCGAGTCGTTTACCCGGGCGGTGTGCTATCAGCCTTCTGAACCTCTCCGCCTTCGCCTTTCGATCCTGAGGTTTCAGATCTTGAATTTGCGGTCGGGTTGGTTAATTTAATGGCCCGATACCTATAGTCCGTGGACTTAAGGTCATCATCCGTGATTTTCTGTAGCGCATGGCTAAAAGGGATGACGCCGTGACCAAGCTCGCGTTTGGCCAGCGTGTGCGGGAGCTGCGGACGAGAAAGAACCTTTCTCAGGAAGCTCTTGCCGAGGTTTGCGAGCTCGACCGCACGTATATCGGTGGCATCGAGCGGGGTGAACGGAATGTGAGTCTGCTCAACATCAAGAAAATCGCGGACGCTCTCGGCGTGCCGGTGAAGGAGCTATTCTGACCACGATGAAGATCGTCAGGGAAGAAACGCTCATTTCCTGTGGAAGGTATGCGGCTTCCGCCGAATGGAAAAAGACGCGGAGGAAACTGCGCAAGGCGATTACTGAGGTTGATTGGCCGCGCGGCACGGGGAAATTCACTGTCTATCCGGAGTCTGGTAAGCGTCGCAAGCGGGGCAATGGTGTTACACCCATCAAGCTTGGTCTCATGCAAGAATTGTCCCGGCAGGGCTGGGAGCTCGAGCGTCCGCTCGACTTGGCTGTGCTTAAAAGGCCAGGCAAGCTTGATGCCGTGCTCTATACGGACTTTGGACCCGTGGCGCTTGAGTGGGAAACGGGTAATATCTCTTCTAGCCACCGGGCATTAAACAAGATGGCTCTCGGACTCCTGAAGGGTATTCTGGCGGCTGGCATTCTGGTGGTGCCCTCGCGCAAGCTCTACCAATACCTTACCGACCGCGTCGGCAACATGCCCGAGTTGGAACCGTATCTAGACCTGTGGCGGTCGATCCCGTGCGAGCAGGGTATTTTGCAGATTGTGGCAATAGAGCATGACGCCACGAGCAGGGACGTGCCACGCATTCCCAAGGGGACTTCCGGTCGAGCTATTGAGTAGGCTACCGCTCGACGAAATCACCGTTGCGGTGTGCGCGGATCTCATCGCCTTCCAAGCGTTCAATGATATCGTCGCTGAAGTCGATCTCCGAGCCAATCCAGTGCCTGTGCTTGCTCTCGCAGACAACGAATGTCGTCCCGCTGCCGCCGAAAGGGTCGAGGACCAAGTCTCCCGGCTCCGTGGACATGTCGACGACGCGGTCAAGGGTCTTCGTTGAGAGGGCGTTCGCACGGCGATTCTTGGACTTAAACTTCCAGTGGCGGACCGGAGGGATATCTGTCCACACGTCCTTGAGTGTTACGCCCTTCGGATTCATGGCGTCGCGGTGACCGCCGTAGTCCTTGATCTCCTTGCCGCAATGTCTGCACGTCAGGATTGGCGTACGTATTCGATGGAACGTTTTCGGCTTTCCCTTGCTGTAGTAGAGAAGGCTGTAATGGCTGGGATGCAAACGGCCGGGAATGGGTAGGCAGGCGCTGATCTCGATTGCGATCCAGTGCCGGAACTGCAAGCCCTGCTCTGAAAGAAATGCCCCTAGCTGGATGTTCCATCGCGGGAGGTTATACAGGAACAAGGAGCCGCCGGGTTTTAGAACCCGGACGCACTCCGTTAGCCATTCGTGGCACCAGCGGAGGTAGCGCTCGTCGGGAAGGTTGTCGTTCGTGTTCTTGCCATACTTTTTCCCGATGTTGAACGGAGGGTCCGCGAACACCGTGTCGACGACGCCGTCTTTTATCAGGGGGAGGAGCTTCATGCAGTCGGCCGCGTAGAGTGCTCCGAGGGCTGTCGCGTGGCGCGGGCGCCAAGTTCGGTCAGCGCCCTTCAGAAAAGGCGTGACATCAAATTTCTCGTCGGTCCACTTTAGAAGTGCTTGGGGCATGTGGTACTCATAGTCATCATCTAGCAAGGCCAAGACGGTGTCAAGTCCCATTCGTCTATACTCTGCGCTTCGCCTAGGGTGTCCCCCGTCCTCGCCAAATGATCTCACCGAAAGGTGGGGTTTGCCCCTCACGGGAGCCTCCGCGGCAAGCTGTGAGTCTTAATTCCTTCGCAAACGAGCGTGTCTCCTGGCAGGTCACCTCCTGGTGGTCATCGTTTCGCGGGTCCGGGCATTCTCTCGTCTCTGCGCGATTCCACCCCAGCTTGACCTGGGGGTCCATGGCTGCTGTATGGTCTCGCGGCCAGAATTTCCACTCCCATAAGGGGTTAAGCCGGTAATCTGACCCGTTCCCCGTTCCACAGGCGTGGCACCACGCGTGCTCAGCACATGGACAAGAGAAAGAGTCTGCCCTTAATTCAAACTCGGAGTTCCATTTCAAATGGGCGTGTGGAGGGTGTGGCCACGGGCGCGCCGTGTTTTCCGGAAGGGCATGGCCTCGCGAGGTTGGCGAGGCCGAGGAGGAGGAGAAATGTACGCACGAGTGCTGGAGATGAAGACGAAGCACGGGCAGGCCCGGGCGCTGTGCACCGCAGCGGAACGGGAAATTCTGCCGATGGTGAAGAAGTTTCCGGGGTTGGTGGACGTGATGTGGATGATTCCCGGCGATGCGCCGGATTCGGTGCTGGCGGTCAGTTGGTGGGAGAAGAGCGAAGACGCGGACAAATTCCGCAACGAGGGGTACGCCGCCGTGGAGAAGATCTACCGGCGGTTTGTGGAAGGTGAGATTCGCGTGAGGAAGTGCGAAATCACCGTTCCGCCAGGCCAGAAGGCACGGGTGGCCAAGGGGAAAGCGGCCTAGGCAGCTTGAGCGAAACGGTCCTGCCAGATTTCCGTAGACAGCCGGCGCCGGCGGGACGCGTCTTGCACCTCCCGGCCGCCGGCAAGGCCCGAATTAATCGGGTGGGCGCGGAGGATTTGTGTGGCCGGCCGCCGGCTTTGGAGGGAAATGAACATGGGAAAGAGTTTTCGCTTCGCCATCGTTCCTAAAGTCGCCCATCCGTGGTTTGAGGAGGTGCATGAGGGCGCGGTGGAGCAGGCCGAACTGCTTCGCCGGGAACTCGGCATCCAGATCGCGATCGACTACCACGCGCCCTCATCGGCAAACGCGGCCGAGCAGAACTCGATGCTGAGAAAGGCCGTGGCGACGCAAGCGGACGGAATTGCGGTGGATCCCGTCGACGCTCTCGCCAATCTGCCGGAGATCGACGAGATCAGAAGACGGGGGATTCCGATCGTCGTGTTCGATTCCCCGTCGCCGGAAGCCGGAATCACGAGTGTCGGCAACGATTTCACCCAGCAGGGAGCGATTGCGGCCGAGAGGCTGGCGCGGCTGATTGGAGAAAGCGGGAAAGTCGCCGTCATGCAGGGATTCCCGACGGCGCCGAACCACAAGGAGCGCTACGAGGCGCAGATCGCGGTGCTGAAACGGCATCCGGGCATAACCATCGTCGATGGCGGCATGGACAACGACGACGCTCCGACGGCCAAGCGGCAGGCCCTGGCCGTTCTGGCAGCGAACCCGGACCTCGCAGGCTACCTGTGCTGCGACGCATCCGGCCCGATCGGCATTGCCGCAGCGGTGAAGGAAACGAAAAGAGGAGGCAAGGTGAAAGTGGTCGGCATGGACGGCATCCGGCCGATCCTCGAAGCCATCAAGGAAGGAATCATGGAGGCGTCGTCATCCACCAGGCCGAGAATGCAGGGCTCCATGGCGGTTCTTATGCTTTGGCAGGCTTCGCTGGGCGTTCAGATCCCGCGGAGGATCGATACGGGCATTGACGTGATCACCCGACAGAACGTGGACGACTTTCTGGCGCTGTCGCAGGAAAGCGGCGCCGGGACGATTGCCTTCCCCGCGCCGCGACGCCAGGCACGGTGACGGGCCGAGATGCGGAGGCCACGCGGAATCTGCTGTCTTGATTCCGGTTCGAGGGAGCAGATGGCTCACTGCGTTCGTCAGTGATGGAATGACGGCGCCGGTGCGCAGGGCGGGCATCAGCGGGTGGCCGCCCCAATTCCAGTTGGCGTTACCCTTCGATTTCCAGCAAATAACCGGCTTTTCCTACGTTGAAGCACCGGGTTGCTCCGATTTGATCGGCCTTGCCGGCGCATTCGTGGATGTGGCCGCAGAAGAGCCATGCGGGCTGGCGGCGTTCGACCCATTCGCGGAGGATGCGGCTGCCGGCGTGGCGGCCGCGGGCGACTTCGTCGAGCGCGGTGTTCCACGGCGGGAAGTGGACGACGAGGCAGAGCGGCGCGGGAAGCTGGTCGAAGGCGGAGAGCGCCTCGGCGATTTCTTCCTCGGAATATTCGCCGGGCGTGTCGAAGGGAGTGGGGTTGCTATAGCCGAGGCCGGCGATGGTCGTCTGGCCGAGCTGGCGGGACTGGCGATGGAAATCGACCAGGCCGTAGCGGCCGCAGAATTCCTGGTTCTGCCGCTCGGTTTCGTGGTTGCCGGGCAGGGACCAGACGCGGTCGCCGAGCGGGGCGAGGAGGGTGCCGAGGCGTTCGAGTCCGCGGCCGAAGACGGAAAGGTCGCCGGCGGTGATGTAGAGATCGGCGGGCTGGGCCAGGAGGCGCTCGATGGCTCGCGAGTCGCCGTGAATGTCGCTGAAGATGAGGATTTTCATTTCGCTCCGTCAGAGGTTTACCGCATGCGCCAGCCCTGGTGCAAGAGCCGGCCAGCGCTCGAGAAAACGACGCGATAGACGAAAGGATGGCGGCCTTCGCGCTGCTCGTAATTGTAAAAGCGGACGTCGAGAAACTCGACGATGCATTCGTGGCCCGAGCGGTAGAAGCGGACGATGGGGAAACGGGCGAAGCCGAGATAGGTCTTGACGGCCGGGAGCTTGTCGGCTTCGCGGATGTAGGGATTCGACGGCGAGTCGTGGAGGAAGCGGAAACGCGGCGGGCGGCCGCGGTTGACGTCGAAGCGGGCTCCGAAGACGCCGTCGGGCGTGAGCACCAGGCCGTTCCATTCGACGGGCGAGGGCGGCATGGGGACGGCGGCGACGCTTTCCACGCGGAGCGGCTGCTGGCGGGCGAAGGCGCGGACGCGCTCGAGCGCCTGGTGGTGCTCGAAGCCGCAGAGGCCGATGTAGAGCACGGCAAGCACAAATCCCGCCAGGCACCATTCCCGGCGCGACCAGGCGAAGAACCGGCCGCCATAGATCGGGATGAAGAAGACCGCGGCAAAAATGGCGGCCGCGATCGGTACGATGCGGAAGTTGAAAGGCGCGTTGACGGCCCATTCCGCGGCCCAGGCGATCGCGGCGAGCACGCTGAAGAGTCCCCACATCGCCAGCGCGCGCCAGGGGGCTTTCTGCCGGTCGCGCTGGACCCAGGCGGCCAGCTGTGGGACCAGCAGGAGCGCCGTGAGGATGGGATCGACGATGAAGAGCCAGTCCCAGGAGACGTGAGTCCACGAGATGGGTTCCCACATGCGCGTGCCGTAGGAGGTGAGGCCGTCGAGCAGGATGTGGCTGGCGATGCCGGAGAGCGCGGCCAGCACCAGCACCCAGAAGGAAGAGCGGACGCCGAACCGGCGGGCCAGCCACCAGACAAACGCTCCCAGCAGGAGAGCGAAAACGGGCATGGCGACGAAGGAATGGGTGATGCCGCGATGATATTTCAGCAGGCTGACCGGGCTGTGGGAGAAAAACTCCGCGACGACGTCGATATCGGGAAAAACGGCACCCAGCGTAGCGGCGACGGTGGCGGCAGGGCCCCAGCGATCAGAAAAGAACGATTTGCCGATGAGCGCGCCGGCGATGCCGTGTGTGATGGTGTCCATGGATTCAGTTCGTCGCCGGGGCTCGGTGCGCGTGAAAAATGCGCACTAGGAGACCCGAATCAGCGGAGATTTCCTGGGGATGACCCGGCCGATGCGGCGAGCGGAAACGCCGCGGCGTTCGAGAGCCGCAATCGCCCGTTCTGCGGCCTCGGGATCGACCGAGACGAGCAAGCCGCCGGAGGTCTGCGGGTCAAGCAGCAGATGGCGATGCTCGGCGGGCGTGGAGTCCTCGAATTGGAGGCAGTGCTCCAGAAATTCGCGATTGGCTTTAAGGCCGCCGGCGAGATGGCCTGCGCGGGCCGCTTCGGCGGCGCCGGGGAGATATTCGACGGCGGCGGAATCGATTTCGAGAGAGACATCGGAGCCGGCAGCCATTTCGTGGGCGTGGCCCAGGACGCCGAAGCCAGTGACGTCGGTAACGGCGTGAACCGGCGAGAGATCGGAGCCGGCCTCGATTTCGCGCAGGGCTTCGGCGGCATCGCGATTGAGGCGCGTCATTGACGCAACGGCGGCCTCGACCCATTCCTCTGGCGCGTGGCCGCTCTTGAGCGCCGTGGCAATGACGCCCGTGCCAACGGGTTTCGTGAGCAGCAGGACGTCGCCGGGGCGGGCGCCGACGTTGCGCCAGACGCGGGAGGGGTCGACCAGGCCGGTGACGGCGTAGCCGAATTTCAGCTCCTCGTCGCGGATGGAATGGCCGCCGGCGATGGCACAGCCGGCCTCACTCATCTTCTCCATGCCGCCGCGGAGGATTTGCTCCATCAGATCGGGCGCGCCGGAGGCGGGAAAGCCGATGATCGTGAGGGCGACGATCGGGCGGCCACCCATGGCGTAGACGTCGCTGAGGGAGTTGGCGGCGGCGATGAGGCCGAAAGCGTGGGGATCGTCGACGATGGGCGTGAAAAAGTCGACGGTCTCGACCAGGGCGATCTCGTCGGTGAGTCGATACACCCCCGCGTCGTCGCTCGTGCTGTAGCCAACGAGCAAGTTCGGGTCTTCCAGGCGCGGCAGACGCCGCAAAACAGAGTCCAGCAGACTGGGACTCAGCTTGGCCGCTCAACCGGCGGCTTTGGCCATGGAGGTCAGTCGGACCTTGTCCGCCAAAGGGCTCTCCTCGATGCTGCCGGAAACGACAGAGGACGCGCGGGGCGGGTTGGGCACCGTCGTTGAGGCTGACGGCGCCGCCGCAAGGCACAAGCGCTGCCGGCGATCCGGCTTCGACGTTAAAACTGTGCATTATACCCTGCTGGCGGGCGGCAGTTCGGCAGCGGGACGCGGAGGGAACCTTGGCGGGGGGCGCCGGGGGTGGACTCGAATTCGAAAATGAGGCCGCGCAGCAATCTTTCGCGCATATTGGCGGCGGGAACCATCGCCACGCTGATCTGCATGGCAATTTTCCTGCCGGAAATCGCGGGGATCGGCTGGCACCTGGCCTACGGACCCTCGGCGAAGTACCGCGGCTGGCGCATTCCCGTGCCGGAAGGCTGGTTTGCGACGCACGAAGGCGATAGCCTGGCGCTCGAGCACATGCTCCATTTCCCGATTCACGAGGACGCGCCGACGGTCGTCTTCCTCTCAATGCACATGCCGAAGAATCTGAAATTCGATCCGGCGGTGTGGACACGGGTGCAGAGAAACATCCAAAACCGGCGCGGCTACCGGCTGGCGGCCACGCGCGGCGTGGAAATGGCCGGCACGCCTGGATATTGCTGGGAGTTCGTCAAACGGAGAGATGATTCCCATTGGTGGATTACTTGCCTGATGCCTTCAGAAGACCTCTCAGCCGATTTCAGCGGCGCGCACTGGTTCGCCGAGGCGTTTTACGCGATTCTCCCGCAGATTCACCGGCAAGCCGGCAAGTCCTAGAGGCTGTATTGCCCTGGCCGGAGCCGCCGGAAACGAAGTTAGCCGGCGGTAGATTCCTCGCGCGCGACGGAGCGGACGGGAACAAGGACGGGGTCGTCCTGCGCTCCGGGGGGAATCAGGAAGCACTGGCCGTCGAAGCGGCCACCGGGCTCGAGTGCGAGGCAGGGTGTGAAGAGGTCGCCCGAAACGACGGCCCCGGAATGGATCTCAATGCGGGCGGCGGCGCGCAGCGTGCCGCGAAAACGGCCGAAAACAATCACCTGTTCGCCCTCGATCTCACCTTCGACGTCTGCGGTTTCGCCGAGCACGAGGACGCGGCCGGAAACGATGCGTCCTTTGAGCCTGCCGTCGAAACGGAGCGTGCCGGGGACCTCGATCGAGCCCTCGACGCGGACGGAGGGGTCGAGGAAGCCTGCCCAGCCGGGGCCCTCCTTATCATCGGAGAAAAATCGGATCGGCGAATTCATAGCTATTAGCTAATTATCCCCGCATGAGCGCTCAGCGGCCAAGCAGACGGTCGTAGAGGGCAATGAGCTGCTTGTCGTCGTAGTATTCGATGGCAAGCTGGCCGGGGCGACCCCCGCGGCGCGGCCGGAGGACGACGCGGGTACCCAGGGTACGCTGCAGCTCCTCGATGGCGGCGCGGACGTTGGGATCCACCGGAGCGGGGGCGGCGGTGCGAGACTTTTTACGAGCGGCAAAGCGCTCGATCTGGCGGACGTTGAGACGACCGCGGGCGGCGCGTTCAGCGAGGGCTTTGCGCAGACGGAGATCCTCGATAGAGAGGAGGGCGCGACCGTGGCCGGCGCTGAGCTTTCCGCGATCGATCATTTCCTGGATGGATTTGTCCAAGTTCAACAGACGCAATGTGTTAGTGACGGTACTGCGGTCCTTGCCGGTGCGCTTGGCTAATTGCTCCTGGGTAAAGCCGAATTCGTCCGTCATGCGTTCGAAAGCCTTGGCCTGCTCGATGGGGCTGAGGTCTTCACGCTGAATATTTTCGACGAGGGTGATTTCCAGGGCTTGCTCCTCGGGGATGTCGCGAACGATGGCGGGCACGCGCTTGAGTTCGGCGAGGAGTGCGGCACGCCAACGGCGCTCACCGGCGATGAGCTGGTAGCGCTCGCCGTTTTTGCGGAGGATGAGCGGTTGGATAATGCCGGCGGAGCGGATGGATTCGGAGAGCTCTCGGAGGGCCTCTTCGCGGAACTGAGTCCGCGGCTGATAAGGACTGGGGTCGATACGATCGGTATCGACCTCGGCCGGAGCGGATTCGCCGGGAGCCTGAGCGGCAGGCTGGGGCGGAGCGGGAGGCGTATCAGGCGGCCTGATTAGAGCGTTCAGGCCCTTGCCCAGGGCGTTTCTTGCCATTCGCGATTACCTCCTCGGCTAACTGAACGTAACTGGTGGCTCCCCTGCTCGACGGATCATATTGCAGGATCGGTTTTCCGTGGCTGGGGGCTTCGGCCAGGCGCACATTGCGCGGAATGACCGATTGAAAGACCTGGGAACCAAAGAAGCTGCGAAGATCGGAGGCGACCTGACGGGAGAGCGTGGTGCGTTCGTCGTACATGGTGAGGACGATGCCTTCGACTTCGAGGGAGGGATTGAGGTTCCTGCGGATGCGCATGAGCGTATCGAGGAGCTCGGAAACGCCCTCGAGTGCCAGATACTCGCACTGGATGGGGATGAGGACGGCGTCGCTGGCAGCGAGGGCGTTGAGGGTGAGCAGGTCGAGGGCCGGGGGACAGTCGATGAGGATGAAATCATAGCTGGATTTCAGCGGCTCGAGGGCGTGTTTGAGGCGGAATTCGCGCTGCTCGGCGTCGACGAGTTCTATGGTTGCTCCGGCGAGGTTTTTGTCGGAGGGGAGGAGATCGAGGGTTTCGAGAGAGGTTTTCTGAATGACGGAGGTGGCGGGATCGGCGGATAGGATGAGGTTGTAGAGGGAGCGACGGGCGGGATCGCGCTGGAAACCAAGGCTGGAGGTGGCGTTGGCCTGGGGATCGCAGTCCACCAGCAGGATTTTGAGGCCCTTCGAGGCAAGGGAAGCGGAAAGATTGATGGCGGTGGTGGTTTTGCCGACGCCTCCCTTCTGGTTGGCGACAGCGAGGATTCGTCCCAAGGCAGCCTCCGGCTGGGTTCAGAGCGAAATTTAGCAAATGGGGAGAGAAGTGGAAAGTGCAAACATGAAATGTTTCACGTGGAACCAGGTTGAACGGCGTCACCGGGTGTTTCACGTGAAACATACCCAGCGCCAGGAATGCCGCAGAGGATGACCCGGCGTTCGGAGCCGGGGATTATGGCGACTTCGCTCCAGGTCCAAGCAGAATGTCTGGCGACGGAAGCAGCGTCTTCGCGGCCGAGCCAGAGAGCAAGCTTTCCGCCGGGACGGAGCAGCTCTTGGGAACGATCGAGAAAAAGAGAGGTCACCCGGACGGCTCGGCTGGTGAGAAAATCAAAGCGGGCGTCGTGGGGATGATAGTCTTCGAGGCGAAAACGGCAAATCTTGACCCGATGAGCTATGGAGAGCACGCGGCAGGCTTCCGAGAGAAAGACGGCCTTTTTTACGTTAGGTTCAAGCAAGGTTGCGTGGATATGAGGGCAAAAAAGGCCAATTGGGATGGCGGGGAAGCCGGCGCCAGAACCAATATCGAGAAGGTCACCGGATTCGATGTTCGCAACTTTGATGCCGAAGAGAGATTCCCCGAAATGGCGGGCGAGAATCTCTTCGGGATCGGTAATCGAGGTGAGATTGACACGGCGATTCCAGCGAAGAAGGAGCGCGATATAGTCGGAAACCTGCCGGGCATGGGCATCGGTAATGGCGAAGCCGAAGGTTGAGAGGACGCGCGCGATCTGGCCATTTGAAAGGTTCATTTTGAGGTTTGTCTTCCCTGTTTCGCGGTTGTTTCTCTTGGCTGCATCGGCGCTTTCCGGTACCGTTTGGGGTTCGGAGAGACAAGGAGATGCTAACGCATTCGAGCGTTTCCGCGAGCAGTTTTCTCCGGAGTTGACAGGTGAGTTTGTGGCGAATTAAGGTGACTGATCCTATGACAAAAGCACTGGTTGTGGGTAGTGGCGGTCGCGAGCACGCACTGGCGTGGAAGCTGAAGCGGTCGAAGAGCGTCGAACACGTATGGTGCACGCCCGGAAGCGATGGGATTGCGCGTGATGCGGAACGTGTGAGTGGCTCGCTGGCCGATCTGCAGAAACTGGTGGAGACGGCGGCGAAGCTAAACCCGAGCGTTACGGTGGTGGGACCTGAGCAGCCGCTGGTCGCCGGCCTGGCGGACGAATTCGGCAAGCGAGGGCTGCGAGTGGTGGGTCCCTCTCGGGCAGCGGCGCGTCTGGAAGGAAGCAAGATCTTCGCCAAGCAGTTCCTGGAGCGCCAGCGGATTCCAACGGCGTCGACGTACGGAATCTGCGATTCAGCAGGCGAGGCGTATTCGGCGATGTGCGCGGTGGATTGGCCGGTGGTGATCAAGGCGGACGGGCCGTGCGCTGGGAAAGGGGTGCTGGTGACCAGCTCTCCGGACGAGGCTACGGCCTTTATCGAGCGGTTGATGGACAAACAGGAGTTTGGCGAGGCTGGGCGGAGAATCCTGCTCGAAGAGGCTCTGGATGGTAAGGAACTTTCTTTCATAGTGTTAACGGATGGAGAGCACATCCTGCCGATGGCGCCGGCGAGAGACCATAAGCGGGCATTCGACCAGGATAAGGGTCCGAATACGGGCGGAATGGGCGCATTTTCGGATGCAGGGATCATTCCCGAGGCCTTGGAACGGGAGATTATTGAGAAAGTCGTCCGGCCGACACTGCTTGGCATGGCCAAAGAAGGCAGTCCGTACGTGGGTTTTCTCTATTGCGGGCTGATGCTGACAGCGGAAGGGCCGAAGGTGCTCGAGTTCAATTGCCGCATGGGCGATCCGGAGTGCCAGGCGATCGTGGCGCGGATGGATTTCGACCTGGGAGAGGCGTTGCAGGCCGCGGCTGACGGTTCGCTGGACCGGATCGAGGCGCGCTGGAAGCCGGAAGCGAGCGTGTGCCTGGTGCTGGCCTCGGGCGGATATCCGGGCAAGTACGAAACCGGAAAGCCGATCGAGGGGCTGGAGGCGGCGGAAGAATTGGGAAACGTGGTGGTCTTCCACGCAGGAACGCGCGCAATGGGGGATGGATTCGTGACGGCGGGCGGACGCGTGCTCGGCGTGACGGCCACCGGGAGCAATCTGGGCGCTGCGGCGGAGCGGGCATACGCTGCGGCGGAGCGGGTCCATTTTGAAGGGATGCATTATCGAAAAGATATAGGAAAAAACATATAGAAAATCTTTTAGTTATTTTACTCGGGGAGGGCAGCAGTGACTTCAGAGACAATCGGGCAACTGCGCGTGGCGATTCTGATGGGGTCGGACTCCGACCTCCCGGTGATGGCGGAAGCCGCCAGCCAGCTGGCGAAATTTGAAATTGGCGCGGAGATGGAGGTGCTGTCGGCGCACCGGTCGCCGGCGAAGCTGCATGAATACGTTCAGGCGGCGCCGGGGCGTGGAGTGAAGGTGTTCATCGTCGGCGCGGGCGGCGCGGCGCACTTGGGCGGGGTGGTGGCTTCGCTGACGACGCTGCCGGTGGTGGCGGTGCCGTTGGCGGCCACTTCGCTGAACGGGCTCGACGCGCTGCTGGCGACGGTGCAGATGCCGGCAGGGGTTCCGGTAGCGACGATGTCGCTCGACAAGTCGGGGGCGCGGAACGCGGCGATTTTCGCGGCGGAAATCCTGGCATTGGGGGACGTGAAGCTGGCGGAGAAGCTCGTGGCGCACAAACAGGAACTGGCGCGGTCGGTGGAGGAGAAGAGCGCACGGCTGAAGCAGAAGCTGGCGGGCGGCGCGAAGTAGAGCCAGATCGAAAGATCGAAGGCTGGATAGAAGCGAAGACCCTCCCCATGCGGGGGGCTTTTCCTTCGGAGGAAGGGCTGGGGTAGCGTCTGCCGTGGCCTCGGGGTTGGGAGGCGTTGCTGGTGGTCGAGAGGCACAGCCTGAAGGCCGCGCCGGCTGGTGGTGAGGCGGCCTAATTGTGTGGCTGGGCGCCGAGCGTGGGAGCGCCGGGCGGGCGGCTGGATTTCGATTTCGGGAGCGGCGGGGGCTGAATGATCCAGGAGAAACCGTGGTGCGAGTCGATGACGGCCATGGCCTTGGGCTCGGAAGCGGGGACCATGGTCTCCAAGGCGGTTTTCACGAGCGGCACGAGATTGGCCAGCTTGGTCTTTCTTCCCTTCCCCTCGGCGATGAAGCGCTGGGTCTTGGCGAGCTTGGGATGAGCGGCGAGGTATTGCGCCAAGCGGCCGGAGGGTTGCGAGAGCCAATCTAGCGGGCCGGGGGACGAATTGCCGGGAGGATAGCTGATTTCGATCATTCCGGATTGGTCGTCCTTGCGAGGAAACATGCGGGTGTAGCGCGGCCGCTCGACCTCGGTATTCCAGAAATTCTCCTGAAGAAACCGCTGGCGGATCCAATAGCTGAGGTCCCAGACATCTCCAGAGGAGCCAAAGGGTCGGCGAACGATGAGGATTTCGGCCAGGGGCAGAGTTTTCGGCAGATGGAGCTGGGCGCGGAGGTTGCGGGCCACCCGGCGGAACGAAGTGAGGATGGAGAGACCGATTTCGTCGAGGCGAGAGAGGTTCGTATTGCTCGAGAGGCGTGGTGCGTTGCCGCTCAAGCCGTTAATCAGTCCTGGCAGGCGGGTGGCGAGCTGCAGGACGGGACGGTTCGATGGCGGCTCGACCCAATCAACGGCGCCGAGGGCGACGGCGAGGTCGCTCGCGCCGAGCGGAACGATCAGCGGAGGAAGATCGTCCGGCTCGAAGGGGTGGCCAATGGCAGCGACGATAAAACCGTCGTGTGCGGCTACGATCGTTACTTGTCCCGAAGCCAGTGTGGCGGCGATTTCGTGAACCTGGTCGTCGGAACCCGACTGCGGTGCCGTGCCCGCAGCGGAGACGGCGAGGATCGCAGCCAGAAGGGCTGCGGCGGCTAGGGACGGACTGCGGAAGCGGCGTCTTGGGCTGGCGGGCAGCATTGGCATTTGCCCTTGAAGGTAGCACAGAGGGGATCGGGGCAGGCAGTTTTTGGAGTTTCCGGTAGAATAGATGCCGCGAAATCGGGCCTGGGACAAGCAGTCCGGTCCGTGGAAAGGAACGGGTACATTGCGGCAACCGCGTTCGATACGGCATAACGGAAAGTCCCTTCAGAAAATCCTCGAAGACCATCTGAAATACATGCGGGTGCAGGAGGGGGGAGTTCGCGCGGATTTGCGCGAAGCGGACCTGGTGACTGCCGACCTGCGGGGTGCGGTGCTCGCCTACGCGGACCTGCGCGGATCGCGACTGGCGGGCGCAGACTTGCGCGAAGCCAGGCTTTCGTCTGCCGACCTCAGCCAGGCCGATCTCCACAACGCCGATCTGCGAAATGCCGACCTGACAGACGCCAGGCTGGCCGATGCAGACCTGACCGAAGCGCAGCTGGGCGGAATCGAATTCTTCCGTGCTGACCTGACCGGGGCCAAGCTTCGTCGTGCGAATCTGCGGGCGGCGAATCTACGCGACGCGAAGCTGCACGGCGCCGATTTGAAGGACGCCGATCTAACCACAACCATCCTGAGAGAAACCGATCTGAGCGGGGTAGACCTCTCGAGTAACGACCTCTCGAATACGCTGCTGCCAGTGGGCTGGAAGAAGAGCACGGACAGCACCCAGTAGGCAGGCCCAGGACAGCCAACGCCGGCTGATTTTCGAATCTCACCTGTTCAACGGGGTATTCGTGTGTCTTCATGGGGATATTAATAAAGTGAACAAACATGCAATAAAAAATAGGTGCTATTAGCGTATAGATCATAAATATTAAGTCGTGTATTGCATTTACTGATTGCCTTCTTTATTCTTTTCTTGTTTCATGAAGGTGAGCTATGGACATTTCAAAAGCCATTTGCCCTGAATGCCAGCAGCCGCTGAAGGTTTCCCGAATGGGTTGTTCGAGTTGTGGAATGGTGATGGAGGGGGAGTTCGAACTCTCGCCGCTGGGAAAGCTGTCGCCGGAGGACCAGGCGTTTGTGATGGCGTTCGTGCGGCATCACGGGTCGATCAAAAAGATGGAGAGCCTTTTCGGCATCAGCTACCCGACGGTGAAGAACCGGCTAAATGCGATCGGGGCGGCGCTCGATAAGTCGTTCGAGGCGCCTTCGCCGAATTTGTACGTCCTGGAGCAGTTGTCGAGGGGCGAACTGACTGTCGAGGAAGCACTCGAAAGACTGAGCCAGGAGCAGGATTAAGGAGGAGAGACCATGTCGGCAGAGAGAAAGAAGATTCTGGAGATGGTGGCGGAAGGAAAGATCACTGCAGAAGACGCCGAACGGCTGCTCGACAAGATCGGGAAGCCGACGGTGGAAGGCGCGGCGGATAACGATGCGTTGCCGGCCGCGACCGGGACTGCTGCAGCGAGCGGGAAGAAATTCCGGTACCTGCGGATTCTGGTGGAGCGGCCGGGCGAGGACAACGTGAACGTGCGGGTGCCGCTGGCGTTTACGCGCACCGGTGCGCGTTTGCTCGCCGTGATGCCGCGGAGGGTGACTGAGCGGCTGAGCGAACAGGGGATCGATCTCGATGCTCTCAGCACCCTGAAGGGTGAAGAGTTGGGACAGGCGCTGGAGGAATTGAACGTGGATATCGAGAAAGGTGACGGAAAGAAGGTAAAGATTTTCTGTGAGTGATGCCCCACGCGCGACTACGGGGGGGTGGGACGCCCCACGGAGTTTAAAGGCAACGCAGGGTCGAACGGACGTGGTCGCACACCGCGCCGAAGGCTGGTCCCTGCGGGAGAAGCATCGGGGTACCCGAAGTCAGTTGTGTGGGGCGACCTTGGTGGTGGCTGCAGAGAATTCGCGTGGGGAATCGGCTGAGTTGGAACGGGCGCGGCGGCGGGGATCGATGCCGAGGCGCTTGATCTTTTGATTCAGAGTGGATAGAGGAATCTGGAAACGCTCGGCAGCTTCCGTCTGATTCCAGGCGGTGCGCTCGAGCATATCGAGAATCAGACGGCGTTCGACGTCTTCGAGGATGTCGGCGAGGCCGGTGGATGGGGCCGACTCGGACGTGGCAGGCGAAAGCGCCCCAGAGGTGAGCAGCGGGGGCGCGGGGAGGCGAACGCCGGGTACGACTTCGCGACTCCGCAGGTTTTCCGGCAACAGGTCGGGGCCAATGAGTTCCTCGCTGGATAGAACGACGGCACGCTCGGTGACGTTTTCGAGCTCGCGGATATTGCCCGGCCAGTCGTAATCGATCAGCAGGCGCATGGCGGCGGGCGTGAAACGGCGCTCGGGTTTCTGGTTTTCGCGGCAATAGTAGGCGAGGAAGTGAGTAACCAGGAGCGGAATGTCTTCCTTGCGCTCGCGAAGGGCCGGAAGCTGGAGGGTGATGACGTTGAGGCGGTGGTAGAGATCCTCGCGGAAGCGGCCCTCGCGGACCATCTGGGCGAGATCGGCGTTGGAGGCGGCGAGGATGCGGACATCGGTCTTGATGGTTTCGGTGCCGCCGAGGCGCATGTATTCGCGCTCTTGAATCACGCGGAGCAGCTTGGCCTGGGTTTCCGGGCCGATGGTGGAGATCTCATCGAGGAATAGCGTACCCTGCTCGGCAACCTCGAAGAGTCCTTTTTTCGAGGAGACGGCGCCGGTGAAGGCACCGCGGACATGGCCGAAGAGGAGCGATTCGAGCAGATCGACCGGCATGGAGCCGGTGTTGATTGGGACGAATGGCCGCTCGGCGCGGGGCGAAGCGGCGTGGATGGCCTTGGCGAAGAGCTCCTTGCCGGTGCCACTTTCGCCGTAGATCAGAACGGTGGAGCGGGAGGCGGCGACTTGGCGAACGAGGTCGAGGACGGCGAGCATCTTGTCGCTTTTGCCGACGATATTGGGAAAGTTGTAGCGCTGTTTGAAAGCGCGCTTGAGCTGTAGATTTTCCTCGCGGAGGCGGCGTGTGTCGACAGCCTTGGCGATTTGGGCGAGCAACTCGTCGTTGGACCAGGGCTTGGTGATGTAGTCGAGGGCGCCACTCTTGAACGCCTCGCGAGCCATGTTGATGGAGCCGTAGGCGGTGATGAGGATGATCGAAGCGGCGGCGTCGCGGGAGCGAAGCTCGCGGAGCAGTTCGATGCCGTTGCGATCGGGGAGGCTGACGTCGAGCAGCAGGACGTCGAAAGGCCGCTCGCCAAGGCGGGTGAGCGCGGCTTCGGCGCAATCGGCGAGGACGACCTCGTAGCCTTCGGAACTGAGCAGGAGTTCGAGGCCCTCGCGGATCTCGGTTTCGTCGTCGACGACCAGGATCGAGGGCTCAGGCATGGACGGTCTTCCGGGAGAGCGGGAATTCGAGGCGGAAAGTGGTGCCGCGCTCGGGGCTGGACTGGATATCAACCTTGCCGCCGTGCTCGCGGATGATGCCATAGCTGACGGCGAGCCCGAGGCCGGTGCCGCGCCCGGTGGATTTGGTGGTAAAGAAGGGATCGAAGACGCGGCCGACGTGCTCGGGGCAAATGCCGTGGCCGGTGTCGGAGACGTGGATCTCGACGTGGGAATTGGCTCGGAAAGAGACGATCGTGAGCCGGCCGCCGCGGGGCATGGCGTCGCGTGCGTTCAGGAACAGGTTCAGGAAGACCTGCTGGAGGCGATTGGCGCTGGCGGAGATGATTGGCAGGTCGGGATCGAGCAGCAGCTCGACCTGAACGTGCGCGGACGCAAAGGAGTGACGAACGAGGGTAAGCGTGTCCTGAATGACGGCGTTGAGGTTGACGTCGGAGAATTCGGCGCCGGCGGTACGCGAGAAATTCAGGAGATTCGAAGTGATTTCGCTGGCACGGAAGGTCTGCTTGACCACCTTATCGACGAGCACCTGTCGCGGGTCGTCGGCGTCGATTTGCTTGGCGAGCATCTGGGCGTAGTTGGAGATGACGGCGAGGGGGGTGTTCACCTCGTGGGCGACGCCGGCGGCGAGCAGGCCAAGCGAACTGAGCTTTTCGGTCTGGCGCATCTGCTCCTCAAAGCGGATACGCTCGGTAATGTCGTCGATCAGGATCAGGCGGCCGAGGCGCTCACCAGATTTGCCAACCAGCGGGGCGAGCGAAACGTTCACGGTCAGCTCGGCGGAAGGGGTGCGGAGGGGGAACTTGTAGACGCAGGAGACGCCGCGCTCGGGCTGTGCGGAAAGGGCGATTTCGGCGGCGAGATCGGGGGAGAGAACGTCTTCGACCGGACGGCCGATAGCGTCGGCGCGGCTGGTGCCGATACGTTGCTCGAGAAAGGCGTTCCAGCTCTCGATGCGGCCGTCGAGGTCGGTGGTGAGGACGCCGACGGAGAGCGATTCGACGATATTCTCACTGAAATCCTTGAGCTGCTCGATCTGGCGGGCCTTTTGCTGGATGGAGCGATAGAGCAGGCCATTTTCGAGAGCGATGGCGATGTAACCGGCCATGGTGAAGAGCAGATCGAGGTCGTCGCTGGAGAGATAGTTGCCATCGACCGTCTTGGCGAGGCCGAGGACCGCGACGACGCGTTCCTGGACTCGGCAAGGGATGAAATAGGCGAGACCGAGTTGCTCGACGGTGCGTCGCTGGGCCGGAGTGAGATCGGGGGCCTCGGCGGACTCGAAGAAGAGGTAACCTCTGCCACCGGTGAGAGAGCCAAGGAAACCGAGGTCGAGCGGGCCTTCCCAGTCGAGACCGGTGGAACGAGCCAGAGTGAAGGGGCCCGACTGAGTGGCGTCGTCGACGAAGATGGCGAGCCGGTCGACGAGCAGCGCCTGGGAGATGCGATGAAGCAGCGAGGCGAGCATTGGTTCAAGACGGATTTCAGCGGTGAGCGTGCGGCCGAATTCAACCAGGGCGCGGCGGTAATCGAGCCGGTCGCGATAGAAAAAGCGATCAAGGCGCTCCTGCACCCACTCGCGGAGCGGCTCGAAGAGGAACGCAGCGGCCACGATGGCCAGGACGACGCCGGCGGGGCCGGTGGTCCAGGCGGTGTGAAAGAGCAGGCCTGTCGCGGCGACCAGGGCGAAATAGAGGCCTACGACGACGGCAGTAGCGGCAGTGTAGGCCAAGCCGCGGCGGAGCATGATATCGACGTCCATCAGCCGGTAGCGGATGATGGCGTAGGCAAAGCCGATCGGAACCAGGGCGAGCGAGAACACCGAGAGGTTCATCCAGCGCTCGATCGGCAAGCCAAGAAAATAGGGGACGACGTAGCAGGCGAGGAACGGTGCGAGGCCGGCGATCAGGCCGCCCGTGGCGACCTTGAACTGCTGTCGAGCCAGCCCGGACGCGCGGCGAAAGCTGCGGAAGAAGATCGCCGCGGCGACCGCCGAATAGACGCCCAAGTAGCCGATCTCGATCCGGTCGAGCATCCATCGCGAGCCAATCCAGGGAGTGAAACCGAAAAGCCCCCCGGCGACCATCACGTGCAGGGCGAGCAGGCCAGCCGGCAGCAGGTAGAGCAGGGCGACAGCGACGCGCTTACCGAGGCGGCGCGCACCACGAGGAAAGACCAGGGCGAAATGCAAGAGCAGTGCCGGCTGGAGCAGCAGCGCGACCACGTTGGCCCAGTAGACTTCCTGGTCGAACGTGGAAAGCTTGCCGGAGTAATGGAAGCTGTAGAGGATAAACGAAACCAGGCAGAACAGATAGAAATGGACGGCTCGTGGCGCACTCCAGCGGCGCACGAAGAGGAATAGGCCGATGAGCAGGTAGACGAGGCCGACGAGCCGGAGGTAATTTTCTGCGGTGAGGGGTTTCCGTGCCGGCTCGGTGACGACGGGGACGACCAGCGGTACGCCATGGCGGACCATGCGGTATTCGAGTTGGGTCCAGAGACCGGCGCGGAAGAGATCGCGAGTGACGTCTGTGGCTCGGGTGATCGGGACGCCATCGATCGCCAGCAACCGGTCGCCAGGCTGGATGCCGGCCTTGGAGGCGGCGGAATGGGGCGCGACGCGGCGAGCAACGACACCAGACGACGCGTCCCACCAGACGACACCGTCGGAGGGAAGATTGAAATGCTCGCGCTGCTGGAAATTCAGGGCGGCGAAGACGACGGCGGCAATCGTCAACAGAGCCAATGCAACGACGCCCGCGCGCGCGGGCGTCGACGGCCGGAAAATACCGGCCGGAGCGTGTCCGAAGGAATCGTTCCGTCGTTGCATCTTTGTGGCCGCCGGACTCGGCCGGCGCCCGTCTTGCCGGTGGCACGAATCGCCCGTGCCGGCGATCCGCCGGGAAGTCCGCAGCGAGCCGGCCGCTGGAGCGGGGTCGTTAGAATTGAACGGCGAACCCTCCGCGAATGGCCCGGCCGGCCGGAATGAGAATGGCTAGCCCATCGGGCGTTTCGAAACTGACGTAGCCTTGGGCGAGCATGTTGCGCACATCGATCAGCGCGACGATCCGGCAGCAGAAGAGGCTGGGGAGCGGTTGCCGCAAGCTGACGTTCAGATAGGGTTCGACGCCATAAATGGAATCGCCGTAAGGATCGGGGCGATTCAATACCGGCCCGTCGATCCATTCATAGCCGGCGGAAAACTCCGTGCCGAGACGGCGGACCCGGCCGGCGATGCGCCCGCCGAGCAGGTCGCGGCGCTGGCGGCGAATCGCGTCACGGAGGCTGGCTCCCGCAAAACCAGAGGCAATGGGAGCGAGGGCGGTGGCGGAGGTGTAGATAAGCGTCGCCTGCCAGTGCGATGAAAGCTTGCGTTTGTAGGCAAGCCGTTCACCCCACTGCGAGAGCGGGCCACCGTTGTAGACAAAAGCGTCGGAAAAGGGATCGGCCAGCGTATCGGGACCTTGCAGGCCGCCACGCCCGAAAACGGCGGTATGGGCGTCGCTATCGTGGAACACGGCGGCAGTGAGCGAGGCTTGGGGCGAAAGGGCGCGTTTGATCGAGATCTCTTCGTGCCAGGTCTGGTCGAGGGCCAGGTGGCCGTTGCTTTCGACGGGTACGGGGAAACTGTCGAGTGCGTCGACGGGATCGTGGTCCCTGTGGCGGCGGGGATCGGAGCCGAGCAAGAACGCAGCGGTCCAGGCGGAGCTGATAGCAACGCTGGCGCGGGCCGTGGGCCGCAGTTCTGAGACGGAACCGTTCAGCATGGCGAAAACGTATTGACCACCGTAGTCGAGCCGCACCTTGTTGCCGATGCGAAGGTGACGCGTGGAATCGATTTCCACCCCGCGGAAGGAGGGCCCGCCAGGGCTCATCTGCGCCTGATGGAAGATGACGGTGGTGGAATCGTTGGCACGACCGCGGACAGCGGGGGAATGCAGCCAGGTAGCGGCAAAACCGGCACTGGCGGAGTTCTGATAGCCGACACGGCCGGCCAGAAGCAGGCGGCTGGAGCCGCCAAGGCCCTGATTATAGAGGAATGCCGTATCGCCGAATTGCAGCGTATTGACCGGAGACCAGGAAGAGAGCGATCCGGCGGTGAATTCGGCGCGGCCATGAGCTGCGCGAGCGTTGCGCGCGGCGCGGTCGCTGACATAGATGTGGCCCTCCGAGAAACGGAGCACCGGGCGTGTGAGGCTGGCCGAGCGCAGGACCCAATTCCACTGATCGGGGTTGTCTCCCGGCCGCGGACCACGACGCAGCCGGTCGATGGAGGAAAAGATCGAGCCGAGTTCGACTTTGAGCAGCGTGATATGGCCGGAGACGACGTGGACACGGGGTTCAAATGCCGGCAGAAAGCCGGCGACACGAACACGCACCGAATAGAAACCATCGGCAAGCGGCGAGGAAGCGAAAACGCCGCGGGAGTCGGTCACGAGGCGAAGAGGATTGCCAGGCCCGAGTTCGGGGGTGACGACGACAATGGCGCCGAGTTGAGGCTCGCCCTGGGCGGTCACCACCCCGCCGACGCGGCCGTGAGCGGGCGCGGCCGAAGCAGCCGGGATCAATCCCGGGACTACGGCCAGGAGAAAGGCCAGCAGCAATGTCCGAAAGCGCATAGAGCAAATCCCGTTTAATTCTGGGCTTCGCTAACCGCAACCTTCTGAGATGGCTTTTTTACTCTAAATTCGGCCGTTTTTACCAGTTGCTGCTGCGTGGTGTTGTCGACAACGGTCACCTGGAGCTGGTAGCGACCGGGTTTCAGTGACTGCAGCGGCAGCTTCTTTTCGATGTTGAGCTGTTCACCGGTGTCGCCGAGCGTGGCGGACGTATCGGTCTGCTTGAGAACAACCCGTTTGCCTTGCGTGATCAGGTAGTGGACGGTGGCGTCGGAGCGATGAGTTTTCGGGCTGATGTGCAGGTTGTAAACCTGCATGTAGAAGCCCATCGTCTGATCCTGGCTGAAGTCGGCACTGAGATCGGGGCGGACCTTGATGTCGCCGATGACGAACTGGCCAAGGCCGATATCGTTGGCAGACACGCCATGGATCTCGTCGGCGAGGATCAGCGAACTGGAGCTGAGACTCGTGTCGTTGTAACGCGGCACGGGCAGGCGCGTATTGATGACGCCGACGTTGCCGCTATTGACGTCCTTGATCACGATGTCGAGCCGGTACAGACCGGGCCGGAGCGGCACCTCCTGCTGATAGATCGACCGGCCGCTGAGCGACTGCTGCAAGAGGGAGTTGGGAATCTGCTGGTTAAGGGTGTGCTCAAACGTCTGTGCGACCCTGCCGCTGACGGTGCTGATACGGCCGAAGATGTGGAGCGTGGCCGTTTGGATGCCGTTCTTCTCCTTGAAGGACAGCTCGCGGTTGGGGATCTCGACGGTGACCGGAACCAAGTCGGTAGAGTCGGTGATCCGGAGGAAATCGGCGCGATACTTGAACGGCAGCTGATTGCGGATGACGCGCGAAGTGACGATCGCCTCGAGGTCCTTGAACTTGACCGGCGGCGGCTGGAAGATCTTGGCGTACAGATCAAGCCGATTGAACTCATCCATCGATTCGGGCATGGCGCCGATGGGAGCTGCGTCGTGGGTGCCGTTGGTATTCTGGAAGCGCTGCACCTTGCTGGCCATGCCCATAGCCTCCATCTCGGTGAGGCCGGCGCCGGGGACGTAGAGCAAGGCGTCCTTGGCGGAGGGGTCCATGGTGAGCTTGTACTCGCCGCTCATTGTGGGGTCGACAAATTCGAGCGTGATGTTATTGCCGATGCCTGGCAGATAGTTGTAGGTCCAGTCGACGAAGGGATAGGTGGAGGTCATGCCGCCGCCCTCGTCGGCAGGGCGCTCGTAGGGACCGCCGGCGGGATGGGAGTTGATCTCGCTGGGCGGGCCCCACATGATGTAAATGCGGCCGCGATCGGTTTTCCATCCCGGGAGACCGGAGGAGAAGTGCTCGTTGGCGTAGGCGATTCGCCGGTAGAACTGTTCCTTGTAGGAGTTCACTCCCGAGCCGGGGTCGGGGTTGCGGCGGGCCCAGAAAGATTCGATAAACTGTTCTCGCTCCTCGTTGGTCTTCAGCTGCGAGAAGGCTTTCCGCTCCGCGGGCGTGATGATGAAGGAGATCGGGCCGCGAATCCAGTTCTTGTAGGGATTGCCCAACTCCTTCATCAGTTCCTGTTCCTTCTTCTTTTTCTCTTTTTTAGTGATCTTTTGCGGCGTGAACTGGCCGGCCTGATCCTGGCTGTGGCCGGCAGGCGTAAACGCGAGAATGAGTGCGGTGAAAAAAACGAAGACGGCTACCACTTTGAGAGAACGCATCTACAGGTCCCCCGAACGGACAAGAAACGAGACGCTAGGAATTGTAGTCCGCCAAGATAACCCGCGTCAATACAAGCGGTTCGATGGTTCTCGTACCCTCGGTCCCGGATTTGCCTGTTTCCAAAACAGTTGCGTCGCGGAGCGGCGAGAGCGGAAAAAAACATCCTTGCGGAGGCTCAACGGAATCTTGCATCGGCGGGGATTCCGAGATTCAGAAGGGACCGAAGCTTTCGGCACCCCTGCCTTTGGGACAGCGTTTCCGGTACACTGGCTGCCAACCGGCCGACCCGGAAGGAGGCGAACCACACATGAAAGGCAAACCGGAAGTTCTGGCGGAGCTTTCCGAACGGCTCAAGGAGGAACTTGCCGCCATTAACCAGTACATGCTCCACGCGGAAATGTGCGAGAACTGGGGCTATCACCGGCTGTCGCAACAGACGAAGAAACAGTCGATCGGAGAGATGAAGCACGCCGAGCATATCGTCGAGCGGATCCTGTTTCTCGAGGGCATTCCGAGAATGGACCAGCTTGCAAGGATCAGCATCGGCAAGAACGTGAAGCAGCAGATCGAAAACGACCTGGCGCTCGAAAAGGGAGCCGTGGCCGACTACAACCGGTCGATCGATATCTGCCGCACGGCCGGAGACAACGCCACCGCCGATTTTCTGAAGGAGATCCTGAAGGAAGAGGAAGACCACGTGGACATGCTCGAAACCGAGTTGAGCATGATCGAGCAGATGGGACTGGAAAACTACCTGGCGCAGCAGATGGGCAAGGAGTAGCGCCGGGATGGCGCGGGCCTGGCGCCGTGAACGACCATCCAGGCCGCCGCTCTGAAAAATCGAATTGGAGGAAGAAGAACGGGACTCATTGGACCCGGAAAGGAGGGGTGCGCCACCCGGAAAGGTGAGCAGGTGCCGGAATCCGTCATTGCCATCGTTCTCGAATTCCTCGAAGGCTGCCCGTGGGAGCGGAAAACGCACCGTAGGCATCCAATGGAGTGGAGGCAGGGAAGATGGCGAGATTCTGGAACAGGTTTTGGATATTGGCTGTTTTCGTCCTTGGAGGCGCTTCCTTTGCCGCGGCGAAGCCGGCGCGGATGCCGATGCCCGGCTCGGTGAACAGCGTGCAAGGCCAAGTAAACTATGGCGGGAAAGAGGCGCAGGCGTGGCCCAGGGCGAGCGAGAGACTTCGCCCGGGCGAGGCGATCCGGACCGAGCACGGCAAGGCCGAGTTGCTGCTGACGCCGGGCACGTTTCTGCGGATCGGCAATTTCTCAGAGGCGGAGATGCTGTCGCGAAGCCTGGAAAACACACGCGTGAAGGTGGTGAAAGGGATGGCGCTGGTCGACGCGGAAGCCGGATACAAGAACGACCTAACCATCATGATGGACGGCACTCGAACGAGAATCGAGAAGAGAGGGCTTTACGGGTTTGATGCCGGGCGCGAAACGATCGGGGTGCTGCGCGGGAAGGCGGAGGTCTACGCAGGGGATTCGCGGTTCAGGCTGAAAGGCAATCATCAACTCCGCGTCGGAGGCATGGGGCGGCTGCGGGTTCGGAAGCTCGATAAGCGGGCGTTCAAATCCACGGCGCTCTATCGCTGGAACAGGGTGAGAGAGAGGTATGAGGCGCGCGCGAGGAAGAGCGTGCGGCAGGCCATCGCCAATACGGGACGCTGGTACGGTCCCGGATGGTATTGGTCGGGGTTCTGGGGTTTCTACACCTACGTGCCGTCGCGCGGCTGGTTCGCAGGGCCGTACTTCGGTCCATACAACGGTCCCTATTATGCTCCCTACTACGGCTCGTGGGGGTGGAACGGTTGGGGCTGGTGGGGCGATGGTGACGGAGATGACGGCGACGGGGACTAGAGCGGATGGATTGCGGCTCAGGAGCGCGAGAGGCGGGTTGCGGCGAGGGATGCTGGAAGCAGATCCCTCGCTGCGCTCGGGACGATCCCGGGAGTGAGCCGCCGCCCTCGGCGTAACGCTCCCCGTTGCGGGCGTCGAATGGTGGAAATCAGGAACGGGGCCAGAAGCGGCGGACGGCGGCGTAGTCGACGTCTTCCTTGGAGGCACCCTTGACGGCGCTGTAGGTTTCGCGAGCAGCCGCAGTGGCGGGAAGCGGAACTCCGAGCTGATTGGCCAGGTCGAGCGCGAGGCCGAGGTCCTTGTGCATGAGGCGGATCGGGAAGCTGGGCGTGTAGTCGTCGGAAGTCATCATCGGAGCCTTGACGTCGAGGACGGGGGCGCGGCCCATGCTGGAGGCGAGGACGTCGAGCAGCTTTTCCGGGCGGAATCCGGCGCCGGTTACGAGAGCGAGCGCCTCAGCCAGCGCCTGCACCTCGAGGGCGTAGAGCAGATTCATGCCGAGCTTGATCGACTGGCCGGCGCCGTGCGGGCCGAGATGGAAGAGCTTGTTGCCGAGCTGATTGAGCAACGGTTGGACGCGGACGAGCGTGGTGGCTTCGCCACCGATCAGGAAGACGAGCTCGCCCTTTTCCGCACCCCATGTGCCGCCGGTGATCGGGGCTTCGAGAAATTCTGCGCCGCGCTCGGTGCAGGCGGCTGCCGTGCGGCGAGCGAGTCCCGGTGAGACGGTACTCGAATCGACCAGGACGCTGCCCGAGCGAAGGCCGGAAAGCGCGCCGTCGGGGCCCCAGAGCACGGCTTCGAGCGCCGGTGGATCGCTGACGCAGGTGAAGAGGACATCGGCGGCCGCAGCGGCTTCGCGGGGCGTGGCGGCCGGACGGGCGCCGGAGCGGACGAGGTCCTCTGCCTTCGAAGGCGTGCGGTTCCACAGCGTCAGCGGGTAGCCTGCGTCGAGCAGGCGGCGCGCCATCGGTTTTCCAATCAGCCCCAAGCCGATCCATCCCACTTTGACAGTTGCGCTCATTGCTGCCTCCCTTTGAAGAGATGAATATAAACGCGGAAAGAAGGTTGGGGGAAGTTGGACTGCGATTTGAAGTGGGCGAAGGCCTGCGGACGTAGCGGTGGTAGACGGCACAACCAGAGTTGGGTGAGGTGTACAAAGGGCCGATGCGGGTAGCGGGGGTCGTAGGCTTTGCGGAAGTGAGAACCGAGAGACTCGGGGTATTTCGAGCTACGGCCTGAAGGCCATGCCCCGATCGATGTTGTGCGGACAAAGAGGTGCGCGGACGGGCAGCGTCCGCGCCACCGGGCAACTGAAATAGAGACGGTTACTTGATTTTTTCGTCGGACTCGATGTGGCCGTCGCGGACGCGGATGACGCGCTCGGCGTGGGCGGCGATATCGGGCTCGTGGGTGACGAGGATGATCGTGTGGCCTTCGGAATGAAGCCGGGCGAACAGGGCCATGATCTCCTCACCGGTCTGCGTGTCGAGGTTGCCGGTAGGTTCGTCGGCGAGCAAGATGGCGGGCCGGTTCACCAGAGCACGAGCGACGGCGACGCGCTGGCGCTGGCCGCCGGAAAGTTCGTTCGGGCGGTGATACATGCGCTCGGCGAGATCGACCATCTGGAGGGCCTGTTTGGCGCGCTCGATGCGCTCGCTGGGCGAGGTGCCGTTGTAGATCAGCGGCAGCTCGACGTTGTGGAGCGCGGTGGCGCGGGCAAGAAGATTGAAAGTCTGAAATACGAAGCCGATTTCCTTGTTGCGGATATGAGCCAGTTCGTCGTCGTTGAGCTCGCTGACGAGACGACCGGCGAGCCAATATTTGCCGCTGGTGGGCGAATCCAGGCAGCCGAGCACATTCATCAGAGTGGACTTGCCGGAGCCGGAAGGACCCATAATGGCGACATACTCGCCCTGCTGGATCTCGATATCGACCCCGCGCAGCGCCTGCACCTGGGTCGCGCCCATGTCGTAGACCTTCATGAGCTTCTCGGTCTTGATGACCACGCCCTTCTCGACAAGGTCCTTGCGATAAGACTCGTTAACCGTCGTTGTTGCTACTGCCATGCGTTCCTCTCTTCCTGAGGTATTAGACGCGCCAGAGGGCAATCCGGTTCTCAACTTGTTACGGGAGGGGATTTTTCGACCTCGACCCTGGCCCCAGCGTGGAGGGTGCGGAGGGTCTTGTAGCTGCCGACGATAATCTGATCGCCCTGCTTGAGGCCGCCGGTGACTTCGATATCGGTGAGGCCCATGATGCCGGTCTGGACCGGAACGAAGACAGCGCGGCCATTGCGAATAACGAAGACGCCCTGGACCTGATCGGAGTCCTGTCCGTTTCGCTGCGGCTTGGTGGCGGCGAGTGCGACCGCCTCGATGCCACGCCTGGCGGCGGCCTCGGCATCGCGCTTGAGTTGCTCCCGGCTGCGGACGACGAGGGCCTGGATCGGGATGGCGAGCACGTTGGAGCGATGTGCCGTCTGGATCTTGGCGGTGACGGTAAGGCCTGGGCGAAGATCGGCGGGTGGATGGTCGAGGGTGATGACGACCTTGAAATCCTTGGCCTCGGAGGCGCCGGCGGTAGTCTGGGTGGTGGCCAAGCCGGTGCTCCGGATGATCGCCTGAGTTCCGACCTCGGTGACATGGCCGGTGAAGGTGCGGTCGGGCAGGGCGTCGATCTGGATCTGAGCGGGCTGGCCGTTTTTGACGCTGATGATGTCGGTCTCGTCGACCCGGACCTCGGCAGTGACCACGGACATATCGGAGATCGTCATCAGGTAAGCGCCTTGGGCGTTCTGAATACCCGGGACGACGTTTTCGCCCACGCGCACGGCGATGTAGGTGACCATGCCGGCAATGGGAGCGCGATAAGTCGTCTTGCGGAGCACGTCTTCGTTGCCGACGAGCACAGCCTGGGCCTGGCGGATGTTGTCGGAAGCCTGGGATTGCTGGGCACGGGCCTGGGAGTACTGGGCCTCGGCGGCGTTGAGCGCGGCACGGGCGCCCTCGTAAGTGGCCTTGCTGGCCTCGAAGGCCTGACGGGAGATCAGATTGGCCTCGTAGAGCTGCTGGCTCTGGTGCCAGTCGAAGCGTGCTTTCTGGAGGTCGGCACGGCGCTGCGCAACCACGGCGCGCGAAGCGACGGAGTTGGCGCGGGCGGCCTGCAAGCCGGCTTGGGCGGCGGAGATGGCGGCCTGTTGGGCGTGGACGTCGGCGGCGGGTTGAATCGATTCGATGCGCATGAGGACGTCGCCCTTACGCACTTCCTCTCCCTCATGGACGAGGATCTCGGTGATCTTGCCGAAGCCCTCGGCGAGCACGTTGGTGTAGGTTTTCGGACGAATCTCGCCGGTGGCGCTGACAAGTGAGGTGAGGCTCTTGCGCACGACGGGCGCAGCCTGCACCGAGACGATGCCCTTGCGCACTTCGTAGATAGTGATGCCTGCGGCGAGCGCGAGAATCACGACGCTCCCGACGAGCAGGCTGATTTTCCTTGCTTTTGTCATTCCACCCCGGTCCGGCCCCGCTGCCGACCGTTGGTTCACTCCGGGCGAACGGGAAGCCGGACGCAAGCAAACCTCGCGCGTCGGGCGTTCCCCCGCTTCTCTCTGCTTGTAGAGGATTACGCGACAAGCCTAAAGAAGGTTCCCATCGCCTGATGACGCGACCGACCAAGATTGTACCGAACCCGGGCCAGGAAACGAAGCCTCGCGAAGGGCGTGGAACGGGGAGGGCTGGACCAAAAAGTACACGGCGGGTTACAGCGGGTGGGGGGGGGGGGGCGGCGGGGGGGGCCGGGCCGGTTGCGGGGGGGGGTTGCAGATATTTATGCGGGCGGGGGGGGGGGGTACCAAGGCAGA
>JBJKSI010000041.1:0-7363 GCA_046704165.1 Candidatus Acidiferrales bacterium
CGGATCGACGACGACTCAAACCACGCCGATTCCAGCAGCAGATTCCGGCTGGCCGAGGTGATTTCACTCTCTTCGCCGCCCATGATGCCGCCCAGCGCTACTGCCCGCGAGGCGTCGGCGATCACGCACATCTCGCGTGTCAGCTCACGATCCACGCCGTCGAGCGTGCGTAGCTTCTCGCCCGGCCGCGCCCGCCGCACCACGATCCGGTGCTCGCTCAGCCGGTCGTAATCGAATGTGTGGATCGGGTGTCCCAACTCGTACATCACGTAGTTGGTCACATCGACCACGTTGTTGATCGAGCCTTGTCCCAGCGCTTCCAGCCGCTCTCGCAGCCAATCGGGTGAAGGACCTGCTCGCACGCCACGAATCACCCGCGCCGTGTATCGGCCGCACAACTCCGGGCAGTCGATGGCCACGCTCGTCGCCGGCGAGAGCGGCTGCACCGGTTCCGGCAACCGAATCTCCAGCGGCTTCAGTTTCTTCCGCTCCAGCGCCGCCACTTCCAGAGCAATCCCGCGATGGCCCAGCGCGTCCGGCCGATTGGCGGTCAGGTCCGCTTCCAGCACCGGTCCGGCGGCCGTCTCTTCGACGGCGTCGATGGCAATGCCCGCCAGCGATAGCCGCTCGCGCAGCTCCGCCGGCGAAGCCTTCACGTCCACGAATTCCTTCAGCCAGTTGTAGAGAACCTTCACCTGTTCTTCCGCTTCTCTCCGCGCCTTTGCGGTGAATCTTGCCGCCCGTCTTCCCTCGCGGCGCTACGGAAACTGCCGCAAAAACCGCACGTCGTTCTGCAGCAGCACCTGAATATCGTCGATTCCATATTTCAGGATCGCCAGCCGGTCGACGCCCATCCCGAACGCGAACCCGGAGACTTTTTTCGGATCGTAGCCGACGAACCCGTAGACCGCCGGATCGACCATCCCCGCGCCCATAATCTCCAGCCAGCCCGTTTGTTTGCACGTCCGGCAGCCGCGGCCTGAGCAGACGATGCACGTGGCATCGACCTCTGCCGAAGGCTCTGTGAACGGGAAATAGCTGGGCCGCAGCCGCGTTTTCGCGCCCTTACCCAGGAACTCGCGGACGAAGAATTCGATCGTGCCCTTGAAATCGGCAAACGTGATGTCGTGATCGACCGCCAGCCCTTCGATCTGATGGAACATGAACAGGTGGCTGGCGTCGGGATTGTCCCGCCGGTAGACCTTGCCGGGAACGATCACGCGCACCGGCGGCGGCTGCCGCTCCATTGTGCGAATCTGCATCGGCGAGGTGTGCGTGCGCAGCACCAGTTGGCTCGACGCGCCCGCCGGCGTGTCCACGTAGAACGTGTCCCACATGTCGCGCGCCGGATGGAATTCCGGCATGTTCAGCGCTTCGAAATTGTAATAAGGCGTCTCGATTTCCGGCCCGTCGACCACGGCATAGCCTAGGCGCAGAAAAATCCGCTCGATGTCTTCGAGCGTCTGCCGCACCAGATGCCGCGTCCCCAGCGCCCGCTCAACGCCTGGCAGGGAAAGGTCGATGCGCTGGGCTGCCGCGGCGCGCTCGGCCGCCTGTTCCTCCACGCGCCGGCGCTGCCCTTCCACCGCCGCTTCCACGTGTTTGCGCACGTCGTTCAGTCCGCGCCCCACCGCCGGCTTTAACGCCCCGCCTGCCTTCTTTAGCCAGTTGTCGGTGACCAGCGCGAGCACTCCCGCGCGCCGCCCCAGCCAGCCGTCGCGCAGCGCGTGCCAGGAAGCTTCATCCGAGACGGCTCCCAGCGCGCGGTCGAATTCCGCATGCACCTGGGCGAAAAGCGCCGCGACGCGTTCCGGCGTGTCAGCCCCGAGTTGTTCAAGCGTCTGTTCGACGATGTGCAGATTCTCTGGCATGGCTCACTCAACGGGAAAGACGCAGTACCCGCGAAAGTGCAACATTATAGCAGCCCAACTCCAAGCCGCATGCCGCCGCTCACGCGTAACGCTCCGGAATTTTCTCCGCGGGTGGGGACACAAAAAAACGGCCGGAGCGAAGCCCCGACCGTTTCTTGAAAGCCTTGCGGGAAATGGCTAGGCGGTTTTCCGCGCGGGCAGCGCCGCCTGGGCCTGGCGCGCCAGGTCGGCAAAGCCGGCGGCGTCGGCAACGGCGATTTCCGCCAGGATCTTGCGGTCGATATCGACGCCGATCAGTTTCAGCCCGTGGATGAACTGGTTATAGGTGACGCCGTTCAGCCGGGCTGCGGCGCCCACGCGCTGGATCCATAGCGAGCGGAATTGCCGCTTGCGCGCCCGCCGGTCGCGGAAGCTGTAGCGCAGCGAGCGCTCGCGCGCTTCCTTGGCCGAGCGGTAAAGCTTGCTCTTGGTGAGGAAAAAGCCCTTGGTGTGCTTCAGAAACTTCTTGCGCCGTGCGCGGCGCTTGGTCCCACGTTTTACTCGAGGCATTGCCGGTCTCTCCGAATCGATTTGAGTGGGCGGCCCGGCGCGTCAGCAGCCGTAGGGCAGCATCCGCCGCACTTCGCGCACATCAACGTCTTTCACCAACGCGCTCTTGCGCAGCCGCCGCGTGCGCTTGGAAGGCTTGGTGCCCAGCAGGTGCCGCTTGCCCGAATGCGCCCGGACGATCTTGCCCGAGCCGGTGATCTTGAACCGCTTGGCCGCGCCACGCTTGGTTTTCAGTTTCAGTCTCTTCGCCATCGAATCCTCGTCAATTGGCCGCCTGGGCCGTCCGCGGCACGCCCTTTTACGGCGGGAGCAGGGCCAGCAAGACGTTGGCTTCCATGCGCGGCCCCAACTCCACCTGTACCGTGTCGCCGAGTTCCTTGATCAGGCGCTCCATCTTGGCGCGGCCCACTTCCTTGTGGGCCATTTCGCGCCCGCGATGAAAGACCATCGCCTTCACTTTGAAGCCTTCACTGAGGAAGCGGACAATCCGTTCTTTCCGCACCTGATAATCGTGTTCGGCCGTCATCGGCCGGAACTTCACTTCCTTGATCTGGTTCGCTTTCTGGTGTTTCCGCTGTTCGTGAGCCTTCTTGTTTAGCTGGTAGAGATATTTCCCGTAATCTGTAATCTTGCAGACCGGCGGGGTTGACTGAGGCACGATTTCAACCAGGTCCAGGCCCGACTGCCGAGCCAACCGAACAGCCTCGAAGGGCTGCATCACACCCAGCTGATTGCCCTCGTCATCGATCACGCGCACTTCACGCACACGGATCGCTTCGTTGACCCGAATCCGGGGTCCTACTGGTGCGCGCCGACGTCGGTCAAAGATAGGCAGTTACCTCCAGCGTAAACTTTCTTGCTCTTGATCCAGTCTCGCGAACGGTTCTGGTAAGTCAAGAAGAACTTCCCGAGTATACCACAAGGCCGTCAGTCGTTTCAGGCCCTCAGCTCGTCTCCTCCGTGCCCTTTCGCGCCGCCGATTCTTCCTGCAGTTCGCCGATCAACTGCTCCAACGGCCGCGGACCCAGGTCGCCGAGCGACCGGTGGCGCACCGAAACCAGCCCCGCCTGCGCCTCCTTGGGACCGACGACGAGCATGTAGGGAATCTTTTCCAGTTGGGCATCGCGGATCTTCGCCTGCAGTCGCTCGTCCCGCTCGTCCAGGTCGCCCCGCAACCCTGCCTGCCGCAGCTGGTCGCGCACCTGCCTCGCGTAGTCCATCGCCTTCGCACTCACCGGGACCACGCGCGCTTGCACCGGCGCCAGCCACAGCGGGAAAGCGCCCGCGTAGTGCTCGATCAGGATGCCGAAGAACCGCTCCACTGAGCCCCACAGTGCCCGGTGCACCATCAGCGGCTGGTGCCGCGCCCCGTCCTCGCCCACGTATTCCAGGCCGAATCGTCCCGGCAGGTTGAAATCGAACTGGACGGTGGTCAGCTGCCAGGGCCGCCCGATCGCGTCGATCAGCTTCACGTCGATCTTCGGCCCGTAAAAAACCGCCTCGCCCTCCATCCGCGTGAACGGCATCTTCAGTCTTTCAAGGGTCGAAACCAGAGCGCCCTCGGCCCGTTCCCAATCCTCGGCCGTGCCGGCGTAATTCTCCGGGTGCTCGGGATCGCGGGCGGAAAGCTCGATCTTGAACTTCTCGAAGCCGAACGTCTTCAGCGTGGCGAGCGCGAAATCGATGCACGCCTCCACTTCCGACTCGATCTGGTCGTGCGTGCAGAAGATGTGGGCGTCGTCTTGGGTGAAGCCTCGCACGCGCAGCAGCCCGTGCAATACGCCCGACCGCTCGTAGCGATACACCGTGCCCAGTTCGGCCAGGCGCATCGGCAGCTCGCGGTAGCTCCGCAGTCGTGAACGATAGATCAGGATGTGCCCCGGGCAGTTCATCGGCTTCAGCTGGTAGGTGGCGTCCTCCATCTCCATCGGCGTGAACATGTTTTCCCGGTAGAAATTGACGTGGCCACTGGTCTCCCACAGGTGCAGCCGCATCACGTGCGGCGTGAAGACCAGGTCGTAGCCGCGCGCCAGCAGTTCATCGCGCAGCCAGTCCTCCATCAGCTTGCGCACCAGCCCGCCCTTCGGATGCCAGAAGATCAGTCCTGGCCCGGCGTCCTCCTCGATTGTGAAGAGGCCCAGCTCCGGCCCCAGCTTGCGGTGGTCGCGCCGCTTGGCCTCCTCGAGCAGATGCAGGTATTCATCGAGCTGCTCCTGCGTGGGGAAGCAGGCGGCGTAGACCCGCTGCATCTGCGGATTCCCCTCTTGCCCCTTCCAGTAGGCGCCGGAGACGTTCATCACCTTGAACGCCCGGATGAACCGCGTCGACGGCACGTGCGGCCCGCGGCAGAAATCGACGAATTTGCCTGTGCTGTAGAGCGAGACGACCGGATCCTTCGCCTTCTCCTCCACCAGCTCCACCTTGAACGGCTGTCCCGCCTCGCGATAGAGCTTCAGCGCCTCTTCCTTCGTGACGAGCCGGCGCACATTCGGCAGGTCGGCATCGGAAAGCTCCCTCATCTTCGCCTCGATCCGCTCGAGATCGTCCGGGGTGAAGCCTTCCTCGCGCTTGAACTCGTAGAAAAAGCCGGTGTCGATCGGTGGCCCGACGCCCAGTTGCACGTCGGAGAAGAGCTCCATCACCGCCGCGGCCATCAGGTGCGCCGCGGAATGGCGGAAAATAGGCAGCACCTCTGCATCGTTCGCCGTCAGCAGTTTCAGCGTGGTGTCGCGTTCGAGCGGCCGGTTCAGGTCGATCAGCTCACCGTCGCTGCGCGCGATCAGCGCCTGCTGCGCCAGTTCCGGCGCAAGTTTGCCGGCCACTTCGGCGGGAGTGGTGCCCTTGGGCACGTCGGCCGATTTGCCGTCTGCAAGTGTGACGTGAATGGTTTCCATGGTCTTTCCCAGTTAGGGGAAACCAAACTAACAGAAGGAGAAAAGAAGGGTCAAGGCGCCTGAGGTGGCGCCTGAGGTGGCAAATTGAACGGAATCAACGCCTGCCGCACGCCGGGCCGTTTCCGGCCCCGGAATCTGTTACCTTGGAGCGACGGAGAAAACCCTCGATGGATTCCCCGGACCAGCCGTTCGAGATTCTCGACCACCCCGCCGACGTCGGCTTCCTCACCCGCGGCCGCACGCTCGATGAACTGTTCGCCAACGCAGCTCTTGCCATGATGTCGCTCGGCTGGCAACTGGAAGGCGTCGTCGAAACGGAGCACCGCAAGATCGAGGCCTTCGGCGAAGACGTCGAATCGCTGCTCTACGACTGGCTTTCCGCCGTGCTCGCTACGGCCGACGCCGACCGCCTCGTCTTCCGCCGCTTCGAGGTGCATGTGGAAACGCCGCCCGCCAATGCCCGCGGTATCGCCTGGGGCGAGTCCATCGACCGCTCCCGCCACCACCCCCGCACTTATGTCAAGGCCGTGACCTTCCACCAGTTCGAAGTCCGCCAAACCGACCAGGGCTGGACCGCCCGCGTCTACCTCGACGTCTGATCCCGCCGGTTCGCGGAGGGCTCCGCCGACCGGAAGGAATCGCCGCGCCGGTTCGGTCTCCACGCCCGCGGTTATACAGGCGACCGGGACCTGCCACGCCCCCTCAGTGCGGCGTCACCAGCCGGGCCACAATCCCCAACGCAAGGTAATAAAACGCGGCATAAAACATGCTCGCCAGCAGAATCCCCATATCCAGCCGTTCGCGCACTGCATCGGCAAACGCCTTCGCCGAGCTCAGCGCCAGCATGATCGACAGTCCCGCCACCCACTGCACCGTCCGCACACCGGGCCCGTGCGCCTCCCGGTACCGCGTCAGCGTCTTCGTCCAGTGGAAATGGAACGCGATCGCGTACCAGAGGTTCTTTGCCTCCGGCCCGAGCCAGTGCCAAAGCGATGTCCCGGCCATGATTGCGCCCCAGCCGATCCCCAGTGCCAGCCCCCATTTCCGCCAGCGCCGCGTCAGCAGCAGCACGAGCACCAACAGGTAGGCAGCCAGCGTCATCGCCGCGGCAGCGATCGCGCCGGGCAGCAAGTCGCGGGCGAAAGGTAACGTTCGCTCCCAACCCACCAGCGTCTGCAACCGCCGGGTCTCCATCGCGGCCAGCGCCGTTGCGGCCGCCACGGCCACCCAGCGCCACGGGGTCGCTCTCCGGTTTTCTGAAACGGCAGTTTTGTTCATTCGCGTCTTCTTGTCTTGGATCGCCTCACGACGATCGCTTCCGTTCGCGCTCGAGCGACTGCCAGAACTCATCCGGCGCGTCGACCAGATGGCCGAAGCCACCCCGGCCGCAGGCGCTGACGCCGCCGTCGATCGTGACGCACTCGCCGTTGATATATTCGGCGTGATCGCTCAGTAAAAAAGCAACCAGGTCCGCCAACTCTTCCCGGCGGCCGAAGCGTCTCATCGGATGTTGCGCCAGCCAGGCCTGCTCGGCCTTGGCCGACGGCACCAGCCGCGACCACGCGCCTTCGGTGGGAAACGGGCCGGGGGCGATGGCATTGATGCGGATCCGGTAGCGTGCCCATTCGACGGCCAGCGATCGCGTCATGGCAAGTACGCCTGCCTTGGCCGAAGCCGACGGCACCACATAGGGTGATCCGCTCACGGCGTAGGTGGCGACTATATTAAGGACGCGGCCCGGCTGCCCGGCCTCGATCCAGCGGCGCCCCAGCGTGAGCGTGCAATGGAAGCTGCCTTGGAGGACAATGCCCACGACGGCAGCAAAGGCGTTGGGCGAAAGGCGTTCGGTGCGAGCGAGAAAATTTCCCGCGGCATTGTTGATGAGAGAGTCCAGGCTTCCGAATTCGGACCACCCGCGTTCGACCGCCCGCTCGACGGCGTCGAAATCGCGCACGTCGGCCGTGGCCCAGGCGGCGCGTCCGCCCTGGCTGCGGATTTCGGCCGCGACCGCCTCGAGCGGCGCCTCGCGCCGCGCCACAAGGAAAATAC
>JBJKSI010000042.1:0-3705 GCA_046704165.1 Candidatus Acidiferrales bacterium
TTCAGTCAGCCCCGCCGCACCGCTCGCAGGGGCAAATCTCGCGCAAGTAAGGAAAACTGAAGATCCCTGTCGTGTGCCCATCGGAAAAATCGAATTGGAGGGCGTAGTGCCCCACGGGGGAAGCCGCACGAGCCGTTACCCGAGCCTTGTAGAGCGGCAAGGCACCCGCCAGATTCGTTTTCTCCTTGCGCCCGCGCTCGTCGTTGCACACCGCGCAGGGACAGTGGTCCCGCAGGTAGGCGAATTCGTAATGGCTGCGGTGCCCATCGGCCCACTCGATGTCCACACCCGCTCCCGTGGACACGTGGACCTTCACCTGCGTTGGCTTGTTTGCTCCGTTGCTGTCCGGCTCCATTGGCCCTCTTAATCTCTCAGAACGTCAATTTGGGTCACTCGCGTTCCGGTCGAACCCGCTCGTGGACCGCAGCACGGGCCGGGCGGAATCGGATGGCCGTGCGGGCAGGTGCGCGGATGGCCCAGGAAGGTGCATATTTTCTCATCCAATTCCGGGCTGATGATGTGTTCGAACTTGCAGGCGTGCGAATCGGCTTCCAAATCCCCGATCGAAAACGTGTCCATGAACAACCGCTCCGCCAACCTCCGCCGCCGCACCAGATCGCAGGCCCTCCGGCGGCCGCGGTCGGTGAGCGCGAGGTCGGATTCATTCCGCCGGATCAAATCCAGCCCGGACATGTGCGCGAGCAGGTGATTCACCTCGAGCGGGCCCACGCCCTCCAGGCCTTCCGTGTGCGCTGGCACGCCCCGCTCCCCGCATAAGAAAATTTCCTCCAGCAGGTGATCGAACCGCACCTCTTCTTCGACGCCGAGCGCCACGATCTGCGTCAGGTGCCCGTGCGCCAAGTCGATTCGCCGGTCGGCCAGGCGGCCGATCGCCGGATCGTGCGTTACCAACAGGATCGTCTGTCCCGCGCTGTGGAGTTCGTGCAGCAGGTTCAACACGGTTTGCTGGTTCGCCTCGTCCAGGTTGCCGGTCGGCTCGTCTGCCAGCAGGATTTTCGGCTGGTTGATCAGCGCGCGGGCAATGGCCACCCTCTGCTGCTCGCCGCCGGAAAGCTGCGAAGGCAGATGCTCCATCCGGTCGCCCAGTCCCACGCGCCGCAGCGCCTCGCCGGCCTGTTTCCGGTCGGTCATGCTGTGGAAATACTGCGCCAGCATCACGTTTTCCAGCGCCGTCAGATAAGGCACCAGATGAAACTGCTGAAACACAAAGCCGACCTTCTCGGACCGGTAGCGCGTCAGCATTTCCTCGCTCAACCCGCCCAGTTCGGTTCCGTCCACCAGCGCCTTGCCGCTGGTCGGCGTGTCGAGTCCGCCGAGAATATTGATGAGCGTCGTCTTTCCCGAACCCGAGGGGCCCATGATGGCCACCCATTGCCCGGCGTCGATCGAGAAGCTCACCTCACTCAGCGCGCCCAAGTTCCCGTATATTTTCGACAAATTCTCGACCTGGATTAGAGGCTCCATCCTTCTCCTCGCAGGATCACCGCCGGCCGCACCCGGCCCAGAAGCCGCAGCGGCAGCGCTCCGGCCAGCGCCGCTCCGAACATCAGCGCCGCAACCAGCGGGACCACCTGCCATTGCGTTCCCGCGCCGGTTCCGAAGGCCCGCTCGCTGATCCAGCTGGAAAGCGGGAAACCGAGAACGCAACCCGCCAGCGCGCCGCCAATTGCCAGCAGTCCCACTTCCGCCAGGAACAGGCGAATGATCCGCCGCGTCGGCCCGCCGATCGCCTTCATCACACCGACGTCGTGGCGCCGCTGAGTGGCCAAAGCCGCCATCGATGCGAGCACTCCCAGGACCGTCAACGCCAAAATCAACCCAACCGTCGCCCCCACCAGCGTCCGAATTTTCCCCGCCAGTTGCGCTTCGGCCGTGGTGAACTCGGGAATTGGCTGCACGTTGACGCCCGAAAGCGTTTCGCCAAGCCGTTTCATCACCCCTTGAATCTGTTCGCTCGAACCGGCCACGCTCAGTTGCACCAGGCTAATCCGTCCTTCAAGTCCCGCGAGTTGCTGCGCCTGCGCCAGATTCACGAAAATCTGATTGTCTTCGGGCCCTCCCGCGGTGACCACGCCTGCGGTGACCCATTCTTCGCTCCGGCCGCCGTATTCCACGCGGAAACGGCCGCCCGGCGCAAGATTCAGCTTCCTCGCCACGTTCACGCCGATTAGCGCTTGTCCCTCGGAATCCGGCCAGCTCCCTTCGACCCTCCACCACGAATCGAGCGACCTTGTACGAGCCAAATCCGTGCCCGCGACGATCGCGTCCATCGAAGCAGCCGGTACCCTCGCCACCAGATAGAGAAACGGGGCCGCGCCCACAATGCGCGAATCCTGCCCGGCCGCGATCTCTTTCCACACGGCTGCCGGCATCACGGCCTGGCCGCCGCGTCCAGCCGCGGGCGTCACGACGACGTTTGCCCCGAATACCCGGAACATTCGCGCCAGCTTTCCGTCGATGTTGAGCTGCAAATTCACCATCGCGGAAACGACGGCCGACCCGCTCACCACAACCAGAAGCGCCAGCGCCAGCCGCGCCCGGCTCGCCTTCAACTCGCGTTTGAGTACGCGCCAGAACATTCCCTTCTCACTCCCCACGCAATACGGGCGCCGGATCGAGTCGCATCATCCGCCGCAACGGAGCCAGGCTCCCCGCGGCCACCACAACCACCGCAATCGCCAGCACGATCGGTAGCAGGACCGGCTGCGGCGTCGACGCCGTTCCAAAAACCACCCGGCCCAATCCCCGCGCCAGCAGCGTTCCCAGCCCGTAGCCCACCGCGCCTGCCACAACCGCAACCACCATCTGCTCGGTAAGGAAAAACCAGGCGAGCAGCCCAGATGTCGCGCCCAGCGCCTTCATCAAGGCCACTTCGCTGCGCCGCTCGATCACACTCGCCGCCGCCATCGCCGCGATCGCCAGCGTCGCCGCGGCCATCGCGCCCAGCGTGATCAGCCAGAAAAGAGAGCTCACGCGGTCCAAAATTTGCCCTTCACTCTCCGCTACGCGGCGCACCACGCGCGCGCTCGAGCCGGGCAGCACCTGTTGAATCTGCGTGGCAATCGAGGAGGGATAGGCCGAACAGTACCAGCGGTCGTATTCGGCTGGAGTCATTTTCCGCGGATCCTCGCGGCTGAATGCGTCTTCCGGCTTGGTCACCGCTGTCAATTCCAGCCGGCGATATTCGCCCGGCAGACCCGCCATCTCCTGCGCAAGCGAGAGCGGTCCGATGAGCGCTCGATCCCCGCTCCCTCCCGTCGTGACGATCCCGGTCACCCGCACAGCCTCTTCCCGTCCGCCGGCACTCACCGTGATCGTTTGCCCTGGTTCCAGGCCCAGACGGCCGGCCAACTCCTTTCCAACCAAACATTGCCTGGCGCCGCTCGTGAACCAGTTCCCCCGCACCCGCCACCAGGGATTGGTCGCCTCCAACCCCGTAATGAACGCCGGCTCGCCCGCCACCGGCACCTCGTGTATGTACCAAATCCCGATCAGCGTCGTGCGCACCTTCGCCGAAGAGTTTTTGATCGTTACAGGAACTTCCAGATATGGGGAAAAACCCTTGATGTTGTTTCGCCAGAAAATCGTTTTTACTCGGGCCAGGTCGGCCACCTTCAAATAGGCGCCTTGCGTCACCGGTCTGGTATCGAGCCCGCCGATTTGCAGGGGAACCGTATCGGCCTG
>JBJKSI010000043.1:0-21319 GCA_046704165.1 Candidatus Acidiferrales bacterium
ATTTCACTTGCAAGCTGCTCATCTTCGCACTAGTCTGGGAGTGCCTATCTGGCGTGGGGATACGGCCAAACACTATGAAAGCACTTCTGATATACCCTGAGTGGCCTGATACGTACTGGAGCTTCAAGCACGCGCTTCCGTTCGAAGGAAAGAAATCCGCCTTTCCCCCGTTGGGCCTGCTAACGATTGCACCGTTGTTGCCCAAGCATTGGGAAAAGCGGCTGGTGGATACCAACATCCGTAAGCTAACGGATGCCGATCTGGCCTGGGCGGATATCGCGCTGTTCAGCGGCATGCTGGTGCAGAAGCGCCCGATGCTCGAAATGCTGGCGCGCTGCCGGCGTCGCGGCTTGAAGACGGTCGTTGGCGGCCCAATCACAAGCAGCGTGGAGGACATGCCCAACCACGCCGACCACGTCGTGATCGGCGAGGCTGAGGAACTGATCGCGCAGGTGGCAGCCGATATCGAGGCGGGCAAGGCCAAGCCGGTCTACCGCGCGCTCGCCCTTCCCCCGCTCGACAAGACGCCGCTGCCCGACGTCAGCCTGGTCAATCCGAAATATTACAGCGGCATGGCGATTCAGTATTCCCGCGGCTGTCCGTTCAATTGCGAATTCTGCGACATCATCGAGATCTACGGCCGCGTGCCGCGCACGAAAAAGCCCGAGCAGGTGACCGCCGAGCTCGAACTGCTTTACGATTCGAAATGGCGTGGCTCGGTCTTCATCGTCGACGATAATTTCATCGGCAACAAGCGCAAGGTGAAGGAACTGCTCCCCGTGCTGACCGAGTGGAACCGGAGCCGCGGCAACCCGTTCACCTTTTTCACCGAGGCTTCCGTCAATCTTGCTGACGATACGCAACTGCTTCAGATGATGAAGGACGCCAGCTTCACCCGCGTTTTCCTTGGCATCGAAACCCCGATCGAATCCAGCCTGAAACAGGCGCAGAAGATGCAGAATACGCGCCGCAGCCTGCTCGAAAGCGTACGCCGCATCCGGCAGTACGGCATGGAAGTGATGGCCGGGTTCATTGTCGGCTTCGACAACGATCCCGAGGACGTTTTCGACCGGCAGGTGGAATTCATCGAGGAGAGTGCGATCCCGCTGGCCATGGTCGGACTGTTGCAGGCCGTGCCGGGTACACAGCTCTATCGGCGTCTGATGAAGGAAGGCCGCATATTGCACGAGGGTCACGGCGACAATATGGACTTCCGGCTCAACTTCGTGCCCACGATGAATGCGGAGCGCTTGGTGGAGGGCTACCGCTCCATCCTCGAGCGCATCTACAGCGCCGAGCCCTATTATCAACGCGTCCGGCGTTTCCTGGCCGACTACCACCCGGTGCATCGCCCGGAGCGGCAATTTTCCGACTACCTCGCCTTCTTCCGGTCGGTGCTCAGGCAGGGCGTGCTCAGCCGCGACCGCGCCGCCTACTGGAAGTTCCTCATCGACGCTGCAACGCGCTATCGCCATGCGTTCGACGTCGCCATGACGCTGGCCGTGATGGGTTACCACTTCCAGACGCTTACGAAAATCGCCTGCGAAACCAAATAGCTCGTTGGTCTTGAACCTCACGATGATCAGTCTCGCAGGGGCTTGCTGAACCCTTACCTTTGCCCGCCAGTCAAAGTGACGAGGACCCTCATTCCACATCGACCGGGCCGAAATGAAAAAGGGCCGGAAGCCCCCAATGTCCCGGAGTTCCCGGCCCCGAACCCGAACTCAGCAGAGATGGCTTTGCCCTAATGGCAGGTATGCGAGCTCAGGCTCCCTCCGACGGTGTTACAGGTGTTGTGGTGCCACGAATTGGAGTGTGCGGGTGCGTCGTCGTACAGGTCATAGATGCCGTTGACCTGCGCGGTATTGCCGGAGATCGTGTTCTTGGAAGTGGTCGGATCGGTATAGATTCCGCCAACGTAATTGGAATTGACAGTGTTGCTCTGGATGCTGTTGTTGTTGGAATTCAGAAGAATCTGCAGGCCGAACGAACAGGAGATTTCAGCCGGCGGTGAGGAGACGCAAGTGGCGTTCTTGTCGTCGCTGCCGTTGTACTCGATGGTGTTGCCGCTGACCGACCAACCGCTGCTGTTGCTAAGCACCAGCCCGGCGCTGTAGACGCCGCTCTGCTGGGCCGCGTTCATGTCGTAGATGTTATAGAGCAGTGTGTTTCCGGAGATCGATCCAGTGCCCTGGCGCGGGATCGCGCTGTTCTGCACGGAAATCCCGGTCTGGAAACAGGAGACGCTGTTGCCGCTGACCGTCGCCCCGGTTACCGTGTCGAGTTTGATTCCCGTGCCCCAGTTCTCGTCGGTGCGGCCCTGGGTGCATGGCGCGCCACCAGGCTCGTTTACGACCTTCACTCCCGTAATCGTCAGGTTCGTTCCTCCCGAGGCCTCTATGGCAGATGTTCCCACGGCCCCGCTATCCGTATAAGCGGTGACGATCTTGCCTCCGTTGCCCACGATGGTCGTGTTGCTGGTTGTACCGGTTGAAATCGCCACGCCGCTGTCGCCCAGGTTGGTGACGCCGATTGTGTACGCCCCGAGGTTCACCGTGAGGTTGTCTGCCCCAACGATGATGCACGGATTCTGTCCGCCGCTGGCAGCCGTAATGTTTTGGCTAAGAGTGAAGTTGGCAGTGATCACGCCGGGACAGGCGCCGGTCTGGGCAGCAGCCCGACCTGGGAGGAAACCGATGGCGAGCAGAAGCATGACGCCGAGGCGGCAAGCCTGTCTGGGTGAGAAGAGGGGGAAAGTCCAATACAGCTGAGCAAAGCGTCGTAATCCCATTCGCTTCAGCCTCCGATGAGAAAGTTGTCCACGCAACCATCAGATGGATACGGACCAACTATTGACTGATTCATTAATAGTCCTGCAAGGATCAGCTGTTTGGGCTTGCCGTAAGAGATATGTACAGGACCCTTGGACGCGGCCTGGCAACCCCGTTTCAAAGGCACTGAATTCTGGTGCTTGAAGGCTTCAGAAACGGCCAGGCAGACACCTGGTGACGTACCAAGGAAAGTGGAAGTTTATCGGCCGTCGGGGTCAGACACACTTTTCCGCGCGAAAGGGGACGCTTGAAGATCCCCGGTCCGGTCCGCTGCGCTGCGGAACTCGTCGCGGCATTGCTTGGCCTGCCTGAGTCGCCGAAGGAATTCTTCCCCCGTTTCGCGGTTCGATGCATGCACCCTCTTTCCGTCAAAGCTCAGTTCGTCGCTATGGCCAAGCACAAATTCATAGAGGTCGATCGTTTCTTCGGTCCAGCGCTGCTGCTTTTCCAGGATGGTGGGACGCATCTTGAAGCGGGTAAGAAAACCATCGGCGATCTTGCTCCAGAATCGGGCCTTGTCGGCTTGACTCCAATCCGCCGATTCCACGCGCGCCTTGATGCGCCCTAGCGCGCGTTCCAGCTCGCCAGCCAGGCGCTGATTGGTACGCAGCAACTGGCGAATGGCTCCGGTCGTTCTCCCCATCGCCTCGGGAGTGGAAAAAGACCGCGCCGTGTAAAGGCCAGAGATGGCCTCGACGTCGATATCGTGTTTCTTCCCCTTGATCTGGCGATGAATTTCGAGGACTTCGGCAAACAGCTCGCGGAAGACGTCCTCATTTTGCTTGATGGGTTTAGCCGGGGCTTTTGGCGCAAAAGTGGACGATTTGCGGTCCTCTCGTCGGTCCGGCCGATGCCCGTGAGCCGCCCCAACAGCCCGATCCGGCTCCCGAATTCCCTGATTTCGCCGAGAGGAAGTCCGGTCGCCGACGACTTCAGCCTCCGTCCTCCGCCGTGAACCTAGTGGCTGTCCGCAATAAAGACAGCGAACGGCACGCCCGGGATTCCCCGCCCCACATCCAGAACACACCATCAGTTCGTCTCGCTCGTCCTTACTGTGTTTGCTTCTTTGCCGATGGGTGATGGCCGGCCGATTTGTTTCCGTTTCCCTTGCCACCTGAGCTTTTTGCTTCCGGTTTCGACTCCGGCTTCGGCTGTTCTCCGCCAAAGACGCTGACTTGGCGAAGCTGGCCGTTACCGTCCTCCGCGAAAACCGTGCTCTGCGTCTTCATGACGCCGGATTTCGTCGGCTTCGCGACGCTGACCACGGCTCCGGTCACCTTCATCCCCTGGAAAGGCGAGACGAGCGACCGTTCCTCGGTCTTTTGCTGCGTTTCGACGGTACCGTTGGGTTTGGTCGCTTTTACAGTGGAGACGCGTTGCATCAGCGTAAGGCCAGTGCCTTGCGAGGTGAGACTTCCCCCTGGCGTCGTGACGTAGGTGCTTACTTCCTGATGCTCCTTGCCGTCCTTGGCTTTCCAGTCACGAGTGACGACGCGCTGAGCCACGGTGAGGTTGCCGTTGGCGTCGGGAGAGTACAGCGTCTTTTCCTCGGTTTGCCCTCCACCTTTCTGTTTGTTCACCACCGTGACGGTTTTCTTGCTCTCCTGCCAGCCGCCGTTACCGTCGGGCGTCAGCAGCGTGTTCACCTTGTGTTCGGTGTTCTTGCCGCCGCTTTCGGTCTGCTCGATTTTCTGCGATGGAGTCATCCCGCCAGACATCCCGGGCGTGAAAACCGTGGTTTTTGTCACGCTGGAATGCGGGCCGGTGGGCTGCGTCTCGCTCTCGTCGCGCTGCGTTACCTTGAACTGGCCGTTGGCGTCAATCTTGGAATACGTGGTTTCCGCCTTCGATTTTCCCCCGCCCAGGTCGGTGGTATCGGTCTTTTCGACGGCAATCAGTATGCGGTTGCCGCTCGGATCTTGCCCGAAAATCTTCTTGGTCGTCTGCGTCGTATTGTCGTTCAATTGAACGGTCTGCGTTTCCTGATCGACCACTGTTTGCCGGCCGCCGTTGATGCCCGGAATCGAGATTTGCGTGGAGCTTGTACCCGGTCCACCACTGGTTCCCGTTTCCGTCTGTACGGAGGTGACGGCTGGTCGCCCGCCCGTTGTGCCGCCTCCTTGGGCGACGGATTTCCTCACCGGCGCGGCGCCCGCCGCCTGGCCTGGTTGGGTGGGCGCTTGTGTTGAACCGTTCGGAGCGGCCTTCGCCGAGGCCTTCTTCGGGGCGTTTTTTTTCGGGGTCGTCTTCGGTACGAACCATCCCCAGTGCGTTGCCGTAGCCCCAGAGGTTTGCGGCTGGGATTTCGAGGTGGATTGCGCCATGCCCGGCGTGGCGGCCAGCAGAGTGACGGCCAGACCGATTCCCAGGAGGCCCAGGGCCGAGCGGGTTGAAATTCTCATGGTTGCCTCCGAATCTCCCCTATTCGTGGGCGCAGTCATACCTTATATTTTCCAACAAAGTCGCCCGTAGAGGCTACCACCCTATTGCGATCATGAGGCGAAACAATCCCCACCCCGTTCCAGGACCACGCCCCCCTCCCGGCTATGGCGCGGTCTGGGCCTCGGTTCCTATTCTGCACAATACACTTGGGCCGGATGCGGGGTAGAATAGCCGGGCCATCTTCAGGTCGCGCTTTCGCTGGAGGGGAGAATATGTCAAGAGACGCCAAGGCCAAGGCCCGCGAAGTCCTCGATTCCGCTCGCACTTCCTTGCTCGAACTGAGCCACCGGATTCACGCAAATCCGGAGCTTGGCTACGAAGAAGAGCGGGCCTCCGGCTGGCTCTGTGACCTGCTCGCCGATGCGGGATTCCGCGTGGAACGTGGCGTCTGTGACATTCCCACCGCGTTTATTGCCCGTGCCGGCTCGGGACCGCTTCATGTCTCCATCTGCGCCGAATACGATGCTCTACCCGCCATCGGCCACGCCTGTGGACACAACATCATTGCCGCCATGTCCGCCGGAGCGGGCATCGCGGCCGCCGGCGCGGCAGACGATGCCGGATTGACGGTCACCGTGGTAGGAACGCCGGCCGAGGAGGTTGGCAACGTCGGTGGCAAAATCCTCATGCTGGAGCGCGGGGCCTTCGATGACGCCCATGCGGCCATGATGGTTCATCCGGCGCCCTTCGACGGGGTCGCGCCACCGCTGATTGCCGCTGCCCTCTTCGACGTGCGCTACACGGGCAAGGAAGCTCACGCGGCAGCCTTCCCCGAACTGGGTATCAATGCTGCCGACGCCCTTACCGTAGCGCAGACCGCCATCGGCCTGCTCCGCCAGCACATCCGCCAGACGGATCGCATCCATGGCATCATCACGCACGGTGGCGACGCGCCAAACGTCGTTCCTGCACACACTGCCGCGCAGTACATGGTCCGCGCGCAAACGATTGACGACCTCGCCGATGTACGCGCGAAAGTGTTCCGCTGCTTCGAAGCCGGCGCGATGGCCACCGGATCGAAGCTCGAGATCCTTGGCGGCGAGAAGCCTTATGCCCAGGTGGTTCACGACTTGGCGCTGGCGGAGCTCTATCGCCGCAATGCCGAAACGGCCGGCCGCGAATTCCCCGATCCCGGGGTCTTCACCCGCGTCACCGCTTCCACCGACATGGGCAACGTCTCCCTCGCCATACCCTCCATCCATCCCATGATCGGCATCGATTCCCTGCCCGCCGTCAATCACCAGCCGGAATTCACCGCCCACTGCGTTTCCCAAACGGCGGATAAAGCCTTGTATGACGGAGCTTTAGCCATGGCGTGGACAGCCATAGACATGGCCTCGACGCCGTCGATTCGCGAGCGCTTGCTTTCCCGTGGGCCCGGCCCGCGGCCATGAAACCTTTTTCCCCCGGCCTCGCGTCCTAGTAGCAACTGTCAACTTTCCGCGCCTACCAGTAGTCTATGTCCGTGCTGATCCACCAGGGTGCGGAGAGGAGGTGCGCATGAGAAAGCGTAGCGTGGCTCTATTCGTCGCGCTGGTGATGGCGTCCGGCGTGGCGTTTGCGGCTCAGCGGCAGGGGCAGGGCCGAATGGGCAAGAAGGGCAAGCCCACTGTCGAGCAGCGTGTAAACCGGATGAAAGCCGACCTGAACCTGACTGACCAGCAGGCGGCTCAGGTGAAGGAACTGTTTCAAAAGCAGGAACAGGAACGCCAGACCTGGCGGTCCAACAACCCTAACGCAACAACGGAAGAGATCCGGGCACACCGCGAACAAATGTATCGCCAAATGAACGAGGGACTCAAAAAGATCCTCACCCCCGAACAATACAAGAAACACGAGCAGATGATGCGGCGCGGGATGAAACGGCATCCCAAGGGACCACCTCAGAACTGATTCGCACAAAACCCGGCGCCCTAATGTGGGGCGAGTCGCAGTTCAGTCGCTCGCCCCACTCTTTGTCGGTCTATGGCTGCGTTTCAGGCGTTCTGTGTTCGGCTCGTACCACACCAGGCTGTCGTCAGCACCGGCCTTTCGACTTGCTTTACTGCTACAACGCGGCCTCCGAATAGGGAACGTACCGGTAACGTCGCCAGCCTCTTCACGCCGGCATTACTCGTTGTTTCCCCCTTGTTTTACTGGAAGAGAGGTCTTGAGGCGATCACACGGCAGTCAGTGGACGCTGACCTCGGTGGCCCTCGTTGCGACGTTCGGCCGCGAGTCTCCATCCAAGCCGATCATCTGAAGCCCTTTGTTGCTGATCACATATTTGGAGCCGCGCCAACGCAAACCTTTTGGCACTACGTCTTCGATCCAGCCGGCTTCCACCATTGGCTGAACCGCCTTGTAGGAGATATTGCGGTGCCGACCTTCGCGGGGGAACAGGCTTGCAATCGTCCCCCCTCGTGTGTGGACAATCGCGATGATGCCTCCGTCGGCAAGAACTTCGAGCAGCTGCCGCTGTGGGGGATTCATTTGGATTGTGGAGTTCTTCACGGCTCGGAATATATACCAAGAAGGCACTCCGCCTTCGAGAAAAGGCACTGATTGTTTACCGAACAACAAACAGCGATTGCTAGAACCTGGCCCGTCGGAAAACTAGTATCGCGCCAGTTCCAGATTGGCACGTTCCGCCTGCACGTCAGATATCTGCAAGAAAAATAACGGAAAGCGAAGGCCGTAGAGGCCCCACGAGCACTTTGGTCGTGCTTTCAGGCTCCCTGCTTCAGGACTTCACTCATGGCCGTGATGGCTTGCTGGACACCCTCGCGATTGACGTCCACATGAGTGACCATACGGACGGCGTACTTTTCCACGCCGGACGCCAACACTCCACGTTTGCGCAGACCTTCGCTGATTTCCGCCGCCGTTTTTCCGGATTTCTCTACACCAAAAATCACAATGTTCGTGCGCACAGTCCCCGGATCGAGAGTGATGCCCGGCATCGCGGCCAGAGCCAAAGCCAGCTTTCGTGCGTTCTCGTGGTCGTCCACAAGCCGGGCGGGAGACTTTTCCAGGGCGATCAGCGCCGCGGCTGCCAGCACTCCGGCCTGCCGCATGCCTCCGCCCAGCAGTTTCCGGAACGCCCGGGCCTGCGTCACGAAGTCGCGCGAGCCAACGATCATCGATCCGACCGGAGCGCCCAGTCCCTTGGAGAGCGAAAACATCACGGAATCGAATTTCATCGAGAGTCTGGCCACGCTTTCGCCGAGCGCCGTTGCGGCATTGAAAATTCGCGCGCCGTCCAGATGTACCCGTAGCCCCGCTTGGTGGGCACGATCGCAGATCTCGTCGGACACGGCAAGCGGATACAGCGTGCCCCCGGCCATGTTGTGGGTGTTTTCAAGCGAGACGAGCGCGGTCTGCGAAAAATAGTATGTTTTGGGCCGGATTTCGGCCTCGATCTGCTTCCAGGAGAGAATTCCCCCGGGCGCGGCGATCGGGCGGGGGAAAGCCCCCGCAATGGCCGCCATCGAGGCCATCTCGTACTGGTTGATGTGTGCTTTTTGCTCGCAGATCACCTCGGTTCCCGGCCGGGTCCACACCTTGATGGAGATCAGATTGCCCATAGATCCAGAGGGCACGAAAAGCGAAGCATCCTTTTCGAAGATCTGAGCGGCGAGTTCCTCCAGCCGGTTCACCGTGGGGTCTTCACCGTAAACGTCGTCGCCTACCTCCGCCTCGGCCATCGCCCGTCGCATCTCCGGCGTCGGTCGTGTCACCGTGTCACTGCGCAGGTCCACCAGTGTTTCGCTCATTCGCTCATTCCCTCATTTTTCCGGATTCAGTCCGGCCGGGTCGGCAAGACCTTCCGGGAAACGGTCGTACGGGTACCTCAGTCAGTCGAGCAGCCTTACAAACACTTCGTTGGAAACGGCTATGCGCGATGGGGACAACCGCACGCGGTGGCCACTCACCTCGACGAGCCCTTCATCGGCCAGCGGGCGCACGCGTGGGCCAAGGTCGACGCTGTAGCGCCGCTCGATCTCGGCCAGATCCACACCCTCGAGCTGCCTGAGTCCCAGAAACAGCTCTTCCTCGAGCGCCATGCCCGCGTCCACCGTTTCCCGTTCACCGAGCACCAGTCGCCGATCCATCATCGCCGCGGCGTACACCACAGGGTCTCGTGGATTTGCCCAACGGTCGCATCCGTCGAAGGAATGCGCGCCGGCTCCGAAACCCAGATACGGCTGGCGACGCCAGTATTTCAGATTGTGGTGCGAGCGGAAGCCGGGCTGCGCCCAGTTGGAAATTTCGTAGTGCTCGTAGCCGCGGTTGGCGAGTCTCACACATGCGCTTTCGTAAAAAGCTGCGGCCTGGTCGTCGTCCGGCAGCGCGGGAACGCCGTAGCGGCTCCCGCCGCCGAGCGCTTCCCGGCCCAGCCGGCTGCCTTCGTCCAGTTCGAGCAGGTAGACCGAAACGTGGCGCGGCGCCAGTCGCAGCAGCTCTTCGAGCGACGCGTGCCAAGTCTCGGTTGTCTGGTGCGGAAGGCCGGCGATCAGGTCAAAGCTGACGTTATCGAAACCTGCGCCGCTGAGCCGCTCGACGGCGGTGAAAATATCGGCGCGCCGGTGCCTGCGGCCGACGGCTTTCAGTTCCCGGTCGGCAAACGATTGCACTCCCAGACTGATCCGGTTGAACCCGGCCGAGCGCCAGGCGCGCGCCCTGGTTTCGGTCACCGTTTCAGGATCGGCCTCGAGCGTCACTTCCTTCGCGGCGTTGCCAAAGGCCGCGCGCACGCTCGCCAGAATACGTTCCAGGTCTGCCGGTTCCAGCAGGCTGGGCGTGCCCCCGCCGACGTAAATGGTATCCGCTGCAAACCGGAGAGCCTGCTGCCGCCACGAACTCAGTCCGGCTCGCAGGTAGAGGTCTCCGTGGTGGCTGATCTCCTCGCACACGGCGTCCACGTATGGCTCGTAAATTTCCTGCGGAAAAACACCGGTGGAAAAATTGCAGTAGCTACACTTCGACTGGCAGAAGGGTACCTGGACGTACACGCCCAAGTCTCGTACCGCCGCTGACACGATTGGCGTCATTCCGAAGGGTCGGGCACGATCTTCACCCGCACGCGACGCTGGCGGGGCCCGTCGAATTCGCAAAAGAAAATTCCCTGCCAGGTTCCCAGGCCCAGGCGCCCGCCTTCGACGAACACCGTCGTGGAGGAGCCGACCAGTGCAGCCTTGGCGTGCGCGTCGGCATTGCCCTCCAGGTGCTCGTAGTGAGCGCTGTGGGGCACGAGACGATCAAGTACCGTCTCGATGTCCCGGGCTACAGCCGGGTCATCGTGTTCGTTCACGATGACCCCGGCCGTGGTGTGTGGCACGTAGAGATGGCACACGCCCGACTGGATTCCCGACTGCGCCAAAGCCTTTTCCACGTCGGCCGTGATATCGAGCAACTGCGACCGACGCTCGGTCTTCACCTGCAGTTCCCCAGCGAAGGCTCGGCTGCCGCGTTGGGAATCCTGCTTCACGATTTGCCCGCCAACGCCGCCGAAGATTTGGCTCCGTAGAACTCGAACCACGGTTTGGCCGCTTCGAGGGCCTTGTTGACACGCTGGATGTTGCGCACGCCCTCGCCTTGGAGCCATTCTTCGAGCGCCTTGGCTCCTTGCTTGGCGTACGCCGGAATGCCTTCCTGCCAGGTTGCGCGGCCGCAAAGCACGCCGGAGAACGGCGCGCCCGACTCCGCAGCGAGTTCGAGGCTTTCGATGAACACGTCGTTCGTCACGCCGGCCGAAAGGTAGATGAACGGCTGTTTGGCCTCGGCTGCCGCGGTCCGGAAATGTTCCTTGGCCTCCTCACGCGTGTAGGCCGCTTCGCCCTTGCACGCCTGCGTGCCCTTGACGAACGCGAGATTTACCGGGATCTCCACCTTCAGCACGTCGACGCCGTATTCCGGTTTGGCAAACTCCGCCATGCTCCGCCGCACCACTTCCGGTTTCTTGCGCGCGTATTCGAGTCCCTTAACGTCCAATTTATCGTCATAGCCGACGAATTCGAGGAAGAGCGGAATGTCCACGGCCCGGCATTCGGCGCCGACCCGTTCCACCCAGGCGTGCTTGACGTCATTGATCTTCGCATCTTCGAAGGGGTTGTAGTAGATCAACGCCTTGATGCAGTCCGCGCCTGCGGCCGCCAGTCGGCGCACCGACCAGTGTTCGAGCAGATCGGGCAGCCTTCCGGGCTGCGTGTTGTCGTAGCCGCTCCGCTCGTAGGCGAGCAACAGTCCGCACCCTTTCGCGCGGTTCCCTGCAGCATCGAGACCGTATTCCGGGTCGAGCAGAATGGCGCTGGCGTAGGGCGTCAGCACTCGCGCTACCGCCTGTTTGAATTCGGCCATCATCGCGGGGGTGACGGCGCTTTTGTCGACGCCTTTCGCCTTGGCTATCGCGGAGTGCAGCGAACCGCGCTGGTCCATCGCCGCGGCGGCAATCACGCCGCGATCGGTCGAAACGGAGTCGAGTTTCTTGTGTTTCCCTGGAGTTATGGGGTTCTTCATCGTCCTTTTTCCTCAACCTGCCGCAAAGAAGCTACGAGCGGCAAGCTTGTACTCTTTTCGCGCCTATCCTCATCCTTACGCGAAAATTAGTCCAGTGCAATTACCAGATGCTGTCCCGATTCAGGGGTGGAGCATTCCTCGAGTGCGTCGAGCAACGAGGCGCCCTGCCACGCGAGCAGCGGCAGAAAGCAGAGCGTGCGCTCCTGCAGACCATGGCGTGGATAGAGGAGGTCGGCCAGAAGTTGTTCGTGCCGGTCCAGGATTCCTGACCGCATGCCGAGCGCGCGCCCGGCTTTCTCATTCACCTTCGTATATTGGTACAGGATCTTGCGCTCCGCCGTTTCGAGCGCACCACCGAGCGTCGCGTCGAGCCGCAGAAGCGGTTCCTTGAGATCCGCCAGTAGTTGACGCAGCTTTTTCTCGCCCTCCGTGAATCGATCGCTCAGGTCGACCGGCAGGGATTCCCTTTCCATGAGCGTGCGCAGGTGTTGCTGGCCTTCGAAGACGTCGGTGATCGAGAGGTGGTATTTGGCGAGCAGGCGGACCAGGGGCGGCTCGATGAGCGTGAAACCGGGCCGGGGGAGCACGGCCGGCATAGGCACTCCCAGCCTGCGGTACACCGTTTCTGACTGGGCCAGATAGGCGATTTCCGCGGCACCGCCGATGTAGGCCGCCGTGCCCAGTAGCGCGTCCTGCACCACGGGCCGCAGCAGCACGTTGCCGCTGACGCGCTCGGGATGCTCAGCAAGTGCCTGGCGAAACTCCGCGGGAGAGGAGCTGGCTGCGCCGGCATAGAATCGGCCGTCGCGCCTTTCCACAGGAAAACGATGGCCGTCCTGTTCCCAGAAGAGCAGCGTACTTTCGCCGCTGACGCGCACCTGGGTGTGATAACCTCCGCCCGTCAGCTGTTCCCCCCGCGAGAGCAGTTCCGCGTCGAGCGCATCGCCGGCGTCAAAAACTGCCAGGTAGAGTTCCTTCACCAGCCGGTGCAGCCGAGCATCCAGAGGGTCCACCAGAATCAGCCCTCGTCCGGCCAGCAGACGCGACACCAGTCGCCCGAAGGCCTTCCCCAGCGTCTCTCCCGGCCGATAGGACTCGCGCAGGGCGCTTGCTACCGCGTCCGATCCGAGCCCTTCGAGCCTCCTGCTCGCGTTTTCCACAGCCTCTGCCACTTCCGCCGGCAGCGCCAGTTTTCCTACGGGCTGCCCGACCGCCGGCTCCGGAAACGGCAACTCGATCTTCTCGAATCCAACGCGCGTGGCCCAGTAGCACTGGTTGACTTCCGCCAGATCGTGATCCTCGGTGGCAAGCCAAAAAACCGGTACGGCCTCCACGCCACTCTCAGTCAGCTCGCGCGCCAGGCGCACAGCAGCCAGTGCCTTGTAAAACGTATATGCCGGGCCTCCGAACAGTCCTACCTGCTGGCCGGTGACCACGGTCACGGCGCCCTTCCGGAATCGCTCGAGATTCCGTTCCACTGCGGTGTCGGCGCCCAGTTCACCGTTCTGTGTCGCCAGCAGGTCGGCCACACGCTCGCGCAGTTCAGGTGCAAGGTTCGGGCTTTCGGCGGCGCGGAGCACCCCCTCGCGGGTGGGCGGATGGGCGTAAAAATTGGAAACACGGGAGAAATTCTCAAGGTAGTCTGAGAACAGCCGTGTGGTGTGCGGCAGGCGCGAAAGTGGATAAGGTCTACAGTCCATGGGTCCCGTCATTGTTACATGGGGAAGATGAGCGGACAATCGCTGACGATTCACCAATTTTTCGCCCGTTGGCGTCTTTTGCCCGTTTCAGGCTTGGTGAGAATGTCGTGTCCGCGTCGTTTCTTGAACAGTGTTTTAGCGCAAGGCGCCGCTTCCACTCACGCTTGTCTCCCCAGCCACATGTTCATAGGAAAAGAAAATGCCAGGGAAGATTCCGGTTACCCTGCCGCCCGAACTCCCAGTGCGAAGAGGACTTCGTCGATCTCCCGCCGTGCGTCTTCGCTGACCGTGCGAAGCGGCTTACGCACCGGACCGCCGAAATAGCCCAGTTGGTCGAGGGCATATTTCATTCCCGCCACTCCGTGCCGCGAAACGAGCAGTTCCGACGCCGCCAGAATCCTTTCCTGCAAGTGCCGGGCCTCGTCGTATCGTCCCGCAACCGCTGCTTCATAGAGTTCTACGCACTCGTTCGGCAAAGCATCGGCCAGGGCCATGATTCCGCCGGAAGCGCCGGATGCCAGAGCCTGAAAAAACGTGCTGGCCGAGCCGACCAGTACGTAGAAACCATCTGGAGCCGCGGCCACCATCTGCGCTGCCCGCTTCACCGAGCCCGAACTGTCTTTGATGCCGATGATGTTCGGATGATTCGCCAGCTGCGCGACCAGGGGTGCCTCCACCGTGATGCCCGTGTACTGGGGAATCGAGTAGATCAGAATCGGAATAGGCGAGGCGTCCGCCACCCGGCGGTAGTACTCCTCGAGCGCGACGGGTGTCATCTGCGACCGGTAATAATGCGGCGTCCGCACCAGCGCCACCTCGTAGCCAAGTTGGGCCGCCTGCTGGGTGAGCGCGATGGTTTCCTTCGTCGACTCGGCGGCTGTTCCCGCCACCAGGATTTTGTCCGCGCCAGAGGCTTCGACCACAGCCTCCCAGATCTCCAAGGTTTCTGCCCGGCTCAGCAGGATTGCTTCGCCGGTCGAGCCGGTGGCGACGTAACCCGCCAGTTTCGTTTCGTTATAACGCGTCAGATTTTGGCGAAGATGCAACAGAGAAACATGATCGTCGGCGTCAAAAGGCGTCGTTATAGGGATGAAAACGCCCCTCAGCTCAGGCGCATCAGCCATCGCTCTTCCTCCCCGCCTTCTTCGTTCCGGTCACCACCGGCGCAGTAATCGGGGCGACGGATTTCTGCCGGTGCAGGTCTTGCAGGGCAGCCACCTCAAAAGTATGCGTCTGCTGCTCCCGGATGGCGAGCGCCGCGGCATGGGCAGCCGAGAGTGTCGTGATGCAGGGCAAGTTGTAGCGGATGGCGGCCCGGCGGATCGAGATCTCATCGTAGAACGATTCTCGCCCCAGCGGTGTGTTGACCACCAGGTGGATCTTGCCGGTCTTGATTCGGTCGATAATATTCGGACGACCTTCGTTCACCTTGAAGACCGTCTCGACCTTTACCCCGGCCGCCCGCAGAGCCGCTGCCGTGCCGCGTGTGGCCACGAGTTGAAAACCGGCAGCCTCGAGGGCGGCCGCGATCGGGACAACATTCGGTTTGTCGCGATCGTTCACGCTGACGAATACCGTCCCCTCGTTTGGCAGCGACGCGCCCGCGCCCGCCTGGGCCTTTGCGAACGCCTGGGGAAAGCTGGTGGCGATACCCATCACTTCCCCGGTCGACCGCATTTCCGGCCCCAGGATGATGTCGACCCCGCGGAACTTGTTGAAGGGGAACACGGGCGATTTCACGGCGAAGTAATCTCGCAGCGGCAGTTCGGGCACGCCGTTCGGCCGTACCAGCGGCAGACCAATTTCGGAGAGCTTGCGGCCGGCCATCACCCTCGCCGCCACTTTCGCCAAAGCCACGCCGGTCGCCTTGCTGACGTAGGGGACCGTGCGCGACGCCCGTGGATTTACCTCGAGCACGTAGACCGTGTCGCGCTGCACAGCGTACTGCACGTTCATCAGCCCGACCACGTTCAGCGCCCGGGCCAGCTGCGCGGTGCATTCGCGAATCCGGTCGAGCACCGCCGCTTTCAGCGTCACCGGCGGCATCACGCATGAGGAATCGCCCGAATGCACTCCGGCTTCCTCGATGTGTTCCATGATCCCGCCGATCACCACGTCGGTTCCGTCGGCGAGCGCGTCGACGTCCACCTCGGTGGCGCGCTCCAGGAACTTGTCGATCAGCACCGGCCGAGGCGGTACCATCTGCGCAGCCCGCGCGACGTAGTTCCTCACCGTATCGAGTTCGTAGGCGATCACCATCGCCCTTCCGCCCAGCACGTAGCTCGGACGCACCAGCACCGGTAGCCCGATCTTCTCGGCCACGCGCACCGCCGTCTCCGGGTCATAGGCAATGCCGTGCTGTGGCTGAGGAATGCCCAGCTCGTCGAGCAACCGGCTGAAGCGATCCCGGTCTTCGGCCAGGTCGATCGATTCCGGTGCTGTACCGATGATGGGTGCGCCCACCGCCTTCAGGTCGAGCGCCAGGTTGAGCGGCGTCTGTCCGCCGAACTGCACGATCACACCCGTCGGTCGCTCCTTCCGGATCACTCCCATCACGTCTTCGAGGGTGAGTGGCTCGAAATAGAGCCGGTCGCTCGTATCGTAATCGGTTGAGACGGTTTCCGGGTTGCAGTTCACCATCACCGTCTCGTAACCTTCTTCCTTGAGCGCGAAGGCTGCATGGCAGCAGCAGGAATCGAACTCGATGCCCTGTCCGATCCGGTTCGGCCCGCTGCCCAGGATCACGATTTTTGGCCGCTCCACTACTTGCGATTCGTCCTCCTCCTCGTAGCTCGAGTAGAGGTAGGGCGTGTGGGATTCGAATTCCGCCGCGCAGGTGTCCACGCGCTTGAATACCGGTTCGAGCCCCAATTCCGCGCGCCGCTCGGCTACCCTGGCGGCGTCGGCGCCCCAGAGTTCGGCGAGGAATTCGTCGGAAATGCCGCTACGCTTGGCTTCGAGCCACCGTTCCCTACTCGTTCCCTCCAGCCCGGAGGCCGACAGTTTCTGCTCGAGCGCCACGGTATCCTTGATCTGTGCGATGAACCACGGATCGATTTTGGTGATCGCGCAGACCTCTTCGGCGCTCATGCCGGAACGCAGCGCGGCAAAGACCCAGTGGATGCGGTCCGGACATGGTACGAGCAGCCGCTCGTGCAGTTCCTTCGGCGAAATTTCCGCCGGCGCCCGCCAGGGCGCCGCTTCGAGCGAGCGCAGGCCCTTGCCCAGCGATTCCCGGAATGTCCGCCCGATCGCCATCACTTCGCCCACCGATTTCATCTGTGTGCCGAGTGTGCTGTCAGCGCCGGGAAACTTCTCGAACTGCCATTTCGGGATCTTTACCACCACATAGTCGATCGTCGGTTCGAAACACGACGGCGTCTTCTTCGTGATGTCGTTCGGGATCTCGTCGAGCAGCAGACCCACCGCGAGCTTGGCGGCGATTTTCGCAATCGGGAATCCGGTAGCCTTGCTCGCCAGAGCCGAGCTTCGCGACACGCGCGGATTCATCTCGATCACTAGCATTCGTCCCGTCTTCGGGTCCACCGCGAACTGGATGTTCGAGCCGCCTGTTTCTACGCCCACTTCGCGAATCACTGCCGCGGCCGCATCGCGCATGCGTTGGTATTCTTTATCGGTCAGCGTTTGCGCAGGCGCTACCGTGATCGAATCGCCCGTATGCACGCCCATCGGGTCGAAATTCTCGATCGCGCAGATGACGACGAAATTATCCCGGGCATCGCGCATCACCTCCAGCTCGAATTCCTTCCACCCGAGCACGGATTCCTCAACCAGCGCCTCGTGTACCGGGCTGGAATCGAGCGCCCGCGCAATTGCTTCGGCAAACTCCTCCCGGTTGTACGCGATCGAGCCGCCTGTCCCTCCCAGCGTGAACGACGGCCGGATCACGATCGGATAGCCCAGTTGCTCGGCGACCGGCAGCGCATCCTTCACGTTGTTCACCAGCACCGATGCGGGCACTTCCAGCCCGATCTTCCGGCATGCGTGCTTGAACCACAGCCGGTCCTCGGCCACCTTGATCGCCCGAAGCGATGCGCCGATCAGCTCCACGCCGTATTTGTCCAGAATTCCGCGCTCGGCCAGCTCGACGGCCACGTTCAGCCCCGTTTGTCCGCCGACGGTCGGCAGCACGGCATCGGGTCGTTCCGCGGCCAGAATCTTTTCCAGGCTCGGCGTCGTGAGCGGCTCGATGTAGGTCCGGTCGGCAATTTCCGGATCGGTCATGATGGTGGCCGGGTTTGAATTCACCAGCACGACCTCGTAACCCTCGGCGCGTAGCGCCTTGCACGCCTGCGTGCCCGAGTAATCGAACTCGCACGCCTGTCCAATGATGATCGGCCCCGAGCCGATAATCAGAATTTTTCGAAGATCAGTCCGTTTCGGCATCGTCAGCCCGCGCATCCCTTTCGTCGTAGCATTGCCTGACCATCGCTCACGGTTTCCGCTCCGTTCTCATCCGCAGTCTTGCACTGGGCGCGAAACGCCTGCCCGATCAGAGAACCCCCACCGCGCCCGTCGAGCCGTCGCGCGTAAGGGCACGACTTCAGTCGTGCCGAATAGCCGACCCACTCGCAAGCGGCTTTAGCCGCTGAGGGAATTCATCCAAGGCCCAACTCCCTGATGCAGGCGACCACGCATACCGGCCGGACGCACTCACGAGTCCCGCTTTCACCGGGTTCTGCTCGATATAGAGTACATGCCCGTTGCGATCAGCCGCATCGCGGATCCGGTGGTCGGTAAATCCTCGCTGCCAGACCGGTGAACGTAGTTGCAGCGCCTCTCCGAGCCGTCTCGACGAGCCGCCTTTCAGATATTGCATTGCCCGTTCCAGCGTGACATCGCCGGCAGGCGTCAGCAGCGCGTGAAAATGATCCGGCATGAGCACGAATGCATGGAGCGCATATTTGCCCTCTGTCCGACGCCGCACAAGATTCTCCACAAAGACCCGACAAGCCTCCTCCAGCTGGAAAAGCCGCCTGCCCTGCCAAGTGCGCGACGTGACAAAGTACGTCCCCGGGGCACCATCGTGTCGCCTGGGTATCGCCATTGCCCTCAGCGGCTAAAGCCGCTTCTCCCCACCATCACCGTTCGGCACGGCTGAAGCCGTGCCCTTACGCAAGCAGTCCCTCAGTGCAGTCACGGCTGTCCTGAGAGTTTCCTCCAAGCTGGGCAATGAATCGCTAATTCGCCCAACAGCCACGCGGGCTACCCCTGCCCCCCTCGTGTCTGGGCGCGCCCAGGCCTCGTAGAATCCTTTCCGCGGACCGACGGAAGCATCTGCTAGGCCGTAAAATCGCGCGATTGGAGCGGTTCCCTCCCCGAATTCCCCAATCGCCTCCGCGTTACGGTGGTATACGCAGAACGGATCAGCGGGCGGATAGGGCACTCCGGACGGCACCCCCGGAGGCTTAGGGTCGATTTCCCAAGCATTGAGGGCCTTCTTGGCGGGCTCAACGTACTGCTCTGCGAAGACCTTGATCTCTTCCGACAGAGCCCGAGCGAGGGCGCACATCTCACGTTCGCGCTCCTCCGCGCGAACGCCTTTCTCAGCCTTTAGCTGCCTCCGTAGGCCGTCATCCGCGTGCCGGACCTGTCGCCAGATTGCGAAGAACGCCAACAACCCGCCGAGAAAGGTTAGGGTCCCGTCCCAGCTCAGTTTGCCATCGAAGGCAAACCACGGAACCGGAGCCAGCGCCGGCGTCATTTCTGTCCACGTTCGTCCATACCGTCCGGCCGTCATTTCGCGCGGCCCTCGCGCATCAATTCGACGAAACGGCCGAACAGGTACCGCGCGTCGTGAGGCCCGGGCGAAGCCTCGGGGTGATACTGCACGCTGAAGAGCGGCAACGTGCGATGCCGGATGCCCTCGTTCGTGCCGTCGTTCAGGTTGACATGAGTGATCTCCACGTCGCTTGACGGCAGCGATTCGGGATCGACGGCAAAGCCGTGATTCTGGGCCGTGATTGCCACTTTTCCCGTTTGCAGGTCCTTCACCGGATGGTTCGATCCGTGATGGCCGAATTTCAGCTTGAATGTTCGGCCGCCAAGCGCCAGGCCGCACAGCTGATGGCCCAGGCAGATCCCGAAAATCGGCACACGCCCCAAGAGTTTTCGGATCGACGCGACCGCATAGCTTACCGGCTCCGGATCGCCTGGCCCGTTCGAAAGAAACACGCCGTCCGGCTTCCTCTCGAGTACGTCTTCGGCCGGCGTCCCCGCCGGAACTACGGTCACGTTGCAGCCGGCATCGACCAGCAACCGGAGTATGTTGCGCTTGATGCCGAAATCGTAAGCGATCACGCGAAACCGCTTTTCGCCCTCGGCAAGCAGCAGCCCGCCCGTCTTCGCCAGCTCGATCGACCCGTCCTTCCAGTCGTACGGCTGTTTGCAACTGACGTGTCCGGCCAGTTCGCGTCCCGCCATTGACGGCAGTGAGCGCGCTTCCTCGATCAGTTGCTCTTCCGGTGTGCCGTCGGTGCTTACTACGGCCCTTAGCGCTCCGGCACGGCGAATGTGCAGCACCAGCGCTCGCGTATCCAAGTCCCAGATCACAGGGACGTTATGGCGTTTCAGATATTCGGGCGCCGATTCTTTCGCGCGGAAATTCGACGAGAGTTGCGAGAACTCGCGCACAACCAGCGCTTCGATAAAGGGTTTCGCCGCCTCTTCGTCTTCGAAGTTGGCGCCGACGTTTCCAATGTGCGGATAGGTCAGACAGACGATTTGCCCGGCGTAGCTTGGATCGGTGAAGACTTCCTGGTAACCGGTAAGACTGGTATTAAAAACAACTTCGCCGCCACGGCGGGTGCGTGCCCCAGCCGCATGGCCCTTAAAGACTCGCCCGTCCTCGAGCGCCAGTATGGCGCGTTCGTACTGCCGTTCGCTCAGGGAATCCTCCCGGGAAACTCATTTCGCAGACTCGGCCGCCGCTTCGCCAATACTCCCGAATCGGTCCATCGGCCAGTACGCAAAGACGGCTTTGCCGTAAATATAGCGGCGCGGCACCGGTCCGAACATCCGCGAATCGTTCGAATCGTCCCGGTGATCGCCCAAGACATAATACTCACCCTTCGGCACCTTTACCGGCGGATAGGAGTTGTCGCTCATGTATTGCGGCAGAACGTACGGCTCGCGGATCTCCCGTCCGTTGATATAGACATGCCCCTTCCGAATGGCCACCGTTTCGCCCGGCAAACCGACTACCCGTTTAATGAATGATTTTGACGGATCGAGCGGATACCAAAAGACGATTACATCGCCGCGCCGAATCGGTTCAAAATGATACACGAACTTGTTAATGAACAACCGCTCGTGGTTGGAAATCCCCGGCGCCATGCTTGTTCCTTCCACGTTGATCGGTTCGTAGAGGAAAACGACGATAAAAATCGCCAAGGCCACGGCAATGGCGATATCGAAGAACCAAATCCGGCCTTCCCGCCACGAGCGAAAACGCCTCACCGGCCGTGTGCCAGGGTTGCGAGAAGTTTGGGAGCGGTCTTCCATTTCCTCCGGGCGATCCCTCATTCTATAACACGTACCCGCTCCGTGTTCCAACTGGAGTCGCGTACCGTTGGCAATTCAGGGGTCCTTGCCGCCCGTTCCCTTCCCTGCCGGGTTGCTACTGTCCGTTGCGCCTGCATTCACCTTCGGGAAATCTGGCCCTGTCAACGCAAAGTAGGAATGTCCGGTTTTTTGCAATATAGAAATGTCCGCTTCCACGGTTTCCTCCAGGGGTGGTTGGCCGGGGGGTGGTATTTGGGTTTGGGTGTTGGTGTTGGGTTGCGGCGGGCAACTGCTGGAGGCCGTAGGCCGGAAGGAGTTGCCCGC
>JBJKSI010000044.1:0-5660 GCA_046704165.1 Candidatus Acidiferrales bacterium
GGGCGGCTGCCGCGGATAGCTCCGATCACGTTGCCGATTTCGTCCAGCGCGACCTCTTCGAGGCCGAGTTGGCGAAATTTCCCGGCCAGCCACTCGGCCCGCGCCCATTCGGCAAAAGGCGGAGCCGGGATCTGCACGGCCTCCAACTGCCAGCCAAAGACCGTCTGCTCCTGCAAATGGAGCCAGCGGAAGGCCTGGTGCACGCGCGGATCTCCGGCGAGGCGGGTGATTTCTCCAAAAGCCGATGCCGTGGCGGGCGAGGACATACGATCAGGCTACATCGAGTCAGTAGTTCACGCGGAGCAGAAACAGCCCGCGTGCCGGCGCCGTCGGTCCCGCGGCAGACCGGTCGCGCTCGGCGAGAATGCCGGGCAGGTCGCCGGCGCAAATCTGCCCGCGTCCGGCGTCGAGCATGGTACCCACAAGATTCCGCACCATGTGGTGCAAAAATCCATTGCCATGGACCCGGTAGAGGAGCAGGTCGTTTTCCTGCGACCACGACGATGCGAAGATTTCACGCACGTTGCCGTCGCGGCTTTCGTTGTCGTCGTCGTTGCCGGAGTCGTCTGCCCCGGCGCGCTCGGTGGCATCCGGATCGCTTGCCGCGAAGGAGGTAAAGTCATGCTCGCCCAGAAAGACCTCGGCCGCGGCGTGGAGCGCGTCGATGTCCAGGGGCCAGGGCAGCGCGTAGACATAGCGCGCGATCCAGGGTGGGCACAGGTGGCCGCGAAAAATGCGGTACTCGTACCATTTGCTCTTCGCGCTGTGGCGGGCGTGAAATTCCGACGGGACCGTTTCCGCCGCGAGGATTCGAATGGAGGAGGGTAAGGATCGATTCAGCGCTCGCTGCAGATTTTCCGGCGGAATCGGGGCCGCGAGAGGGAAACTGGCCACCTGCGCCAGGGCGTGCACGCCGGCGTCGGTACGCCCGCTGCCTTGCGGAAGCACTTGCTCGCCGGTGATATGCTCCAGGGCTTCGGCGAGGAGTCCCTGGACGGTCGGCAGGCCGGGCTGGACCTGCCAGCCGCGAAAATCCGTGCCGTCGTACGCGAGCGTGATTTTCCAGTTGGCTCCCATAGTTACACTTTCAGGTAATAGAACGGCGCCTTTCTGTGCGATAACTCACCCAAAGTGATATTTCTCCACGGTATACTCAGGCTTTGCCATTTGTACGTCCGTGCGACGTGTTTTTCAGGAATTTCCGCGAGCGTTACCGCGGATTTTCACCCCGGCGCCGAGCGAAAATTTTGAACCCGGGAACTGGACGGGAACGTCCAGCGTATAGCAACGAAACACTTCCTGCCGGCGGCCCGGCTGTGGTGGGAAGGATGCAGGGACAGAAAGAGGAGCAAATGAGTTGGTGGACTGACCTTACATCGGAGAAGAAGCAACGCAACGCGGAGAACCTCAGGAAACTGAAAGCATGGACGGCAGTGGCCTGTGTCCTTGCCGGAACCGCTCCCAGCTACGCCCAGGGCGCCGGCGGTGGCCCGCAGACTTCCACAGCACAACAGGAAGCGTTGCCCACCGCGCCGAAGCCGCACTTCACGGAGCCGCTCTATCTTCGTCCCTCCGGGCACAACTTCGCGAAAGCCCGCGGGTATTTGCCGAACCCCCTGGCGCCGTACCTGCCTGTGAACTTCGCGCCGGGGCAAAACGTTCTCAACTCGCTCACGCTGGCCAAGCTGATGCGGAACGGCAAGATTTACCTGAGCCTGAACGACGCCGTTCTGCTGGCGCTGGAAAACAACTACGACATCGCCATTCAGCGGCTCAACCTGGACATTGCGGATACGGATATTCTGCGGGCGCGCGCCGGATCCAATTTGTTCGGCGTTCCCTCCGGCCTGGTGACCGGTACGCTGGGAGGCGCTACGGCTTCGGTGAACTCCGTGGGCGGCGGACCTGGCGGAACCACGGGCGGCGCGGGCGGCGCCGGCGCCGGCGCATCGGGCCTGACGCTTTCCACCAGCGGCGGCGGACCCCAGCCCGAGAGTCTGGATCCGACGCTGCAGGCGAAAATTGAATTGAATCGCGTCAAAACGCCCTCGCAGAACGTGCTCTTCAGCGGTGGGCTTCCGTCTACGGATACGAACACCGACACGTACAACTTTACCTACAACCAGGGATTTTCGACCGGCACAGCGCTGCAGGTGACCTTCGACAACAGTCGCCAAACCACGAACAATCCTTTCAGCGCCTTCAGCCCCACGCTGAACGCTTCATTCAATGCGCAGATTACTCAAAATCTGCTGCAGGGGTTTGGCCCCGGCATCAATCGTCGCTTTATCGTGCAGGCGAAGAACAATCGCCGCGTGGCGGACTCGGCCTTCCGCTCCCAGTTGCTGTACACCATCAACCAGGTGGAGAACATCTACTGGGGGTTGGTCAGCGCTTATGAGGAAGTGGCCTCCAAGCAGCAGGCCGCGCAGCAGTCGGCCAGCCTGGTGAAAGACGATGAAAAGCAACTGCAGGTGGGCGCGATCGCTCCGCTCGATCTGGTCAACGTGAAAAGCCAGCATGCCTCTGACCAGCAGGCCTTGATTGCGGCGCAGAGCACACTGGAGTACCAGCAACTGCTCATGAAGCAGGCTATCTCGCGCAACCTCGACAATCCCGCGGTGGCGAATGCCCCCGTGGTGCCGACCGACCGCGTCAGCCTGGCAGAGACTCCGGAAGAGAAGGAATCCGTCAGCCAACTGGTGCGTGAAGCGGATGAGAACAGCCCCTCGGTCGAGCAGGCCACGCTGGCGCTCAAGAACGACAAGATCACGCTGAAAGCGGTGAAGAACGGGCTCCTGCCCAAGGTTCAAGCTTATGCGTTTTATGGCGCGCAGGGGCTGGGCGGGGCTGTCAGCCCGTATTGCAGCGGCAGCATCTTTGGATCGCAGTTCTGTAAGACGGGCGGAGCCGCCGGTTACGGTACGGTGTTGGGGAATCTGGTGAACAGCACAGGTCCCAACAAGGGCGCGGGCATCAACATCACCATCCCGATCCGCAACCGCACCGCCCAGGCCGAGGAAGAGCGCTCCGTCGTCGAGTACCAGCAGGAGGAGATGCGTCTTCGCCAGCTCTACGTGCAGATTCGGATGCAGGTCATCAGCGGCCAGTACGGGCTCACGAACGACCGTGCCGCGGTGCAGGCTGCGATTGCGAACCGAAACTACAACAAGGAAAGCCTCGACGCCGAGATCAAGAAACTGCATCTGGGCGCGGCCACCACGGCGGATGTACTGCAACAGGAACGCAATCTGGCCACGGCGGAGGCCAGCCTGATTTCCGCCACGGCAAAATACGCGACGGACCGCGCCGGTCTGGCGCAGTTGCTCGGCATCACGCTCAACCGTTACGGCATCTCGATCGTGGATGCGGCCAGCGGGCAGATCTCGACGCCGCCGACGATTCCCGGTATCGAGCCGGCGAGCACGTATCCCGTGGTGAACTTGCCCGGGCAGCAGCAGCGCCTTCGCGAGCAGCAGAAGCAACCGGTGCCGCAACCGGAAAAGGCGGCCCCGGACGGCCAGCCGCTGCGTCGCAACGCGTCGCGATGAACAGCATAAAGTCGGCGATTTCGGCGCGGTGAAAAGTTTTCTGCCGCGCCGGGCTGATTTCGAGGGCGTGGACTGCTAAAATCTATTGAATCCACTCCTCGGAGAACCGATGCAGGCGATCCTTGCGCTCGAAGACGGGCGCATCTTCCGCGGTGAGGGCCATGGCGCGCACGGCGAGTGCTACGGCGAAGTTGTTTTCAACACCTCATTGACGGGGTATCAGGAAATTTTCACCGACCCCTCCTACGCCGGCCAGATTGTCGTTTTAACCAATCCGCAAATCGGCAATTATGGCACCAACCATGCCGACAACGAGGCCAACCAGCCTTACATCGAAGGGCTGGTCACCCGTGAATTTTCCCCCATCAGTTCCAATTGGCGTTCGCAACTGGTAGCCGACGAGTACCTGGAGCGTCACAAGGTTCCGGTCATTTCGGAAATCGACACGCGCGCCCTAGTGCGCCATCTTCGGACGAAGGGCGTGATGCGCGGCGTGCTGTCGTCCATGGAGAGCGATCCTGATGTCCTCATCGCCAAGGCCCGCTCGCTGCCGAAGATGGAAGGCACGGACCTGGCCAGCGTGGTGACCACCAAGAGCCGTTATGAGTGGGAAGAGGACTCGTCCGACCCGCTACAGACCGAAGCTGTTCCCGTGGCCATGCCCAAGCCTGACCTGCACGTGGTCGCGTACGACTTCGGGATGAAGAAGAACATTCTTCGCATGCTCGCGCGTGAGGGTTGCCGGATCACGGTGGTTCCGGCGCAGACTTCGGCCGAAGACGTGCTCGGACTGAAGCCGGACGGCGTCTTCCTGTCGAACGGCCCCGGCGATCCTGAAGCGGTGACCTACGCGCACGAGAACATCCGCCAGCTTGCCGGGCGCAAGCCCATCTTCGGCATCTGCCTGGGACATCAGCTGATTGGGCTGGCGCTGGGCGGCAAGACCTACAAGCTGCGCTTTGGGCACCACGGCGGCAATCATCCGGTGCAAGCCACCGCTACCGGCAAGGTGGAGATCACCTGCCACAATCACAACTTTGCCGTCGACCCCGACTCGCTGAACCCCAGCGACGTTGACCTGACGCACATCGACCTCAACGACAACACGCTGGAAGGTCTGCGCCATCGCAGCCTGCCGTTATTCAGCGTGCAATACCATCCGGAAGCCAGTCCCGGCCCGCATGATTCGAATTACCTCTTCGGGGACTTCCGCAAGATGATGGAGGAGTTCAAGAAGTAGATGCCACGCAGGAATGACATTCGCAAGATTCTCGTGATTGGCTCCGGGCCAATCGTCATCGGGCAGTCGGCGGAGTTTGACTACTCCGGCACGCAGGCCTGCAAAGCGCTCAAGGCGGAAGGCTACGAGGTGGTGCTGGTGAACTCCAATCCCGCCACCATCATGACCGACCCGGAACTCGCCGACCGCACTTACATCGAGCCGCTTTCGGTCAAGTATCTCGACGAGATTCTTCGTATCGAGACGGAGATGCTCAAGCAAAGCGGGCAGGAGGGCAAGTTCGCCGTACTGCCCACGGTGGGCGGACAGACCGCGCTGAACCTCGCCGTCGAGCTGGCCGATGCGGGCATTCTCGACAAGTATGGCGTGGAGTTGATCGGCGCCAAGCTTGATCCAATCAAGAAGGCCGAAGACCGTCTGCTTTTCAAGGACGCGATGACACGGATCGGCCTCGACGTGCCTCGCTCGGCGCTGGTCAACAATTTGCGCGACGGCCTTGATTTCGCCTCGAAGATTGGTTTTCCGGTCATCATTCGCCCCTCGTTTACGCTGGGCGGCTCGGGCGGCGGCCTCGCCTACAACCGCGAAGAGATCATGGAGATTCTCGCCCGCGGTCTCGATCTCTCGCCGGTGCACGAGTGTCTGATCGAGGAATCGGTTCTCGGCTGGAAGGAATTCGAGCTGGAGGTGATGCGCGATCTCGCCGACAACGTGATCATCATCTGCTCCATCGAAAACATCGACCCGATGGGCGTGCATACGGGCGACTCGATCACCGTCGCGCCGGTGCAAACGCTCACGGACAAGGAATACCAGATCATGCGCGACGCCGCCTTCGCGGTGATCCGCGCCGTAGGCGTCGAGACCGG
>JBJKSI010000045.1:0-2743 GCA_046704165.1 Candidatus Acidiferrales bacterium
CGAGCAGACCCGGGCGGAATTTTCGGTCACGTTTCTCGATGGAGAAAGCTCTGGCTGGGCGAAGGAGAATTTCCCCGACATTTCACGGATTGCGCCCATCGCGCTCGCCGAGCGGGCGAGCCGGAAAGCTCGTGATTCCCATCAGCCGCGCGAAATTCCTCCCGGGCATTACACCGTCATTTTGGAACCGGCAGCCGTGCTGGATCTGGTCGGCTTCCTTTTCTACGATTTCGCGGCCACGGCGATCGAGGATAAACGCTCCTGTTTCAACGACCGTTTGGGCAAGCGGATTTTCGGTAGCAACATCACCGTTTGGGACGATGTCTATCATCCGCTCCAGACCGGAGCGCCTTTCGACGGCGAAGGAGTGCCTCGCCAGAAAGTGCTCTTGGTGGATCGCGGAATTCCGAAGGGGCTCGTCTACGCCCGCGAAACGGCGAAACGTCTTGGCGCCAAACCCACCGGTCACGGCTTCTCCCTTCCGAATGAATATGGCGAAGCCCCGATGAATCTGGTTTTCGCCGGCGGCCGTTCCTCGCTCGACGAGATGATTTCCTCGACGGGGCAGGGAATCCTTGTTACCCGTTTTTGGTATATCCGCGAAGTGGATCCGTACCAGAAAATCCTGACCGGAATGACGCGCGACGGCACGTTTCTGATCGAAAACGGCGAGATTGCCGGTCCCGTTAAGAATTTCCGCTTCAACGAAAACATGATCGATATGCTTGCCTCGGTCGAGGACCTTGGCCACGCCGTGCGAGCGGCGGGCGAGGAGTCGTTCGAAATGGTCGTGCCGGCGATGAAAGTGCGGAAATTCCACTTCACCGAAGTCACGAAATTCTAGACCCGTCGTTGTTTCCCTATCTGGTTGTGGGAGTCACCGCCGTTTTTCCCGGTTTTGAATTCCCGTTAACAATTGCGGCCGCGGCTCCTTCCCGGAAACCGCGGCCGTGCTGCTCCGCCGTCGCGCGCAAGCTGCGGGACCCGCAACCTACCCGCGCGCGGTCGTTCTCGGCGAATCCTTCATCGCCAATGTGTTCCTGCTGTGCGGATAGACGAATCGCTGCCCGTAATTCATCCCCGGATAGAACCACGTGCGAATCGCTTCGGGCGTGTCCGTAGGCCGCTCGGCGAAGGTTACCACCGTGTGACCGGTGGGCTGCAGGCGATAGGCGGGAATCGTCATCACGGTGTCGATCAGCCGGGTCCCGTTCTTATTGAAGATTTCAACGACGTTGCGATTCCCCGCAGCATCCAGGAGCTGAAACGTGTATGTTCCCGGCAAAAGGACGCGACCGGGAATTTCAACGGGTGCGCTGAAGACCATCTTCGTTTTTTGGTTCCAGTTGCCGGCGCGGGCCGTAGGAGCGACGGTGAAGCAGAAGAGGCCGAGGAAAAGCGGAAGGAAAACAGATCCGATGACTTTATGACGCGCAAACATGAAAGGTGCCCTCCTGAGCCTTGTGTTTCTCGGAGGGACCGCGCGATCTCTCATTTCTTTGGATGCGACGCGCATCCTCTTCGCTGCCCGCAGTCAATCGGCGCGAAGCTGCCCGCAGGGGCGCTCTTCCGGAAGGGTGACTACCGGAATCCCGTGGAGTCAGGGGGATCCACCTGCTCGTACAGGCATCGGCCTCCAACTGGCTGCGGACTGCGTCGCCTGGAAAACTTCCTTGTCAGACATGTCCTTGCGTAAATTGGTCATTGCCGCGACGCTCGCCCCGTTTCCTCCCTTTTGGGCGAGCAAAAACCACATATAGGCGGTCACTTTGCTTTTGCGGACACCGCGACCTTCGGCGTAGAGCTTGCCAAGCATGTATTGCGCGTCGACCACGTTTTGGCTTGCGGCCATTTGCAGATACGCTGCCGCTTTGCCGGCATCAGGTTTCGTCTTCTCCCCGGGAGCCATGTTCAGATAGAGCATGCCGAGGTTGTATTCGGCATCGCCGTTGCCTCCCTTGGCCGCCACCAAAAACCATTTTTCCGCCAACGGGAAATTTCGAGGAACTCCCTGTCCGGTCAGGTAGCGCACGCCGAGGCCGAACGCGGCTTTCACGCTCCCTTGTTCCGCCGCCTTCGTGTACCAGTAAATCGACTTCGCGTAATCCACCTGCACGCCAACCCCGTTCGCGTAGCTCCAGCCCAGCTCGGTTTCCGCGGGCATGAAGCCTTGATTCGCCGCCTTTTCGAACCAGGTAAGGGCCTGAGCCGGATCCCGGCTTACGATCAGCCCCCGCTGGTACATCTGACCGAGCGTAAATTCAGCGAAAGGGTATTTCGCGTCCACCGCTTTGTTCAGCCATACGAGTCCGGTCTTCCTGTCTGGCGAAACCCCCTGGCCCTGAAAATACATCACGGCGATGTCCATGCAGCTCTTGGGATCGCCGAGATTTGCGGCTTTCCGGTACCAGTCCATGGCCGTGGCGTAATTCTGCGGAACTCCGATCGCGTTGGCGAAGATCGTCCCGATCAGATTCATCGCATACGTCGAGTCTTGCGCAGCCGCCCTTTGAAACCATTCCATCGCCTGCGCGGGATTCCGTTCCACACCGCGACCTGTCATGTAACTCAGGCCCACGCCGATCTCGCCCGCCGGATAGCCCTGTGCTGCGGCCTTGTGACACCATGCGAAGGCTTTCTCGTAGTCCGCTGACACGCCGATTCCTCGCGTGTACGCCAGGCAGAGCATGACCTGCGCTTCCGGGTTGCCCTTTTTCGCCTTGTCCTTCAGGGACCCAAAATC
>JBJKSI010000046.1:0-41209 GCA_046704165.1 Candidatus Acidiferrales bacterium
TACCGCGAGAGGCACGGCGTCGAGAGCACCAGGCCCTCGCGCTTGGTGGCGTAATGCCGGCGCAGCACCAGCCCGCGCCCGTAAAACACCGCGTTCCAGCCGAAGCGGCCGCGCACGGCGTCGACCCCGCGATTCAGATACCAGCGGCGATTGGCGCGCGCGTCGAACAGATCGTTTTGCCGGCGGTCGGGCTCGAGGCTCGCGACGCTCACGCCCACCCAGCGCAGCGCCACGCGCCGCGCGTAGAGCGCATTGAAAATCTCCATTGCCGCGGCGAGCAGCGCCTTCTCGTCGCTGGTCGGCGGATCGAGCCGCGCCTGCCGCGCCGCCGGGTAGCCGTCGGTATAACGGATCTTCAGCGTGAGCGTGCGCGCCTGGCAGCCGATCGAGCGCAGAGTGGCGCCGACGCGCTCGGCCAGATATTCCACCAGGCCCGCCAGCAACTCGGGATCGATCGTGCCGCCCTCGACCGTCGTCTCGCGCGAAACCGATTTCGGCAGCTCCGGCCCCTGCACCTCGCGCGGATCGATGCCCCGCGCGCGCTCCCAGAGCTGGCGGCCGATGGCCGGACCAAACGCCGCCGTCAGCACCGCCAGAGGCAGCCGGCGCAGATCGCCCACCGTGCGAATGCCACGCTCGACGAGCGTGGCCGCGTGCGCGTGGCCCACGCCATGCAGCTTGCCCACCGGCAGCGGATCGAGGAATCGCAACTCCTCGCCCGGCGGGATGATGCCCAGCCCGCGCGGCCGCTTGAGGCGCGAAGCCACCGCCGCCATCAGCTTCGACGTGGCCGCACCCACCGAAACGCTCAAATCCGTCCCGTCTTCCACGCGCTGCTGCAGCCGCCGCAGCACGGCGCGCAAATCGGGATAGAGGCGCTCGGTGCCGGTGAAGTCCAGGTAGAAATCGTCGAGCGCGGCCGTTTCCACCGCCGGCGTGAAATCCTCCAGAATCCGCCGCACGCGGGCGGCGAAATCGGCGTAGTGCTCGTAGGCGCCGGGAACGACCGCGGCGTCGGGGCAGAGCCGCAGCGCGTCGCGAAACGACATCGCCGTGCGCACGCCGCGCGCCTTCGCCTCGTAGCTCGCCGAAGCCACCACGCCACGGCCCACCAGCACCGGCCGGCCGCGCAATCGCGGATCGAGCGCCTGCTCGACCGAAGCGAAGAAGGCGTCGACGTCGACGTGAACGATGCGGGGAGTGCGGGCGTTCATGGGTTGGCCTCGCGGCGGCAGCCGCCCGGGAGCGAGGACGCGGAGGGAAGGGCCGGCGCCTCGCTGTCCCGAAGGCAGCATCATAGGAGAAGAAAAAGCGAAAGTCAAGACGCTCTCTTTACCGCAGTTTTTCGACTTGGCAACCACATCCGGCGCTCTTTCCACCGGAAACCGCAAATCTCGAATCCCGGCTTCCCTTCCCTGTAAGATGAAGTTGTTATGGCCGCACCCCAGGTGATCGCGCATCGAGGCGCTTCGGCGCACGCGCCGGAAAACACGTTGGCAGCTTTTCGCCGCGCCGCGGAACTGGGCGCGGACGCCATCGAAACCGATCTAAGGGTGACGAGGGACGGCAGGTTCGTGCTGCTGCACGATTCCCGCGTGAACCGCACCACCGACGGCCGCGGCCGCATCGCCGATCTCCCGTTCGACGCGGTGCGCCGGCTCGACGCCGGCTCCTGGTTCGACGAGGAATTTGCGGGCGAACGCGTTCCATTGATCGAGGAAACGCTGGCACTCGCCGCGGAACTCGATCTGGGCATCTATCTGGAGCTGAAGGCGCCGCTCGACGGTTCCCTGCCCTTTGCCCTGGCCGAGCAGTTGCGCCGCTCGCGCCGACTGGAACGCGTTGCGCTGCTTTCGTTCGATCCCTCCGCGCTGGCGCTGATGCGCGCCACCGAGCCGCGCATCGCCACGGCGCTGCTGGTGGGGCGCAGCGGGCCGACGATCGAAGCGGCGCGCCGGGCTGGTGCGCGGCTGCTGGCGCCGCGCTACCGTCGCATAACGGCGCGGCTGGTGCGGCGCGCCCGCGATGCGGGACTGGGCGTGGTGGCCTGGACGGTGAACGAGCGGGAAGAGATGCGAAAGATGCTCTCGCTTGGCATTGACGGTATCATGACCAACTGGCCCGGCCGCCTGCTCGAGGAGATCGGGCAAACGGCTTCGCCGCGGTCGAACTGAGCCGCGCAGAAAAATCCGGGACAAAGGAGCACGCGGTGGCCACAACCAGGAAGCGCAAACCCAAGGTCTTGCAGCCCGGCCTCAAGGCGCACGTCGAAGAAATCGTACCCCGGGAATGGACGATCGCTCACTACGATTCCGCGTTGCCTCCGGTGCTTTCGACGCCGGCGATGATCGGGATGATGGAAACGGCTGCGGCGCTCTCCGTGCGTCCTCGCCTGCCGGAGGGAGCGATCACCGTCGGCACGCGCATCGAAGTGGATCATCTGAAGGCTGCGCCGGAAGGCGCGCGCGTCCGTGCTCGGGCGCGGCTGGCAAAGATCCAGGGACGCTTCCTCGTCTTCGACGTCGAAGCGGTCGCGAATCGCCACGTGCTCGGCAAGGGACGCGTCTACCGCGCCATCGTCGATACGGGAAAATTCCTGGCGAAAGCCAGGCGCCGTACGGCGAAGCCCGCCGCAAAGCGCACCGCCTCGCCCAAGCGCAAGCGTCGCTGATTGTTGTTGGGATTTAGATCGTGGAACGGTGGTGAAAGCGGGCTTCCAAGTGCCAGGCCTTGCCAGTCACTGGCCGCCAATCACGAATCACTGCTTTTTTCAGAAACCGCGCCGCTGCAGCGTGCGCCGGGTCTCGGGGGGCATGGCAGCCATCCGGCGAATCATCGCCAGCACCAGCAACTTGTCGGTTTCCGAAAGGCCCTCGGTGTAACGCTTTACGTCGGCCAGCACGCGCAGTTCGTCTTCCGACAGCTCGCCCACCACGCGCCGCGCTTCGCGCTCTTCGGGAGTATCGGGCACGGGGAAGAAATCGGCGAGGTTGATGCTCATGGCCTCGGCAATCTTCGCCAGAGTTTCGAGCGACGGCACGGTGTGGCCGTTCTCGACGCGCGAAAGGTAGCAGCGCAGCAGACCCGTCCTCCGCTCGATATCGCCCTGCGACAAGCCACGGCCCGTGCGGTAGTTACGGATCACTTCCCCGATGTGAAGCTTGGGCTTTTCTTTCGGCATTCGACGATCTCCCAAAACACAGTGCACAACATGCTACGACCAGTACGAGGGCAGATCAACAAATATTGTGCGTTTCGGCAAAAGGCTTACAAGGTACTAGTACGCTAGCAGTTCATGCACTTCACCAGCCGACGATCGCCGTCTCAAGTCCAGCCCGCACCGCGAACAGGCGCGTCACCGTGGCTTGATGGAAAACTACTGCGACTGTTTCTGAACGGTGATCATGAACGGCTGGTTGATCTGGAATTTCAGCAGCGTCTCGCTGGGAATCTTGATCTGCTGGCCGTGAGTGATCAGCGTGACGCCCGTGCCTGCCGCCGCGCCAACGCCAGCGCCCGCCGCCGCGCCACCACCGCCGCCGGCAACGCCGCCGATCACGGCGCCGATCGCGGCACCGATGATCGAATGCTCCACCGTCTGCTTGGTGCGCGACTTCCCTACCGCCTGGTATTCACCTGTTGCGATCGGCTGGATCGACCCGTTGACCGTGCGGATGCCGGTCAGCTCGAGAGCCAGTTCCGACTTCCCGGCGAGCCGCCCGGCGGACTTCACCGTAACCAGCTTCCCGTAGACGTCTGCGTCCTTGCGGGCGACGACCACGTTGCCGATCTTCAACGGTTCGGCCAGGCTGGCGTGGAAGATGTCGCCCGGCCGGTTGACGTTAGAATCCACGCTGTCGATCATGCGGACCATGATCTCGGTGCCCTGGGGCACCGTCACCGACTGCGTCAGGCCCGGCGCCGAGGTGAGATCCGCCTCCTGGGCCGGCGTCACAAAGGTGATCGAAGCCACGTCGGACGTATTGAAAACTTTCACTTGGCCGTTAACCAAAAACTGGACCTGATCCTTCGTACCGCCAAGATAGGTCCCGTTGAGCACGCTGCCGTCTTTCAGGCGCAGCGTGCTGGCGTAGGCGCCAACCGAAGCCAATCCCATCAAAACCGCGGCCAACAACCAGGCAACCAGGCGCTTTTTCATAGCTTTCCCTCTCACGCAATCTCTCCCCCAACGCGGAGGATGGGCTCCTGCCCTGTTAGACGCTTGGCTTGATCCTCCGGGTTGGCCTTTGTTCTCATCGTAAGACATAGAACCGGGTGACCATGGAGAGAATCTGCCGGTTGTTGCGCGTCAGGAAAGGCTAGCGGCCGGACGCCGGCCGCCGCACCACGCGCAGCATGGCCTCGAAAATCTCCTGCAGCCGGGCGAATTCGTTTTCCAAGCGGCGCCGCGCGCTTTCCTCGATCGCGCCGTAACCGCGCAGCTCGCCACCGGAAGTCTCCTGCAGCAGCGACAGGTGCTCCACCAGCAGCGCCTCGATCGACCGTGCGGCTGAACGTCCCGCGGCGTCCAGTTCCAGCTCACGACCCATCCGGCGCAATTCCTGATCGAGCCGGCCAAGCAGTGTTCGCAGCCGCTCGCACTCTTCGCCGCTCAACCGGTCGTCCACCGGGGTCAGCGCAGCCGGAGCGGGATCGATCCAGCGCTCGATTTCCGCGCGCATGTCCTCGAAGCCCCGGAGCAGCGCGGAGACGATCCGGCGATGGCTTTCGCCCAGTGCGGGTTTTCCCGGCTCAGGCGTGAGTGCTCCTCGCCTTCTGCGCGGCCAGGAAGGTTTCGCGCGCGGCGATGATGGCATCGCGAGCTTCCTGCGACCCATGCCAGCCCCGCAACTCGGTACGCTTCCCTTCGAGTTCCTTGTAGATCGTGAAGAAATGTTCGATTTCCCGCTGGACGTGCGGACGGAGCTGCTCGGTTTTCAGAATCTGCTCGAAGCGCGGGTCTTCCTCGGGCACGGCGAGGATCTTCTGGTCGATCCCGTTCTCGTCGCTCATGTCGAGCAGGCCGATGGGCCGGACCTCGATCAGGCAGCCGGTAAAGCTGGGCTGGTCGCACATGACGAGCACGTCCATCGGATCTCCGTCTTCCGCACGGGTGCCGGGAATGAAGCCGTAATCGCCAGGGTAGTGCATCGGCGAATAGAGGGGACGGTCAAGCCGGAAGACACCAAGCGCGATGTCGAACTCGTACTTGTTGCTGGAATTCTTCGGGATCTCGACGATCATGCGAACCACTTCCGGACAATCCGGTCCGGGATCGATCTCATGCAGCATTTTAGCTTCTCCTCGATAATTGCGTATGAAATTCCATGGTGGAGGAGAGAGAGACGAATTTCAAACCCGCAAGCCCCAGGGGGCGCCCCGGTGCGACCCTCTCTCGGCGCGCGGAGACCCATCCCCCCGCTCGCGTCCATGATATCAGCCGGCGGATTTTCCGCCCCTGGTGTATACTGGTGATGACTGTGACTCGGAATTGCAACCACGGCTCATCGAGCCGGAACATCCTCAAAGCGACCCGCGCATTCCTCGCGCCAAGCTCCCTTTGATTTCATCCGGAACCATATCGCAGAACCAAAGCAGTCTCTTTTCAACGGGCTGGCGATGAACCTTTTCAACCGCGGCCACGAAACTTTGAGGAGAAGAATCGTATGAAGAACCTGTTTGTTGGAAATCTCAGCTTTCAGACGACGGAGGACGATCTGCGGTCGCTGTTCGAGCCATTCGGACAAATCAACCGGGTTCACATCGCCACCGACCGCGATACCGGCAGGTCCCGCGGTTTCGCCTTCGTCGACATGGTGAACGACGCGGAAGCCACGCGGGCCATGACGGAACTCAACGGCAAGGAGTTCGGTGGCCGTCCGCTGAAGGTGAACGAGGCCCGTCCGAAGGCCGATCGCGGACCGCGCACCGGGGGATTTGGCCGCGGCCGGGGAAATCAGGGTTTCGACTCCGGCTACCGCGATTTCCCCATGGGCAAGCGCGAGCCACGCTGGTAGACGCCGCGTCGGACCGCGCCGGATCTGGCCGCTCTCCCGCCCCGGACTCTGCTCCGAGCGTCGGGTCAGGGTGAGCGCAGGCGATCGAGCGACTCCTCGATCCGGTCGCGCAGACGCTGAGGTTCTGCCCGGCAGTCTTCAATCTCGCCCGCCGTCACCGCCGTGCGGTACCCACCGTCGGCCATCTCGAACAGAACGGTCGGCAATCGCAGTTCGTTTGCTCGAAGGAAGTCCCCGGCTTCCCCGGGGATTTCGTCCCGATGGAAGTAGGCAACCGGAAAGCCGAGCGAGCACTCGATTTCGCTCCACGACTTCCGCTTCCGCAAGGCGCCGTGCGTCACGGCGCAGAGCGCGCAGGCCGTCCGGCTATGCGCCAGTTTGCGCGCGCTGTCGATCACCGCTTCGAGCGCGCCCGAACCGGCATTGTAAAGAAACACGACCCTGACCGGCACGCACGTCCCATCCTTGCGGCCGTCATCGCCTCTGCCTGCGACAGTCATTCTTCGTTCCCGCGCCTCCCATTCCCCTCTGCCACGCATCCTTAATACTAACTGTCATGGACCAGCGAAAAATGTTCTGGCTGCTGGCGGCGGCCATGAGCACCGTGGTCGGCGTGGCTTTGCCGATCCTCTGGAGCCTGGCCGCGACGATCCCCATCCTCGTCGCCAGCTGGTGGATCGTCTACCGCAGCGACTGGTTCTAGCCCAAACTTCCCTGTCGAGCGATTCCCCTTACGGCGTCCCAACCGCCCTTCCCTTGATAAACACCCTTGACCCGCTCCCGCGAACGCACTATACCCGTCACGCGAGAAGCAAAATCGACGCCCAAGGAGACGCGCAATGCCCGTTCCGCAGCTACTCTCCACCACCGCGCGGCAGGAAACGGCCGCCGGCGTCACCTACCACATCGAAGGCGAGCTCGTTCCGGCGCTTTCGATCGAACTCAGCACCGTTCCCGTCTATTTCGAGCACCACATTCTCCTGTGGAAGGACCCAAGCGTATCGATCGGCGTCAAATCACTCAGCGGCGCCTTCAAGCGGGTGCTTTCCGGCATGCCCATCTTCATGACGGAGGCGCGCGGGCCGGGCCGCATCGCCTTCAGCCGCGACGGCGCCGGCCACGTTTTCGCCGTTCACCTGCAGCAGGGACAAACCATCGAGGTGCGCGAGCACCAGTTTCTCGCCGCAACGGACAACGTCGATTATTCCTTTACCCGCGTCCGCGGCGTCTCCAACCTGCTATTCGGCGGCAGCGGCTTCTTCATCGATTCGTTCACTTGCCGCCAGGGCGAAGGCATCGTCTGGCTGCACGGCTACGGCAACGTCTTCGAAGTCAGCCTCGCCGCCGGCGAATCGATCGACATCGAGCCCGGCGGCTGGCTGCACAAGGACCCCACCGTCACCATGGAAACGATCTTCCAGCGTCTCACCGCGGGCTTCCTCGCCGGCAGCGGCCAGATCTTCTGGAACCGCTTCACCGGCCCCGGCCGCATGGGCTTGCAAACGATGTACGTACACTTTCCCACCGAGGAATGAGCGGAAGATTTCTCGGGAGGGGGCTATGTTCCGTCACGCGGGCTGCCGCGCATACAGTCCGGCGCCACAGCAATGGCAGGGGCAGGCCTTGCGCCGTTCGGCGCGGATCCTTGTGAGATGCACTTCTCGCGTGACTCGCCGATTCACGCGTAGCGGCCGCTACGCCATGGGGCAGTCCGCAGCCTCGCAAGCAGCGGGCTACAGCCACTCGAGCGAGCCGCGGTACGTCTCGCCCGAAAGATTGAGGAACAGGTCTTCGAGGCGGCTGAATTCGTGCCCGTCGACGCTGATCGCTCCGCCCGAGGCCAGCGGAGTGATGTCCCCTTCCCAGATCAGCGCGCCGTGGTCCTTGATAATCGCCACGCGGTCGCACAGGCGCTCGACGGTTTCCAGCACGTGCGTGGTCATGAAAACGGTGTGGCCCTCGGAAACCAGGTGCCGCAGCCATTCTTTCATCATCGCGACGCCGGCCGGATCGATGGACTCGAATGGCTCGTCGAGGAAGAGGATATCCGGCTTGTGAATCACCGCGGCGGCGAAGGCCACGCGCTTGCGCATTCCAGCAGAAAATTCCGAGAGCCGCTTCTTGGCTTGGCCAGTCAGCTCGAGCGCTTCGAGAAGCTCGGTAACGCGCCGCCGCGTTTCCATTTCATCGATGCCGAACATGCGAGCTTGAAAAGCAAGGAATTCGTGAGCGAAGAGGGCTTCGAAAAGGCCCAGGTTCTCCGGCATTACGCCGATCCGTCGCTTGAGGCCGATGGAATCGTCGTGGAACGGTTCCCCGAGCAGTTGAATCTCGCCTCCGGTGCGATCGAGCAGGCCGGTGAGGCAGCCGATGGTCGTGCTCTTGCCCGCCCCGTTCGGGCCGAGAAAGCCGAAAAGGCAACCGGCGGGCACAGCGAGCGAAAGGTCCTCGACGGCGGTCACGCCTCCATATTTCTTGCACAGGTGCGAGGTTTGGATCGCATTCGGCATGGTTACGGGTTCCTTTCGAGAATCGGCAGCATCTGCTCGCGGCGGGCGCGAAGCACGGAACCGGCCCGTCGCAGCGTGAAAATATAGAACGCTGCTACCGGGAGCAAGGCGAGCACCGCGACCCACCAGTAGGCAAGCAGGGTAGCGGAGCCGAGCACATGGAAAATGGCCAGGAGGACGGGGCATGACGCCATCGATACAATCATTAGAATGTTCTGCGCCATGGGCAGCGTCTTGCCATACCGGATCTCAAAGTCCCTCGCGCGCGGTGAAAACAGGGAAGTCCAAAGCCCGAGTCCCTGAAACAGAAGCAGCCCGCCGAAGCCAACCGAAAACCAAAGGATAACCATCCGCGAATCCACGCCGGCGTGCCAGAACACGAGAAAAACGCCCAGACTGAGAGGCACCGAGGGGGCTCCCAGAGCCAGCGGCACGAAGGCCATGGCCCGGAGGATGGAGCGGGAAGAGACGGGAGAGAAAAAGTACCGGCGAAAGCCGGAGCGATCAAATCCGAAGGCGTTGCTGGTGACGGTCCCGATGCCGCCGTACCCGACAAAGAAGCTTACCGCGGCCAACGCGGCGAAGAAATGAGCCAGGGGGTCGGCTCCCCCGAAGGCCGGCGGCAGCGTAAGAAGGGTCGGGCCGATAACGCAGAAGAGATAGTTCAGTGCGAACATGGGAGTTCGGACGTAATAGCGCAGCGTCTTCCCTACGAGAGGCGCGAGCGTTGGGCCGAACATCGCCGCGAAGAGGTCGTGCGGGCTGTTCCAGGTGGCTTCGGCTCCGGCCACTGCCTTCGAGCGGACGGGCCTGCCTTCCAGCGAGACGAGCGCGAAGCCAACGCCGAGCAGCCAGACGAGCGTCACCAGCATCGCTCCCAGGGAGACGAGCGCGCTCGCTCCGGTCACGACAGTTGCAACGGCCAGCGGCGGCGTAAACTTCAATGCCGCGAGCACGAGCCGCGTTTCGGGCCGGTTTGGTCCTTGCAGCGCGAGCGGGAGAGCCCCGGCTGATGCGAGAAGCACCGCGAAAGCCAGGATGAGCGCTGCCGACCCGACGCGCGTGGCCGTGATTCGGCCGACAACCTCGGCCAGCAGGCGCGCGGCCAGGTAATTCGTCAGGAAAAGCAGGGCCGCAGCGGGAAACGCGGCCCACCAACGCGCAGCGCTTGTAGCGACGAACCCGGCAGTGATGCTGAAATCTAGAACGAAGACGAGTAGCCACAGCGGGTCGAACAGCCCAACGGCGTAGCGGGCCGCCAGACGATCGAGACGGGTGAGCGGGTAACGGCGGAGGCTCTCATCGGAAAGCGCCGCAGGGCTGTCCAGGGCGAAGACCAGCGCGCCGACCATCGCCCAAACAAAAACCATGCCAAAGGCAAAGTCGGCTGCCACGGTTGGCTTGGCGAATCGTGAGGCGACCACCCCGACGCCCCCTCCGCCCATCCCGAGCAGGACGGCGATCCAGCCGACCAGAAATACTCCGCTGGACAAGGCGATCTTCGCCCTGCGCGAGCGAGCCCTGGCCCAAAACAGCCGGTATCGCAGTTTGAGCAGCGGGATGAAGTAGCGCAGGCGCATCTCGGCGGACATCGCCCTTCGCGGTTACGGCCTCGGGAGCATCGAGGCGACGCTGGCGGTGAGACCCACCGCGCCAAGTACATAAATCAGCCAGACCACCACCACCACGGCCAGCGCGCTGCCAAAGCGCACCTTCTTCTTCGACGATGCCGCCGCGTAGCCTACGGCCAGCAGCCCGATGGTCCAGAAAGTGAAGACGTCGAGATGACCGCCGAGCGACACCAGCCAAAGTGGCGCCCCGTGCGGCAAATACGCCGCCAGGCTGGACATCGACAGGCTTTGGAGGTTGACGGCTCCAGGCGGCCGAACCCACAAAAGCACCAGGCTGACAAGACCTCCGAGCAGCGACGGCATGGCCGCGTAAGCGCTCACGGCAAACGACTGGCCGAACCTGATGCCCGCGCCGAAGACAATATTGAATGCCCCGAGTAAGACCGCCGCAACGATCAGCAGAACGATCGGCGTGCCGACGATTGCCCCGGCGTACGTCGTGACGGGCGCGACTCGCATGCGCAGGTCGAGGTTTTGCTGCCGTTGCGCGGGACTCAACTGCGCATTCATTTGAGCAATCGCCGGATTACTTTCCATCTGCTTTTCCATGCCGGCACGCAAGGCACCCGTGCGAATGACGCTGAACCCCACGATCAGATTCACCACGATGAGCAACAAGACCGGAAGCACCCAGCCGGGTTTCCGGGCAACCGACTGAAACGTTTCCCGAGGGCTCACCACCGCGCCCACCACGCGACTGAAGGCGTTGTCCCGCTTCGCTACTGGCCCGCCCTGCTCTTCGACACTGGCCATTTTCATTCTCCTTGTGCCGCGCCGTTCCAGCCCGCCCCGCGCGGCCGCGATCGGTTACTTCTGCCGCCTGGCCGTCCATGGCAAGGACCGGTCCATGTTCATGAAGCTCCGGAATCCCGTGAAGCCCTTGTTTACGACCTCGACTGTGCCCGTCATGGCGTCGCCGTTGACCGTGCCCGTGAATTTCTGGGACATGGTGGGTCCGTTCGGCTTACCCACGGTCGCGCCGAACTTGATTTTGTTACCGTCGACGGTTCCCGTGATCGGCAGGCCTCCCTTCGCGTCCTTACCCAGCGTGCCTTTGATCTTGGCGCCATCCTGGGTGAGGACGAGCGTCTCGGCCCGGCTCTGCATGCCCGCGAGGACCAACTGCCAGGTGCCGGCGACGTTCGCCGGCTTCTGCGGCGCGGCCAGCGCCGTCGCGCCGAGAAACAGCAGGACAGCGCAAACGCAAGTCAGGGTTACGATTCTTCTCCGCATCGTCAGTCTCCCTTTCGGCCCGCATCCCTTGCGTCCCCGGCCTGTCTAACGCCGGGCTTCAGCCCGGCACGACGCTCTTTCTTTTTCCGCCGCCACACGCCCGCAGCCCTACTCGCATCGCAACGCCGAAATGGGATCGATGTGAGTCGCCCGCCGAGCGGCAACGTAGCTGGCGGTGACCGCGACGGCCAGCAGCAGCAGGGCCACGCCAAAATAGGTCGATAGCGTGCCGACGCCGACACCACTCATAAAGTGCACCAGCACCTTGCCCAGCCCGAGCGCCAGCAGCAAGCCGGCTCCCACGCCATAGAGGCTGAGGCCCGTGCCCTCGCGCATTACGGCGAAAAGTACCTGTCTCCTTTGCGCGCCGAGCGCCATGCGCACACCGATTTCGTGCGTCCGCTGGCTCACCGAATACGCCGTCACCGCGAACACTCCCACCGTCGCCAGCAGCAGCGCCATCAACCCGAAGAAGCCCAGAATGGCCTCGATGTAGCGGACCGGCTTCGTCACCCTTGCCATCACATCTTCCACCGTCTTGGGCGCGGAAACCTGAACGCCTGGGCCGATGCCGACCGCCATATCGTGGATGGCGCCCATCGAGCCCTTTCCACCACTCGCGGTCCGAACCATCAAACTCGCCCCAGACGAGAATTCCGGCAGGTAGATTTGCGGCCACTGCTTCATCGCTTCGATCCCCATGGAGCTGGCGTCCGCGGCCACGCCGACGATTTCCATCCATTCCGGCGGATAGGCAACGGTGATCCGCTTGCCGACGGGGTCCTGTTTGGGCCAGAGCATGCGCGCGGTGGTCGCGCTGACGATCGCGACTGAGGGCTTCTCGGCGTAATCCGACCACGCGAACGGCCGGCCGCGCTGCAGCGGAATCTGCATGGTGCGGAAGTAATCGGGGCTCACCGGCGTAATCATGACCGGCATGCTCTCCCGGATCGTGCGTGGAGTCACCGGCTTGTCTGAGGAAGCAAAATGGCTGACTGTGAGACGGCCATCCATCGCCGACGATTCCACGAGGCCCGACGCGTCGACCCGCGAAAGCATTCGGCGATACACGTTTTCACGGGACGCAAAGGAAGGATAGGTTGCCGGCGCCAGCGTGACGTCCATCGTTACCATGCGATCGGGGTTGAAACCGGGATTGCCAAGAATCTCTCCGGTGATGCCGCGAATCATGAGACCGCAAACGATCAACAGGGCGAACGCCAGCGTGACCTCGCACACCACGAATGCGTTGCGTAGCCAGGCCGACCGCACGCCTCCGCTTGCCGCGTGTGCCTCTTCCTTCAGCAACTCGCTCGACGATTCCAAGGACAATTGGAGCGCCGGAATCAGGCCGAACAAGACCGCCAGCGCCACTGAAAGGCCCAGCGCAAATCCCAAAACCTGCCAGTTGATCTCGACGGGAGCGGTAACCGGGAGCAAGCTCGCTGGAATCAGCGAAACCAGCGCATCTTTCAGCCAGAAGGCAATCAGGATGCCCCCTGCCGCCCCGGCGAGAGCAAGGAAGAGGCATTCCGCGAAAAGTTGCCCAATGATGCTGGCCCGGCTTGCGCCCACGGCCTGGCGGATGGCGATCTCGCGCCGCCTTCGGGCACCTTGCGTCAGCAGCAGTACCGCGATGTTCACGCACGCAATCAGCAGCAGGAAGCCCACGCCGACCAGCAGCATCTTCGAGAGCAGCCCGGGCACCTGCCCCACCTGCGATTGCATCGAGACGACCCGGACGCTCGTGCCCTGGTCGAGCACGGGATATTGCTTGGCGAGACCCGCGGCAATCGTCGTCATTTCCGCCTGCGCTTGCGCGATCGTAATCCCCGGCTTGAGCCGCCCGAAGACGGCAAGGCTGCCTGGAACGATCGCGCTCGCGGACGGAACCTTGTTGAGCTCCGCGCGGGGAACGGGCACAAAAATGTCAGGCGTGGGATTCGCTCCCGCTCCGGACGATATGGCGGCCATGCGGAACGAATCCGGCGCCCTGCCGATGACGTCGTACTGCTTACCGTTGAGCTCCAGCGTCCCGCCGACCTTGACGCCGCTCGCCCACGTCCCGCGACTGGCAAGGCCCGGCCCCAGTATCACCACCTGATCGTGTCCCGGCTGTTCGTCGCTCGCGGCGAAAAACCTCCCCTGCACCACGCGCACGCCGAGAACGTTGAAGAAGTCCGGCGTCACGGCCAGGCCGCGCAGAGTCGCCTTCTGCCCGCTTGCCACCGCCCGGGCCACATAAGGCTCCGCGCCGGCCATCGTCGAGAAGGCATTGCTCTGCTTCTCCCAGTGGAGGAAGTCGGGACCGGAAACGAGTGGCAACTGCGTGGGCCCAGTGACCGTCCTTCCCTGAAACCACGATGTGGTCAGTTGAGTTCTCAAAAGCACGACGAGCTGATCGGGATCTTTGTAGGGCAGCGGGCGAAGGCTTACCGCATAGAGAATGCTGAAGATGGAGGTGCTCGCGCCGATTCCCAGCGCCAGGATGATCACGACGATCGTGGTGATCGCCGGTGCCCTTTTCGCGAACCTCGAGGCGTTCCGGAGGCTGTCTCGTACGGCGCCCATGGCGTGCGACTCCTGTTTGCTGGCCTGCCAAACGCCCGGGTAACCAGATGGCCGGTATTGCTCTAAGGGAGGGTGAAACGCTATTAACGCCCGCGAGGTTGCAGTGCATTTGACATTCCGTCAAGGCGAAAGACTAGGCGAACCGTACAGCAATGCAAGAAATCGTTTACCGGGTGTGCGTTACGCCCCCGTAGGGCGCCGTCGCGCGCCCGCTTTCGCTCGATCCTTTGGTGAGCATTGGGGCGGAAGATATGGATATGGTCGAGGTAATACGCGCAAAACTGAGGGATATCACACTACAACCTTCCTTCGTGCGAGAAAAACTGAAAGAAGGGTCCAGGTTTCAGGCAGCCAGAACGCTCAACCACACCCAGAAGATTCCCGCGCCAAACAGGAAGATCGCCACGCCTGCCACGCGAACCGCCCAATGCAGGGCCGGAATCATCTTCCGGGGAACCAACGGATGGTCCACCCAGAAATCCAACGTCCGCGCCACCCAGGGCGCCAAGTCAAACATCATCACGTCGCCGGCCAAAACGGCCAGCAGCGCGGGGAAAACCAGCCAGTTGGGGTTCGGAACCGAGGTGCCCATTTGCAGCATTGCACGGCCCCATTCGGGAGTGAGCAGATGGCTGATGAGAAAGAGCGCGGTGGCAAGCAGGCCCAATCCCATCACCCGCATCTCCAGCACGGCCCCGCGCACCGAGCGAGGGATCAGGCTCGGGAAATTTCCACTCGCCGCGAAGACTTCCGCCAGCACCGCGCACTGTCTCGGCATCCAGACGAGATAGATTCCGACGAGATAGACGAGGAGCGTGAGAATTGAAACCGCCGCCACTACCAGCCACGAACCGTCCACGGGGTCCTCCGCGTGATTTAGTACCGCGTAGGTTAATGCCTTCCCAGTAAAATTACCAGCCCCTCTGTGCGCTAAACAACAACATGTCTAAGGTCAAGTCCTTCTATACTTTCACTTAGGCTTCGCCAAGTATCGCCTGAGTGTAGACCATCGGCAACACATTTATCCTCTTCAGTACGTATAGAACTTTAGTTTCATGTTTCTTGCCATACCGACCCGTGCCACACGTGTTTCAACCCCTCGCCGCCGTCAGAATCTCCAGCGCTCTCCAGGTCGGTTTCGCTCTACTCCGCGTTCCCATTTTCGCTCTGTGCAAGAACGCCTGCCGTCATCCTCGCCAAGCCCGCTTCTTCGACAAACCGCGGTGATACGATGCTAGGCGTGGCGCGCGCAGGCCACGCCGGGAGCGACGACATGGAAACATCGACGGACGCCATCCTCGAGAGGCTCGAAAAACTCGAGAGGGAAAACCGGCGGCTGCGCCGGATGGGACTCGCCGCGGTCGTGGCCGTGGCGCTGATCGGCATTCTCGGCGCGGCGCGGCCGGCACCGAAAACGCTCCGGGCACGGGAGCTTGTGCTGACCGATCCGGCAGGCAACGTGCGCGCCAAATTCTCCGCGCAAAATCCGCAATTCCCCTCCCTCACGTTCTTCGACGCTCATGGCCGGGCTCGACTCACGCTCCGCGGCGGCGGACCCGAGCCGGGGCTCTCCATGGCGGATTCGAGCGGGAAAACGCGCGTCATCCTCGGCGGCCTCAGTCCGAACGTCAGCTTCTACGACGACGCCGGCAACACCACCGTCTCGATGGATGGCGATGCGCTCGGTCCGCGCCTGATGTTTTTCGACGGAGCCGGCAAGATGCGGGTCTATCTTGGAGGAACCGGTCCTTCGCTCGACCTGATGGACTCCAGTGGCTACGAAACAGACATCGGCTCCAGCATCGCTCCCAACCCCATCACTGGCGATATGCAGCAGACTTCCGCCGCATCGATCCTCATGTTCAAAAGGACCGGCGAAACGCACAAAATCCTCTGGCGCGCGCCCGGAAACAGCCGGGAAAACCCTGCTCCACACAGGGGAAATACGCCGCGAAAGCGTTAATAGTTACTTCAATGCCATTACTGCAAAAACAATACCCCTGCGCCCGACTTTTCTCTTAGAGTGGGTTCAAACAGGGGCGATTCCCTCCCACTTGAATCCCCCGATGGCCCAGCGGTTCCGGAGACCCACCGCGGAACCTGCAATTTTGAAGCTGCCCTCGCCGGCCCTCGGGGAGGAAGTCTGAAATGTTTGTGATCGGAGAGCGGCTACGGGCGCTGCGGGAAGCCAAGCGTCTGCCGCAAAGTGAAATCGAGAGGCGCACCGGACTGCTTCGGTGCTACATCTCTCGCGTGGAAAACGGGCACACCATTCCGTCGATCGAGACGCTCGAAAAACTGGCGCGCGCGCTCGAGGTGCCCCTATACCTTCTTTTCTATGACGCCGAGAAGCCTCTGGAACTGCCTCTGATTCCGGAGCGCAAGACCGCCGACGAGATTGCCGCCGGTGCCACTCCGGAAGAAGCGCGTTTCCTCAACCGGATGGCACGGCTACTCGACCGGCTGGAAGCGGGCGATCGCCGGCTGCTGCTGCACATGGCGCAGCGCATGGCTGAGCAGTAATCTGCCGAAGACGGCATCGGCCCCGTTCGGCCAAGGACGCCAGCCACGCATCACCCACTTCTGCCGGCAGGCGGCCGCGATACTCGCGTCGCCTGCCTCCGCATCGTTTCAGCGGTCTCTCGGGCCGCCCGTGAGACCAAAGTCACCAGATAAGCGCTTTCCCGTGCGTGACTTTCAGGCACCTGCGTTCAAAGGAGCAGTCGCAAGTCTTCGCGGTGCGCCATTTCGCGCACAGATGATAGAGGATCAATGCCTCGGTCTGGGCTCTTGATAGACTTTTTCCCTTTTCTATCTATGGCTTAGACCTTCATCCACCCCTACTCCGAAATCTTGGCCTGCCTCGTGCTTTACCTGAAACCGTTGTGCATGTGTGGGCGGGAAGAAAAGTCACAAATCTTGGAGCGCACGAGTTCGTCACGGCCCGTTTGCGGGCCAGCGAAGTTGCGCCGGGGGAGGGCGACCAGGATGCAAAATAATCGGAGATTGATTCTGTGGACATAATCGGTTCAGTAGCCCTACTGCTCGCCCTCATCGGCGCAGGCTATGCCTTCCTGATCGGTATCGTCGGAATCGTTCGTCGGCAGCCGCTCTTTACGCGCACGGCCCGGGCCGTGGGCATCGCAATCTTCCCGGCCGTCTCGCTTGCCGTCGCCAGCCTGCTCTATCTGCTGCTCACCAACAACTTCTCGATGGCCTACGTGGCCGAGTACAGCAGCCGCAATCTGCCCACCATCTACAAGGTGGCGGCGCTATGGGCGGGCCAGGCGGGGTCGCTGCTGTTCTGGAGCTGGCTGCTGTCGATCTTTGCCTTCGTCGCGCTGGTAGCGAACCGCAAGAAGCATCCGGAGCTGATGCCGACGGTTGCGGTGATCCTGGCCGGCGTCCAGTTCTTCTTCCTGTTGCTCAACAATTTCGTCGACACTCCGTTTCAGGTGCTTGGGGTAATCGGCTCGGGCGGCGCGGCTCGCATGGTGGAGCTGACGAACGGCCAGGGCCTGAACCCGCTGTTGCGCTACCCCGAAATGGTGCTCCATCCCCCGCTGCTCTACCTCGGCTACACGGGTTTCACGGTCCCGTTCGCTTTTGTACTGGCAGCCATGATCCGCCGCACACCCGCTGAGCAATGGATGCGAATCACGCGTCGCTGGACGATCGTCGCCTGGGCGTTTCTGGGCATCGGCATCCTGCTTGGCGCGCACTGGGCCTATGCGGTTCTTGGCTGGGGCGGCTACTGGGCCTGGGACCCGGTGGAAAACGCTTCGCTGCTGCCCTGGATCACCGGCACGGCCTTCCTGCACTCCATCGTGATCCAGGAACGCCGCGGCATGATGAAGCGCTGGAGCGTCTGGCTGATCTTCAGCACGTTCCTGCTGAGCGTGCTCGGCACGTTGCTCACGCGCTCGGGCATCGTGAACTCGGTACATGCTTTCGCGAAATCGTCGATCGGCTCCTGGCTTACCACTTTCCTCTTCATTCTCATCGCCGTCTGCGTCTGGGCCTTCTGGAACAGCCGAGACAAGCTGCGGCCACAGCGCCGGCTCGATTCCCTGCTCTCGCGCGAAGCGAGTTTCCTCTTCGGCGTTCTGATCCTGGCTGCCGCTTGCGTTTCCGTGCTTTGGGGCACGCTGCTGCCGGTGTTTACCGAATGGGTGGAGGGAACGAAGATCACCATCGGTCCGCCCTTTTTCGATAAGATCACCGTGCCGATCGCACTGTTGCTGCTCCTGCTGCTGGGCATTACGCCGTGGCTGGCCTGGGGACCCAACTCCGGCGCCCGTCTGCGTCGCACCCTTGTTATTCCGGCAGCCGGCGGGCTCGCGGTCGGAGCCATCGCCTATGCCTTCGGCTTCCGTCTGGTCGAACCGCTGATCTGCATGAGCCTCGCCGCGTTCGCGACGATCACCATCGTCTCGCAGTTCGTGCGTGGCACGCGCGCGATCACGTCGCATTCCCGCATGAATCCGGCCTCGGCACTCGGCACGCTCGCGATGCGCGACACGCGCCGCTACGGCGGCTTCATCGCCCATCTCGGCCTGATCCTGATGTTCGTCGGCATCTCCGGCCAGGCCTTCAATCGCGACGTGCAGAAGACCATGCACGCCGGCAGCCAGCTGAAGCTCGGTCCCTACACGCTGCTGGCACAGGATTTCGACCAGACGCAGACCGCCAGCTACCAGGCCGTTCGCGCCGATATCGAGGTCTTCAGGAACGGCCGCTCGGTGTTGATGCTTTTCCCCGAGCGCCGCTTCTACTCGTCCAGCCAGGAAGCGGAAACCAAGGTCGCCATCTATTCCACGATGGCGCGCGATCTCTACGTGGTCTATCAGGGCAACAGCCCGACGAACGGCGAGCCGGTGATCCACGCCTACCTGAATCCGCTGGTCCACTGGATCTGGCTGGGCGGTCTGGTGATGATGCTGGGCACGATTCTCGCGCTGCTACCCAGCCAGTTGCCGCTCATCGCCCGCAGCCGCAATCACGAAGCGGAACGCAAGACCGAATCATCAGAGCCACCGCCGGTGCTCGTTTCACGCGGCGAGGGCTAACCCCGCATATTGCCGCCAGGGAAGCGAAGCGGACACGGAGGCTTTCCCCGCGCGCGCCATTCGGGGAAAATGAATCAGAAGGATGGAGCGAGGTAAAGCAACAATGAGAAACTGGAACATCAGCGGGCGGAATTCCATCGCCCGCACCCTGCCGGCGTTGCGCCGGACTCTGCTGGCGACGGGCCTGATCTTTTGTGCCGCCGGGTTGGCGGCCGCCGCCACGCTGAACGGCACGGTCAAAAACGGCACCACCAATCGCCCCGTCCCTCATGCCGCCGTCGTTTTGCTGCAACTCCAGGGAGGCATGGTCCCGGTGGGCCACACGCAGACCGATGCCCAGGGCCATTTTCAGTTCACCCTCGCGGAACTCGGCGCCACGCCCATGCTCGTCGAGGCCTCCTACCACGGCGTGGCCTATTACGATTCCGTGCCGGCGGGCAAGACCACTTCCACCGTGCTCGTCTACGATTCCACCGACAGCCGCAAGGGCATCGACATCCCCTCGCACACGATCGTCGTCCGTCCGAACGGCAACGATCTCCAGGTGGAAGAACAGTATGTCGTGGACAACCAGACGAAACCGCCGCTCACGTTCGACGCCAAGGGCGGCAGCTTCACCTTTGAGCTCCCCAAGGGTGCGCAAAACGATCAGGTATCGACTTCCACCGCCTCCAGCAGCGTTCCGACGCTGCAAAAGACGATCGCGCTTTCCGGCGGGCGCCGCGCGATCAATTGGGCGTTTCGCCCCGGCAAGAACACCGTTCAGATCTCTTACGATGTCCCCTACAGCTCCAATCGGGCCACGATCGCCACTCGTTCGCCCTACGCCGCCACGCACGTTTTCCTCGCCGTGCCTCCCGGCGTCCAGGTCTCCAGCCAGGGCTTCGATTCGGTTGGCAGCGAGGAAGGTTACAACGTTTACCTCCGCCAGTCCGTGCCGGCCGGTACGGAATTGGCCTTCGCGGTTTCCGGTGTTCCCTCGGCCGGGAGTTCCTCGTCGAGCGGCCAGAGCGCCTCGGCAGCTTCCGGTTCCGGAGAAGCCGCCGTCACCACCCTTCCCGGCCGCCTCCACAACCTCACCTGGATTCTCGCCATCGGCATCGGCGGACTGCTGTTGCTGGGCACCGCGCTGCTCTGGCGCCGCTCGGCAGCCCAACCGGTCGCCGAACCTTCCGGCGCAACCGCCCGGCCGTCCAACGGCCCACGCGCGAAACGCCACGATGCAGCCGCGGAATCAGCCTCCCGCGAAGTGGAGCAGAAGCTCGACCAGATCAAGGACAAGCTTCTCCAGTTGGAGTTGCGCCATCAGGCCGGCACGCTCAGCGAAGAGGAATACGCAGTCCAGCGCCAGCAGGTGGAAGAAAACCTTCGCACCCTCCTGAAGGGCTGACTAGTTTTGAGTTGTGGGCTTGTGCCCGGAAGAAGCGGATGTGTCGCGCTACGCTTCCGGGTGGCACCGGCCGCGGGCACAGCGCTGCCGCGTAGCCTCTTCTCCTCCGGGTGAATCTGCCACGATGGAAAACGCCGGCTAACTTCCCTCGCGCGTGTGCCGGCACGACTCGATATCGAAGCTCACCTCGCCGATCGTCATTCGCGTCTGGTCGCGGAAACCGGCGATGAATTGCAGGAAGCGCCACGCGTCGGCAAAATTGGTCGCCACACCGAAGGAGATGCGAATCGATCCCGCGCTCTTGTGGCCCCTGTGCCGCAGCAGTTTCTGAAAGCTCTGCAGCGTGATGGCCGGGCCTTCGTCGAGTCCCGCCTGGATCTCGTCCCGCGTCAGCCCTTCGGCCATCTCGCCCGCGCCCGGATTGCAGAAGCAGCCGGTGCGAAACGAAATGCCTTCGTCGATCGCCAGTTCCTCGATGCGGTGGTAATCGAGCAGGTGGCCATCGGGATCGTAGAGGTTCAGCGTCACCGTGCCGCCCCGTGCCTCCGTCGTTGCCGGCCCGTAGACGCGCACCATGGCGCGGCCGTTGCCGTGCCGCAGCTTCAGCAGTTCTTCCAGCATCCAGCCGGTCAGGCAGCGCACCCGCTCGCCGATTGTCTCGAGGCCGATCCCTTCCAGGTGCCGCAACCCGATCTCCACGGCCGGGATCGAGAGGTAGTTGAGCGTGCCGTCCTCGAAACCGGCTTCGCTCCCCGCCAGCACGTGCGCCCGCGCCTGCACCGAAACGAAATTCACCGTGCCACCCGCGAACCACGGCCGGCGCAGCTTCTGCCGCGCCTCGCGCCGCACCAGCAGCGCCCCCACGCCAGTCGGGTAGCCAAACATTTTGTAGAACGACACCACCAGAAAATCGGGCCGCACCGCCGACAGGTCCAGCCGACTCGTCGAAACGAACGCCGCCGCGTCGAGCAGCACGTCCCATCCCCGGCTCTTCGCCCGCTCCACCAGATCCAACGGGTGCTTGACTCCGGAAAAATTCGACTGCGCCGGATAGGCAAACAGGTTCGCCCGTGCGGGGTCCGCCGTGGCGAGAAGAGAATCGAGCTTCCCACGGTCCAGCCGCATCTCCGGCATCGCCAGCGGCACGTAGTCCACCGCCGCGCCTCTGGCACGCGCAAATTCGCGAATCCCGTTCACCGAGTTGTGGTTGTCGAAAGCCAGCAGATAGCGCCCGCCCGGCTCGAACGGGTACGATTCGCCTACCAGCTTCAGCGCACCGGTGGCATTGGGCGTGAAGACGACGAAGTACTCTTCGGGACTGGCGTTGAAGAAACGGAGGACGTAGCGGCGCGTGCGTTCCACGTGCTCGGTCATCGCCGCCGATGCCGGGTTCACCGAATGCGGATTGCCGAAAACGCCCCCGCGCAACATCTCCAAGTGCTGCTGCAATTGCGATTCGGCGTAGAGCGACCCGCCGGTGTAATCGAGGTACACCTGCCGCCGATCGTCGAGCCGCTTGTATTCCTTGGCGCGTAGACCGTCGAGCGCAGACGTTTCGCCGTAGCTCGGATACCGCGTCAGGAAATAGCCATAGGCATCTTCCAGACTTATGCCCGATGCGCCCGCCGTTTCACCGTAGCGAATTTCAGCCACTGTTCACCCTCCGAACACTAGCATTGTAGCGATGGCCGTGGCCGCATAACACCACCAAAACACCACGTATTCCCGAACAGCGATGGGGAGATGCGTGATGAAACACAGTTGCAGGAACCGATTTGGGTTATTTCACGCAATTTGCAACTGCCTGGTACCGTTCCTCTTTGTAAGTGCTTGAAAAACAAGCGTGCAAGTTTGTTCAGTGGAGTTTCCAGTGGCAAAATGATTGCAACTGGCCAACCCGGAGCTTACATGCACATTTGCGCTATCGAGCCGTCTTCATTCTCTGTTACCCGGTCCACGTTCCTTGATTCCCTGCCGAAGGGCAGCCGCGCCGAAGTCGTCGAGTTACCTTCGGGCCGTGAAAGCACCCGCCGCCTCGCCGAGTTGGGTATCGTCCTCGGTTCCGTCCTGCAGTTGCAGCGTTCCGCACCGCTCGGTGGGCCCGTGATGGTCAACGTCCAGGGCGGCCTGGTCGCAATCGGCCGGCGGCTGGCCCAGCGGATTCGGGTGCGGATCTTGTCGTGAAGCTGCTTCCCAGCCTGCGCACCAGTTGTTGCACCAACTGCAGCTATTATCCCAAAACCAGCGCCACATTTCGCGTCGCGCTGGTCGGCCAGCCGAACTGCGGCAAGAGCACGCTCTTCAATGCCGTCGCGGGCTACCGTTCGGCCACGGGGAATTTTTCCGGCACCACGGTGCACCTCACCTGGAGCCGCGTGCGCGTGAACGGCTCGCAGATGGAGCTGTTCGACGTTCCCGGCATCTACTCCCTCGCCGCCGAGAGCCCCACGGAAAACGCGGCAAAAGAGTTCCTGCTAAAAGGCAACGCCGATGTGATCGTCAACGTTCTGGACGCTTCCCTGCTCGGGCGCGGCCTGGAGTTGACGCTCGAGCTGCAAAAGCTCGGAATCCCGATGGTCGTCTGCCTGAACATGATCGACGAGGCGCGCCACAAGGGCATGGCCGTTTCCGCCGACAAGCTCGCGGATCTGCTCCATTGCCCCGTGGTGGAAACCGTGGCCAGCCGGGAGGCCGGCGTGCCGGAACTGTTCGCGCGCGTCGCGGCCCGGCGCCAGTCCTTGCTCGGCATTGCATCAACGGAATCCGGCGGCTCACTCCTGCCGGGAAAACACGGGAGCAACGGCAATGGCCACGGACACGCGGGCGGAAGTTGCCACGAATCGGCGCGGCCGCTGGTTTCCGTGGCGATGCTCACCGCCGGCGACGCCCTGCATCCCTGCCCGCAGCCGAACGGCCACACGCCAACGGCTGTCGAGGACCCGCCCGCGACCGCCGAAGAGCGGCACGCCGTAGCAGCCCGTCTTGCCGGCCAGGCGGTCACTCTGGCTGAGCCGCAGGCCGATCTGCGCATCGCCGTCGACGATCTGCTCACCCATCCGATCTGGGGTTACCTCCTGTTGCTGATGTTGCTCGGCGGCTTCTTCTGGGCCGTCTTCGGCTTCGGCGGCTGGGCGGAAAAGGAGCTGCTCGCCGCCATGGCGGCGGCATTCGCCCCGGTCGCGGCCGGCATGGCCCACAATACATTTGCCTACACGGTGCTGAGCAGCCTCTGGGACGGATTCGTGGGCGGCGCGGCAATCGTGCTGCCGTACCTCGTTCCTTTCCTCTTCGGCTTGGCGCTGCTCGAGGACATTGGCTACCTGCCGCGCGTCGCCTATCTGCTCGACGGCTTGTTCCGCCGCATCGGCCTGCACGGCACCTCGATCGTGCCGATCATGCTCGGCTACGGCTGCAGCGTACCCGCCTGCCTCGCCACGCGCGTGCTGCCTTCGCGACGCGACCGTTTCCTGGCCAGCGTGCTCGCGACGCTGGTTCCCTGCTCGGCACGCTCCACGGTGATTTTCGCGCTGGCTGCTTTCTACCTGGGCCCGGCATGGGCGCTCGGCATCTTCGCTTTCAATGCACTGATCGTCTTCGGCTCCGGCTGGCTGCTGACGCGCCTCTGGCCGGAGATGAGCACCGGAATGATTCTGGAAGTGCCGCGCTACCAGTGGCCTTCGCTGCGCATGACCTCGCGCAAGGTGTGGCTGCGGCTGCGCGAGTTCATCATGGTCAGTTGGCCGCTGCTGGTGGGCGGCAGCGCCGTGCTGGGCGTAGCCGAATACTGGCACTGGGATGGCGCGATCAACACTCTGCTATCGCCACTCACGCGTGTGCTTGGACTGCCGGCATCCGTGGGCGTGACGCTCGTTTTCGGCGTGCTCCGCAAGGAGCTTTCGATGATCATGCTGGTGCAGGCGCTCGGCACCACCCACATCCACGCAGTGCTTTCGGCCGCGCAGATCCTCACCTTCACGATCTTCGTCACTTTCTACATTCCCTGCCTCGCCACGCTGGCCGCAATGACCAAGGAAATTGGCAAGAAATTCACCGTGCTCGCCGCCGCCTACTCCTTCGCGCTGGCAATCGTCCTCGGCGTGGCCGCCCGCTACCTGATGAGCGTGGTCCACGCCATCTGATTCCGAAGCACACCTCGAGCCCTGTTCAGGGGGTTGAATTTTGCGCTTTCTCATCACTTCTCGTTGATGGGAGTCACGCTTCGTGTACCGAAGCTTGCTGAACCGGAGGGAACCGATTCTCTCTCTCGATCACGTCGCGTGAGTCTCACCTCAACGAGCCAGGAAGCGAAGGCCGGGGCAGACGGAAACCGCCATTCCGGCCCCGAATCCCGCACCGCTTGCGAGGCGGCGCGAGCGCGGTGCCGGTCGGACCGATCGGCCCGGCGGCGAAGAATCGGTATTCTGCCCATTCCTTTTTGAAGCTATGCTATGGGGCATGAAAATCGCCGACGAAGCTGTTCGCCAAATCGACAATTGCGCCGCCCGGCCGGCCGAGGTGGACTGAACATGGCGCGACTGGCTTCCCGCATCGGCCAACTCGAAGGCGAAGGCGCGCTTGCCGTCTTTGCTCGCGCGCGCGAACTGGAGCGTGCGGGCCGCTCCGTGATTCACCTCGAATTGGGCGAGCCCGATTTCCACCCCTCCGCTCCGGTGCTCGAAGCGGCCAAGCGCGCGCTCGACGCCGGCCGCGATCGCTACTGCCCGCCGGCCGGTTTGCCCGAACTCCGCGAGGCGGTCGCCGAATATCTGCGGCGCACGCGCGGGCTCGCGACGCATGCCGAGAACGTCCTCGCTTCGGAATTCATTCAGTGGGCCGCGATCGAGGCGCTGCGCGATCCCGCGGGCGCGGTCCCGGCCATGGTGGCCGAATTTCGCCGCCGCCGCGAGCTTCTGACCTCCGGGCTGAACGCGGTTCCCGGCTTCGCCTGCCTCCCGCCTGCCGGAGCCTTTTACGCCTGGGCCGACATTTCCGCGACCGGGCTCACCGAGCGCGCCATGGCCGAATTGATGCTCGAAGGGGCGGGCGTGGCGGCGATTCCCGGCACGGCCTTCGGAGCCGGCGGCGCCGGATTCCTGCGATTTTCCTTCGCCGCCAACGCCGCCCTGCTCGAAGAGGCCGCGAGCCGGATTCTTCAGCTTTCTTCGCGCTGGACTTCAGCCCCGGCTATGCCGCCAGGGCTGTAGTCCCGAACGTGCCGGCCGGGCCTCGGCTTCAGACATCTCTGTGCGCTTCGCTGCCTCACGGCCCGTGGAACGGCGGCCTGAAGCACAGGCGCGACGTGCCCCACAGATTTTTCCGCCCGCCACGTAGCTCCCTGTAACGAATCCTCCGCGGCTGCATTTCTTCGTGTAGAGGTAAACATCCCAGCACCGCGCAAACAGGAGAATCATGGCTACACTGTCCGATCAAGAACGCCAGCAGGTCGCCGAGCGACTTCGTGAGATGAACAATCCCGTCAAGATCGTTCACTTCACGCAGCAGTTCGAATGCGATCCCTGCGCCATTACTTACGACATTCTCAAGGACGTCGCCGAGCTTTCCCCGCTGCTTTCGCTGGAGGTTTACAACTTCCAGACCGACAAGGACAAAGTGGCCGAGTATCGCGTCGACAAGGTGCCGGCAACGATCCTGGTGGGAGCAAAGGACTACGGCATCCGCTTCTACGGCCTGCCGGCAGGCTACGAGTTCGCCGCGCTGCTCGAAGACACCATCCAGGTTTCCCGCGGCACTTCCGGCCTGCAGCCGGAAATCAGCGCACAGCTCGGCAAACTGACCGGTCCGGTGCATCTCGAAGTGCTCGTGACGCCCACCTGCCCCTATTGTCCGGGCATGGTGCACCTGGCGCATCAACTCGCCATCGAGAGCGATCTGGTGACTGCCGACATGATCGAAGCCACGGAATATCCCGACCTGGTGCGGCGCTATTCGGTGGAAGGCGTGCCGAAAACGATGGTGAACAGCAGTATCTCGATCGACGGCGCCGTGCCCAAGGCCGAATTCATCGGGCGCATCCTGGAAGGCGTTACCGGGGCCACGGACATTTCCACGGCCAGACCCTGAACCGGCAGCGCAGCGTGTGGCGCAATCCGAAACGCACGGGCGCGGCCTCCGAAGCTGAAATGCTGGCTCCGCGCGCCCGCACGCCGCGCCCTGTCGCTGCAAACGTCGCCGCATCCTTGTTCCCTGCGCGATACAATCGGGCCTATGGGAGGTGCGCGAGGTGCGGTCCGAAGTCGAGCAGGCACTGGCGATTTTGCAAAAAGACGAGCCCGGAAGCGTTGACCGGGCCCTCCGGCTCCTTCAAAAAGAGATCTTCTCCTTCAGCATGAAGCTCTGCGGCCGTCGCGAAGACGCCGAGGACACGATGCAGGAGACGCTGCTGAAGACCGTCTCCCATCTGTCCCAATTCAGCAATCCCAAGGCGCTCGGCGTGTGGCTTTACAAGGTGGCGAAAAGCCAATGCCTGATGAGCCGGCGCAAGAGCAAATTCGCGCCGAAGGAAGAGCTCTCGATCGAGGTGCTGATGCCCGACCAGCGCGAGTTCGAAGGGCACACACGGCAGGATTTTCCCGCCCCGGAACGTGCGCTGCTGCGCAAGGAGCGTTCCCAGCAGTTGCGGAAAGCGATTCTCAAGTTGCCGCCCAGCTTCCGCCTGATTCTCGTCCTGCACGACATGGAAGAGCTTTCCACCGAAGAGGTGGCCCGCGTCACCGGCCTGCGCGAAGGCACCGTCCGCGTCCGGCTGCACCGCGCGCGGCTCTTCCTCCGCAAGGAATTGAATGCCCCGGCGGCGGATGGCAAAGCCGCGGCCGGCACTCGACCGGCGCCGACCGCCCGCTGCCGGAGACTCTTCGGCGAGCTCTCCGGCTATCTCGAGGGAACGATCGATCCCGCTCGCTGCCGGCAGCTCGAGGAGCATCTGGCCGACTGCCCCTCCTGCCGGGCATTCGTCAAGAGTTTGGAGGAAACAGTAGCGCTGGTACGGGGTGAAAATCCGCCGCCGGTCGATTCCCCGGCCGCGGGGCGGATCCGGGCCCGGCTCTCGGCGCAATACCGCCGCGCCGTCGAGGAATCCGGAACGCCCCGCCGGGCCCGCGAAAAAAAGCTGTAACAACTTTCGCGCAATTGCATTTCTTCGGTGGGGAAGAGCCCGGATTTCTCACGAAGGGCGTCTCCGCCCGCGCGCCGAATTCCATGGTGCGGCCATCCCGAAGGCTTCCGGCCGGGATGTCCCAGGGAACTCAGCGCGGAGCTTCGGTTTGGCGCAGCGCACCCCGTACGGGGCGGGCGCCCGTTGCGCGAAGGTTGCGCGAGGGAGGCACGCCGCGTATCAAGCGTTCTTTTTCGCCGCCCCGGCTCTCCGCGCGTCGGCCGCATCAACGGACGCGGGACAGCGCGATCGCGAGAAATCCGGGCCAGTAGCAAGGCTGGGGTAGGACCTTCGGGCGGGCACCTGAGGAGGTCCAGCCGATGAACAACGCGGGCGCCCTGCTGGAGCGCGGAGTGGAGATGTGCGCGCGGCACCGCTGCGCCGAAGCCGTCGATCTGCTCGAAACCGCCGCCGGCCTCGATCCCCAAAATCCCCTCGTCCACTTCGAACTGGGTTTCTGCTATTCCGGCGGCTGCGGCATGCGGCCGCTGCCGGAGCCCGAACGCGCCATCGAGCACCTTGGCGCGGCGCTGCAGCAGAGCGAGGATTCCGCCAGTCCCCTGCTCCGCGCCCGCATCCTGAGCGCGCTCGGCAACGCCTATCGTTCCGCCACCCATCTGCCCGCCACCACCCGTCTGCTTTCGGCCATCGACTGCTGCCGGCGCGCCGCGGCGCTCTACCGAAAGCAGTTCAAGGAAGAAGACCGGACCCGCGAGATGTTCAACGAGGCCAATGCCTGGTGCGATCTGCCCGAAGACGAGTTTCCCGGGAAATGGGAACGGGCGGTGGCGCTTTACGAGCAGGCGCTGGCGTATCGTACGCGCCGCCGCAACCCCGAGCGCTTCGCCGCCACCATGCACAACCTCGGCACGGCCTACCGCGAGCTGAAATCCGGCGACCGCGTCCGCAACATCGCAAAAGCGGTCGCCTGCTATCACGACGCTCTGCGCGCGCGCACACCTTGCGACGATTCCCTGAAACTCGCCGCCCTGCAGAACAATCTCGGCAACGCCTTTGTCTCGCTGGCCGAAATGGACGGTCCGCGCGCCGCGAAGCATGCCCTCCGCGCCCTTTGCCATTTCGATCGCGCTCTGCGCGCCTATACGCGCTCCGCGCATCCGTGCAACTACGCCGTGGCGCAATTCAACCGCGGCCACGCTTTCCTGCTCGCGTTGGCCGCCGGTGCTGAAGTCGACCTCGAACAGGCGGCCATCTGTTTCCACGAGGCCGAAGAGTGCTTCGCCCTCTGCGGCCGCGAGGAATACAGGAAGATCGCGCGGCAGCGCTTCGACCAGCTTCGGCCCTTGCTGTTCCACCGCCAGGCCGGCTTGGTTTGACGCAAAGTCAAATTTGCCTGGAGGCGGGCGCCGCCGCTTTGCCCACGCCGCCTGGCTTTCCCCCGATGCCACCGTAAAGGGTGGCCCTACATAGACTTCGTATCCCATCGCCGCCGCGGGGACCTCCAACCGCTCCGCCTTTCCAAGGCCCAGCGGCTCGACCGAATCGTTGGGTCCTAGTCCTATACTCCGCTGCTATTAGAAATGACGAGGCTATGTACCTATTCGACACCTGCGGCCGGCTCCCCCTCTGGGGCACCATAGCTGCAGTTGGGCGCTTCCACTCGCCCACCACAAAAGGCCGATTTTTTTACAGTCGAGAAGGGGTACCGCGATGAGCCCTCGTCGCCCGGTAAGGATTCTCTCGAGTCCGGGAAGTGTCGCCGAAAAGGCGGCGGTTTCCGCTCAATCCGATTACATCCAACTCAAGCAACTGCTGGCGGACATTCAGGTACGACTGTCCCGATTGTCCCAGGGGCATGGTGAACTCATGAATTTCCACTTTCGACGCAGCCTCCCGCATACCCGACCGAATCGCTCTCCGGCCCGTGTAGAAGCCGAAGCCCTCTATCGTTTGGTGCAGGCCGGCAAGGATTCGGTACACGATGTCAGAAATCTGATTGCCGTTCCTCCACGACTCGAACAGCAGGTGAAGGAACTGCCTTCCGCCGAGCCTGCCGAGCAGAGGAGACTGCTTGCCGGGCTGAGATTCCGGAAGCAGGTGCTCAGGGAATTCGAAAGCCTCGTGGCCGGTGCACACTCAGCCGGCGAGGGGGCCGAAGACGAAGAATTGCTGGCCTCTCACGCTTCCCGGCGATAGCGTCGCCGGCGCCAGTTGCCCCGGGGGAGGAGAAGCCGCGCCTCCGGTTGGGAAGGCGCGGCCGGAATCGGATCGCGCGCAAAGTGCGCCGCCCAAGCCAACCGCTGCAACTTCGCGCGAAATGCGATAGCTCAGGCGGCAATCTCTTTTTCGCGCTCGCGCCGGCGCAGACGCCAGAACCAGCGCAGGGCAGCATAGCAACCGGCCACGTAGAGCAGGCCCACAATCACGCTGCCCGCCGTCAGCGTTCCCGAGGACCTTCCACCCAGGGCCGCGGCGGCGACAAACACAAAGCCCAGCCCGCAGAAACCGGCCAGAAATACCGCCCAGGTCTGTTTGCCTGCCGACTTCTTGTAGCCCGCCAGGCGCAGGCTCCAGCGCAGGCTCACGATCAGCCCGGCAACGGGCAGCAGCACGACGGCGATGAGTCCCGCCAGCGAGCCCCAAACGTTCCCCCAGGCGATTGGCGGAATGCTGCGCAATGCCACGGCCTCGCCGACGCAGAAAAAAGCGAAGAACACGACCAGCGCCCACGCGACCACTCGCTTTGTCATCTGCTTGCCGGCTGTTTCGGCCGACGTCATTCCGTTGGCCTGCATGGCACCTCGAGCACTCTTTCCCTGGGACACGTTTCCTTCACCTTTGGCCTTCCCTGCCCGCCGCGCATGCCTGCCGCGCCCGCGGGTCACGGAATGAACCTTTCCCATGTTGGCGCATCCGCGCCTCATGCTGCAATCGGCTTATAAGAACGAGGGAGGAACCCGCGAGTGCCACGGTCTCTTCCCGGCGTTCAGCATGAGTGGATGACGCTCTCGATGAATCGCTTCATGCGGCGGTAGTGGGAGCCTTTCCAGTAGACGTGGCCGCAACTGGGGCAAAGGAAGAATTCGTCGTAGAACTGCCGGGTTTCCGGCAGCAGCCGGTCGGCCACGGCTTCCTTCGCCACGGGTTGCAGCAGTGCGTTGCAATGCACGCAGCGGCGAAACGGTTTCGTCGACGAAGCCAGTTCGAAACGTTGCACCACCTCGACCAGCTGCCGCGCGGGATCGGTCGACTGAACGCAGTAGCCGCGCTTCACCACGTTGCGCTTGAGCAAGCCGCGGTCGCGCGTCAGCAGAATCCGCTCTTCCTCGGCTGAGATTTTCGCCAACTCAGCGTCCTCCGAATCCCGCCGGTACCACGTGTCGAACCCGAGCATACGCAGATAGGCCGCCAGGCGTCCCAGGTGGTTATCCGCAACGAAGCGGACTTCGCCCGCCGGATGCGGTCGTAGCGAAACCAGCGAAGATACGTCGAGCGAACGGAATGGAGGGTAGACGCTGATCCAGTCCCGATCCTGCACGCGATAGGCGAAATCAACAGGCTCGCCGTTGGCAAGGATCAGTCCCACTTCCGTGTGCGGCACCCCGAGCGATTCGATCAGGTCTTTCACCGACCCGCTGACATAGAAGCTGTACTCGCTCGCCCTTCCCCGGCGCGTCTCCTCCACGAAGCCATTCAGTTCAGCATAGAATCGGATGGATGCCTGTTTCATCTCGTCCCGGCAGTTACCAACGATTGTATGCCGTTCGCGCAACGGTACAAACGCCGGGGTCCGAACACCGCAAGCGCCGTAGCTGCAGGATTTCGACCGGGGTGTAATGCCTGCCACAGGCGGCAGACCGTGACGATTGCCGCATTCCAACTGAGCATTAGGCTATGCTTGGCGGCCTCGATCAACCTAGGGCGGCGGGATAAAGCGGTTTCCTCCCTCGTTTCCGATAGTCCGTGCGTGAATGCGTGAAAAAGATCAGACTTGTGCCATATCCCCCGGCTATTCGCTCAGGCATGGGATCGTACCAGGATAACCGTAAGACCGGAGCCGCATTACCAAGAGGCCCCGCGTGGCCTTGCGTTTGCACAACGATTTGCAAATTCACTCCACGAGGAAAAGCCTTTTAATTCTTAAGCAGCGCGCTCCATTTCGACTCCCGCCGCCCAAGCGGCACCCGCTTCCCTACCCGCTTCATCCCCGCGTTGCCGCCAACGTCGCACAAAGCGATGCCAATCGAGAAAGGGAAGGAGAACTCCCATGAACTCTCGGCCTATATTTCGGGCTTGGCGGACACCCCTCTGGATATTCTTGACTTTCGCTCTGTCGGGCGCACTCGGCTTGTATGGCGGCAGCCGGGCAGACGTGGCCATCAAGCCGCCACCCGAGAAGAACCCGAAACTCAGCACGCAGCTCGTCGACCTTGCCAAGTCCGTCCCCCAGCAAACGTCCCTACCCTCGCCCCAGGCGCAGCGCACCCCACCGGCAGGCTTCTCCCTCACGAATTTGCCCAAGTCGGCCCGTGACGCGATTGCCGCGGGGCAGATGAAGGTCACGGACGCTGGCGAGGTACAAGTCTATGTCGAGCTAAACGAATCCTCGGAAGCCGCGCTTTCGCAGTTGCGTTCCTACGGCGTCACGATACAGATTGTGGGCCGCCCCAAACCGGACAAGGCGAAGGGTGAAGTTTTCTCGGCTCTGCCAACCGCGCAGGGTATGCTGCCGGTCGAACGGATCGACGCGGTAGCCGCGCTTCCCCTCGTCCGCTACATCCGGCTGCCGGATTATGTCCACCCCAACATGGGCTCGGTAACTACCGAGGGCGACGCCCTGCTCCAAGCCGAGGTGGCCCGGCAGCAATACGGCCTGGACGGATCGGGGATCAGGATCGGCGTGATCTCCGACGGCATCGGCGGCGTCTTTGCCACCAACTGCACCAGCTGCGGCGCCACAACGGACGATCTCAGCCCGATGCTGACCGGCGATCTGCCGGAATCCACCGGTACCAGGGACGCCAGCGGAGTGCTGACCGCCGTGAGCGGCGGCATCATCGCGAAGCCATTCCAATCCGATGGCGATCTGGCGCCGAACTCTGGCACATCCGGCGTTGCGTCGGAGGGCACGGCGATGCTGGAGATCGTTCACGACCTTGCCCCGGCAGCGCAACTCTATTTCGCCAATGCCGACACGAGCATGGCCCTGCAGCAAGCGGTGACCTGGATCGACCAGAACACCGACATCGGCGTCGACGATCTTGCCACGCTCACGCCTCCGTTTGACGGCACCAGCGACGTTTCGAAGAACACCGCCAATGAACTGAACACGGACGCCAACCCCGTGCGCGGTTATTTCACATCTGTCGGGAACTACGCGTTCAACCATTGGGCCGAGCCGTGGACCGACTCCAACCTGAATCTCCCGATGACGTGTCCCGGCAGCACATACCCCGATCCGGGTAACGTCCAGCTCTTCCAGGCGACATCGAAGACCAACGATGGAAACAGCTTGGGAGTGCTGCCGGCTAATTTGCTGGTTCTGCCGAGCGGCGCAACGTTAACCCTTGTCCTGACCTGGAACGATCCGTTTACCGGTTCCAGCAACGACTACGACCTCTTCCTCTACCACGTCGGAACCAGCACGTTGACTCCCGTAGCGTGCAGCGTCAACTATCAGACGGGAACTCAGCCGCCGATAGAGAGCCTTTCGTTACTGAACAGTTCCGCGTCTGCCCTCACGCTCGCCGTCTACATTCAGAACTACAACAACGAAGCCGATCCCCGGACGTTCAACATGTTCGTGACTGGGACCGGCAATTCACCGAACCTCAATTACTACACGCCGTCGGGGAGCGTCCCGGCACAGGCGGACGCCGGCGGATCGCCGGTCAGTGTGGTATCGGTCGGCGCGACAATGGCCCAGATAGACGGAGATGGCGACGCTCCCGCAACCGTGATCGAATCCTATAGCAGTCAGGGCCCCACGGAAGAAACGCCGCAAGCCGCCTCGCGCATGAAACCCGACGTCACGGCAACCGACGGAGTCTCCATCACAGGTGCGGGCGGCTTTGGTGTGACGGACGGGAGCAGCACCTACTTCTTCGGCACCTCCGCGGCGGCACCGCACGCGGCGGCTGTGGCTGGACTGGCCCTGGAAGCGGCGTCGTGCCTGCTCTCTACCTCAACCGCGAAAACCCCGGCGGAAGCCCGTGCCGCGCTGCGCAACTATCTCACCGGCACCGCCGTTCACCTTTCCGGTGTTTCCCAGCCGGCGCCCAACAACATCGAGGGCCACGGCTTATTGGACGCGCTCGCGGCGGTGAGCGGAGCGATGCCCACCGCGCACGCAGGCGACAACCAGGCCGTTAACGCCACAAGCGCAAGTGGCGCGACGGTTTCCCTGAGCGGCACCGGCACAGACCCCAACAGCTGTCCTTTGACCTTCAACTGGAGCGGCGACTGCGGCACGGCGACGGGAGCCAACGCTTCCCTGACCTGCCCGGCGGGAGTGAACACCGAGAGGCTGACCGTCACCAACGGCGGAGCAACCACCGGACTGCCAACCAGCGACGTCCAAATCACCGTGAGCGACTTCGCAGCCACGGCCTCGCCAACGACGGCAACGGTTCAAGCAGGACAATCGGCCAGCTTTGCCATCGCGCTCGCGCCGAAGTTCGGCGACTTCACCGCTCCCGTCTCCCTCGCTTGCTCCGGGCTGCCTTCCCTCGCCTCCTGCTCCTTCTCGCCGGTGAGCGTCACGCCCGGATCCGGGCCGGCCAGTTCGACGCTGACGATCTCCACCACGGCCGCTTCAGCCGTGCCTCCCTCGGCAGCACCGCGTGATCCGGGACCTTGGTTGCTGGCAGCCTGGTTCGGCCTGCTATTCCTGCTGGCGGCGCTCGCCCTCGTCGCCAGAAAGAACGAAAAGAAACTCGGCATGGGCATCGCGTCCTGCGCCCTGCTGCTGCTGTTGCTCGCGCCGGTTTTCTCCTGTGGCGGAGGCGGCACTTCTAGCAATAACCCCACGCCGCCGAGCAACCCCGGCACGCCCGCCGGCACGTATACCGTGACCGTGACGGGAAGCTCCAACCAGTTAGAGCACTCAACGACAGTCTCGTTGACCGTGCAGGACTGAAGGTGAGAACAACGAGGAACGGAAAACGGGCCCGTGCCGTCGCGTAACGCTACGTGCCGCGTGTTGCGGTGCCGAGGAGAAAGAACCTGTGCCTCCGGTGACCGCTCGGAACGCGAAGCGTAAAACCCGGCGGCACGTTGCGCCGAGAAGTGGTCAGGCGTATGCTCGCGGTCGGTCGAGAATCGAAAGAGGAACTTCACACAGAATGAAGCGAATCTCCATTGCGTGCTGGATCGCTGTATCGATAGCCGTCGCACTGCCCGGATCGCTGTCGGCGTCAGCCAAGGGGCCGGAAGTGAGGATCGACAGCGGAGTCGTGCGCGGCGCCGGCGTTGCAGCGCTGCCCAGGGGCGGAAAGTTCCTCGGCATTCCGTATGCGGCCCAGCCCGTGGGACCGCTGCGCTGGCGGCCGCCGCAGCCGGCGCCCCACTGGAAAGGTGTTCTCAAAGCCACGCATTGGGGTCCGGCGTGCATGCAGCGACCGAGCCCCTGGCTGCCGGAGATGCTGGGAATTCGGAAGATGGCCACAAGCGAAGCCTGCCTGTATCTGAACGTGTGGACGCCGAACCTGCATCCGGCCAGGAAGTTGCCGGTGTTCGTGTGGGTGCATGGTGGGGGGAACGTCGAGGGCTCGGGAGAATGGCCTCCGCTGGGAACGACGCTGGCACACGCCGGCCTCGTGGTGGTGAGCTTCAATTACCGGCTGGGAGCGTTCGGATTCTTCGCATACCCGTCGCTGGACGCCGAATCGCGCCATCATGTTTCGGGAAACTACGGCCACCTCGATCAGATCGCTGCGCTCGAATGGGTCCGGCGAAATATTGCGCGGTTTGGCGGCGATCCGCACCGGGTCACGATTGCGGGCCAGTCGTCGGGCTCGGAAGACGTGTGCATTCTGATGGCTTCGCCGCTGGCAAAGGGACTGTTCGAGGGCGCGCTGATGGAGAGCGGCACCTGCGTCGATTCGGTCTATCCGAAGTTGGCTGCCGAGGAGGCAAGCGGCGAGCGGCTGGCGCGCGACCTGGGCGTGTCTCCCGGCCCGGACGCGCTGCGAAAGCTGCGGGCGATTCCGGCGAACCGGATTCTGGAGACAGCGGCCGACGACGGTCATGTAGACCTGGAACCCAATGTGGATGGATGGGTCCTGCGGCAGCAGCCGGCGGTGACGTTTGCCCGCGGTCAGCAGGCGCCGGTTCCTGTGCTCGTTGGCACCAATGAGGACGAGGTTTCCATTTTTGCGAGTCCGCTGGTCGGCGGACATGCCTACCGGCCGAAAACGCTCGCGGAATATCACGCCTGGCTGCGGGGAGAATTCGGCAAGTTGGCCGGCAAAGTGTTTGCGGCCTACCCGGCGCACACGGACGGCGAGGTTCCCGGCGTCTTCCGAACGATGTTCAGCGATTACGATTTCGCATTCAGCGCGTGGCTGCTGGCAAAAGACACGGCACTGACGGGCCGGCGGTCGTTTCTCTATCGCTTCACCTATGTGGGCCAGGGACCCTTTGCAAAACTGGGAGCGTTCCACACCGAAGAACTGATGTTCCTGAGCCGGCATTACTGGACCACGTGGATTTCGCAACCGGAGGATGCGGTCCTGTCGCGGACGATGGTGGGCTACTGGAGCCGGTTCGTGAAGACGGGCAATCCGAACGGTCCGGGATTGCCGGCGTGGCCCTCGTTTCAGCGCAGCCACGGAATGTGCCAGCAACTGGGCCGGCGCGTCGGCCCTGAAAAAGTCCCGCGCGTGAAGCGGTTCAAACTCTTCGACGAGTTTCTGCAGTCGCGCCTGAAGAAGGCTTCACGTTCACGCTAACGATATCCCGCACACGCAACCGCCCCGGGACCTCTTCAAACGTGCTCCTACGCCCCAATGATCCTTCGGTCTTTTATGTGAGCATGGTGCCGGAGGAGGGGGTCGAACCCACACGGTGCTAAGCACCACGAGATTTTGAGTCTCGCGCGTCTGCCAGTTCCGCCACTCCGGCTGAATCCACGCGATTATACGGCGAGTGCGGCCCGTCGTGCCACGCGTAGCCGCATAAAGGGCGTCGGCCTCAGGAAATCTTGGCCATCCAGCAAATTCCGCATGCAAAATGCTTGCGGCAACCCCGAATTGCGCCCCTCGGTTCGACTCAAGCAACAGAGCCCCGGACTCGTCGCATCTTTCATCAATATGAGTAGTGCTGCCACAAGGCGGCGGCAAAATATCCCGGCGGACGCGAATGACAGGTATTTTTCGGCCACAATCAAGCAAAATCCCCATCTCCTCCAGCCCAGCGGCTCGTGTAGCCAGGCCACCATCCCAGGCGATGTTCTATTTCGTGGTGCTCTCGGGAACGCTGTTTGCCGGCGACTACTGCTGGCAGACCTACCGCGCGGTTCACTTTTCGCAGCTTTCTCTGCTCGCGATTATTCTGCTGGGGTTCAAGACCCTGGTGGAAGCTGGTTCCAGCTATTACGGATTCACTTTCGTTTTCATCGCAGCCGCTTACCTCCTGCAGCGGCGTGACCCGCAACCGAACTTTCCGCCGGTTTCCAATCCGCCCCCGGTAGGGGTGGTCTACCTGTGCTGCGGCGACCTCGACCGGCCGGCGCTGCTGAGCCTGGCGCAGCTGTCGTATCGAGGGAAGCTGTGCTTTGTGATCCACGACGACTCGCCGCCCGGCCCCGGCCGCGCCAGAGTGGATCGGGCCGTGGACGAACTGCGCCGCAAAACGCCGCACGAGGTGCAGCTGCTGCGGCGTCCGGTAAAGAGAGGGGGCAAATCCGGAGCGGTCAACTACGCCCTGGAACAGACGGCGGACCGCTACGACTATTTCCTGCTTTGCGACAGCGATTCGACCGCTCTCGACCCGCTCGCCGTCGAAAAGGCCGTGCCGTATTTTCAGGATTCGCGGGTGGCCATCGTCCAGTGCCGCAGCCTCGCGGTATTCGACGAGGACTGCTGCCGGATGAACCGCTTCCTTTCCTATTCCATCGACGCGTTCAATGCTTTTCTCACCACGTTTTCCCGGTTCGGCTGGATGCCCTTCGTCGGCCACAACGCCTTTCTGAGGACCTCCGCCGTCATGGAAGTAGGCGGCTTTACCGAGGGATTCTTCTCCGACGACCTCGACATGACCACCCGCCTCAACTGCCGCGGCCACAAAGTCGCTTACGCACAAGAAATCCATTTCGGCGAGAAACATCCGGGAAGCTTCGATTCGTTTCGGCGCCGCAGCTACAAATGGGCCTACGGTTGCGTGCAGACGCTGCGGGCGCACGCATGGAACGTGTTGCGCACCCGGGAGCTGACGCCCGCCGAGAAATGGTCGTTCTTCCTTTTTTGCAGCTTCTATATCGGCCAGACGGCGCTGTTGGCGTATCTCTGCGTCACGTTCCTCGTGGGACCGTTCATCCTGCCATGGGGCCCCTCGCATGGCGGCCCCTCGCTTTTCGCTGGCGCCCTGATTATCCTCATCATTTTTCTGCCCCTGCTCGCCTACTTCGTCAAGGACCGGCTTCGAAACGGCTGGGCACAGGGCCTGGGCGCATGCGCCCTGGTCTACGGCACGATGGATTTCGTCACGGCGCGCGGCGTGTTGGACGGGGTGATGCGGCGGCCGGTTCCCTGGAAGCCGACGAACGTGGCCGGCAACGCGCCCGGTTCCCTGCCCATGTTCGGCGAGGCGGCATTCGGGCTGGCTTTGCTCTGCGTGCCGATCTACGCGCACTGCCCGGTGGTTCTGCTTCCGTGCTTCTATCTGTTCGCGGGCAAATTCCTGTTCAGCCCCGCGGCATCCGTCCTTTACCGGAACGAGGCTCCGCGAGCGGCGGCGAGCGCCGTGAGAAGTCCGGCGGGAATCACCGTGATGGCCATGACGGGACTTCTCTTTCTCACTCCCGCCATGCTGCTCTTCACGCGCGGAAGCGCGGCGGGAACGCGGCATGAACCCGAGGTTCCCAGCGAGCAGATCCGGGGAAAATCCATCTATGTGAATGGCAAGCCGTTCGTCATCAAAGGCATGTTTTACGGGCCGTGGCGGCCGGGCACCGGACCGAACGGGAAATCGCCCTACCCCGCGCCGACGCTGATCGCTTCGGACCTCAAGCTCATCCGGAAAATGAACGTCAACACGATCGTGGCGGACGATCCGCCGGGCTACGTTCTCGACCTGGCACGGAAGAACCACCTCCGCGTCCTCTACGAGTTCTACGTCGATTGGTGGACGCTCGGAACGCCGAAGTTCGCATCGGCCGAACGGAGCATCCTGAAGCGCGTGAAGGAATATCGCGACAAGCCGGCGCTGCTCGGCTGGATTCTCGGAAACGAAGTGCCGCAGCAACTGGTGGGCACGGACGCGGGCGAGCGGCGAATCGACGACGGCTTGCACGGCCTCTACAACGCCGTAAAAAAAATCGATTCCCGACATTTCGTCACCTCCGCCAACTGGCCGCCGACGAAGGAGCTGAAGCTGGGCTTCCTCGACGTGACCAGCTTCAACGTGTATCCGCTGTGGCCGCCGACGGTGGTGGCGCGCGGCTACAGCAACTACATCCGCAACTACCTGCAGCCGATCGCCGGCAAAAAGCCGCTGCTGATTACCGAGTTCGGCGCCGACGCGGTGCAGGCGAGCCAGAAGGAACAGGCACAGCTGATCCTCAAGAGCTGGAAAGGACTTCGCGCGGCCGGCGCCTGCGGCGGCGTGGTCTTCGAGTTTGCCGATGAATGGTGGAAGAACTACGACAAGCCCATCCGTCCCGGCGACTGGTGGTGGCGCGTGCCCGACCCGAACAAGGGCAAGACGCACATGCTGGATCCCGCCGACTACTACGGCGTGATGACGGCCTTCCGCAAGCCAAGGCCCGCCGCGGCAATTGTGCGAAAGATGTACGCGCCGAAGGCGGATTCGCCAGGCTACGAAGCACCCGTCGTTGCGGTGGGAATTCTGGTTCTGCTGGCCGCCGGGGGCTGGGGCTACGGGAAATGGCGTTCGTCCCGCCCGCCATCCAACTGAAGACGGTCCATTCCCGGACTTCCGCCTCCGCATCCCCGCCTCGCCGCACGGCGACTCCGCAATCAACCGCCTTTTCGCCGCGGTAGCGCGAGGCGGCGCAACTTGGATAGAATCAACCACGGGGAATTCATGAGCGAATCGCAGAAACAGGCGGCTGCCGGATCCATCGAGCCGATTCGGCCGCGGAGAAAAACCGTGGGCGTCCCCGTGGGCCGCGTACTGGTTGGCGGCGGCGCGCCGGTGGTTGTCCAGTCGATGACGAACACCGACACCGCCGATGCCGAAACCACCGCTCGCCAGTGCATCGAACTGGCGCAGGCGGGATCGGAGATGGTGCGCGTCACCGTCAACGTTCCCGAAGCCGCGGCCGCCGTGCCGGAAATCAAGCGGCGTATGCTCGACGCCGGCTGCGAGGCGCCGCTCATCGGCGATTTCCATTACAACGGCCACGTGCTGCTGGTGAAATATCCCGAATGCGCCAGGGCGCTCGACAAGTACCGCATCAATCCCGGCAACGTCGGCAAGGGCGCGCGCCGCGATGAGCAGTTCTCGACAATCTGCAAAGTCGCCGCCGAAAACGGCAAGCCTGTGCGGATCGGCGTGAACGCCGGCTCGCTCAACCAGGAACTGGTGGTCCGCAAGATGCAGGAGAACACGGACCAGGAATTGGGCCGCACGTCGGAAGAGATCATCAACGAGTGCATGGTACTTTCGGCCGTAGAGTCCACCGATCTGGCCGTCGCTTCGGGACTGCGCAAAGACCAGATCATCATCTCGTGCAAGATTTCGCGTCCCCGCGACCTGATCTCCATCTACCGCGACCTGGCATCGAAAACCGGGCAGCCGCTGCACCTCGGCCTCACCGAAGCCGGCATGGGAGCGAAGGGCCTGATCTGGTCGGCAAGCTCGATGGCGGTGCTGCTCGCTGAAGGCATCGGCGACACGATTCGCATCTCGCTCACCCCGCGTCCCGGCGGCGACCGCCGCGAGGAAGTCTACGCCGCTTGCGAACTGCTGCAAGCCCTGGGCCTGCGCTCGTTCGCGCCTTCCGTCACGGCGTGCCCCGGCTGCGGCCGCACCACCAGCAGCACGTTCCAGGAACTGGCCGAGCGCATTCAGGACTACATCCGCGACCGGATGCCGGAATGGAAGCGGCAGTACGAAGGCGTCGAGGAGTTGAAGCTCGCGGTGATGGGCTGCATCGTCAACGGCCCCGGCGAGTCGAGGGCGGCGAACATCGGCATCAGCCTGCCCGGCACGGGTGAGGAACCCGCCTGCCCCGTCTACATCGACGGCCGGAAAGTCACCACCCTCCGCGGCACCTACGAAGAATTGTCGGCCGCTTTCCGCGCCCTGATGGAAGACTACGTCGCCACGCGGTATTCGCGGCGCCCCGAAGGTTCCCCGGAGCCCGCCGCACAGGCCCCCAAGCTCCGCATCGTCTCCTGATTCCCCTCCCACGCGGCATCGGGCACTTTCCTGCCGCCACGCCGCCCAGCCAGGCCCGGCACACAAATCCAG
>JBJKSI010000047.1:0-36687 GCA_046704165.1 Candidatus Acidiferrales bacterium
GCGCGCCCCGTACCGACGAGCAACTGCTCCTGGCGGCCAAGACCGCCTTCGAGGCGATTACCACCGCCGACTGCAAGGGCTTCTTTTTTAGCTCCCGATACGCTACATGATAAATGGAAATGCTCTAATGCCGATGTTCATGCAGGCCGCATTGAGGTCCGCTATCAAGTCTGGAATGGCGGGCCGGTAGTGGCAGTCTCCGAAGGTCTTGACGGTGTATTGCCACTGCAGGCACGCGATTGGATAACCATTCAGAACGTTTGCCGGCCGGCTCAATCTTGCAAGAGCTCGACCGTTGCATCGCTTGGCCAAATACTGGATCGGATAATAGCCCGGAGCATAATCAGGTTCATGGGGCCTCAGATGCCTGAATGCAATGCTTCGCATGAAGGCCAGGACCTTCGGGCCCTTCAGTGGATAAAGCGCCAGCACAATGATCTGCTTCTCGTAGGCATCCGCCTTTGTATACGAGCGGATGAGAAGAGGGATATTCCTCGGCTTTGAGAGTGCATCCGCCAGCGAGAAGTAGTCGTAATGCGATTCGCACGCCTTGTCCTTCGCACAGTTGAGGATCTGCTGCGCCGGCTTCCCGCGAAGGCCCTCCCCAAGCTGCTGGGCGCCCAGCCCGGGTATCAATGCCACCACCGCCCCAATTAGGGCGGCAAATGCGGTCTTCCTGAAGATGCGCTTTATTGGCATTCGCGGTAAGGAAGCACATACACTTTAAATGCCTGCCGCGGCTGCGTGCGGCAAATGATTTCCGGTTAGCGCCAGCCGACAACGACGGGAATCATAAGTGGGACCCGGGCGCATTGCAAGGCTAGCATTTCCCTCGCAAATCCCAGCAAGCGAAGGCGGGCCCTCGATTCCGCGCACAAACGCTCTACGGCTGGCAGGCCAGCCTTCGTCGCCGCGTTCAGCCATCGCCCCGATGTGCGCCCCGGCGCGAACGCAAACGCGGGCGCAGGCGCGCCGCGCCAGGGACAAACGGACCGCCTCACAGGTGCTTGATGAACTGGCCGGTTTTCAGTTCCGCGAAAGCCCGGCGCAGCTCTTCCTCGGTGTTCATCACAATCGGGCCATACCAGGCGACCGGTTCCTCGATCGGCTTTCCCGAAATCAGCAGGAAGCGCAACCCCTCGTCACCGGTTTGCACCAGGATCTCGTCGCCGCGATCGAACAGGACGAGCGAGTGGTTGTGGGCGTCGTAGACCGGAGCCGCTTCGGGTTTCTCCACTTGGTCGGTGAGAACGGGTTGTGGGCTCGAGGCGTCGCGAAACGTGCCCTCACCGGCAAAGACGTAGGCGAACGCATTGCGATCGGTTTCGATTTTGAGCCGCCTCCGCGTGCGCGGCGGCACGGAGACGTCGAGATAATTCGGGCTGGCCGCAACGCCCTCCACCGGCCCCGTCTTTCCCCAGAACTCGCCGCAAACGACGCGAACTCGCGTGCCGTCGTCGTCAGTGATTTCCGGAACCGCGCTCGCCGGGATGTCCTGATACCGCGGATCGGTCATCTTGAGCGACGCGGGCAGATTGGCCCACAACTGAAAACCGTGCATCCGGCCCCGCTCATCCCCCTTGGGCATTTCCTGATGGAGGATGCCGCTGCCGGCGGTCATCCATTGCACGTCGCCGGCCGTCATTTTGCCCTTGTTGCCCAGGCTGTCGCCGTGCTCGACCGAGCCGGCGAGCACGTACGTGATCGTTTCGATCCCGCGATGCGGATGCCAGGGAAATCCGGCCAGATAATCCTCCGGATTGTCGTTGCGGAAATCGTCCAGCAGCAGAAATGGATCGAAATCCCTGGTGTGGCCGAATCCGAAGGCGCGTTCGAGCTTGACGCCCGCGCCCTCGATGGTCGACTTCGTTTGAATCGTTTTCCTCACCGGACGCAGTGACATGGCGATTCTCCTTCCCCCTTTGCGCGGCCAGCGCAAAAACCAGTATCTACCAATCCGCGGGCCCGTTCACGCTTTCACGAACTGCACGTCGAGACTGATGGCCACTTCGTCGCCAACCAGAATGCCTCCGGTTTCCAGCGCCGCGTTCCAGTTCAGCCCGAAATCCCTGCGGTTGATTTTGGCCGTGGCCTCGAGGCCGATGCGCTCGCTCCCCCAGGGGTCGCGTGCCGGTTCGGACGGGCCATCGACGGTGAAAACGACTTCGCGAGTGACGCCATGGATCGTCAGGTCGCCGGCCACGTCGAGCGAGCCCTCGTCGCGCCGGGCGATGCGGCCCGACACGAGCGACAGAACCGGGAATTTTCCGGCGTCGAAAAAGTCGGCACTCTTGAGATGCGCGTCGCGCTGGGCATCGCCGGTGGCGATCGAGGCGGCGTCGAGGGACGCTTCGACCCGCGACCGGGTGACGTCCTCGGCGTCCAGCGTCAGCGTGCCGCGAATTCCCGCGAAGTGACCCTTGACGCTCGAAATCATCATGTGCTTCACCTTGAATTCCGCGACGGAATGGACCGGATCGATGGTCCAGGTGGTGGTTTGCGGCAGAACCGATGTGCTCATTCCCTATCTCCCTTCCGAGTGGATTCGATTGCCGATACCCCTTTGATGCGTGGAAACGATATTCGTTGCAACATATAGTGAGCCAAAAAAATCAGCCGTTTTCCCGGCGCGCCGCCCGCAAAAGCCGGGAAAGCTCCCGCAGCCTGGCCGGGCCGAGATGGCCGAGCTGGCCGCGGTGGACCTGTTCGACCGGCCCGTCCAGCCGCGCCAGCAGCGCGAGCCCGGCTGGTGTGATTCGCGTGACGACGGTTCGCCGGTCCCTGGCCTCGCGCGCGCGCGCGATCAAGCGGCGCTTCTCGAGCCGGTCGAGCAGCCGGGTGATGTCCGGATCGCGGGTGATCATGCGGTCGCCAATTTCGCCGCAGGAGAGCCCCTGGGGCGCTCCGCGCAGGATGCGCAGCACGTTGTACTGGGTCGGCGAAAGGTTCTCCTGCTTGAGCACGCCAACAAGGCCGCGATTGAGCCGGTCGGCGGTGCGCAGCAGGTCGAGGAAGGCGGCCTCTTCCGGGCTGGCGACCCGGCGGCGCCCCGCGCCGGCCTTGTGCTGTGTTGCTTTCACAGACCGAGAGTATTCGTTATAACGACAACTGTCAAGACAAGGACCGGGCTTGTGCATGCAGGCCGGGGGCGGCGGCCCATGCGTCGGAGGGCCAAGAACGGGCCGTCAGGAGCAGGAGGAGCTGCGGCTATGCGAGACAGAGGTTCCACCCGGACGCCGCAGCCGCGTTCCGAGGATTTGCCCATGGGCAATTTTGCGCTGGCTCGTGGCCTTTTGCCCGGCGAGGCCAGGGCCCTGTCCTCAATCCAACAGATTCTAAAGGCGTTCTATATCACCCGGCGATTGCCTCGATGGTACCTGACGTGCTGGAATTCAAAGTAAGCACGGGTTACTTCCGGGGCCGAAATGCCAGCTCCTTCTCCAACTCCCGGCAAGAAAAGCGTGGGCGTGCCGCCTTCCCCATGGCAAACGTTGCGGCCCTTGATCTGGTATCTGATTCTCCTGCTCGTGGTGATGCTGCTTGCGCGGCAATTCACCCAGCGCGCGGCCTACCGCACGATCCCCTACAGCGAATTCAAGGAGTATGTTCAACGCGGAGAGGTGGTCGAGTGCTCGGTCAAGCAGACCGAAATCGAGGGCAAAATTCAACCGCGACCCGCCGCCCCGCCTCAAAAGGCCGAGCCCGGCCCGAAGGCCGAAACACCAGCCAAGGGCCAGGTCCCGCGAGAATCCGCCAAAGCACCTGAGACAAAAGCGTTCGCTTTCCGCACCGTGCGTGTGGACGATCCGGACCTGGTGCGCGACCTGCGAAAGGCTGGCGTAAAATTCACCGGAACACAGCCCTCATTCCTGCCGCAACTGCTGCTGTATTGGATTCTGCCCATCGCCTTTCTCATTCTGTTATGGCAATTTTTCGCCCGGCGGATGCGCGGCCTCGGCCGGTCGGTCATGAGTTTCGGAGCCAGCGGCGCAAAGCTGGTCGGCGACACCGACATCAAGGTCACTTTCGACGATGTGGCGGGCTGTGAGGAAGCCAAGTACGAATTGCAGGAAGTCGTTACCTTCCTCAAGCATCCGGAACGCTACCGCTCCGTTGGCGCGAAGATCCCGAAAGGCGTCCTGCTGGTCGGCCCGCCGGGTACGGGGAAAACCTTGCTCGCGCGCGCCGTTGCCGGCGAAGCCAAGGTTCCCTTCTTTTCCATCAGTGGCAGTCAGTTTGTCGAGATGTTCGTTGGCGTCGGCGCCGCCAGGGTTCGGGATCTGTTCCAGCAGGCGAAAACGCATGCGCCCTGCATCGTCTTCATCGACGAGCTGGACGCGGTGGGGCGCCAGCGCGGCGTTCACATTGCGCCGGTCAGCGATGAGAGAGAACAGACGCTGAACCAGTTGCTCGTCGGCATGGATGGTTTTGACACGAACATCGGCGTCATTGTCCTTGCGGCCACCAACCGTCCCGATGTTCTGGACCCGGCGCTCCTCCGCCCCGGCCGCTTCGATCGCCAGGTGGTTCTGGACGCGCCCGATCTCGAAGGACGGGACGCGATTCTCAAGCTCCATGCTCGCGGCAAACCCATCGGTCCCGGCGCCGACCTGCGCCGAATCGCCCAGCAAACGCCCGGCTTCTCCGGAGCCGATCTTGCCAACGTCATGAACGAAGCAGCCTTGCTTGCGGCCCGACACGGCGCGACGACGATCGATCAGAAAGACCTGGAAGAAGCGGTCGTCAAAGTTGTCGCCGGCCCGGAACGGAAGAGCCGCCGCCTGAGCCCGGAGGAAAAACGCCGTGTCGCGTATCACGAAGTGGGACACGCGCTCGTAGCTGTCCACAGCGAGCATGCCTGGGAAGTTCACAAGATCAGTATCGTCCCCCGCGGCCGCGCCGCGCTGGGCTACACGCTGCAGCTTCCCGAAGTCGACCGCTACGTGATGAGCCGCGCGGAGCTGATCGACAAGATCAAGGGCCTTCTCGGCGGACGCGCCGCCGAGGAGCTCGTCTTTGGCGAAATCACCACCGGCTCGGAAGACGATCTCGAACATGCGACCCGGCTGGTCCGCCAAATGATCTGCACGTACGGGATGGGAGATTCGGTTGGCCTGGTTCACTGCGCCCAGCGCCACGAGCCGTTCCTGGCCGCTGGCGACGGCCTCCTGCAAAGGGACTGCAGCGAACAGACGGCCCGCGAAATCGACGAGGAAGTGAAGAAGATCCTGGACGCAGCCTACGCCGACTCAAAAAACATATTGGAACTGCATCGTTCCCAGCTCGATCTCGTCGCCCAGGAACTTCTCCAGCGCGAAACCCTCGACTCCGAAACACTCAAACACCTGATCGACCAATCCGCCGAGCCGCCCTCGCAAATCGAAGCGGCATAGCACTCCCTCAGGCCGCAGGCGGAGAACAGAGATCCTGCTTTCCGTTTTCGAAAGCCCCTTATGTTTTCCGCCGGGGCTGACGTATCATGCCGCCATGCGAAATCTTACTTGTCGTTCCACGTTGTGCGCGCTGGTGGTGGGTGCCTGTGCCCTTGTAACGGTCTCGGCTCTAGCCCAGAAGCCAACCTTTCCCTCAAACGAAGACCTTCGTCATGTGCGGGCGCTCTCCGGTCCGCAGCTGTCTCCAAACGGAAAGGACGTCTTGCTCGAGGTAGCCGACTCCACGGCAAAGGGAGGCAAGGACCATCTCTGGCTGGTCAACATCGGGCATAACGCGGCACGCCAAATCACTTTCACCCCCGCGAACGATTCTTCCGCCGACAAGCGCGGCGAGTACGACGCCTCGTGGATGCCCGACGGCGGCAGCGTGCTTTTCCTCGCGCATCGCGGCAAGCACACTCGACTCTACCGGCTGCCCATGGACGGCGGCGAAGCGCACCCTTACGACCTCAAAGTGCTGCCGCGGGCGGATGAATCCAAGGCTCCCGACGCCATTCCGCCGGTGAAACATCCCTCCGCCGAAAAAGCCAGGCCTCTCGAAATTGACGTTTCCTACTATTCCGCCTCGCCGAATGGAAAATTCATCGCCATCACCGCCCGCGACCCCGAGACCCCTGGCGAAAAGAAGGAGCGGAAAGAAAAAGCCGACGCCGTCTGGGTCGATCACAACCCGCACGGCACGCGGCTCTATCTGCTGAACCCGGCCACCGGGAAGCTGACGCCGACGGCCGTTCCGCCCAACGTCCGGCGGGTTGCGTGGAGCAAAAAGGGAAATCGCCTCGTGGCGATCGCCTCGGGCATGAATCATCTGTCTGAGCTTCACCCGGCCAACAGCGCGTGGCTGCTCAATGTGTCGCAACCGGCGCATCCGGAAAAGCTCACGAGGATTCCCGCCACCGTCGAAGGCGGCACATGGTCGCACGATGGCAGCACCTTCTACTTCCTTGCCCAGTCCGCTGCGGACACGCCGCCCGGTTACTCCGATCTCTACGCGCTGAACTTCTCCGCCGCCAAAGTTACCGACCTTACCGGCGGTTTCTCCGGTTCGCTCAGTTACGGTCTTCCCATTGCAACCGAGTCCGGTCTCCTGCAAACCGTGCAGGTCGGCACGCGCGTCACCATGCTCGAAGCGCTCAGCCGCACGCACCGCCTCCTTCATTTCCCCACGCCGGTTGTCCGTCAGCTCGCAACCAACGCAAACGAGACGGGATGGGTCTGGCTCGGCACCGGCAGCACCACTCCGACAACGGTCTACTATGCCGCCCGGCTCGGCGATCGACCCATCGCTTTGCACGCGCCTTCCGTCATTCCCGCCGCATGGACGCCGGTGAAGGCGAAAATCGTGCACTGGACCAATAACGGATTCCACCTCGAAGGCCTCTTGTATCTGCCGCCGCAGACCAATGCCGGCCACAAGGTTCCGCTCGTTGTCGACGTGCACGGCGGTCCTACCGGCGCGTGGGTGGATGACTATTCCCAGTTCAACGAATTCCTGCTCGGCCATGGATGGGCCGTCTTCGAGCCGAACCCGCGCGGCAGCACGGGCTACGGTGCGAAATTCGTCGCCGCCAACCACAACGACCTCGGCGGCGGCGACTATCGCGACGTCATGACCGGTGTCGACGCCGTCGTCGCGCACGAGCCGGTCGATCCCGCGCGCATGGTGCTCATGGGCTACAGCTACGGCGGCGAAATGGCCGGCTTCGTCGAGGGAAAAACCACCCGCTTCAAGGCCATCATCGCCGGTGCGCCGGTGATCGATCAGGAAAGCGAATACGGCACCGAATCCGGCTCCTGGTACGACCGCTGGTTCTACGGTCTGCCTTGGGAACACGCGGCCGCCGCCTGGCGCCAGAGCCCGCTCTCCTGGGCCGCTCATGCCAAGACGCCGATGCTGCTGCTTCAGGGCGAAGCCGACACCACCGATCCCCTCGGCCAGAGCGAGGAAATGTATCGCGCACTGCGGCAAATGGGCGTGCCGGTCGATCTGGTCAAGTATCCGCGGGAGAATCACGGGCCGCTTGCCGAGGGCATCTTCGGCATGCCCAGCCCGGAACCGTGGCACGGCTTCGACGCGCGCCAGCGAATCGTGAAGTTCATTACTGCCGCGTTCGCCAAATAACTCGATACTCAGGCGGGCAGGCTCTCCCGCCTGCCCGTGCTGCCTTCCTCCAACGTGTGCCGGATTTCTGGGTACCAGGCATCCGTCCGTGCGACCAATCACGAATGTACGAAACATTTAAGAAGGGCAGGAAGGCCACTTAGACCCATTTTGACTTCCGCCTACAAACCTTCTGACGGTCGCCAGCATCAGTGTTTATGCGGGTTTGAACGCAGTGAGGGCGCTCCGGAGGTCAATACCCCATGGGTGAGACACAAAATCAGCCGTTCCAGCTCCCCTTCAACGCCTCTGTCAAGGTCGAGTTCCAAGGTTCTCGCGTCACGTCGGACGGCGGCCTGATCCTGGTGCGGGCGCTGGATGAACGTCTCGGGTTCGGGGAATTGATCGAAGAACATCTGAGGGACCCGCGAGGGACGAACGCGCGGTTGTCCCTGGCCGACCTGCTGAGGCAGTCGGTCTACAGCCGCTTGGCGGGATACGAGGACGTGAACGATACCGAACGGCTTGGCAACCGATCCTCGAAATTCTGACTCAAGGCAGAACCTATGAAAATCTCAAAATGGTATTTGGCAGTAGGAATATTCCTGTTCGGACTTGCGCAGCCGGGACTGGCTGGCCCACAGGCTTTCTACTTGAGGAATGGCGATCGGGTGCTTTTCTACGTTAAAATCCTTTCGGCCGTTCCTGCACCGCGCTGCGCGGGCTTGCGGTATTTGCCCCAGAATTGAGGGATTTCGCTCAAGGGAGCACCCGTCTCCCGTTCAGTCCGGGTCGCATAAACTAAGCCGCCAGAATCTATTGGCAAAACGGTCCGGAACTTGCTCCGTTTAAGGCACACCCAGAATGCCCCGCAAGCCCGGAGGCAGAACCATGAAAATGAGTGTTTTTGCAGTTGCAAGCTTATTGGTGTGCTTGGGACTGGCCGCTCCCGGAGCTAACGCGCAAGCGTCGTGCCGCACGTCAACATTTAGTGGAACGTACGCGTTCTACGACGAGGGGTCGAGCGCCGTCTTCAGTTCAGCCGCAGTACCGAGCGCCCCATTCCATTGGGCCGGGTTGTACGCGCCATTCGCCACAGTTGGCGAGGTCACTATCAAAGCGGACGGAACCGGCCACGGATTCTACTGGATGAGGATCGGGTCTTTTAACGGGGGATCCAACACATTTGAGCTCAACCTGACCGTGACCGAAATGAACGCGGACTGTACGGGCAAGTATACCTACCAGGTGAACCTGCCTGGCGCTACAGAACCAACAACCATCGTTGAGCGCTTCGTTCTGCTCAACAACGGCAGGGAATTCCGAAGTGTTCCCATTAGCATCGAGAACGGCATCGATTATCTGACCTGGATCGGCGAGGGGCGCCGCATCAGCGAGCCAGGCATGCCGGTGAACACCTGTGGCCCGCAGACCGCCCTAGGGAGCTATGTGGCGACCGTGCAGAACTTCGTTCAGTTTAGCCCCGATGTGCCGATCTTCTCGGATGTGGTGCTGCTTCGCTTCAATGTTTCGAGGACCGGTGCCTATACGGGAACGTTGTATGAAAAGCTCGGACCGACAGGCAATCTCGAGTTTCCAATTTCGGGGACAGTCAGCGTGAGCCCGGACTGCTCCTACGCCATGAACATTGATCTCACCATCCAAGGGACGCCCGTAACGATTGATACGCGGGGCGTGTTTTTCAGCCAAGGTCAGGGCCTGTACGGTCTGGCAACCAGTCCAGGGGTCGCGTTTTCGTTCGCTCAGGGCGAGCGGATCACGCCGTATGCTGTGAGCAACCCTGAGTAGTCCCTGGGAAAAGCAGCTGTCACTATCGGAATGGGCCGGCGCATAGCAATATCCGCGGTCGACGAGCGGGATTCTCCGCTGCAAGTCGGCGCTCTGCGGACGGTCCGCTTTTTTTTCGCGAAGCTGAGAAGGAGCCCTGCGTAGAGCGCCACTGCCGGCCGATTCCTTCGAATCCTTTCCACAGTCCGGCGCCGAACTGGCAGAGAGCGGGATGCGCGCGCCGCGCGCTCTCGGGAGACGAGCCCGGCGCGGGGAAAGCCTATGAGGATTTCCGCGCCCTCTGGCAGCACGCCGATTCGGATATCCCCATCCTCCAGCAAGCCAAATCCGAATACGCCTTAAGAGATCAGGGCTGGAAGCAGCAGACCTCATCCAACAATCAGAAGCTCTTTGCGATAACAATTCAGCGGCTCTGTCTGTGGCGAGAGAAAGTTGAAGGAGTCGCCAAAGAATCTCTGCATCACTTAATTAAGGACTCGGCACTGCGAAGCGATATGAGTTTACGAAAACAGGTGCACTTGCAGCGGAACAACCTTGCCGCGCGGGTTTGCAAAGAGCCTCGGAGGATAGTACTGCCAGATGCGAAAAAGCGGGGGTTCATCCTTTCCAACAACGACCATAACCGGAGTCCTGACCCTGGCCTCAGAGTGCTTGGCGATTGTCACCTGAGTGCGGCGGTCAGTCAAACTCAGCTTCGTGCTGGAATAAGGGTGAGTATGCCAGTCACCAAGGTACGTGTGCAATCGCCCTGACTCCTCGTAAAGTCGACCGATCTCCAATTCGTGATACAGACAGTCTGGAACGAAGCATGTTCTGCCGTGGGTTGCACATTGACCCGGCCCGATTGCGTCCGTTATAACTATGCCTTCTGAGCCGCTCAGCGAATAACCAACCAATACGCCGTAAGGACTCGTCCCATACTGTTTCCAGAATCGGATGCGCCTGCTCAACGGGCGAAGCGGTCCTCTACTGATACTAATGGGCATTGAAATAACTCACCAAGCACAGCCCACGCCCTGACATAGGCTTCCCGACTAATTCCATTTTTTGAGTTGGACCAGCTCCTTGGAGGTTCAAGCGCGGGCCGTAGCAGACGAGCACGGGACCGTGCTCAAGGCCGCAGGGATTTTCTTAGGGCGTATTGAGGGCTACGTTGACGAATTTGTCGGCGAGCGAAACGGAGGCACCGCGGGCACGAACCACGCCACCAGACCACTCCAGGCCAAAGTCCACGTAGACCCACCCATTGCCTCACCCTCGATCACCCCCTACAATCGCCCCGCGCAGGTTACATCCCGTTTCGCCCCTCGCAGCGCCGTATCCCTTCCGCCAAGCCTCCTTGCTTCCCTGCCCCCACCCTCATACCCCGTATCGATTTTGAAAATCCATCTCACTGATTCCGCGCAACTTCCGCTCCCAAAAAATCGTACGGCGTATCGATCTTCTTACGCACCCCGCCCACGAGCCCTGTCCACCGAACCCTTGCCGAAGGCGGGCCTGTCCACCGTAGCCTCGGCGAAGGTGGGGCACTCCCCGCGCGGATTTCTTTTACTTAGACCCTCCTCTCCCTCTCGCCGCCCATTTCCGCTAAAACATTCCCGGAAGGAGGCGTCAACCATGTCACGCGCCACGCAAGAGAAATCCACTTAGACCCTGAAGCGAAACCAAAGAAAGCAATTGCAATTCGCATCGGAAACCCGCCGCTGGATTCCCGAGCGTCCTTGCCGCCTGAACACAGGTCATAAGTTCCGGTTGCCACGATCCCGGGCCGGCGATAGCTTCCATAGGCTTGCGTGTGGGTGAGTCCTTTCCAAAGGCAATCCGGGATTATGAGGCAACTCCGGGACAGGGACTCCCGGGCGATTGTCGACTTTGTGCGGAAGCTTTACGCTCCGGCAAGTCTCGATGAATTCCGCGATCGTTTGCTTGAGGATATCCGTCAGCTGATTCCCTGCGAAATCGCCACCTACGACGAGATGAACGCGGGGCAACACACTTCGATTGACCGAGGCAACCCGGCCGGCGCCTTTCCGCCGGCAGTGTCGCGCCTGTGGCAGCGCGTGATGCACGAGCATCCGGTGTTGATGCATTGCCAGCAAACCGGGGACTTACACGCCTACCCGATCTCTCATTTCTATTCCGAAAGCCAATTCCACGGACTGGCTCTCTAACATGAGTACTACAAGAAAATCAGTGTCGAGGACGCGCCATGCAAAGGCATCCGCGTAAGCGGCCCGGTAGTGGTCGGCTGTGCGCCTTTGATTTCTGCATAAGAGGCAAGCATCGCAGCAGGCGTCTTCCTGAGCGACCCGACCTCAAGGAGCGTTTCATTGGTTGCAGGTTTTCCGTCTTTTTGCGAGGCGATTCCGTATTTGAAAAAGTAGCTTGTTCCTTCGAGGGTTACGGCAATTGCTATTCCCGGGATGTGGTTCTTCTCCTTCAAGGGCTTGGCAATTCCATCCACCAGACCTTTGATTGCGGACAGCCCGGATCCTTCCGCGGCAACACCGCGCGGCATAGAGTAGCAAAGCAAAGTTAACAGGGTCACCACGCTCGCGGTCATGCGAAGCATGAGGCGTATGTCTATCGCAGCGTGACGATTGTGGCGCCCCAGCCGCCGGCTTGTTCCGGCGCGTCGCCGTAGGCGGCGACGTAAGCCGTGCGCGCGAGCACGGCGCCGCCCCACGCTTTGCGCTCGGTCACCTCTGGCTGGATGGGGTGGCGCGGCTGGAGGAAGACCGGCAGACCGCAGCCGCTTGTGTGGTCAGCGTATCCAGCTTGTGATCGTCGGCCTTCCAAAGGTCCAACTCGAGGTTCAAATCCTGGTCGTATTTTTGCAGTGCCGGCAGCGTACGCCCCGCCTGAGCCAGACTCTTCTGGAAATCGAGCAGGCCGCTCAGAGTGACCACGGCGCCCTTCGGGGGAAGTCCGGGAAGCAGTTCGCTGACCACGCTTTGCAGCGCCTCGTTTGTCAGATCCAATCCGCTCGTCGGCATTAACGCCGAAGCCAAGGCTTCGTTCGGAATATCGACCGACTGGGCCTGAATGAAAAGCGTCCTGACCTGCTCCAGCGTGGTGATGTCCAGCGCGTTCGAGTTGGCGGGCGGCAGGACGCCCTGTGTCAGTTGCTTGTAGTCCTCCAGGCTATTCTGCAGGCCCGTTCGGGCAGCGACAGTCAATACCGTTCGCGGACTCTGCGACAATTGTTCCCGGACGACGCCCCACGCCAGGTTGGGCACCGCCTTCGAGAGCGACGCCCCTCCCGTCACCGCCCCCTCGATCGATTCGGCCATGGCTCGGGCCAAAACATCCTGTACGACCTGATAGCCCTGCAGGGCCTGCGACGTGCCGATCATATCCGGCAACGTATGCAGCTTGCTGGCGATCTCCGCACGGGTCGATGCCGACGCGACAATGGTGTCGCGCGTCCACGCCCCCAGCTCCAGCGTGTGAAGCAACGTGGTGTCCAAAACCGGAGCGCCTTTCTCGTCGAAAAACAAGGGAATCCGGCCGGCGGAGGTGATCGCCGTTTTCGCTGTGTAGAGACGCCCATTCGCCAGAATGGAATATCCTGTGCTGACCGTTTGACCGCACGGCGCCGTATTGGCCGATGCAGTTGGCGTCCCGGACGTTTTCGGAGCCGGCGCGGAGCCCGAAGTTGCCGTCGCCGGTGGCACGAATCCGCCCGAGGCCAATTGGGGAATGGTCTGTTCGACGTACTTCCCCACGGCCGATTGCTGGGCAATGCCGCCGGCTGGGCACTGTACGAACAGCTGCCTCCGGCATCCGGCATTGTAAGGAACGAAATCGAAGTTGTAGTTCCTTCCTCCAGCGCGCAGGCCAAAGGAATCGCTTTGCGTCAGCGGGTTGTACTGCGTGCCCTTGGGGTGAACGCCCGAGGGGCTTACGGTCACAACCGTCCGCTTTCCGACGTCCCGGAACGCAATGGAACTCGCGCTCATGGAAAGAACGCCCTCATCGCAGGGCCGGAAAGAGAGTTCGTGGCAGGCGGGAACCAGAATCGTTCCTCCAAGGGTGAGGATTTTGTCGTAGGCGTGTGTGAGGTTCCCGATTTGCCCCGTCCTCAGAAATGCCGAACTCATCCAGCCCCACGGAGCCACGCTGGAGGGTTGTAAGCTGGCCGCCGCCTGAAAATCGGAAACTGCCGCGGACCAGTTTGAGGAGTGGAACGCGCCCATGCCCGCCTCCATGCATTGCTGGAAGTCGCCGCAAGCTGCGGTTCGTTCCGCCGCGGGTGACGACGGCTGTCCCGCCGCGGGTCCCGCCGGTCCCGGCGAGACCGGCTGATTTCCCGCTGCCACCACGCCCGATCCAGCAGAAGCAAGTGCTTCCACTTCTCTCTGCCACTCGGCGGGATCTCTTGTCTGGCTCGCCCACTGCATGAACCAAGGCACGTCCTGCGGAGGCAACGGGACACGGTACTCCTTCATGAAAGCGAGAATGCCGGAGAAATAGTTATCGGCCAAGCCGCCTCCACGAGCTTTGTCTCTTCCGGCTTCCTTGAGACAATCCTTAACCACCCCCAGAGCCAGCCCGGACCGCATTATGTCCGGCTCCAGCTGGGCAGCGCCCTGGACTTGTCCCTTGACCCACTCCGAGTCTCCGTTACCTTGGTGCGCATAGTTGTAGATGGCCAAGTGGAGCCATCGCCTGGACGTTTCGATGCTTAGCCCCGCCGCTCGGGCGGCCAACTGCTGGTTACCCTTCACATACTCCTTTGCCATTCCTAGCTCAGACGAGGCCGAGCCCAGCGCGCTTGCCCGAAGACTCGCTTCAGAGTCGGAGAGCAGGGAAGCCGCCAACTCCTCACCCAGTGAGGGCATCAACTGCACGGCCTCTTCCATGTCCGGGAGACACCGCTGTCCCCCGGTGAATTTCGGATACCTTGGGTAGCCGGAAACGTTGAGATTGGCGGTCGACGAGAAGCATTGATGCACGACGTACTCGTAGTCGGAATTCGCGAGCACGTTGAGCCCCGCTTTCGACAGCGCGTTTCGAGATTTCAGCGGCTCAAGCAAGGAGATCGACTCCTGCCATCGCCCTGCGGTGTAGAACCGCGACGCCACCTCAGTACGGACCGCGGGACCGCCGTCCCAAAACGAGTTGGCCTGTGAGACCATGGCAACGGAATCGACCAGACCCGTTGCCCGGCTGAGCGTGAATTGCAGGATCGTTTGCCGGAGAAGCCGCGGTCCTATGATCGGCGCGTGCGCGATTTTCGGGTAGAGAACCGTGACGTAGACGGTTTCCAGGCTCGGGCCCCGCCGCGTCTCGCTGATCGACCACTTGCAGGACGGCGGAAGCAATGCCAGCGCTTGGCGTATGTTTTGCGTCGGATCGCCCATCATGGCCATGCTCATCGCCAGGAAAGCTGCCCCGCCGGAGGGCGCCTCTGAGAAACGAGGGATCGTTCTCTGATCGTACTCACCAATCAGCTTTGGCCAGAGGACACGCGGATTTCGCGCCTTGATGTTGTTGATCTGCCCACGGTAGTAATCGGTGAGATTGATGACGGTTTTGAAGTCCCGCCTCTCCAGCGCGCCGATGTATCTCGGGATCACGCCGGGAGCCGCGCGACGCCCTCTTGCCTGCCGGGCGGATGCCGCGCCCGGCAGGATCAGCAGACAGACCAAGGTCCGGCAGGCGCGGCCTGCCAACCCGAGCCCGCCCTCCACGGGTGACCGTCGTCCTCCAGTATCGCGCGAATGATTTTCCGTCATCGTTTCCTCCTGTGCGTTGGACACCGGCAAGCGCTGCTCACTTTCACGGCCCCATGCCAGAAGCCGCAGCACGGCCAATGGCGCACATGGACCGACAGCGGGAGCCGGCCGCGCGGTCCGGTAGCGCCTCACTTCGTGAAAGACGTCAACTCGAACGATCCTGCGACGCCGCCGGCCCTGCTGATCTCCTTGACCATTCCAACGGAGGGGGCAAACCACAGATACTGCTCATCGCCGGTCGTTCCTTTTGCGGCGCCCACGATGTGAACCTTCACGCAGCCGTTGAAAGTGCCCGCAGGAACGTCTACCGTCTCGCCCACGCCCTCGATGGTTGCCTTTCCGGGCACCACATTGGAACCGGGCAAATCCACAGAGGAGGACCAACTGGTACCCACCTTGATGGGCAGCTTGAGCGTGTATTCCCGCTTGGTTTTTACCTGTGGCTCGACGTCGCGAGGACCCTGCTCAGCGTACGTGTAAATCCCGTTCCGGTCCTGAGCCATGTAGTCAAATTCAAAGTGGGCTTCGCCGCGAAACTGCACCTTTGCCTTCTGCGGCGTCACGATTCTACCCCGCAGTTTCCGCGCAGCGAGATTCGTGACCTTCAGCGTTGCGTCCCCCTCTTGCCCGCCCGCGGTCTTTATCGAAAGCTGATAGGTCCACGTTCGTCCCTGCGTCAGCGGATAATACTGCGTGGGCGCCTGCGAGCACGCCGCCAGGCCGAAGCAAAGACAAAACACGCCGAACAAGATATATCGCTTATGAACCATTTCCTTCCTCCGTATTCGGGTCATCGGCATTTCGCAATGCGGCTTCCGTCTTTCTGCCGCATCTACCGCAAAACTTGTCTCGCTCGTAAATGCTTGCCCCGCAAGCGCAGACTCCAACCGGCCTCGGCTTTCCCAGCGCTTCCTGCGCCTTGGCGTGCGTCTCCGCCAACTCGCCTTGCTTCCGCTGGATCTCTTCGTCCAGGTCGCCGATGGCTGCACTCACAGTGTGAAGTCGTTCCTCATCGAACGAGCCGTTGAGGTGCATCGTGTAGGCAATGTTGCCCAACTCTTCCAGGGCTGTCTTCTTCCGGTTTTGAGAGTCGGCGATCGCCGATCTGAGTCTCGCAACATCGAGCGCTTCCCTGGATTTCACGCTGACGGTTGTCACGCCCTTGCCGACGCCCTGCTTGAGTCTGTCGAGAAAATCCGCCACGTCCGCGCCTCGCTATGGAAATTTGGCCCCGCACTCCCGGCAAAAGGAATCTCCGCCCGCGTTTCGCGCGCCGCACTGGCCGCAAAACCTGTTTTCTCCTCCCGCATCGAGCGAAGGCACGCGAACCCCGCTACCGACAAGAAGTCCGTAGACGCCAAGCCCCGTGGCTGCAATCAGAAGGACCAGGCTGAAATAGTAGCCAGCGTCAAAGCTCAACTGGGCGACTCCTCCAGCCTGCTGCAGGGCGTCACTCTCGAGTTGCGATTTCAGACCCACCAGGAGAAACACCGCCAGACACGCCAGTGCGGCCGAACCCACGGCGCCCTTCTTGCCTTTCAGAAAACTCAGGCCCAGGCCAACGAGCACGCAAAGCAGCGCCAGCGAGGCCAGCGGTTCCGCGTCAATCTTCTGAGTCTTCGGCGGACCGAACATCTGTGGCTGCTGCACCGTCGTTCCCGTCGCCAGTTGCATGCCGCTCAGGCTGGCGATTCTTTGCCCCTGACACGAGAACGTCACGAAGGGGAGAAAAAAACAAATCAACACCAAAATTAAAGTCGCCGGTGAAAGTTTTCTGGCGATACCGTTCATCGGTTCCCCCTGAAGCACCCACATAGGCGGAATTTGAATCGAGGAAGAGTAAAGGCGCCATCGGAAGCCGATAGCGGCGTCGTGCGACAGACCGTCCAAGCTCCGGCAAAAGGTCCGGACCCAGGATGGAATTCATCCGCGCACCGTTTACACAGCCAGCCGGTCCACTTAAATTTGGTCGCGGTCCATTGTTTGCCTTTGGTGCCCATGGATCAATTCTGCTTTATTCTCCCCAATCGGCCTTGTTCTTCCGCTCACTTGCCAACGTTCCTTCTTGCTGAGACTGCGGCGGAGAAATGGCCTACAAATAAGAGCGAACGCGCCTCCTTACCACAGACAAGCGCATTCAGAAAGCCGACAAGGTATGACAATAACTGACATTCAGTCTCGTGGCAGACTTTTGTGGCGAATCAGACACGCACAGGACTCACAGAACCACGGCTCTGCCGTGTGTTCAGTTTCTCCCGCTTCCGCGATTCTTAGGTTTTCTTCGTTCGGGTGCACTCACAGGACTGTATCCGGCAAACCTGCGAAGAACCGACATCTCACTTGGTCTGCGTTCCAGTTTGGGAATTCCCCTGCACCACTCTGATTCAAAACTTTCCGCAGTTCTTTGCTCTGTTTAGCGGAGGGTGACAACGGTGGCGCCCCAGCCGCCGGCTTGTTCCGGCGCGTCGCCGTAGGCGGCGACGTAAGGCGTGCGCGCGAGCACGGAGCGGACGATGCGGCGCTGCACTCCCATGCCGCGGCCGTGAATGATGCGCAGCGCCTTCAGCCCCAGGCGATTGGCCTCTTCGAGGTAAGCCTCGACGACCGCCTCGACTTCCTTCGGCCGCACCGTGTGCAGGTCGAACACGTCGGTGACGGGAATACGGATAGGTTCTTCTTCATCCAGCATGGCCGTTTCGACTTCATGCTAGCACGGAGCCGGAGCCGGATGGCGCGGGCCACTTTCCCTCCCCGGCAAACGAACCGTCCGCCGCGCACTTCCAAAGCGGTAAACTCGCTGCGGGAGAAAACCTCGTGATCATCGGCAATTTTCGAAAGCGGCCATTTCGGCCGCGCGAACAAATGGCCTCGCGGATCGCACTCCTTTGCCTGTTCCTGCTCCTGGCAACAGGCGTGGCCGCAGCCGGCCAGGGGAAACCGGCGCTGGCGTCCATCACGGTGCAGCGCGCGCCGCTGGGACGCAAAATCCCCAAGGGGTTCGCCGGCTTCAGCCTGGAAGTTTCCACGCTGGGGCAGGGGCTGGCCGTCCCGCCGAAAGACCAACAACTGCTCGGCCAGATCCATCCCGGCGAGCAGTTCGCCTACGCCCTCGGCGTGCCGGGCGATCCCAATCGCGCCTATTTCCAGTTCATGCGAAATCTGGGCCCGGCCATTCTCCGCCTGGGCGGCAACAGCCAGGACAACACCTGCTGGGACCCGCACGCCGCGCCGCGCCCGAAACTCTGCCACGGCGTGATCCGCCCCGGCGATCTGAAGCTGTTCTCCGAGGCAGCTCGCGCCACCGGATGGAAACTCATCCTCGGCATCAATCTGAAGCAGAATTCGCCAAAGTGGGCGCTCGGCGAGGTGACGCAAGGCGTGGCGCGATACATCCGACCCCGAGAAATCAAGGCGCTCGAAATCGGCAACGAGCCCAGTCTCTACCGCTACGGCGACGCGCGCCCGCGGAATTTTTCGCTCTCGGATTATCTGAGGGAATTCCAGGCCTACGCGAACGCGTTCGCGGCCAATCCCCTGGCGAAACGCTATGCGCTGGCCGGTCCGGCCGAATGCTGCGGCTGGGCAAACACGAAAGACCTGGAAACTTTCATGCATACGCTGCGGCACACGAACCTGAAGCTGGTGACCGTTCACGAATACGTCGCCACCACCTGCCGCGGCAGCTCCGTGAGCATCGCACAGTTGCTCGCTCCGCGAACCACCGATCCCTTCATCCGCCGCGCCCGGCAGTGGGTGGTGGCCGCGCACCGGAACGGCCTGCCGATCGCGCTGGCTGAAACCAATTCCGCCTCGTGCGGCGGCATGCGCGGGGTGAGCAACGCTTTCGCGTCCACCGTCTGGGGACTCGACTACATGTTCCAGGCGGCAAGAGACGGATTCAGCTCGATCAACTTCCACACCAGCTATCGGGCGGGCGGCAGCGCCTACAATCCCATCGTCACCATCGGCAGCAAAAATCGCGCCGGCCGCTGGCGTTATACGAACATCGCGCAGCCGCTCTACTACGCCATGTACATGTTTGCGCGAAACGCCGAGGGCGAACGCTTCCTGCCCGCCAGAATCGCGACCGGCACAAACGTGCGCGCCTACGCCGTGAGCGCCTGCCCCGCCTGCGCCGTGAAAGTCTTCGTAATCAACGAGGCCCTGAAGGCGTCAGGCCCCGTGCACATCCGCATCGCCGGCCGAAACGCATCGGGCACGCTGCTGCTCCTGCGCGCTCCGAAACTCGGGTCGCTCGCCTCCGCCGTCCGCTACGGCGGCAAGCAGTTCCGCCACGACGGCCACATCCCGCCGCCGCACGTTGAGCGCGTAAATCCCGGCGCTGATGGCGAATATGTGTTCGATCTGCCGAACCCGAGCATCGCGTTGCTGACCGTTCCCGCGGCACGCAAATAGCCGCCATACGCGCTTGCACGGGCTTCGCGCTATGGAGCGAGTCAGGATTGCCGGCCGGCCCAGCCATCCGAATTGGCGGCGGCGGGCCGGATTCAGCGTGCCGAAGCCGCCCCGCTGGCGGGCAATCGTTCTTCCAGGACGGCGACGCCGTAGGGACGCAGCGCCAGCGAATTCACTTCGCCGCCGGTGAGCAACGATTTCATCTCGTGAGGCAGCTTCACGTCGCGCTCCTGCTTCGCGTAATTGATCACCACGAAGATCTGCTTGCCCCCGCCGACGCGCCGGCTTACCCACACTCCTTCCGGCACCGGCCCGAACACGGGCTTCACGCCGCTCCGCTTCACCATCCACTCCGCCGCGGCGTGCATCAGTCCTGGATCGAGAATCGCGCCGATATAGGTAATCCGTCCCTTGCCGTAGCGGCGTGTGAGCGCCGCCGGATGGCCGGCCAGCCAGGGATCCCCCTCGCCGTACCGCATCACCACCTGCGTTCCCGGTTTCCGCACGGCCATGCGCTCGGCCCAGATCGAGGCCTTCCCGCTTCCCCAGGCGCCGGTGACGGGCACGTCCTTCAGCAGCGCATAGTATTTCGTCACGCGGCCACCCAGCGGAGCCACCAGGAATCCCGGCTGCCGCTGCGTCAGCAATCCGTTGAATTGGTTCTTCATGCCCGAGCGCGGGCCAAGCACCAGGTCGCCGCCGTTCTTCACGTAGTTCATCAGGTGCTCCGCCAGGGATTTCGGCAGCACGTTCAGCCCCGGCGCCACCACCAGTTTGTAGCGACTGAGCGGATCGCTAGGCTTGATCACGTCGATCGACTGCACCAGCGGGTCGAGCGCCCGGTAGTAGCTTTCGAGCACCCGCACCTGATGGTAACGGTCGGTGAACCGCTGAAAGTCGATGGCCCAGCGGCTGTCGTAGGAATAGAGCAGCGCGACGCGCGAAGCGGGCGTGGTGCCGCGAAACGCCTCGCCCACCTTGGCGAATTCGGCGCCGATCTTCTGGACCACGGTATAGACGGGCACCGGCGTGCCGTCGGGTCCGATCAGCGTGCCGTGATATTCCTCCTGTCCGTTCAGCGCGCTGCGCCACTGCCAATAGAGGACCGCGTTGGCGCCGTGTCCGATCGCCTGCCAGGCCATCGCACGGATTTCGCCCGGAAAGAGCGCGTTGTTCACCCGCGCCCAGTCCACCGCGCCCGGCTGCGTCTCCATCACCCAGAAATTCTTCTGTTTGAAGCCGCGCGCCAGGTCGTGCGACATGGCGTTGTAAGCCGGATTCACATGGCCGCTGCCCACGTAGTCGTCCCAGGCGGCCATCGTGAGCGGCTCCGACAGCTTGTAGTAGTTCTGGCCGACGAAGAAGCCCATGAAATTCGTGGTGATGAACTGCTGCGGGCTGGCGTAGCGGCGAATCTGCTGAATCTGGTTTTCCAGATAGAGCCGCCACGTGCGCGTGACGAACCGCTTCCATTCCAGCATCAGCGCCGGATTGTGCCCCCCGATCGGGATCGGAATCTCGCTGAAGTTGTCGTACGTCTCGCTCCAGTAGGCCGTCGCCCAGTCGTGGTTCAGCGCGGCGATCGTTTTGTACTTCGCCTTGAGCCACGCGTCGAACTGGCGCCGCGTGCGCGCGTCGTACGACATGTTGGCGTAGCCGTCTTCGTTGTCGATCTGCCAGCCGACCACGTTCGGGTTGTGGCCGAAATGCATCGCCATCTCCTTGGCGATCCGCGCGCAAAATTTCAGATACACGGGAGAATTTACCGAGCCTTCCGCGCGGTTGCCCGTTCCCGCCCGGCGTCCGTCGGCGCGCATGCGCAGGATGTCGGGATATTTCGTCGCCATCCACACCGGCGGAGCGGCCGTCGGCGTGCCAAGCACGGTGACGATGCCGTGTTTGGCAGCCATCGCGATCGCCCGCTCCAGCCAGCCAAAGTGGAAATTTCCCTGCGAAGGCTCCATCCGGCTCCAGGCAAACTCGCCCACGCGCACCACCCGGATGTGCGCCTTCCGCATCAACTCCAGGTCCTTGTCCCACCGGGATTCCGGCCACTGCTCCGGATACCAGGCCGTGCCGACCAGAATCCCCTTCCCCGGCGGCAACTGCGGAGCCGCGGCAACCGCGCGCCGGGAAGCCGCTGCCGGCTGCGCGTGAGTGGCCGCCACGGGAATCAGCGCCAAAGCAACCGCGGCACAGCCCAGTGCAAAGAGAAAAATCAGTCGTGCCACGCCATGCCTGGAGTCAGTTCGCATTTTGTCCTCCCGCCGAGCGCTTCCCGTCCAAAAGAGCGAGCGTTCGGAACGTTCTTGCCAACCGCCGCATAAAGATTGTGCCGACCCGCGGCTCAATCTTTCACACGAGCTTTCGATTGTCAAACAAGCCATTTCGCCGCCCACCACGACTCCGTCGCGTTTCGTGGACACGGATACTCCAATTCAGGCACGGTTGGTTTTTCGTGTGTCTTTTGGCCGCAGCGTGCAAAATAAAGCGCGGAGGTTTTCCGGCCGTCGTCGCCGGAGTCCCGGAGGGAAAAGCATGCGTTCGCTGGTCAGTCTGATGGTTCTCGTTTTCCTGGGATTCCTGCTGCTGCTCCCCCATACCACCGCTCGCCGGGAATTGCAGGCCCACCGCAACGCGCAGACGCCGATTCAGCAGCGCGTGCGGGATCTCCTGCACCGCATGACGATTGAAGAGAAAGTGGCGCAAATCACCGGCGGCCATCATTACAAAATCATCGACACCACCGGCACGTTCCCTTCCGCCGACGCCCCCGCGGCCTTTCGCCGGCTCGACAGCCTTGATTCCCAGATGAGTCCCTATCAAACCGCCGTCCTCCGCAACGCCGCCCAGCGCTACCTGGTCGAAAGAACGCACCTTGGCATTCCCACGATCTTTTGGGGCGAGGGCTTGCACGGGTTCATGGAGTACGGCAGCACCAACTTCCCGATCCCGCTGGCGCTGGGCGGCACGTGGGATACGAAACTGGTGCGCCAGGTCTTCACCGTCGTCGCCGACGAGGCCTCTGCCGCCGGCGTAAAGCAGCTCTTCGCTCCCGTGCTCAACATCGGCCGCGATCCGCGCTGGGGCCGCACGGAAGAAACGTTCAGCGAAGATCCCTATCTTGTCTCTCGCATGGGCGTAGCGGCCATCGACGGCCTGCAGGGAACCTCCTATCCCATCGGTCCGCACCACGTGCTCGCGACGGCCAAGCATTTCGCCGCTTATGGCCAGACTGAGGGCGGCCGCAACGACGCCCCGCCCAACCTCACCCAGCGCACCCTGCGCGAGGTCTTCTTCGCGCCCTTCCGTGCCGCCGTCGAGCAGGCTCACGTCGGCAGCGTCATGGCCGCCTACAACGAAATCGACGCCATCCCGTGCAGCATCAATCGCTGGCTGCTCGCCGGCGAGCTGCGCCGCCGCTGGGGTTTTCGCGGCTTCGTCACCTCCGACGGCTCCGCGCTCCAAACGCTCGTGAAGATGCATCAGGTGGCCGCCAATTACGCCCAGGCCGCACGCGAAGCCCTAGCCGCCGGCGTCGATTACGATCTCTCCGACGGCTCCGTCTACCACACCCTGATCCGCCAGGTGCGCGACGGCCGCGTGCCCCTGTCGGAGCTGAACCGTGCCGTCGGCCGCATTCTCGCCGCCAAATTTCGCTTGGGACTCTTCGCCCACCCCTACGTCGATCCGAATTACGCTCGGCGCGTTACCAATGACGCCCGGCACCAGGCGCTCGCGCTCCGTGCCGCCCGGGAAGAGATCACCCTGCTCAAGAATCAGAACGGCCTTCTACCGCTCCAGCTGAACGGGCTCAAGACCATCGCCGTCGTCGGTCCCGACGCCGCCGGCGTTCACCTGGGCGGATACAGCCGCGGTGTCGGACCCGGCCATGGCGTCAGCATTCTTCAGGGGATTCGCAACTACGTGGGCAGCCGCGCCAAGGTGCTCTACGCCGAGGGCTGCCAAATCACCCGTGGCCACGAGCCGGGCTGGGCCGAATGGTACAAGAACAACGTCCGGCTCGCCGATCCCTCAACGCAGCAAAAAAGTATCCGCCAGGCCGTCCGCGTCGCCCGCCGAGCCGACGTGGTCATCCTCGTCGTCGGCGAAAATGAGGGCACTGATCGCGAAGCCTGGTCGAACGAACACCTGGGCGATCTCGATACGCTCAACCTGCTCGGCGCCCAGCGCCAACTCGTCCGTGCGGTCGTCGCCACCGGCAAGCCCGTCGTCGTCTTCCTCATCAACGGCCGCCCGCTTTCGATCAACTACATCGCCGCCCACGTTCCCGCGATCCTCGAAGGCTGGTATCCGGGCGAGCAGGGCGGCACCGCCGCGGCGCAGGTGATCTTCGGCCAGGTGAATCCCTCCGGCAAGCTGCCTATTACCTTTCCCCGCTCGGTTGGCCAGTTGCCTGACTATTACAACCACAAGCCGTCCGACACGCGCCCCTACGAGTTCGCCAATAGCACACCGCTCTTCCCCTTCGGCTTCGGCCTCGGCTACACGACCTTCCGCTTCAGCCACCTCCGCGTCTCGACACCCGTCATCGGTCCGCACCAGGACTGCGAGATCAGCGTCAATGTGACGAACACGGGCCGCCGCGCGGGCGACGAAGTCGCCGAGCTCTACATCCACGAGCAGGTCGCTCCGATCACGCGCCCCGTACGGCAGCTGGAAGGATTTCACCGCGTTCACCTGCGGCCCGGCCAAACGAAGACAGTCCGCTTCACGCTGAAACCTCGCCAGCTAGCGCTCTATAACCTGGCGATGCGCCACGAAGTCTATCCCGGCACGTTCGACGTCTTCGTCGGCCCCAGTTCGGCGCAAACGATCAGCGCCACGTTCCAGGTAAGGAATCAATAAAACAGGGCTGGACAAGGAAGGGGAAACCGGCAGCGCGGCGGGTTTCAGTCGTTCGGCGATCCGGCCGGCGCGAGGACCCCGGATCTCATCGAAGAACGGCGCACCACGAGCTTCGGTTCCAGCAGGATCGTCTTCGGCGGCAACGCCTTCTTTGCCTTCACCAGCCTCAGCGCCAGCCGGCCGGCGCGCTCGCCGATCTGCACGTTCTGCTGATCCACGCTGGTCAGCGGCACGCGCAGGAAATCATCGAAATGGTAGTTTCCGCAGCCGACCAGCGCGACGTCTTCGGGCACGCGCAGGCCGCTGTCCATGATCGCCTTCATCGCGCCGATTGCTGCCGCGTCGTTGTAGCAGAAAATCCCGTCGGGCCGGGGCGTGAGCGCGAGCAGCTCGCGCGCCGCGCGAAATCCGGCGGCTTCGCTCGTTGCATCCGCGGCCTTCCGGCGCACGATGTACGCCGGCCCGCCACCCAGGCGATGCCGCGCCAGCGCCTGCTTGTAGCCCTCCTGCCGGCCGAGCGTCGAGCTCACGCCGGTCCGGCCAATGTGCGCGATCGTGCGGCAGCCCGCCTGCAGCAAGTGCTCGGTTGCAATCCTGCCCACCTGCTCGTCGTTAACGCCTACGAAATTGGCCTCCAGGCCCGCCATGCCGCGATCGATCAGGATGTAGGGAATACCGCTCTCTTCCACGCGCCGGAAGATCTCCGGGCCGTGCTGAATGGAAGCGACCAGCAGCGCGTCCACGCGGCGCGCGATCAGCTGTTCGATCGCCTGGCGCTCGAGCTTCACGTCTTCTTCCGAAGACGACATCACCAGCGTGTAGCCGCTCTTGCGCAGCACGCCCTGCAGCCCGCGCGCGAGATAGGAAAAGAAAGGATGGACCAGGCTCGGCGCCACCAGCCCGATCATCGACGTGCGCCCGGTCACCAGCGCCCGCGCGGCCAGGTTCGGCCGGTAGTTCATCTCCTTTACTTTTTCGAGCACGCGCGCGCGCGTTTCCAGGCTGATATCCGGACGGCTCCGCAAGGCCTTCGACACGGTGATCGTCGATACGCCCAGTTCCCGCGCGATGTCTTTCAGTCGGACGGCCACGAGTGGTTCACTCCGGTCCGTTATCTTAGCGCGGCCGGGCTGACCCGCCCATCAAGGTTTTGCTTATAGCGGCCATTCGGTTTCCTGATGCCTCTGCCGCCATCCACTGGGTTCCACGCTTTCAGCTTCGAAATCACGGTCTGGGCACCGCGACGCCGCCGCCGCCCAAAAGCCGGCTCTGCCTCTGATTCAATTGAACGGGAAATACGCGGGCGGTTACGACTGCAGAATCGATTGGCTCACGCGAGAATGAGGACCGGCTACGTCCGTCTTCGCTTCGCGGGAAGTAACCGTCTTTCGCGCGACGAAATACGACCCGAGCACCGCCAGCGCCGCCAGCAGCTGCGCCACCAGCGTCTCCACCGTCGGGAAGACGGAGAACCACGTCCCTGCCCAGGCCGGCAACACGCGCGCCAGCCACGGGATCGTCGTGGTCGAGAGCCACCCGGCCAGCTGCATCTCCTGCGCCTGCTCACCCACCATCACGAGCAGCACCATGCCGAGCAGCACACCGGTGAGAACCAGCATCTTCTTGTACGGCAGGCGCCGGTGCGCCACAAACGTCAGGACGGCCACCACACCGGCAAGCCCTATGCCGATCAGCGCACCGTCCAGCACCGGACCGCTGCCCAACCGTAGCCGGTAGCTCTGCAGGAACAGCACCACCTCGACACCTTCGCGAAACATCGAGCTGAAACCGAGCAGCCCCAGGCCCCACAACAGCCGCCGGCTCATCGCGCCGTCGTTCACAGCCAGCTCCAGCAGGTTCCGCTTCTTCTTGTTGTGCAGGGAAATCCAGCCGGTCCAGTAGATCCGGTGGAAAAACCAGTTCATCACCGTCAGCAGCACCACGACAGCCAGCAACCCTGTAGCTGCTTGTACCTCGAGCGCCGAGACGTCCTGTGAAAGATCGGCGATCACCTGCACGGCGATCCGCCAGAGGATCAGCGTGGCGATGAATCCGATGGCGGCTCCAATGAAGATCGGGCGCCGCTGCTTCCCCCGCGCGCCCACCATGCCGGCCGTCAGCGCGGCCAGCACCAGAATGCATTCCAGACCCTCGCGGAACACCAGGATACCCACGTTCAGGATGGCGACTGTCGATGCACCTGATTTCGATGCGTGCACCGGAGCGCCGGCAGGTGACAGCGCAAGCCAGGCGAGCACGCCGGCAAACGCGAAAATCAGCCCGAAAAGCGTTGCGCGGGAGGCTACGTTCTTCTTTCCAGCGCTTACCGTCATGAAGAGGAACCCCACGCCGGCAGACCGATGCCTTCAGCCCCGCGGACCGCCCCGTCGTCCCGCCCTGTACACGCCACGAAACTCTCTTCGCTTTCCGAAACCATCTCCCTCACACCGTCGACGTCCACAGCCCCTTCCGCGCTCCTGTCACTCGTTCCCGTCGAACCCGGTTCCCCGCTCCCGTCTGTTAAAATCGACGAGCTGGATATTCTTCGGCGCGCGAACTTCACGGCCAGCGCCAAGCCCACTCTCTTTCGCGCCGGTCCGTCCACAGGACACAAGCCGCCGTGCCGCGATTTTTTCCGGGCGGCGAGGCTAGTTGCAAATGGGTATCAACTAGAACTCCATTGGAAATCTCCGCCGCGCTTCTGTCAAGCCGCAGACCTCTCTTTCTTCCCCCGGTGGGGAATTCGCCGCTACGAGGGGCGGAGTCCGCGCCATATACCCCAAGATCCATAGTCATTCCTTCCTCTCCCGTGAACCTCGTTTTTTAAGTCCACTAGCAGCTTGACGATACGTACAGCGTTCGAGCTGGGCGCGCCGGCAGTTTTGGCACGCGTCGTGCAAACAGCAAGCGTGGGTTTGAAAGATAGGTTTGGGTTGTGCGTTTGGAGATTGTCTCCAAATTTTTTTGAGGCCCATCACCAAGCGGCCTTGGTGGGGATTCGAAGCTGGTCGTTGTTCCCGGCCAAACCAGGTTCTCCCCCCAATACTTCCGGCTGGTGCCGTAAGGCGTCCTGTTTGTCAGTGGCGCATTTGCCGACCGGCAGTATCCAAGCAGGCTGCACGATCGGCTTGCCGGCCCTGCCTCACTACGACCAACTGATCACACAACAGTTTGATTCAAGGCAGAGTTGAATCGCTTGGCTCGCGCCCGCGCAAAAAAGGGCTGAATGAAGGAACCAGGAAATTTCGGAGTCAGCTGATAGTTAAGGATATAGGATACGAAACCCGTATATGGAGAGATGACATGGAAACCGAAGAACTCAAGACGATTGCCGCAGACAAGGTGATTGACGCGCGCGGAGTCGCCTGCCCCGGCCCGCTGCTCGAGGCCAAGAAGGGCATCGGCACCATCAAGGTGGAGCAGGTGGTGGAAGTGAAGTCCAACGATCCCGGCTCGCGCAACGACATCCCCGTCTGGGCGAAAAAGGTCGGGCACGAGTATCTGGGCGTGGTCGAGGGCGAGGGCTTTGACCGGCACTTCATTCGCCGCAAGAAATAATCCCGTTGCCGGGGGCTTAGCGATGCCATCCGATTTCGAACCGAAAATACTCGTGCTGGCCACACTGGCTTGCGCCTATCCGGGAGCCGATGCCGTGGGCAAGGCACACCTGGCCTACCCGGCCAACGTCAGCATCCTGCGCGTGCCGTCTCCGGTGCTCTTCCCCGAGGATTTCTACCTCCGCGCCTACGCGCGCGGCATCGACGGGATACTGATCGCCTCGTGCGGCTCCGACTGCCCGTACGAAGGCGCTTACGACAAGTTGGCGCGGCGCATCGACGGCCTGGTGCACAAGATGAAGGAAGGCGGGCTGGAAATCGAGCGGATGCGCCTGACGGCCATCTGCACCGTCTGCATCAAGGCGTTCCTCAACGAGATCGCGAAGATGGACAGTAAGCTGCGGGAAATCGGTCCCGCCAACAGGTCCACCGCGTCCCAGCTTTGGCAAGCCTCCCTGCAGGAGTTGCAGGCGGGCGCGCAGGCATCGGCTGAAAGGAGCGTGCAATGAGCCAGGGCAACGGTGCAACCACGAAAAACGCAGGCGCCAGCTATGACGCCGTCGTGGTGGGCGGAGGGATCGCCGGCCTGCAGGCGGCGCTCGACCTGGCCGACCAGGATTACCAGGTGTTGGTGGTGGACAAGCAGCCGAGCATCGGCGGGCGCATGATCGCGCTGAGCAAGGTCTTTCCGACGCTCGACTGCGCCAGCTGCATCACCACGCCGAAGATGTCGGCCGCCGCTCATCACCGCAACATTACTTTACTGACCTACACCACGGTCGACGCGGTCGAGCCGGCCGGCAGCCGCCAACGGCTCACGCTCACCAGGAAGCCGCGTTACGTCGATACGAATGCCTGCATCGGCTGCCGCCAGTGCGAATACATCTGTCCGGTCGAATACCCCGATCCGTTCGAGGAAGGCTTGGTCGGCGTGCGCGCCATTGCCGTACCCTTCGCGAACGCGATTCCGCAGTACGCCGTGCTGAACCCCGACTATTGCATCGGCTGCGGAGCCTGCGTCCGCGCTTGCACCAGCGACGCCATCCGGCTCGACCAGCAGCCGGAAACCGTAACGGTGGATGCGGACGCGGTGGTGCTCGCCACCGGCTTTCACCTCAACTCGCCCACGCTCAAGCCCCAGTACAACGCAAGCGAATCGAAAGACATCATCTCGCCGCTGCAGCTCGAGCGGTTGGTGGCGCCGCACGGGCCCTACGGCCGCGTATTGCGGCCCTCCGACGGCAAGATTCCCGGTAGCGTCGCTTTCGTTCTGTGCGCCGGATCGCGCGACCAGAGCATCGGCGTGCCCTACTGCTCGCGCGTCTGCTGCATGTATTCGATCAAGCAGGCCATGCTGCTCTCGGGCTCGCTGCCCACAGCCGACATCACGATCTACTACATGGACATCCGCTCGTTCGGCAAGGGCTTCGAGCCGTTCTACGAGAACGCCAAGGCGATGGGCGTCAACTTCGTCAAAGGCAAGGTGGCCCGCATCAACCCGCAGCCGAATGGCGACATCGTGCTGCGCGTGGAAACGCTCGAAGACGGCGGCCGCGTTGCGGAAAACGTCCACGACCTGGTGGTGCTGGCTCAGGGCATCGTGCCCGAGCTGGTCATGCCGGAAAAGCTGGGCGCGGCAAAGGAAACAGACGGGTTCATCCAACGGCCCGATCCGCTGCGGCCCGCCTGGACCGGACGCGAAGGCGTTTTCGTGGCCGGCACCGCTGCCGGACCGAAGGACATTGTGGATTCGATCATGGAAGCGGGCTCGGCGGCGATGGAGGTGTCGCATTACCTCGCTCGCAAGCGCGCGGCAGCGGGAGCCGGCGCTCCCGCCCTCCAACTCCAAGTGATAGGAGCCCCCGGTGACTAAGCAAGAGCAAGGCGCCCAGCCCCAGGGCGAGCCGGAAAAAACGCGAATCGGCGTCTACATCTGCCGTTGCGGCGGCAACATCAGCGACGTGGTCAACACCGAGGCGCTCGCCGGGGCCGTGAAACAGATCGGCGACGTGGCCGCCTGCAAGGTGGAGACGTTCATGTGCTCCGACCCCGGCCAGGCGACGATCGTCGAGGACATCGAGAAGCAAGGCCTGAACCGCGTCGTCGTCGCCTCCTGCTCTCCGTTTCTGCACGAGCTGACGTTCCGCACCGCCGTGCAGCGCGGCGGCTTGAATCCCTACCTCTACGAGCACGTCAACATCCGCGAACAGGACAGCTGGGTACACAAAAACGATCCCGCCGGAGCAACCTCCAAGGCGCTGCGCATGATCGCCGCGGCGGTTGGCAAGCTGCATCACGCCGAAGCGCTCGATCGCATCCGGCTGGGCAATCACCGCCAGGCGCTCGTTGTCGGCGGCGGCATCGCCGGCCTCAAGGCCGCGGCCGAACTCGCCGGCAGGGGTATTCCCGTGATCCTGGTGGAGCAATCGCCCACACTTGGCGGCCGTGTCGCCTCGCTGGGCAAAACGGCGCCGCGGGAAATCGAAGGCGCGCAATTGGTGAAGGACCTCGTCGCGAAGGTCAACGGCCATCCGCTGATTCAAGTATTGACGGACGCACGACTGGCAACGACGTCCGGATTCATCGGCAATTTCGACGTTCGCATCGTCGTCGCGGCGAAGGCCGCAGCCGGCGGACCGCCAAACGGCCATCCAGTCGCCGCCGCGGCAAAACAGGCGCAATTCCAGGCTTCGGTTGGGGCGATCATCGTGGCCACCGGCTCCGAGCCCTACACGCCGGCGAAGGGCGAATACGGATTTGCCGAGCGGCCGGCCGTCGTTGCGTTGCCCGGCTTCCTGCAGCATCTGGCCACGCTGCCAAACGGCAGCCTCACCTGGAACGGCAAGCGAGTGCGGAACGTCGGATTCCTCCACTGCGTCGGCAGCCGCCAGGTCGACGGCGTAAATCCGCCACAGCCCGACGGCAGGATCAACGACTATTGCTCGCGCTACTGCTGCACGGCGATTCTGCAGCAGGCGCTCACCGTCAAGCAGCGGTTCCCCGACGTAAACGTTTTCGACTTCTACCAGGACATCCGCACCTACGGCCGCGGCCATGAGGACTACTACACCAAAAGCTCGGCCGCCGGCGTGGCGTTTCTCCGCTTCCACGGCGACCAGCCGCCCGTCGTCGGGCCGGGTGAAAACGGCTCGCCGCTCAAGGTCCGAGTGAAGGACTGGCTCACCTTCGGCGAAGAGGTCGAGGTGCCGCTCGACCTGCTGGTGCTCGGCGTCGGCATGGTGCCGCACGCGATTCCGGAAGTGATCGAGATGCTGAAGCTGCCGGTGGGCGCCGACCGGTTCCTGCAGGAAGTCCATCCCAAGCTGCGGCCGGTGGAAACGGCGGTGAACGGCGTGCTGCTGGCGGGTACGTCGCAGGCGCCGATGGATATCGAAGAGACGCTCTCGGCCGCGGCGGCTGCGGCTTCGAAGGCAGCGATTCTGCTGTCGCGCGACGTGGTGGAACTCGATCCGTTCGTCGCACAGGTGGACCCGGCGAAATGCAACGGCTGCGAGCGCTGCCTGTCCGAGTGCTCCTACACCGGCGCGCTGCTGAAGGAAACGGAGCAGGCAAACGGCGCAACCGAAGTGAAAGCTCGCGTGAATCCGGGCTTGTGTTTCGGCTGCGGCGCCTGCGTCGCCGTCTGCCCCACGCGAGCCATCGACCTGAAGGGCTGGACGCTCGACCAGTTCGACGCGATGGTCGACGGGCTGGTGGAAGCCGCGCCGGTCAACGCGGGAAGCTGAGTTTTCGAGGGAGAAGCACGATGCCGGTCAAACTCACGGAAGCGCACAAGCAGGCGCTCAAGACGTTTCGCGAGCAGCACAGCGACGCCTCGGGAACGCTGAAACAGTACGTGGCCGATTTTCGGCACGAGCGGAAGCTGATTGCCGACGCCTTGCGCAAAGCGCCGGCCACCGTCCCGGAACTTGCGCGGCAAACCGGGCTGCCGGCCCACCGGGCGCTGTGGCACGTCACCGCGATGCGGAAATACGGCGCCGCGCGCGAGTCCGGTCCCGACGGCGATTACGTGAAATACGAATTGGTGGAACAGAACGGAAAATAGGTGACGACGATGGCCGCAACAACCGTGCCGTACACAGTGGATGCCGATTTCCGAAACGAGCTGGCGAAATATGGCGCCAGCAGCCTGATCAGCTGCTTCAATTGCGGCAACTGCACGGCGGTCTGCCCGCTCTCGGAAAGCGGCACGGCCTTTCCGCGCAAGTTGATCCGCTATGCCCAGCTCGGCCTGAAGGAGAAGCTGGTGCAATCGCCCGAGCCGTGGCTCTGCTACTCCTGCGGCGAGTGCACGGCGACGTGCCCGCGCGACGCCAAGCCGAGCGAAACCATGGCCGCGCTGCGCCGTTACGCGATCGCCTCGTTCGATCCCACGGGACTCGCCAAATGGATGTACCGCAGCACCGCGGCAACGCTGGCCACCACGCTGTTGCTCGCCGGCCTGCTCGCCTTCCTGCTGGTCTCCCTGGAGCCGGCCGAGCGCTTCCGCGGTTGGATCTTCGGCCTGGTGCCCTACAACCTGGTTCACGAGATGGGCATGGTCGTTTTCGGCCTGCTTGGCATCGTGGCCGTAGCCGGCGCGGCCGGGCTGATTCGCAACTACCGGCGCAGCCTCGACGGCGATTCTCCCTTGCGCAAGCTGCCCTGGTCGGCGCGATTCCGGGTGCTCCGGGAACTCGGCAAGGAAATTCTCACGATGAAGCGCCACGCCAATTGCGACGGCGAGGCGGCTCCGGAGCCGTGGTATCTGACGCCTCGCGCCATCCACTACAGCATCATGGCCGGCTTCCTGGGCCTGTTCGCCGCCTCGATGCTCGATTTCGTGTTCATCTACTTTCTCGGCTGGAGCTGGTTTCCGCCGGCCCGCGTGCTGGGCACCGTCTCCGGACTGGTGATGCTCTATGGCGTGAGCGTGTCGCTCTACCAGCGCTCCCGCGGCCAGGCAAACTACCTGACCAGGTCCACGCTTTCGGATTGGTGGCTGCTGGCGTTCCTGCTGGTGCTGGCCGTCACCGGCTTCTGGCTGGAAGTGGCCGTCTCTCTCGGCTTGCAGCAGGGCCTGAACGACGTTGTGCTGCTGATTCACACGGTGATGGCGATGGAACTGGTGCTGCTGGTGATGGTCACCAAGCTCTCCCACGCGATCTACCGGCCGCTGTCTCTCGGGCTTCTCTTCGCCCGCAAGCAACAATCTCTTCTGGAAGCAAGCCGAGACAATCATGACTGAACCGAAAAAAGACAACATCGTCTACACCCTCACCAAGGGAACCGACAACCCCGAAATGGTCATCATCGCTTTCATGCATGCCGTGGGCGCGCTGGCGATGGACGTCGAAGCCAAAGTGGTGCTGATGGGTCCGGCCGTCAATCTGGCGCAGAAGGGCGCGGACAAACATGTGAGGTACGAGGGGCTGAAACCGCTTACGGAGCTGCTGGGGAATTTCCTGGAGATGGGCGGGCAGCTTTACCTCTGCACGCCATGCTTCAAGAGCCGCGACTACGACGAGAAAACCGACCTGATCGAGCAGGCCAAGCCGATCGCCGCCGCCACCTACACGGAAATGTTGCTCGGCGCGAGCGCCGTCGTCAGCTACTGACCCTCCGGCGGTCTTTGCCGGAAATGAGCGTCCGGCCAACCCACGGCACGGGCGCGAGACTGTGCCCAAGGAGTCTGAATCATGGCTACCCTTTCGCAAGAGCAGCAGCAATTGCAAGACCTCACCGCGCGAGTCGAGGCGCTGGAGAAATCCAGCGGCGCCGACCGCCTGGCGCTCGGTGTGATGACCGGCAATCTCGATACCACCATTGCCGCCTTCATCATCGCACTCGGCGCGACTGCCTACGACATGGAGGTGGACATGTTCTTCACCTTCTGGGCCACGGCGGCGCTTCGCGATCCGCAGAAGGCTCCGCGGAAGAGTTTCCTCGATCGCATGTTCGGCTGGATGCTGCCGCGCGGCTCACGCGCCCTGCCGCTCTCCAAGATGCAGATGGCCGGCATCGGACCGAAGATGATTCGCGGCGTGATGAAACAGCGTGGCGTGAAGTCGCTCGAGCAACTGATGAAAGACGCCGCCGAACTCGGCGTTCGCATCCACGTCTGCGAGATGTCGATGAACGTGATGGGCCTCAAGCCGGAAGAGATGATCGACTATCCCGGCCTCGACTTCGTCGGCGTCGGCTCTTTCATCAAAATGATCCAGGAAGCCAAGCAGGTCGTCTTCCTCTAGCCCGCCACTCTCTCAACCCATCCTCGCTGGTACGGGCGCCCGCGCCTCCGCCGTTGGGGGCGACCCACTGGGTCGCCCGCCCTTGGCGAACGGTGGTTGGTGACGACCAACGGGAGTCCCGCCGTCCTTCGTCCGGAGGAATTCGCTTCTCGCCCCTCGTCCCACGCCTGCCGCCTGCCCGCCGAAGCCTCGGCGAAGGCGGGTCATCCCGAACCCGGTCGCCCGCCTTTGGCGAACGGTGGTGAGGGATCTGCTTCTCGCCCCCGCCGCCTCCCTCCGAAATTTCCGATCCGCAACCTGCGGTGCCCGCCCGCCGTCTTGCGGGTAGGGACTCTCCTTATCCCCACCGCCCTGAATCCCTCCTCCGCGCCGAATAACCCACCGCTCCCATTCAGCCCTACGGCTTCCGCGCATCCAGCTTCGCATCCACTTCCGCCAAATAGTCCGCCGCATCGCCGACGGTGTGAATCGCCCTCACCCGGTCGTGAATCTTCTCCCGTTCCCCGGGAGCGATGCGCAAGTGCTGTTTCATCGCCGAGTGGAGAACCGCCGGCACGTTGCCGTTGTCCACTGTTCCCCCTCCGTTAGCCGCCCCCGTTGCCGCGGCATCCGAAGGCCCCTGAGACCCCTCCTGCATCGAGCCGGCCTCGTTAGGGCGGGGCAACGACTCCGGCGCAGGTCGCGCATTGCCGTCCTGCAGCAGCGCCCACAAGCTCTTCGCGGTGCCGTCCCGGTTCGTCATGCCTTCGCCTGTGAACCCGTACCGCTCTTCGATCGTCGCCAGCACGGAAGTGTGATCGTACAAACGATGATCGATCACGCCTTTCGGAATGAATGCCGAGATGACGACTGTCGGCACGCGCGGCCCGTATTTTTCAAAGGTGAAGCCGTAGCGATTGTGTTCCGACTTTTCCCACGAATCTCCCGGCGCGATCGCCGCCGGAGGGTCGGCATGGTCGTAGAATCCGCCGTTCTCATCCCAGGTGATGATCAACAACCTCTTTTCCCAATGAGGCGAGTTACGGATCGCCTCGTAGGTTGACTTGATCAGCGCCTCGCCTTTCCGGATATCGGCAAGCGGATGCTGCGAGCTGCTGTGTCTGTAATTGAGCGCAACGTCATAGCTCGGCTCGATGAAAATATAGCTGTACGGGTATCTGTCGCTCTGGAGATCGGCGGCGAAGTGCTCATATTCCCGGATGTCGTCGAGTCCGATCCCCCTCAGCGCGGCCACCATCGGGAAATGATCGCCGGCGTAAATTCGTCGTTGGACGCCCTTGCTCTTGAGAAGATCGAAAATCGTGTGGTTCAAGAATTCGAAGCCGGGTCCAAATTCCCACTCCAGAATCTCCAGCTTGCTCGGGCTATGGTCCAGCCCTCCCGACGACCCGGCATGCAGGAACATCCGATTCGGCCACGTCGGCCCCGGCATGGACGCATGCCAGTTGTCACAGACGGCGAACTCGCTGGCCAGCGCGTACAACACCGGCAACTGCTCGGGCGCAAAGCATTTCATGATCTCGCCGGGAGCATCGTTTCCTCCGCTGGCTGCGTACGAAGCCACATACCCGCTGTTGTCGACCGACGGGTACTCTCCGCCCGGCTGGTACACGGCTTTCGGCCCGCACAACTGGTGCAAAATGTCGGGAAATTCGTGATGCGGATCGACCGGCATCGCATAGTCCGCCCCGCGCGACACCGGATATCTGTGCCCGTTGAAATCGTTCGATTCATTTCCCGTAAGACCACGGATTTTCGTCCGCTCGCCGGTCTCCGCGTCAATCCCTTCGAGGGACGAAAAGCCCAGCATGTGATCGAACGAGCGGTTCTCCAGCATCAGGACAAAAATGTGTTCGATACGATCCATCCCAGCCATTTCACCCGCCTCCTCGAATCCTCCCCTTGCTGCGCCGAGCTTACGCTTGCCATTCCCCGCCGCCAATACTTTTTCAGCCGGCCAAAGTCCACTTAGACCCTCCTCTTGCCGCAGTCACGCTAACCTCGCTACGCTATCGCGCGGGAGCCGTGTGTGGAATTCCCGCGAAACCGCCGCATCTCTTCATACTTGCCGTCGCCGAGGCATCCTCAAAATGTGACGCTTCGAAAATCTCATCCCTCTGAGCACTCGCAACTTATCCGCCGTCTCCTTCGACACCGTGTGACACTTCATCGCCGCCAACCGCTGTTTACGTAGAGCATCCGATGGCAACTGGACGCCGCTCCTGGCAAGAATGCCCGCAGAGGGAAAAACCGAGGCGGGGTGACACAAATGGCGAAACGGGGAACCAAAGGCACGGCGACGGCAAGCCGCTCCCACGACGGTGCGACGTCGGGCGGGGACAACCGGGATCACTTGGCGCTGCACCGTTCCCGGTGCCAGATTTGCAAGCATCCGGAGCGCGAGGAGATCGAGCGGGAGTTTCTGCATTGGGTGAGTCCTCGGGAGCTGGCCGAGCGGTGGAAGACGGGAAGTTACCGGTCGATCTATCG
>JBJKSI010000048.1:0-34478 GCA_046704165.1 Candidatus Acidiferrales bacterium
CACGTCCCGTCCTTGCTCTGTTTACCCTGGGCCAAGGTCAGGGTCCCTGTCGCCATCCCGTCGCTGTACTCCCACGTTCCAGCCACGTATTGCGGGGGTGATGGCGACCCCAGAATTCTTGGGCACGAAGAGGTGTTCGTTGCGGGACGAGGCCAAGTGCCAGGGGGAACGGGCGAGAATGCGGGCGAGCCCGGCGACGCCACCTGGAAGCTCGGGTCGATAGATCCATTATCGCACCAACTAACCCCCTCGCTGCAGTAGTTGGCCGCGTTGGCCGTGTCGTCGTGCGTCCCGTACTGCGTGTTGACCACGAGGTCGCCGGTGGTGACGTTGAAGGGGAGCTGGAAAATAATCTCCGCGTCGTTCCAGAAGGAGATGTCCGACGCTGGAACCCGGATGGGGCTTCCAGTCCCGTCCTCGCCGAGTGTTATATAGCCTACACCCGTTCCGTCTCCATACGTGGTGCCGAAGCATGTGCCGAAGATGTAGACCTGAGTCACGCCCGCAATGCCAGCCTGAGGCGAAATGCCCTCTATCGTGGTCGGGATAGTGCCGTCAACCGTCTCCACGCAGGCAAAGTCGGGGCGTGGGAGAAGGAGAACCAGAGAAACGAGCGACAAGAGAAGGATTGCGAATCTGCGCATGGTGCCTCCCGCTCAGACACTCTAGATTTTGGGTGAACGAACCCCCCCCCCCCGGCCTTTTTGTCAAGGGCCAAGTTCAACATGTCAACTAGTGTCTAAGAGCGAATAGCTGCTTCGCAGCCGGAGTTCTGGGGCGCGGCTCTAGCCCTTCGGGGCGCGGTGCGCACGGTGCAGGCCAACGCGCGATTGCGCCGCTGAAACGCAAGCGTCCCCGGCTGCGCCCCGGCCCACGGCAATCAACTCACTCATGTTCAAGATTGTTGACGCCTGGTGCCTTGGCGGATATATTGCGCCCCGCCCACCAACGCGCCGGCAGTTCGGCGTGCATTTCGCTAGGGCAGACGGGAGCGGTCATGAAGCCCAAATGGAACTGGGTGGCTGCCGCAATTTCAGCGGCGTTTCTCCTTGTGTTGGCAGGCTGCGGCGGCGCGCGAGGACCTCGCTTTGAAATTTCTTTCGCGACCTCCGTGCATGGTCAGCCAATCACCGGCCGCGTCTTCGTCGTCATAACGCGCAAGGACAGACCTTCGCCGAGGCTCCAGGTTGGGTCTTGGGAACTTCGCTCGCCTTTCTTCGGTGAAGACGTCAGCCAGTTGAAGCCAGGCCAGTCCGCCGTGATCGACGCGAAGACTTCCGGCTATCCATTAAAGAGTCTCTCCGACATTCCTGCCGGCGAATACTACGTGCAGGCTCTCATCAACATCTACACCGAATGCCACCGCTCCGACGGTCACACAGTCTGGGTGCACCTGGACCATTGGGATGGTCAGCAGTTCAATCGCTCACCTGGCAATCTCTATAGCGCCGTCAAGAAAGTTCACCTCGATCCCAAGGCCGGCTACGACGTGAAGCTATCGCTGGACAAGGTGATCCCTCCCGTCAAGATTCCCGCCGACACCGAGTGGGTGAAGCACATCAAGTTTCAGAGCCCCATGCTGACGAAATTCTGGGGCCAGCCAATCTATCTGGGCGCCACGGTGCTCCTGCCCGAGGGCTACGCGAGACATCCGAAGGTGTATTACCCGGTGCTCTACGAGCAGGGGCACTTTACGCTTCGTCCGCCGCTCGGTTTCCGCACCACGCCGCCATCGGCCGCGCAACTGAAACGCGCCGGATATTTCGGCAAGTTTTTGCAGCGCGGCTACGACCTGTACAAGCACTGGACCTCCAACAATTTCCCTCGCATGATCGTCGTCACTTTCCAGCATCCCACTCCTTACTTCGACGATTCCTACGCGGTGAACTCGGTAAATAACGGGCCTTATGGCGACGCGATCATCAAGGAGCTGATCCCGTACGTCGAAACCCATTTCCGCATCATTCGCAAGGCTTACGCCCGCGTGCTTTCAGGCGGATCTACCGGTGGCTGGGAATCGCTGGCGCTTGAGGTGTTTCATCCCAAGTTCTTCGACGGCACATGGACTTTCTATCCCGATCCCGTCGATTTCAATCACTACCAGATGGTGAACATCTACCAGGACCCGAACGCCTTCACCGTCCCCGGCTACCATTGGTTGATTCCCGAGCGCCCGTTGCAGCGCAGTCCCGAGGGGCAGGTGCTCATCACCGAGCGCCAGATGAGCCAGATGGAATCGGTGCTCGGCTCGCACGGCCGTTCGGGTCAGCAACTCGAAATCTGGAATGCCGCCTACGGTCCCATCGGCAAAGACGGTTATCCCGTGGCGCTCTGGAATATGCACACGGGTGTGATCAACCACTCCGTCGCACTCTATATGCGCGACCACGGTTACGACCTCGCCTACTACATCAAGACGCACTGGGCTGAATATGGAAAGGACTGGAGCGGCAAGATCCACGTCTGGGTCGGCGACATGGACAGTTATTACCTCAACCTTGCCGTCTACGACCTTCAGCACCTGCTCGAGGGCATGAAGAACCCCGCGGCCAACGCCTATTTCGGTTACGGCCGCCCCGAAAAGCCTCACGGTTGGCAACCGATGACCAACGCCCAGTTGCTCCAGATGATGGCCAAATTCATCACTCGACACGCCCCATCCGGCGCCAACACCCGGGCCTGGCAATACAGGTAACCGTCAAGGAAGGCAAGTCTCCAGCGACGCGGCGCGGCATTGGCGATCGCGCGGGCCAATGAGTCCGGATTTCCGCCACGAACCCGGTGCCTCCACGGCCAGATATTCCTCGGGTCACCCGCGGCTTCCGTGACATGATGTGGGCGCTCGATGAGGATCGGGGAACGGGTTGGTTTTCGCGGGCACTTTCACTCCGGCGTCGTTTCACGATCTGTGCTGATTCGTGGTTGTGCCGGTGAAGAAGGCGTATCCGAGTGAATTCCGTCAGGCTCTTCGGGGATTTCTGGAAAGACCTTTGTTATGCGGCACGCCTGCCGCGTCGCAACCCGGGCTTCACGCTCACTGCTATTGCCACGCTGGCGCCGGGCGTTGGCGCGACCACGGCCGTTTTCTCGGTGATTAACACCGTTCTGTTCGAACCGCTGCCCTATCCCCATGCTCACCGCATTGTTCAGCTTGCCGTGACTTTCCGCGGGAGAAAGGGCTACATCTTTTCAGTCCCGGACTACATGGCAATTCGGCAGGCAAGGAATGCTTCTGGCGCTTCTCGGCGTGGCGATAGGCGTCGGCGCCGCGCTCGCGCTGACGCGGCTGATTGCCAGCATGCTCTACGACGTGAAGCCCCGGGACCCCGCGGTCTTCGTCACCGTCGCGGTGTTGCTCAGCCTGATTGCGCTGGTGGCTACCTATATCCCTGCGCTTCGCGCCTCACGCATCGACCCTTCGGATGCCCTGCGCTAAGAATGAGGCATTCCGCGTCGCTACTTGAGAACGGCAAACAGGCTGCTGTAGTTGTCCGTCCAAAGCTGGTTGCGGCGCGAGGGGCGGAGTATCTGTCCTGCGGCCTCGATCGCCTTCCGGCCCAGAAACCCCGTCGGGCTGCCGAGTAATATCCAGTTGGCTTGGAAGATCCCCTGTGAAGGGTCGCCCGCGTTGACGATCTCCACGGCCTCCTTATGCAGGCGGGCAGCCGCCGCTTCCACGACGGGCTCCAGGTTCAGGTAGCGATTGGAAATGTGTACGGCGAGAACGCCGTGCGGCTGCAATTGGCGGAAATACAGCCGGAACGCCTGTAGCGTGAGCAGGTGCACCGGAATCGAGTCGCCGGTGAAGGCGTCGACTGCGAGCACGTCGTAACGCTGTGGTGCCTCGTGTTCCAGTGAAAGCCGCGCGTCGCCCGGCACGATTTTGATCGTTGCCTGAGAATCGCGGAGAAAGGTGAATTCCGTTTTCGCCAGCTTCACGTCCAGCGGATTGATTTCGTAATAGGTGTAATGATCGCCCGGCCGGCCATATGCGGCGATTGTGCCGGTACCGAGCCCGATTAGCCCGACGTGCAGCGGCCGTTTGCCCTCGATCGCGCGCAGCGTTACGCCGATGCCCGACTGGGGACCGTAATAGCTGGTCGGCAGATCCCGCCGCGCAGGGGAAAGGAACTGCAGTCCGTGGTCGATCGTGCCATTGATCAGCAGCCGGTAACGGCCGTCCCGGTCGGTGACTGGCGCCATGGCGTTCTTGACTACCGCGACGTCCGATCCTCGATTTTCCACGCGAAGCACGCCGTAGAAATTCCGCACTGAAACCAGCGCGCTGCCGCTCTGCTTGTACACGGTGAAGACCAGTGCGCCAATGAAAACGGCGATCAGCACCATCAGGCTGGTGCGCGAGGCGACCGACCGGGACTTGAAAAAGGGACTTTCCGGATCGCGTCTATGAACCACGTGAATCAGGATCGCGCAGGCGGCCAGCGCGCATTGCAGTTCGTAGTAGCCGGAGAAGACACTTGGTGCCACCAGCGCGACCAGTATCGCCCCGAGCGCCCCACCCAGCGCCACCATTACATAGAACAGCGTCAAGTGGTCCGGCTCGGGTTTCAACCGTGCCAGTTCCCCGTGGCAGAACATGCAGCAGACAAAGAGTCCCAGGCAGAAGAGCGGCAGCAGTACGACGAGCGGCAGGCCCTCATGCGCGGGCGCGAGCGCGTAAGCCATGCCGCCCAGTGCCACCACCAGCAGCCGCAGAAAGAGGCTGCGATGATACCAGTTTCCCTCAAAGCAAAGGATGAAACTGAAGAGGTACAGGCTGAGCGGCAGCACCCAGAGAAACGGCACCGAGGCCACGTTTTGCGTGATGTGGTTCGTGACAGCAAGGAGCAGCGCCGCGCCGCAAGCCGCCAGCGCAACCCATAGCGCTTGCAGCTTCCAGCTCGGTCGTGGAGTGTGGAACATGGCCACACTTTCCGCCAAGGCTGCCGGCTGATCGCCGGCGTCCTTCGCCCGCCAGTGCAGCGCCAGGGCTCCCAGCAACGCCGCAACAGCTATATAGCCGGCCGACCAGCCAAATGCCTGGTGAGAATCGGATATGCGCGGCTCGACCAATACGGGATAGATCAGCAACGCGATCAGGGATCCGGCGTTCGAGAGCGAATAGAAGCGATATGGCGAAACTCCCCACCGCCTGCGCGCATACCACGCCTGCAACAGAGGGCTGGTCGCAGAGAGCAGGAAGAAGGGAAGTCCGATCGTCGCCGCGAGCAGCCACAGGATATAGATCGCCGGGTTTTCCTGGCCGCTCGGCTGCCATGCGCTTTTCGGTAGAATCGGCAGCGCGAAAAGGCTCAGAGCCAGCAGCCCCGTGTGAATGCGGCCCTGCGCCCGCCGCGAAAAATACCGTGTCAGCAAGTGGGCGTAGAGGTAACCGAGCAGCAGCGTCGTCTGAAAGAATACCAGGCACACTGCCCACACGGCTGCCACGCCGCCGAACCAGGGCAGGATGAGCTTGGCGATCATCGGCTGCACTTCAAAGAGCAGAAACGCGCTCGCAAAAATCGTCAGGCCATAGAAAATTCGCCCCGGCCAGTCCACCGTTCCGGCGGCGGACACAGGCGCCGTTTCTTCCATGGGGAACAGGTGCGGGCCGGTGGACACACGGGTACTTTACCTGCCTCAGGCCATCGTTTCCAACCCCCGGAAGGGTGCCCCGAGCGTGCACGTACGCTGACATATGCCCATTCGGGTGGAAACGATGGTACAAGGAAGATATGAGCGCACGTGGCCGCTTTCGCATTATCCTGCTCTACGACGTTGCCGAATCGATCGACCTGGAAAAGGTGCGCGGCCTGCTCGGTCCTCGCGCCGAGGCGGTCAAGCCGGTTTTCCCGCGCGGCACGCCGCAATATATCCGCTTTGAGCGCCCGCCGATTGTCGAGCCGGGCGAGCCGATCGCCCTCAGCGGCGGCGAGCAGGTGATCAGCTCGATCAAATACTATGGATTTGCCTCGGTCGTGGTGGAACTTGAAGCTCCATTCGAGTGTGAGTGGTGCAAGCTGCCGGCCGAGGCGGCCCGATGGATGGATGCTCCCGAGCTGGAGCGGCATGCACGGGAAATGGTGCGCCGGCATCTCGACCAGATCGCGCCTGCCATTGTTCGTCCCACGAAGAAATGGCTCGAAGAAGCGTATTTCGTGGTGGAGCTGCGCGAGGCGGCCGGGGAGGGGAAGCCGCGGGCCATCGCGGCGGAGCTGATCGAAGCGCACGGCACGGAAATCGTCCAGCTGGTGCGCGGTGAATCCACTCCCCTGGCGCCGAGGATCTCGGCCGAGGTGCTCGAGAACAGCCTGTCATACTACGCATCGGACATGGTGATCGTCGGCCCGATCGCGGCGCTGGTGTTCGACCGGTCGGAAGACGCGGCCGCTACGGTCCAGGTGCTCGAATACGCCCGAATGCAGTTGCTCGAGTTCCGCTATTACGACGCGCTGATGACGCAGGTGCTCTCCGACGTCTACGTCGCGCTCGAGCGCAAGAAAAATGTCGTCTTTTCCCGGTGGACGCTGCCGCGCGAAGCGAAGCGTTTTAACACGATCCGGCTCGACGTGATGGAACTGACCGAGCGCATCGACAACGCCATCAAGTTCGTCAGCGACGTCTACTACGCTCGCGTTTACGACCTCGCGGCCCGCCGCATGGGCGTCACCGACTATCGCAATCTGGTGGAAGCCAAACTCCAGACCGCCGGCGAACTGTACGATTTCATGATGGACCAGTTCAACGAGGCCCGCTCGTTCCTGCTCGAAGCCGCCATCGTGATCCTGTTGGTCCTCGACGTGATTCTGATCTTCAGCGGCAAGTGATCCGGCGCACAGCGCCCGAAAAGACGAAGCCCGGTCGGGTGCGGAATGAGCGCGGGCCGGGCTCGTTGCTGTTTGAATGACGGTCAGTTGTTCGTCGAGATTTTTTCCCCCTTAATGAGGACGCGGACGAAGAAGTTGGTGGTCGCGGTGTAGGCGCGCATCCACGTTCCCCAGCGGAGGAAGCCGTGGATCTCGTCGGGGAATACGAGCGTCTCGAACGGCACGTGATGCGCCCTCAGCCGCTGCACCAGATCGACCGATTGGTTAAACGGAACGTTGCGGTCGTCGTCGCCCTGGATCAGCAGCACGGGCGATTTCCATTTCGCCACCGAGGAATCCGGCGACGATTCCCAGGCCAGCTTCATCGCCTGGGCGATATCGGGTGGTGCGCCCGCTTGCCGGCGGCCGAGCAGGCCCCACCAGTGTGTCAGGAACATAGACCAGTCGTGCACTCCGTGCATGTCGACCCCGGCCTTGAAAATGTCGGAGTTACGCGCCAGCCCCATCGCGGTCAGATAGCCGCCATAGCTGCCGCCCCACAGCCCGATGCGATTCGGATCGACGTAGGGCAACGCCTGCAGGTATTTGGCTCCGGCGACGATGTCCTGATACTCGGAAGCTCCGCGCCAACCGGCGTGTGGCGGCTGCTCAAATGCCCGGCCATACATAATGCCGGTGCGATAGTTCACCGAGAACACCACGAAGCCAAGGCTGACCAGGTACTGATTTTCGGCGTAGGCGTAGTGGTAGTAGTCCATGTAGTGGAAACCGAGCATCATCTGCCGCATCGGTCCGCCGTGCATGTAGACGAGCGCCGGAGCGTGCGCGATGTGGCCACGCGGCACGAAGAGCTGACCGTGAATCGGCAGCCCGTCGAGGCTCTTGAAGATCACCTGTTTCGGCACCACCAGTTGCGAGGAGGGATAGTGGGCGATCAGCTGCCCGGCGATGATGCGCCGTCCGGGCGGCGTGATCACGTAAGGCATCGCCGGCTTTGTAGCCGAAGAGCCCAGGCACAGGTCGTATTTCCCATCGCCCGTTTCCACCGGGAACCATTCGATCGTTTTGCCGCGTGTCAGGTCCTGCGGTGGTCCACCAGCCGCGTTCACGCGCCAGATGTGGCGGCGATCGATGTCGTTCTCGTTTGACGAATAGAGGACCGATTTGCGGCTGGGCGTCACCGTCACGCCCTTTACCGCGTACTGGCCGGTGGTCAAACGAATTGGCTGCCCTCCGCCGGCCGGGATCGAATAGAGATGGTTCCAGCCGTCCATGTTGCCGGCAAAAATGATGCGATTGCCCGACATGAAGTGGAACGAGACGCGTTCGTGCAGCCAGTCGTAGGAATCGTTCAGCGTGTTGCCATTCTGGTCATAGATTCGATGGGCGGCGCCGGTCTGTGGATTGCCCACCCAGATCGCCCACTGAGTGACGTGCAGCGGAATGATCGGCTGCTTGTTCTCGATACCGGGCAGGCGGATGAACGCGATTTGCCGGCCGTCCGGAGACCAGCGGGGCAGTTCGTCGCGGTCGAAGCCGGGGTGCATATAGTGAATTTCGCGACTGGCGAAATTGTAGATGGCGATGAAGCTGTGGTCGCCGCGGTCGCTCTCGAAAGCGATCTCCTCGCTATTGGGCGACCATCGCGGATCGCTGTTGTTGCCGCGCACGTAGCCGATCGCCTGCGCTGTGAAACCGCCGGAGATCGGAGCCACCCAGATCCGTCCGCGCGCCGCCCACGCGGCCATCTGCCCGTTGGGCGATATTCGAATGTCTTCGCAGCCCTCGCTTTGGCAGTCCATCTTGCCGAGCAGCCGCGGCTGGCCGCCGGAATCGACGTCCACGGCCCACACCTCCTGCTGCGGCCGGATCACCAGGCTGTTGGGATCGGCCACTTCGCCCTGGTCGTTCAACTCGCTGCCGCGGGCGTAGACCACCGTGCGGCCATTGGGCGTCAACCGCAGGCTGGCGATCGGGCGACCGTCATCTTCCCGGTAATGCGTTACCGGTCGCGCGTCGTTGAAACCAGGACCGTCGGCCACCCAGACGTTGCGCACTCCCTCGATGTTGAACACCCAGGCGACCCGTTCACCGTGAGCGGCGGCTGTGAGTTCGTCGGGAAAGGCGAATGACATGAGCTGCTTCAGCGTGGGGCGTTGAGCGAAAGCCCGCGGCACGAGCCCCGTGGCCAGAAAGATCGCGGCGAGCGCCGCGCTTCCAACGCACAGCCAGCGGCGGGTGTAGGCACCTTGATTCATCGTTTGCTCTACCTCCGGCAAGGATTTGCGAGGCGCATCATACGCCCAGCCCCCCGGGTTGCGATAGCAGGAGACGAGTCTTTTTCTCTTGCTCCCGGCGGAGGAGCCGGTACATCATACGCCAGCGTTATGTTTTCAAAGAAGCTCCGTGCGGTGTTGCCGTGTCACCGTCGAGGAAGGTTTCAGACGTCCAGTTGAGGTATCCGGTGAAACACGCGAGGCGTGTAGCCGATGACTTGCGTTAACTGTGGCGCTTCAAACCTGGAGAGTTCGGTTTTTTGCGCAGGCTGCGGCGTGGCGCTTGCAGCCGCTGCTGGCGGACCCGTTTCTGCCTTCGCGGCCGCTTCCGCCGCTCGTGCCGACTCGCCCGTAGCTGGAAAGATCCCGGTCCGGGGCTGGCTGCTCCTTTTTTGCCTTGAACTAACGGTCATTGGTCCGATCGTACTGTTCTTCCAGGCGTGGCAAGCGCATCTTCTCGTGCTCCAAGCCTACAATGCGGTGCTGGCGGCGTTCTCGATCTTTGTCGGAATCGACTTGTGGGCCCAAAAGCCCCGTGCTTTGCTTTGGGTGAACCTCTACTTTCTTTCCGTGCTCGCCGCCGGGGCGGGCAGTGCGCTCGTGGTGATCCGTGCGTGGTGGCGGCAACCCGATTCGGTACAAATCAACAACCTGTTGGGCAGTGAAGCGAGCCACATGTTGCTGGTCATACTCTCGATCGGAATCTGGTGGTGGTATTTCCATGTTTCGCGGCGCGTGCGAGCGACCTTCGGCTCGAATCCCTGACTTCCGGTGCGGTCGCCCGGCCGCGTGATCGGCGCCGGCGATTTCCGCAGCGGCGTCGTCCGCTTCAGCCTAAGGCTTCTTCGTTGTCGTTTGCTTTACCAGCAGGATTGGTTTTGGTGCAACGACCACTGCGGGCGAATCGAAAAGTGCCGGTTTGGGATGTAAGATTTCGAGCTTGGCGTGCGTCTTGTCCTGCAGCCGGAAAGCGAAACGCAATGGCTTCTTCTCAGTCCCCTGGCGCAGGTAGACGGTGTTTCCTTCGAACTTCCCGACCTTGATCTTTTGCACTCCGGGCATCACCTTGACGGCGGAAATCTCACCCTCGGAATTCAGTGCGATTTGTCCGTTGCTCAGCGTTGCGGTCAGTTTTCCGGTTTTCTCCGCGAAGTGTAGTCTCATAAAGGTGGTGCCTTTGAACGTGGCCGTCCACGTGCCGACGAGCACCTTCGCGTCCGCACGAGGGGTGGGTGAGTTCTGTGCGGACGCGGGAGCTGGCTGGATGGCTACGAAGAGAAGCAGGCAAGTGGCCAGGAGAAGAAATGCGGGGCTGGGACTGGCCGCGGGGCGCCGTTGCCGGGAAATCGGGCTCGGATTCATGCAGGGCTCCTTGGAGAAACCGTTTTGGGCGACGCTGCGGCTCTCAGCAGCCGCGAGGCACGGCGGCAAACCCTGGTTGCCGCGCCGCCCACTCGCTACATTTGACTAGGATACCCGAAAGTTTTCCGGATCGCCCGGCGCCGGCGTGAGTCCCTGCTACCGGAAACTTGACCGCCAGTGTACGTTAGGGGAGCATCAAACAGAGCGTAAAGCCGACTTTTTGAGAGGGGAATGAGAACAATGGGGAAGCGTTTTGCGGACTTACTAAACGTGCGAGGGGCAGGAAGGCTATCCGCCGCCCTGATGGTAGGTTTGGCAGCGATCTGGATGGCCAGTGTGCCGGCGCATGCGGCGCCACCAAACAGGCCCCAGGTGACCCACCCACCGCACGTTGTTCGAGCAACGTTGAAAAACGGTCTGCGCGTCGTGGTAGTGCGCGACCCGCTCGCCCCTGTGGTGACCACGGTGGTGAATTACCAGGTCGGTTCGAACGAGGCGCCTGCGGGATTCCCCGGTATGGCCCACGCGCAGGAGCACATGATGTTTCGCGGCAGCCCCGGCCTGGACAAGAACCAGCTGGCGGATATTGCCGCCGCCATGGGCGGCCAGTTCGACGCCGATACGCAGCAAACGGTGACGCAGTACTTTTTCACCGTCCCTTCCGATGACGTGAATCTGGCATTACACATCGAGTCGATTCGGATGCGTGGCGTGGACGATACCGAGAAGGAATGGTCCAAGGAGCGCGGCGCGATTGAGCAGGAGGTGGCGCAAGACCTCTCAAATCCCGAATACGTCTTTTACACGAAACTGCTGGCCGCGATGTTCCGCGGAACGCCCTACGCCCACGACGCTCTCGGTACCAAGGCTTCGTTCAATAAGACCTCCGGTGCGATGCTCCGCGAATTTCACTCGAAATGGTACGCGCCGAACAACGCCATCCTCATCGTTGCCGGCAACGTAGAGCCGCAAGCCGTACTGGCCGAAGTGCACAAGCTCTTTGACAACATTCCGGCAAGGAAGCTTCCGAAGCGCCCGACAATCAAGCTCCAACCTGTCTTGGCGCACTCAATGCATCTCACCACTGACTTGCCTTACGGATTGGTGCTGATCGCTTTCCGCATGCCTGGCTACGGCCAGTCCGACTACGCCGCGGCCGAGGTGCTCTCCGACGTATTGAGCAGCCAGCGCGGGAGCCTCTACGCACTGGTGCCCGAGGGCAAGGCGCTCTTCGCGGGTTTTTCGCTCGATCCGCTGCCGGGCGCGGGACTGGGCTATGCGATCGGCGCATTCCCCAAGGGTGCCGACAGTGCCGCTCTGGTAAAGCAGATGAATCAGATCCTGCGCGAGGACCTGAAGAACGGTTTGCCCGCCGATTTGGTCGAGGCGGCTAAGCGGCATGAAGCGGCTGACGCTGAATTCCGTCGGAACTCAATCTCAGGCCTGGCGATGTCTTGGTCCAACGCGCTTGCGGTCGAGGGTCTGCAGTCACCTGAACAGGATGTTGAGGCAATTCAGAAAGTCACTGTCAGCGACGTGAACCGTGTCGCGCGCAGGTATCTCGCCTTTGATCACGCCATCACGGCCGTTTTCGTTCCGCAACCTTCGGGCAAGCCGATCTCGACGAAGTCCTTCGGTGGCAGGGAATCCTTCGCCCCGAGCAAGGTCACGCCCACGCCGCTGCCTGACTGGGCGCGTAAGGCTCTGACGCGGCTGGAGGTGCCACCCTCCACCGTCCATCCGACGGTCACCACGCTTCCCAATGGTCTGCAGTTGATCGTCCAGCCCGAATCGGTCAGTGACACGATCAGCGTTTATGGACACATCCGCAACAACCCCGATCTGGAGGAGCCTCCGCATCAGGAGGGAGTGAGCAGCGTTCTTTCGCAGCTCTTGACCTACGGTTCCCAATCGCTCCATCGGCTTGCCTTCCAGAAGGCCCTGGACGATATCGCCGCCGACGAATCGGCCGGCACGAGCTTCTCGGTTTCGGTGCTCGCCAGCCACTTCGACCGCGGCGTTCAGCTGCTGGCCGATAACGAACTGCACCCGCACCTGCCGCAAACGGGCTTTCTGGCCGTACGGCGGCAAACGGCCGGCGCCGTCGCCGGGCAACTCGAGAGTCCCGACTACCTCTCGTCTCGTGCGCTCGACGCCGCACTTTTTCCAAAGGGCGATCCCACGCTGCGCCAGCCGACGCCGAAAGAGGTGATGTCGCTCACGCTTCCCGACGTTCGCGACTACTACAAGCACGTCTTCCGGCCCGACCTCACCACGATCGTCGTGATCGGTAAAGTGACACCAGCCAGAGCCCGCGAGGTGATCGAAAAGTATTTCGGCTCCTGGCGCGCCACCGGCCCCAAACCGGAAGTGGAGCTGCCGGCTGTACCCAACAGTACCAGCTCCCAAACGACGGTTCCCGACACCAGCCGCGTGCAAGACGAAGTCACTCTGGCTGAAACTCTGCGCATGACCCGCTTCTCGCCCGATTACTACGCATTGGAACTCGGCGACCACGTTCTCGGCGGCGGCTTCTACGCCACGCGGCTTTATCGCGATCTGCGGGAAAAGGAGGGACTGGTCTATTACGTGGGCGTTTCGCTCGACGCCGGGCGCACGCGCGCCGTCTACTCGGTGGAATATGCCTGCGATCCGAAAAACGTGTCCAAGGCCCGCGCCATCGTCGCGCGCGACCTACGGCAGATGAAGACCGCTCCGGCCAGCGAGCACGAACTGCTCCAGGCCAAGACGATGCTGCTGCGGGAGATCCCCCTTGGCGAGTCCAGCATCAGCAGCATCGCCGGCGGCCTGCTGTATCGGGAGAGGATGGGCCTGCCACTCGACGAGCCGACCGTTGCGGCGCGCCATTATCTTGCGCTCAACGCGGCGCAGGTGAAGGCCGCCTTTGCCAAATGGATTCGCGTGAAGGATCTGGGCGAGGTGGTCCAGGGACCGAAACCCCAATAGCCCTTCGGACCCGTGGCGCCGGGCATCACGGACGACAGGCTCGAAAAGCAAAGGGCCGCTCGCTTCTGGAGCGGCCCTTCTTTCTTTACGTGCGCGTTTCGGCGATGCGGAGAACCAGTTATGGGCAGGAGGGCCTTGGCCCGCCTCGGTTTCCGCTACCACTGGCCCATCTGCCGACCAAAGAGAGGCCATCTATAGCCTAGGCCCCCGACACACCTGTGGCTCTCAGAGGCGGTTTAAGGTTGCGGTGGGGGGAGGGTCACGGTAACGGGCTGTTGCAATTCGAAGTCGAGCAAGGTTTCCGAAGGTACCTTCACCTGTTGCCCACGCGTGGCCAACTGAACGGCGGTGCCGGCCCCTGCGCCGGTTGCCGCGCCAATGGCCGCTCCCTTTCCGCCCCCGGCTATCGCACCAATAATGGCACCGACTGCGGCTCCCACTCCAACCTTCTTGGCGGTGTCTTTCCCTCGCGATTTGCCCGTGGCGGCGTAGACGTTGCTCGTCAACGGGTAGCTGCGACCCCATGCCACTAGTTTTACCAACTGGAGCTCCAGTTCGCTCGTCCCGGTCATACGTCCGGCCGCCTTGGCTACTGCCAGGCGGATTGAGACATCCGCACCGGCCGGGACCACTGCCTGGCCGTTGACGAAGATCGGTGCGTCGAGCGAGGCGCGGAATACCTGCCCAGCCTTGTCCTTGGAGGAATCGATGGCCTGGGTCGTGCGCACCGAAACGTGCGTGCCCGCGGGAATCGTAACCGTTTCCGGCTGTGGCGGAGGAGCCTCCTGGACAACCGGCTGCGTAGGGGCGGTTGTCTCGTTGGCTGTCTCGGTTGGCTGTTGAGTTTCAACGGGCACGCCCACCGGGCGGACCGGCGCGGTTTCCGTCGAGAGAGCTTTGGGTTTCGGCGCAGGCTTGTATTCGCGTGCAGAGCGCGTTTTGCGTTTCGGTTTCGCGCGGGTCGGCTTAGGTGTCTCTCTTGCGGGTGTGGCTTCTTCGGCCGTGGCTTCGGTCGGCGCCGGGGCAGACTGCGCCAGGGTAATGCGGTCCTCCACCAGCTTCACACCGCTTGTGGCTCCGGCGATTTTGACCGCGCGATCCCGCATCTCAGCCGTTGGCACCTGCCCGGTCAGGGTCACTTGGCTATGGTCGACGAGTACCTGAACATTGGTTCCTTTCAGGCCTTCGTCGGAGTAGAAGCGCGACTGGATGTCTGTCTGGATGGCTGTGTCGCTCCGCGTCTTGGAACAGCCCTGCGCGGCGACAATGGCTATCAATACGAGCGCGAGCGCCATCACTGCCGTGTGGCCTGAAAATCTATACTCCACCCGTCTCATAGTGTCTCCTCCTGCCCCTTTGTCCGGGTCCGTCGTGGGAACGAAGTTTGCGACCAAATGGGCAATCTCTTTGCCAAACCGGCTCGCCGGATATGCTGGCTCTCTTGTTGGTCGATAAGGGGATAGGCCTCGTGCCTTGGGCGCCGTAGAGTTTGCCCGGCGGTGGTGCGCTATTTCACTCTCCAGTTGGGGCAGGAAGCGGGCCAATCCGGCCCATCCGAAAACTGCCAAGCCCGCATTCCACACTCAGCCAAGGGAATAGGTCGTGTTCTCGGAGTGACTTTCCGCCCAGCTGAGGACCAAAGCGGAAACGTACGTGCAACACCATATGGGCAGGAGACGAAACCATGGCTCGACACAAGAACGAAAAGCTGACGGCTGCCGCCGTCAAAATAGGAAGCACCGTGGGGAAAGTGGAGCGGCATGCGCGGGGCGTTGCCACGAAGACGGAATCAGCCCGGAGGGAATTGCGCGAACAATTGATCGACCTGTCCAGAATGGCCGACCGGCTCTCTCGCGACTTGAAGCGGGCGAACAAGCGGCTGCGGCAGGCCATAGGTTAAGGGCGAGAGAACCCGGTTTTCACATTTTCTCGGCCTGCGCGTTTTGGCGGAGGCGTGAGGAGGGAACATGTTTGTGAGAGTGCTGGAGATGGAGACCAAACGGGGAAAGGCAAAGGAGCTATGCGCCGTTGTTAACGAGAAGGGATTCCCGATTCTCGAGAAATTCCCCGGTTTCGTGAACGCCTACTGCCTGGTGCCCGAGGGCTCGCTCGATATGGTGGTGGCCATGAGTTTTTGGGAGAGCAAGGAAGCGGCGGAGAGATACCGCACGGAAAGCTATCGCACTGTCGAAGAAATTTACGGGCCTTATCTCGAGGGAATTATTCAAGTGAGGCGCGGCAACGCCGCTACAGCGAGAAAAGAGAAAGCAAAGGCGGCCTAGCTCGCCTCACGGTTTGAGCGGCCAAAGGGGAGCTGTTGTCCGTTGAGTGCGAGGTTGCTGCCATAACTGCGAAAGGCCTGTGGGAGCCGGCCGTGCGCCTTCGTCTCCGCGACAGAAACGACTCCGGAAGTTCAGTGAGGACGATATGCCCTTGGTGCGAATTGACCTGTATGAGGGTCGCAGCGAGAAGGAGCTGAAAGAGTTGCTCGACACCGCCCACAACGTCCTGGTGGAGGTATTCAAGGTGCCGGTGCGCGATCGCTACCAGATCGTCAATGAGCATCGGCCTTCTCACATGGTCATGGAAGACGCGGGCCTAAACATTCCCCGCACGAACAACTTTGTGATGATCCAAATCACAACGCGGCCCCGGTCACGGGAGATGAAAGTGCAGTTCTACAAGCGCATGGCGGAGGAGCTTGAAAAACAATGCGGCATTGCGCCCTCCGACGTGATGATGAACATCGTCACCTCTTCAGAGGAAGACTGGTCCCTTGGGCTGGGTCGCGCGCAGATTCTTACCGGGGAACTCTGATGCGACGATCGATTGCGACGTGCGATCCGTAAGAGACCATGACCCGATTGGCTTGGCCACAAGAATGACGTGACGTCACGCAAGCGACTGAGGGAAGGGGATCAGGATAATGGGGAAATTGGTGGACCGCATGGGACTCGAACCCACGGCCTCCTCGTTGCGAACGAGGCGCTCTCCCAACTGAGCTAGCGGCCCACTCTGAGTGATTGTAAGCGGAGCCCCACCCTCGGGCAAGGCACTGGTGCGGCAAACGTGCAGAGTTGCGGGGCACCGGTTACTGCTGCTGGCTCTTCTGCAAGGCTGCGGCGCGCTCGGCGTCCATGCTGCGCGCCTGTGCGTAGATCTGCTTGGCCTGGGAAATCAGCGTCATCGCCTTCCGCAGTTGCGTGTCGTGCTCCAGGTCGACGCGATACCCGGCATCGAGTCCGAAGACCGAAGTGAACACCTCACGCTTGATCTTCCACTTCAGCCAGTTCAGGTTTTTCTGAATGTCCTGGCTGGTGAAGCTGATGTGTTGCCGCTTCAAAAACTGCTCGAAGTCGTTGATAACGGCTTGATCGGCGGTGAAGCTCTTCGTGACGGTGGGGTGCTGACCCAGGAAATACCGCGTGAAATCGCCAACCCCGATGCCCAGCGGTGAACCGATCGACGGGAAAAAGACGCCGGCTTGCATCAGCTTCGTCTGGAACGCGTCAAGCTTGGGCGCCGGAATCTTGACGTCCGGTGTGATCCCGCCGCCGCCATAAACGGTGCGGCCACCGTCGGTCAGATAGGCCTTGCGCTTGCGCGCCGGCTGCGGATCGAAGCGGTATTCCCAATAGGAGACGTTCTTGTAGGGGCGCTGAATCAGTCGGCCGCTTGGTGTGTAGTAGCGGGCGGTGGTAAGCGCCAGACCGGTGCCGTTGCTGAGCTGGGTGACGGTCTGCACCAAGCCCTTGCCGAAGGTGGTAGTCCCGGCGATCAGTGCTCGCCCGTGATCCTGCAGCGCTCCGGAGACAATCTCGGAGGCCGAGGCAGTGCCGCCGTTCACCAACACGACGATCGGCACGTGGTCTCCGCCGTTACCATGAATAGCGTAGTAGCGGCGCTCGGGGGACGAGCGGCCGTGATGGCTCACAATCAGTTGGCCCTTGTCGAGGAACTGGTCGGCCACCTGCACCGCTTGGTCCAGCAGGCCGCCCGGGTTGCCTCGCAAATCGAGGACGAGCCCCTTCAGATGCGGCGCATCGAGCTTCTTCATTGCAGCGGACAACTCCCGAGCGGTGTCCTCGTTTTCGAACGTCGAAATATCGATGTAGCCGATGCCGGGCTTGATCAGCGTGGCGTAATCGACCGAAGGATGGTTGATCTCCTGCCGCGTCACGGTGAACTCCAGCGGCTTCTTCCAGCCCTCGCGGCCCACGGTGATGTGCACCACCGTTCCGCGCGGCCCTTTCAGCAGGTTCGCCACCTGGTCCACTGACAGGCCCTTGCATGCCTTGTCGTCCACTTTCAGGATTACGTCGCCCGGGCGAATGCCGGCCTTGTAGGCCGGTGAACCAGGGAACGGCACGATGACCACCGTCCGCCCGCTCTCCGGACCGATCTGCATACCTACGCCGAAATAGCGGCCGTTCTGGTTTTCACGGAGCAGGGAAAAGGCTTTCTTGGTAAAGAAGGTCGAGTGCGGGTCAAGCACCGCGAGCATCCCGGGGATCGCGCCGTTATAGACGGCGCTGTTGACGTTCACCTTCCTGCCGTAATCGTGCTCGACCACGGACAGAACCTGGGTGAACGTACTGACGGATCCTTCGAGGCTGCCGTTTCCGGTTGTCTTCGCGCGAAGCGAAGGCTCGTAAAGCCCTCCGGCCAGTGCCGACACGGCAAGGATGCTGACAAAAATCAGGATGGAGCGTTTTCCCCGCAGCATAAGTCGCCTTATCTCCTTGAACGCAGTAAGTATAGCATAGCGTCCGTTTGACACTGATTCGGCGCTTTTCTATCATGCAGAAGAGGCCTGCGGCCCGGATGCTGAGCGTTCCCCACCTGATCATCATTTTCCTGGTGGCCCTGATCGTTCTGGGGCCCGAGAAACTTCCCGAAGTTGCACGTACCCTGTCCAAGGTGATGACGGACTGGCAGAGCGCCACCGGAGGGCTGCGCGAGACGCTCGAGGAGGAGATGCGCAACCTCGAGCGCGAGATCCGGGAAACGAAAGGCCCGACGCGGCAGTCCTCGGCTGCTTCACCAGCGGCCTTGAATCCGGCCGGGTCGAACTCTTCCGAGGAGGCGGCGGAAGAGCAGACGCCAACTGAAAGCGTCGCCGAGCCCACGGCGACAGACGAACTGGCTGGCAGGGTCGAGGACCCATTCCAAGCCGATTTTCACGAACCCGAGATGAGCGAGACTTCTGAACCCGACCAGGTGCCGGAAGAGATCGAGAAGGTGCCGGAAGAGATCTCGGGAACGATTCAGCAAGAGGTCTCCGCCAAGGGGCACCCTGCCGCCGAAACCACGACGCCTCCAGGAAAACCGACAGATGGCCACTCCACCGCAGCCTGAGCCCGCAACCCCCGCCCTGGAGGGAACCGAGCCCGCCGGGCGGATGTCGTTTTTCGATCATTTGACCGAACTACGGAAGCGCCTGGTCTATTCGCTGATTGCGATCGCCATCGGCGCGGTTGCCGGCTTCTCCGTGGCGGAAAAAATGCTCGCGTGGATTTCGCGGCCGATGCTGGAGGCGCTGCACGCGCAGCACGCCGGCGACAAACTGATCTACACCAGCCCCACCGGCGTGATCGCCCTCATCATTCACCTGGGCCTGTATCTGGGCCTGGTGTTCGCCTCGCCGGTGGTTTTCTACCAGATCTGGCTCTTCGTCGCCCCTGGTCTGTACAAGCACGAGCGCCGCGCGGTGGTAACCTTTGTCGTCTCGTCCGTCGGACTTTTCCTGTCGGGGATTGCCTTCGGCTATTTCATTCTGTTGCCCTACGTCCTGCGGTTCCTCATCAGCTTTCAGGGACCGTTCCGGCCACTGATCAGCATCAACGAGTATTTCGATCTGACGCTGCTGGTCCTGATGGGCCTTGGGTTCATCTTCGAATTACCTGTGCTGATCTTCTTCCTCTCGCTGATCGGCGTGGTGACGCCACAGTTCCTGTGGAAGAACATGCGCTACGCCATTCTCATCATCACGATCATCGCTGCCGTCGTCACTCCGAGCCCCGACGCGACGACGATGCTCATCTTCATGTCGCCGATGGTTTTCCTGTATATCGCAGGCATCGGGGTCAGCTGGCTGGTTGTCCGCCGGAAGCGGAAGAAGGCGGCGGCCGGAAAGGGGGCACGCTGAGATGGATTCCCGCAACGAAACTGAACCGGACCACGACGCTTCGCTTCTGGCGCGCGCGGTCGCCGTCTTCGCGCTGATACTCTGCGCCGTTGCCGTGGCCTGCGGTGGCGCGCATGTGTTGGGAAAGGACGCCGCTGGCTCCGACGGTCCCCAAACCGCTCCGCCGCCCTCCCAGACCGGTGGGTTCAACGGCACTCGCGCATGGTCATACCTCAAGAAGATCCAGTCTTTCGGCCCCCGCCCGCCCGCCTCGGCCAATATCCACCGCGAGCAGCACTATCTGGTCGACCAGCTCCAATCGCTCGGCTGCAAGGTGAGCGAAGACAATTTTCAGGCGCAGACCGCCATCGGCAACCTGAAAATGGAGAATATCGTAGCGAAGATTCCGGGGAAGAATCCTGGCATCATTCTACTGCTCACCCACTACGATACACTCCGGCTGCCCGGCTTCGTCGGGGCCGACGACGGAGGATCTTCTACCGCCTTGATGCTTGAGGTGGCGCGCGATCTGTGCGGCCATCCCGGGCCGCTCACCGTCTGGATTGCGTTCCTCGACGGCGAAGAGGATCAGACGAATTTCACCACGGCACAGCAGGCCCAGACCGTCTGGAGCGACAACAACGCCCTTTTTGGCAGCCGTGAGCTTGCCGCCCGTATGGCGCTCTCCGGAAAACTCAAGCAGGTGAAGGCCGTGATGCTGGCCGATATGATCGGCGACGCCCATCTGCGGATCGACAAGGACAGCAATTCGACGCCCTGGCTGGTCGATCTGGTGTGGGGTCAGGCCAAGCGCCTCGGCTACAGCCGCTACTTTCTCTCGAAATCGATGGCTGTCGACGACGACCATATTCCATTTCTGCACCACGGCGTCGCCGCGATCGACGTCATCGACTTCAACTATCCCTATTGGCACACGGTTCAGGACACGCTCGACAAGTGCAGCCCACACTCGCTGGCCGTTGTCGGCCACGTGTTCCTGGCGAGCATTCAAGCGCTCGACAAGAAATTCGTGCCCACGGCCCACGCCGGCAAGTAGCCGAAAGCGGCTCAAGCGCGACTGCCTTTTATCCCCGAGTGGAAATGTTCCGTACGTAGCGCCGCCCCTCCTGTCGGTGGACGCGTGATGTTATGGGAATACGCTGGCGGATTGAAGCCGTTTCCGCCCAGACCCTGCGCATGGGAGCGCAAGCTCTGTGCTGGAAACGCGTATCTGGCGGGAAAGGGAAGGGAATGGCCTAGTCAAAGCGCACCGGCCCCTCGCGCGAAATCAGCGAGTGCCGGTTGAATCGTTCGTCGTCGTGATAGGGGAAATCGGCCCGGTAATGGCTGCCGCGGCTCTCCTCCCGTGCCAGCGCGCAGCGGGCCACCACGCGCGCCAGCGTCCACATGTTATAGATCTCCCATTCCCGCCGGGCGGGATGCTCGGGCGCCGGCGGTTCCATCCCCTCCAGCTGCTCGATGGCGTGAGCGAGTTCGCGGCCGTCGCGAAGGATTTCCACGCGGCTTCCCAAAATTTCACGGATCCGGTCGAGCGTGGGTTCGCTGCCCGGCTGAGGTGTGGGCGTTGCCGCGGCTTCCTCCGGCCCGGGCATAGCGAAGCCCGGCTTGTGACCTGCCTTCGGCTTGGCGGCGAATTTGGCCGCGCTTGCCTTCGGTGGTCTCTTGGATTCGCGCGGAGCCGGCGCGTCCTCGATCATGGCCTTTCCGGAGCGAGCCCCGAACACCAACCCTTCGAGCAGCGAGTTGCTGGCGAGGCGATTGGCGCCGTGGACGCCGGTCGAGGCGACCTCACCGGCAGCGTATAGGCCGGACAGACTGGTGCGGCCATGCAGATCGGTTTTCACACCCCCCATCGAGTAGTGTGCCGCCGGACGTACCGGGATCATGTCTGTAGCGATGTCGATCCCGTAGCTGAGACAGGTGGCGTAGATGCGAGGGAAACGTTTCTTTACGAATTCTTCTTTCATTCCGGTCAGGTCCAGGTAGACGTGAGGGCTGCGCGTGCGCTTCAGTTCAGAGACGATGGCGCGGCTGACCACGTCGCGCGGCGCCAGTTCGGCGGCTTCGTTGTAGTGGGGCATGAAACGCTCGAGCAGCGCATTGCGCAGGATGCCGCCTTCGCCGCGCAACGCCTCGGAGAGCAGAAAGGGCGGGGCGTTTTTCGCCGCCAGCGCCGTGGGGTGAAACTGAATGAACTCCATGTCGGAGAGCACCGCGCCGGCGCGGAATCCGATGGCTGTTCCGTCACCGGTAGCCGAGGCGGGATTGGTCGTTTCCGGATAGAGCTGTCCGAGCCCGCCGGTTGCCAGCAAGACCGCCCGGCACTCGACCTTCATCACGCGCCCGCTGATCTCGTCAACGAAACGCAGCCCGATCACCCTGGCCGGGTCCTCCGGTGAGAGTTCCAGGGAGAGAGTAAACGACTGCACGTGCATGTCGATGCGATCGAGCGTGCGAGCTTTGGCCAGCAGCGCCCGGCCGATCTCCCAACCGGTGGAATCGCCGTGGGCGTGCAAGATGCGCGAACGGCTGTGGGCGCCCTCGCGCGTGAAAGCCAGCTTCGTGCCGTTGCGGTCGAACTGCGTGCCCCAACCGATCAGTTCCTGAATGTAAGGGGGGCCCTCCTCGACCAGCACACGGACTGCGGCGGCGTCGCACAGGCCGTCGCCGGCGCGTATGGTGTCCTGCTCGTGCAGTCCGATTTCATCCTCGTCGCTGAGCGCAGCGGCGATACCACCTTGTGCCACGGCCGTGGCGCTCTCGCCTACTTTGCCCTTAGAGAGCATGAGTACGCTGCCTCCACGAGCCAGTTCGATGGCGGCGCGCAGCCCAGCCACCCCGGCACCAACCACCGCGTAATCCACTTGTATTCTGTCGATTTCGTGCATTCCGCCGCTTCCATCCCGCTAAGTCTGTCTATGGTATCACGAAGCCCGGCAGAGGAAGTTTTCCTCTGCCGTGTGGTACAGTTTTGCGCGACGATGAAACGTTTCGTGATCCATTCCTCCGCCGGTGAGTATCCGCTGTACTGTGGCCGGGGACTTTTCCGGCGCAGCGGCTGGGTGGCACGCCAGCTTCCGGCCGAACGCAGCGGTGTGTTTCTGCTTTCTTCGCCGCGCGTCTGGCGTTGCTGTGGGGACGCGCTCACGCATGCACTCGGCCCTGCGCGGCCCCGTCGCATCCTTTTCGACGACCGCGAGACGGCGAAAAATCTGCAGACGGTGGAACGGATCGCCCGTGCCTTGGTGCGCGCAGGCGCCGATCGCGACGCGGTGATCGTGGCCGCCGGCGGCGGCGTGGTGGGTGACGTGGCCGGGTTCGCCGCCGCCAGCTACATGCGTGGCGTCCGGTTGGTGCAGGTGCCCACGACGCTTGTGGCGCAAGTGGACAGTTCGATCGGCGGGAAGACCGGCGTGAACCTGAAGGAAGGGAAGAACCTGGTGGGCGCGTTCTACCCTCCAGGGCTCGTCGTTGCCGACCCCGATCTTCTGGCCACGCTGGTGAACCGGCAATATCGCTCCGGCCTCTACGAAGTGGTGAAATACGCAGTGATCGCTGATCCGCTGCTTTTCGACGTGCTGGAGCGTACGCTGGCCCGGGTGGTCAAGCGAGACGGTAGCGTGCTCGATTGGGTGGTCGCGCGTTGCGCCAGAATCAAGGGAGACATCGTCGGCCAGGACGAGCGCGAGGGCGGGCTGCGGAAGTCGCTCAATTTCGGTCATACCATCGGCCACGCGCTCGAGGCGGCCACAGGCTACAGCCGAATGCTTCACGGCGAAGCCGTGGGCTGGGGCATGCTGGCGGCAACAGAGATGGCGCGACGGCTCGGAAGTCTTCGCTCGCAGGACGCGGATCGCATTTCGACTCTGGTTGCAGGCCTTGGCCGGCTGCCCCAGTTGCCCGGGCGGCGCGACGCCGTGATCGGCCGGCTAGGCGCGGACAAGAAGGCGCGTGCCGGGCGCGTCGTTTGGGTATTGCCGCGCAGGATCGGCGAAGTGGAGTTCACCGAAGAAGTTCCGGCAAGCCTGGTACGCGAAGTGCTTGGCGAGTTGCCGCGCCTCTTCAAGGAGCACGCGAAAACCGGCGCTGCCGCACCGCGGGAGCGGAGTTGACCGCGCGAGGCGCTCGATGAGGACGAGGACCGGTGCGCCGGCCGCTGGAACGCGGCCCGAAGGCGTCTATGACGAAGCCGAAGCGGCGCGACGCGTGCGCGAGCTGTTTGGGTCGATCGCGCCACGCTACGATTTCCTGAATCACCTCCTCTCGTTTTCCTTCGACCGCCATTGGCGGCGGCGCGCCGTCCGCCGCTTGCGCAATGCCCTCCGGCCGGGCGCCCGCGCGCTCGACGTTTGTTGCGGCACCGGAGATCTGACGTTCGCAATCGAATCGGGGGTCAAGGTCTATGCCGGTGGCCGGGTGGAGATCCTGGGGGGCGACTTTGTCCACGGAATGCTCGTCCGCGCCGGTGAAAAGGCCTCGCGGCGTGGCAGCAAGGCACGTTTCCTGGCCGTCGACGCACTGCATCTGCCCTTTGCCGATCGCTCGTTCGACCTGGTTGCCATGGCCTTCGGCTTCCGCAACCTGGCGAATTACGATGCCGGTGTCGCGGAGTTCCTGCGCGTGTTGCGCCCCGGAGGAACACTGGGGATTCTGGAATTTTCCGAGCCGCCGGGCGCCCTGTTTGGCCCTCTGTACCGTTTCTACTTCAGGCGGATTCTGCCGGCGATCGGCGGGCTGATTTCCGGTAGCCGCCAGGCCTACGGTTATCTGCCGGCATCGGTGGCGCGGTTTCCCGGGCCGTCGGAACTGGCCAAGCGGTTACGCAGTGCCGGTTTCGAGCACGTCCGTTTCGAGTTGTGGATGGGAGGGATCGTGGCGCTGCACCTGGCCGAGCGGCCGCAGAAAGCGGACGCGTAGCTTGCCACTGCCTTCAACGGCCAATGCCCGAAGCCGACAGGTTATAGATGCAGGAATGTAGGCCCCGCGAAAATCAGGAAAATTCCCGCAATGCCCAGAAAGGTACCGAACGGCAGTTCGTAATCGCGTCCTTTGTGGAGTACGAAAATCGCGAACAGGCCCACCACGCTGCCCAGAACCGAACCAAACATCATCATCAGGATCGCCTTGCGGACGCCGAGGAACGCTCCCGCCATGAGCATCATCTTCACGTCGCCCAACCCCATGCCTTCCTGGCCGCGCAGCCGGAAATAGCCTTCGGCAAATATCCAGAGCAGTCCTCCGGCCACCAGCATGCCAAGCGCCGCGTCCGCAAAACGAACCGTCCACACCGGAGCACCCAGTGCGAAGTGCTGATTCATCAGCCATGGCGCCAGCCCGTCGACGGCTGGAAGGAACGGGCTGAAGGCAAGCGCTGCCACGAGGCCGAAATAGTTAACTCGGTCGGGCAATATCCGCTCGTGCAGATCGGTGAAGATCAGCACCAGCAGGAGGCAGCAGAAGAGCGTCCACTTGATCGCTTCAGGCGTCGCTCCGAATTCCAGGTAGCAGCCGACGAACAGAGCCCCGGTGAGCAGTTCCACTACAGGGTATTCAGGTGAAATTCGCCCATGACACGCGTGGCAACGTCCGCGAAGCAATACGTAGCTGAGGACTGGGATATTGTCGATCGGGCGGATGGGCGCGTCGCAGAGCGGGCAATGCGATCCCGGAGTCACCAGCGATTCATGGCCGGGCAACCGGCGAATGCAGACGTTCAGGAAGCTTCCGAACACCAAGCCCAAGAGAAACGTGATCGCGTCAACCACGGCAAGACTCTGCCATATGACTGCAATCGCCTCAAGTAGCCGGATTGCACGCGTTTCCTTCTTGGAGATTCGGCCTGGGCGAAAGTCGCGCCCGCGCAACCTCTCGCGCACCCGTCATTGGGCCTCTGTCAGCACGTCGCGAGGATCTTCGACGGTCGTGCGTTTGTTCGGTCTGGTAAGCTGGACGGGAGCCGGAGGACCAGCGGCTGCGAATGCGCGGCTCGGTCCCGCCGTGCGGATCGGTATTCTTTTCTGGCGGACGGTGTTTCGCCTTTCAAAATGCGATTGGATTACGGGTGCGGGACACAGTGAGCCTCTGCCCGGAGGCGATTCAGCCGGGCGATTGACGCTTGTGCCGTTGCGGACCCACTCTATACAAGGTCATGGGGAAACATTCGGATGCTTGCAATTGAGCTGAGGTCGGGAATGGCGATTCGCGCGGAGGGTCGGGCGTACAAGGTGCTCGAGGCCGAAATCAAGAGCCGCGCCGGTCAAATCCACAACCTCGTCAAACTGAAGCTGCGCGATCTGGAGACGGGTAGGCTCAGCGAGTTGCACGTGCGGCCCGAGGAGCGCTTCGAGGACGTGGAGCTGGACCGGCAACCGATGGAATTCCTCTACGGCGATGCCGATTCGTGCACCTTCATGCATCCGGAAACGTTCGAACAGATTGCCATTCCGCGATCTACGATTGGGCCTGGCGAACACTTCCTGCAAGATGGCATGAAACTGCCGGTGGAGCTATTCGAGGGGCGCGCGGTGAGTATCGTACTGCCGCAGGCGGTGGACCTCGAGGTGACTCAGACCGCTCCGGCGGTGCATTCACAGCAGGGCAGCACGATGAAGGAAGCGACGCTCGAAAATGGAGTGGTGGTGAAAGTGCCCCTTTTCGTCGACGCTGGCGAAACAGTACGCGTGGAGGTGGAAACTGGCCGCTACATCGAACGCATCCGTACCGACCGCAAGCGCGGTGCCTGAGTGCCTCGTGGCCGAAACTCTCGCATCCGGGGCCTCTGTGTCGCGGCTGAACACCTCTCCTTGTTACGCGAAATTCACATCTCTCTTACTTGAGGATCATTTCCACTCATCAGAGTGTAGCCATCAAGTGGTACAACCCGGATGCCGGCGAGCGCGCCGCCGGCGAAACCTCTCGAACCGGGCTGGCAGCGGAGGCAAAACCGATGCCCACATCCTTGAAGGCCAAACGAGCCCCTTCCCGGCGAAATTCCCGCGCCGCACTCGAAACACAGCCGAAACTTGCGGAAGCGCCGGATTTCGCGCTATATGAATCGAAGACGGCGATGAATTGGGGTAAACCTCCCTGGACGATTGGCTTCCGTGCCGAACCGCGGCCGCTTCCCGCCGAGGCGGACTTTGTCGTTGTTGGCGGCGGCTTTTCCGGATTGGCCACGGCGGCGTGGCTCCGAAGGCTCTCTCCCGAGCGCAGCGTGGTCTTGCTCGAGGCAGCGTGTGTGGGTTCGGGCGCCAGCGGCCGTACCGGCGGGCTGGCTTTGGCGGAAGCGGCCGAGGGTGAGCTCGAAGGGCTCGGCGACGTGCTCGGAGGTTACGTGGACACGCTTGCGCAATTGGGCGCCGATGGTGATTTGGAGTTGCCGGGCGTCTACGAGATCGCCCGTAGCGGCGGCAGGTCCGATTCTCCGATTGTTTGGGACGATTCCGGCACGCTTCGCGTCCTCCGCGAGGTGCCAGGAGGGGCCGTGGACCCAGGGCGCATCATCGATGGTCTGGCCCGCTCCGGGCAACGCCTAGGCGTCGCGATTCTCGAAAACACGCGTGTCGAACGTGTGGAATTCGGTTCGCCGTTGGTGGTGCATACTTCAGGGGGCACGGTGCGTGCCGGGCGCATGCTGCTCGCGACCAACGCACAATCTGCCGAGCTTTCTGGCGTGACCGGGGATTCGCGAGCAAAGTTCACGCTCGCCATCCTCACCAAGCCGCTCTCCGGTGCCGTGCTCGCCGATCTTGGGCTCTCTTCCGGAAAAGGGTTTTACACCGCCGACCTGCCATATCTTTGGGGCCGGCCGATGACGGACGGGGCAGTAATGTTCGGCAGCGGCTTGGTGGACGTTGCCGATGACGATGATCTTGCGAAGCTCGACATCGATCAGGGGGTGGCTTCCGGGCTGTTTGCTAGTTTGGAGAACCGAGTTCGTGGACTGCACCCGGCAATTGCCAACGTCGAGTTCGACCAGCGCTGGGGCGGCCCGATCCGCTTTGGTAATTCGTGGCAGATGTTTTTCGACCGGCATCCTCGGTCGCAAGACGTTCTTGTGCTGAACGGGCTGGGAGGCGACGGCGTCAGCTTCTCGGTATTTCTGGGCCGTTGGGGAGCCGAAGTGCTCGCCGGCCGCCGCGAATTGCCCTCTTGGGGCAAGATACTCTCGAACGCCTGATTCCCTACCTTTGGGTTCCTAATTCAACTGGCATCCGCAGCCGCCCGATGCGGCATCTCATTTTGCAACGGGTGCCCAGGCGGCGGATTCTAGCGGGCACCTGTTCTCAGAGCCGGCTGCGGGCGGCAATTGCGTCGGCTTCGGGTGGCCTGTGGGTTCCGCGTAACGGTGACCGTGTCGTCAAGGCCCGGTCAGGGAGGGAACTGCCATGAAACTTAGCAAACGCACAATTGCATTGGTTGCGGCACTGGGGCTTGGGCTGGGCATGTCCGCGATGGCGCAGGGCCGTCCGGCCATGGGAGGACATCCTGGCGGTGGGCCTGGGATGGGCGGTCCGGGAATGGGTGGTCCCGGCATGGGGAGTCAGCACGAACCGGGGCAAATGGGGCCCGGTCAGATGGGCCAGTCCGGCCAAATGGGACGCATGAGCCAGAACAAACAGATGCAGGTGCGTTCCCAGAAAAAATCGGTTTCGCAGCTGCTCACGCACAATGCGAAGCTGTCGTCCAATCTACAGTCGATTCTCGGCCCGAGCGTGAATTTGCAGCAGGCTGCAAGGGGCTTCCGGAACCTCGGCCTGTTCGTTGCCTCCGTGCACGTCTCGAAGAACTTGAATATCCCGTTTGACCAGCTCAAGACCACGATGGCGGGGGATCACTACAACCTCGGCAAGGCCGTCCATTCGCTGCAGCCAAACCTGAGCAAGAAGCAGGTGAAGCAGGTGGTGAAGAAGGCCACGAAAGAGGCCAAGTCCGAGATTCGCCATTCCAAGGGCTAAGAACGCCCGTCCGCTGAGGCCTTGAGAAGAACGGCCCGGTTGTTTCGGGTCTGCGGCTGCAGTCGGAACGGCGCGGCAAGATGGCCGGGCGTGCGGTTCTCCGCCGCCCGGCTTTTTTGTTGTGGTGCGGCGAGGCAACGGGTTGCCGACGAGATTTAGTAGAGGATCTTGTCGGGTGATTGCTTCCAGGCCCGAAAGGCTTCCAGCGCCTGCTCGCGCATGATCTGGATCATCGGGATCCGGCGGTTTTCACGCGGCAGCAGGAATTCCTTGAGGATGAGGGAATCGTCGAAGCCGGCATCTGCGGCATCGGCAGCCGTTCCGGCGAAGTAGAGGCGGGCCGGGCGCGCCCAGTAGATCGCACCGAGGCACATCGGGCAGGGCTGGCAGCTGGCGTAGATTTCACACCCGTCGAGTTGAAAAGTGCCGCGCGCTCGGCACGCCCGGCGGATTGCCACGATTTCTGCGTGCGCAGTGGGATCGTTTTCCGCCGTCACCAAGTTCGTGCCCTGGCCGATCACTCGCCCATCCTTCACCACCAGCGCGGCAAAGGGTCCTCCACGGCCGGAACCCACGTTTTCGATCGAAAGTTCGATTGCCCGTGCCATGAATAGGTTTGGCGGTTGGTTTGACATGCGCCTTCGGTTCTTAGCTTTCGCGGCGGACAGCGTGGCGGCTGGCGCTCTAAAAATGAGGCGCGGCCGCGGATGGGGGGATACCCGCGGCCGCGTCTTACCGAGTAAAGATCGTGGCTTCGACGTTCATGCCCGGCCTAAGGACAAACTTGCCTCCAGGCAGTGGCGCGAAGACGATCTTTACCGGAATCCGTTGCACCACCTTGACGAAATTTCCCGTAGCGTTTTCCGGTGGCAGCAAGCTCATGCGCGCGCCCGTTGCTCCGGAAAGCGATTGGACGCGGGCAGGGAAGGATTTGCCGTACATGTCGACGTGAATCTCGGCCTTCTGGCCGGGATGGACGTTCCCGAGTTGGGTCTCCTTGAAATTCGCCTCCACCCAGACGGACTTCAGCGGAATGATGGCAAATACCTCCTGCCCCGGCTGGAGGATCTGGCCCGGCTCGACGTTCTTGTGCGTCACCACTCCGTCGGTCGGCGCGACAATGGTCGTGTAACTCAACTCCAGCTTTACCGCCTGGAGGTTAGCCTCGGCTTTCTGGACGTTGGCGCTGGCTGAGTGCGCGTCGGCGGTGCGCATCGGCACCTGCTGCACGTTCGCGAGAGCTTCGCTCAGATGGGCCTTGGCCAGTCCGATCTGCGCGTGCGCGGCAACCATGGCCGCCCTTTCGATGCCCACCTGCCGTTTGGCTTCGGCGAGTTTTTCTTCCGAGGCTTTCAGTTCGCTGGCCGCGCTCTTGGCTGCGGCGACGTAGGAATCGTATTGCAGTTCGGAAATTTCCGCCTTGGCCACCAATGGCTTCATGCGGTTCAGGTCTGCCTGCGCGCGGACGTTCTGCGCCATGTTCTTGCTAACGAGCGCCTTGGCGTAGGAAAGCCCCGCTGTCGACGCTGTCTGGTAGGCGAGCTTCGCCCGTTGGTACTGCGCCTGTGCTGCCCGGACCGCCGCTCGCGCAGCTTCCACGCCGCTTTGCGTGGTTCCCTCGGCGAGAGGGACGCCGACCTGCGCGGCGCGCGACTGGGCCTCGGCGAGCTTCAGCGCCGCCTCGGCCTGGGCGACTTTCGCCTCGTAATCGCGCGGATCGATCTTGATCAGCACTTGGCCCGCATGGACGTACTCATTGCGGTGCACCAGCACCCGGCTAACGCTGCCATAGACTTTGGAGGCGATCGGAGTGATGTTGCCGTCGACCTCCGCGTCGTCGGTGCTTACCCTCCCATGGTAGTGGTACCAGACCAGCCCCCCGATCACCAGAATCGCGATGACGACGCCGATCACAAGGCGGCGAAAACGGGGATGAGACCACCGGCCGCTGCCCTTCTTGGGCTGTTCGGGGGATTTCTGCTCAGTTTCCGGCTGGTTGACGTTGGTGCCCATCAGCTCTTCCTCTCATCATTTCGCGTACAAGTCCTCGATCTGCCCGGTGGCTCGGGCGAGTTCCGCCCTGGCCTCGTTGTAGCGGTAAAGGGCGCCGATTTGGTTATCGTTGGCTCGGGCGAGCGCGTTCTGTGCGCCGATCACTTCGATGTTGTCGGCCACGCCGGCCTGAAATCGGTCGCGCGCCTGCGATACCTCTTCGCGTGCCAGCACTACGGTGAGATTGGCCACCTTCACCTCGTGAAGTGCAGCCTCCAGTCTTGCGACTGCCGTTTTCACCTGCAGGGCAATCTGGTTCGTCAGGTCGATCCTCTGCTGTGCCAGCGTTGCCAGATCGAGCCGGGCGTTCGCCCTTTCCGCGTGAATGCGGCCGCCCGTAAAGATTGGCAGTTGGACGTCCGCTTCGTAGACATAAGTGGGAATGACGGTCGTCGCGGAAAGACCCTCCTGCAGATATTGCCCCTGAAAATTCAACGTGGGCAGCCGTTGTTCGTCGACCGCCTGGCGGTCGGATTGCAACTGCAGTTCTCGAGCTTCGATTTCCTTCATCTCCGGGCGGCTGGCCAGCGCCTGGGCGATGCTTTGGTTGGCTGTGAAGGGCGGCGTCTTGTAGAAGCTCATCTGGTCTGTCAGCACGATCCGCGTGTGTGGGTCAACGTTGAGCAGCTGAGCCAGCGCGTAGCGCGACGTTTTCGCGTTTGTCTGTGCCTGAATCAGGTTCTGCTCCTCATTCTGGAATTCCACGTTGGCCCGCAGCGCGTCGAGCCCCGTGGCCACGCCGTGTTTTTGCAGGTCCTTGGCCTGCTGGTAGAGCGCTTGCGCCAGCTTGACGCGAGCGAGTGCTGCATTCACGTTGGCCATCGCGCGGAGGCTCGCCAGATACTGCGAGACGACCAGCAATGTCTCTTGCTCGCGAACGCCCAGACGGTTCTCGTTTGACGCATTCACTTGGTGTCCCGCAGCTTGCAGCCTGCGCCAGAGAGAAAGGTTAAAGAGCGGTACCGAGAATAGCGTGCCCGCGTCGAACACCTGAAACGGCCCGATATGGTGGGGCAAGCCAGGGAAGGGTTTGCCGAATGCGGTTTCAATGTTGAGGCGCTGAGCGCGGTCACTCACGTCGAGCGAGGCCTGTGGCAGCAAGTCCGAGAGAGCGATCTTCCGGTCTTCCTCACTCTTGGCCAGGTTGATCGCGCTGATCTGCACCTGCGGATTTTGCCGCAGCGCCATCAGCACGGCTTCGTGTAGCGTGAGTCGCAGAGTGACCGGAGCGCCCGACTGCGTGGCTCTCGTCTGGGCCTTTGACGGGGCCATCGGCACGGCTTTTGCCGGAACCTGTTGCGCCGCGGCCCGGAAAGGAATCAGCAGGCTCGCGGCCAACAAACAGATCGCGCCCTTGGCACCCCAACGGGGCCGTTTCGCGGCCGATTTACTCTCCAATTCCTCGACAATGGCGCGCGCCAGGCAGCCGGCTGCGGAGAGCTTCGTCCCTGCATCGGCCAACTTTCGCAGCAGCTGCTTGCCGGCGTCGTCGACGAAGCTGACGTCCGCCAGTTGCACTTCCAGCGTGCGCGATCCGCGGGTTGCTGCCGCCTCGCTCCAGCTCTGATCGAGTTCGGCCACCCAGGGACCGGCCAGCCGCCCTTCGACCCGAATTACAATCCGTTCGCCCATCTGTGTTTGCGTTGCCTTCATCATGGCTGCTCTCGCGACAACGTTTTGGGATAAAGGCAAACCAAGTTCCTTCTCTGCCGCACTTTCGGCATCCGGAATAAGACATTGTATCGGATGTGCTTAGAGCCTGCCTGGTCGCACAAACGGCGGAAGAATTTCTTGCCGGGATCGCCGGAATGTCGGCATTGTGCCGATATGTCGGCACCTATTGGGGGCCTGAACGCCGATGCTCGAGCGTGGCCGGTTCCGGCTCCGGTCGCTCGATTCCCAATTTGCGCATGCGAGACTGCAGCGTGGTGCGTTTCATGCCCAAGCGGGCCGCCGCTCCGCGGGGTCCGGAGATGCGCCAGTGGGTTTCCTTCAAAACGCGCAGGATGTGTTCGCGCTCGATGTCGTTGAGGGAGCGGCCGGACGGCTGTGGCCTGGCGTCCCGCAGTTCGGCGAGTGGGATGCGGAGTGTGGTATCCGGTGAAAGGATCACCGCTCTTTCGATGAGATTCTCCAGTTCGCGGACGTTTCCCGGCCACGGATATTGCATCAGAGCCTCGATCGTCTCGGCCGGGATCGCTTCGATACGCTTATTGGCGAGCGCAGCGTGTTTTTGGGCGAAGTACCGGGCGAAAAGAGGAATGTCCTCTGCTCGCTCGCGCAGGGGCGGCACGCGAATGGGAAAGATGTTGATGCGATAGTAGAGATCGTTGCGGAACTGGCCGCCGGCGACCATCGCCCCCAGATCGCGGTTGGTTGCTGCCACTAGGCGCACGTCGACGTGGAGCGTCTGGCTTGAGCCGAGCCGCTCGAATTCCCGCTCCTGCAGCACGCGGAGCAGTGTCGGCTGGAGCTCGAGCGGGATGTCGCCGATCTCGTCGAGGAAGAGCGTACCCTGATCAGCCAGTTCGAAGCGGCCCACGCGCCGGCTGATGGCCCCGGTGAATGCGCCCTTTTCGTGGCCGAAAAGCTCCGACTCCAGCAGTCCGGCCGGAATCGCGGCGCAGTTGAGCTTCACGAAGTTGCGGGACCGCCGCCCACTCAGCTGGTGCGTCAGCCGCGCCAGCAACTCCTTTCCCGTGCCGGTCTCCCCGAGCAGGAGCACGGTCGATTCCGTCGGGGCCACCTGACGAACCTGTTCGATCGCCCGGCGCCAGGAGGGGCTCTCACCGAGGATCTCCTCCAGCCCGTATTCGGCTCGGAGTTCATCCTCCAGGTAAAGCTTTTCCTCGGCCAGACGGTTCTTCTGTCGCTCGATTTTCTGGAAGGCGAGCGCGTTTTCCACGGCGATGGCGATCTGGTCGGCCACCTGGCGCAGGAAATCGACGTCTTCCTGGGAAAAGGCGCTGTCGCGCAGGCTGGCGAGGTTCAGCGTGCCGAGCGGGCCGCTGCGGCCGGCGAGCGGCAGGCAGAGCGCGGAGCGCAGCCCCTCGGCCTCGATGGCGGTGTGCGCATAACGTTCGAGGGCCGAGCGATCAAGCAGCAGCGGTTTGCGGTGCCGGAAGGCCTCGCCGGAAGGAGATGTGTCGAGCGCCACGGTCATCTCTTCGCGGATCAGTCCCTTGCCTGTAGGAAAATCGAGCGCGCGGATGCACATACGGTTGTTTTCCGGCTCGTAGAGGGCCAAGCTGGCGAATTCGCAGTCGAAGAGTTGGCGCAGACTGCTGGAGATGGCCGCAAAGAGCTCACGCAGGTCGAGACGCGAGACCACTGCGTTGGTGAGCTCGAGCAGAGTGCGCAGCCGGTCGCGCTCGCGCGCCAGCCGCCGCTGGTAGGAGCGCACCTCCTGGTGGTGCAGCGTGTTGTCGACTGCTACAGCCACCTCGCGCGCCACGCTGCTCAGAAACTCCACGTCGCATTTCGCCCTTGCCGCCTTTTTCGTTGAGGCGAAGACCATCGCTCCCAACTGTCGCTGCGCCGTCGTCAGCGGCAGCAGGCACACGAATCGGATGCCCTGTTCTCGCCAGTAGGGCACCAGGGCGGGAAATCGATGCTCCCGGCCGAGGTCGCCGAGGATGAGTGGCCGTTGCGTCTTCCAGACGAACCCGGCGGGGGATTCGTCCACGGGAAGCCCTTCGGGCAGGGCGGGCGGCGGAAGCAGGCTGCGCAACATGTGCAGGCGCATTCTTCCGGTGGAGGGATCGTGCAGAATCAAGCTGACTACTTCGAAGGGAGCCACCGGCTGCAGCCGTAGTGCCAGGTCTTCGAGCAGGTCGGCCATGTCGCGGTGCTGCAGAATAGCCTGGGAAACGTCGACGAGCGCGCGCAG
>JBJKSI010000049.1:0-52554 GCA_046704165.1 Candidatus Acidiferrales bacterium
AAGCAGGCTCCGGAAGCGGAGTTTAAACAAGCTCTACCAGCCTGTCAACGCGACTCATCCGGCGACTCATCCGGGCAATCACCCTGTCCGAGCCGGCAGCAAGTCTTGCGGCTTACGCGCATGGCCAGGAAAGAAAATGGAAGCCTTCAGGTCGAACTGGCGGGCTGTGAAGGTCCAGGCGGCAGGCGATCTACTGAACCATTCGATAGCTGGTTTCGCTGCCGACGAGCGAATCAAATATGGCGAGCACCCGGGTGCGGTATTCCAGGATCCGGTCAAGCAGCGCACGTTGCTCGGGAAGCATATGCCGATCCCGACTCCACTTCTGGATCACCTCGACAGGCACGCGGATGTCGCGCCGCAACTCCTCGATCGAGTGTCCACGCAGGAACAGACCATAGAAAAAGGCCGCCTCCCGCTGCGGGAAAGCGAACTCTCGATCCTCCTCGAAATTGACCCTCGTCGTTGCCATCGAAAGTAGAGAGTGTACAGATTCACGTGTGGACGTCAAGCCCTCCGCGAGCACCTTCGAAAACGCATGTCGGTAAATTTTTGCACGTCTTTCGCGCATTGTCCCCGGCGCCGTGAAACGGTGTGCCGGGCCACCTCACGCCGCTACACGGGCAGTCAACCGGGCTGCTATACTGGGTTGGTTTTGGTCTAAACGGTTCCTCTGAAAGATGCTCAAGGAAGCGATTGTCATTCACTACCACGAGTTGTGGCTGAAGGGCCGCAACCGCAGTTTTTTCCTCAATCGCCTGGTCGACGCCGTTCGCCGCAGCCTGGAGGGGTTGGCAGTTGCGCGCATCGGCCAGCCCGGCGATCGCATCCTCGTCTGGCTTGAGGAGGGTGCAGATGTTGAGGAGGCTCTGCGCCGCCTCGCCTGCGTTTTTGGGGTTGCCTATTTCGCACCTGCCCACGCCGTCGAGCGCGACATGCGCGTCATTCGCGAATCCGCCTGGCAGCAAATCCAGTCCGAGCCATTCGCCACATTTGCCGTCCGCGCCAAGCGCAGCGACAAATCGTTCCCGCTCCGCAGTTCGGAAATCGAGCGTGACGTTGGAGCCTTTCTGCTCACCAGGCTGCGCGAAGCCGGCCGTGATGTTCGCGTGAATCTCGGCGCTCCCGACGTCACATGCCGCATCGAGGTGTCACCGGGACCGGTGCTCCTCTACGCTCGCAAGATTCCCGGTCCGGGCGGCCTGCCGGCCAAGACTGCAGGAAAGATGGTCTGCCTGCTCTCGGGCGGATTCGATTCCGCCGTGGCCGCCTACAAGATCATGAAACGCGGCGCGCATCTGGGCTTTGTGCATTTCTACGGGACCGGCGCCCAGCCGGGGGAATCGTCAATCCACGTTGCGCGTGAACTGGCGAGTCGTCTGACGCCTTACCAGCTCACGGCCCATCTCTACCTAGTCCCTTTCGAACCCATCCAGCGGGAGATCGTCCGTTTCGCGCCGGAAGAGTTCCGCGTTCTGCTCTACCGCCGGATGATGCTGCGCATCGCCACAGCCATTGGCGAGCGCAGCCGTGCGCTCGCCCTCGTCACCGGCGACAGTCTGGGCCAGGTCGCCTCGCAAACGCTCGAAAACATGGTGGCCGTCGACGCGGCCGTTCCGCTTCACGTCTTTCGTCCGCTCGTCGGCGACGACAAGCAGGAGATCCTCGCCATAGCCCGCCGCATCGGCACCTACGATGTCTCTGCCGAGCCGTTCCACGACTGCTGCCCGGTCTTCTTGCCTCGTAGCCCCGCTCTCCGCGCCACGCCGGCTGAACTCGCGCGAGCCGAAGCCCGCCTCGACGTTCCCGCACTTGTCCGTTTGGGAGTCGAAAGCGCCTCGCACGAAAAATACCGGTTGGTCAACGGCAAGGTCGAGCGCATTGCGCGCAGCACATCGCCGCGACCCACATCCCCCGTCTGCGAGCGTGAGCCCAGTCAAAGCCCTACACCAGCAGCCCGGCAGAGCTAACCTGAGGTTGTTGTACCTACGGTCGACGGTTTTTCGACCTCGGACCTTTCGCTGCCCCAAGGGCCCACCCTCGTTTTGCCCGCAGGTCACCCGTAGCAGCGAGCATCAACCCCTGTGGTTTCCTTGCCACCTCTGCTCACCCTGCTGCCGCCCGCACCACCGGCGTGGTCCCGATCAGGGTGGGAGCCGGCTTCGGCAGTGTCTCGTCAAGGATCCTGTCGATCTCCGCCAGCGCTTCCGCGTCGAGTTTCCAGCCCATCGCTCCGTCGACTGTTTCGAGGTGGTCGGGCCGCCGTGCGCCCCAAAGCGCAACGCTGACCCCTGGCTGATCGAGCACCCACCGCACAGCCAGGTGCACAACGCGCCGGCCATAGCGCTCCTGCGCCAAGCCGTCCAGCTTGGCCACGGCTTCCAGATAATGAGCAAAGAGCGGCGGCTGGAATTTAGGATTGTTTAGCCGGTTGTCGTCGCCCTGGAAGCGCGTATCGGTGGTCATCCGGCCGCTGAGCAGGCCTCGCGCGAGTGGACTGTAGACGAGCGTGGCCAGCCGGTGGCGACGCGCGTAGGGCAAGACGTCTTCCGCGGCTTCGCGTTCCAGCAGATTGAATCGCGGCTGCACGGTATTCAGCGGTGCGCCGGCGCGAAACGCGTCCATCTGTTCCGTAGAAAAATTGCTAACGCCGATAGCGCGAATCTTGCCCTCGCTTCGGAGGCCGTCGAGCAACCGCGCCGTCTCCTCGAAGGGTTCAGCCGGATCGGGCCAGTGTACCTGGTAAATGTCGACATAGTCTGTACCGAGCCGCCGCAGAGAGTCCTCGGTCTCTTTGCGAATGCGTTTCGGGCTGGAATTGCGCGTTAACTGCCCGTCCCGCATCTCGATGCCGAATTTCGTGGCGATGATTACTCGGTCGCGTCCGCCACGCTCGGCCAGTACGCGTCCAATCAGTTCCTCCGACCGGCCCCAACCATAGGCCGCCGCCGTGTCGATGATGTTGATGCCGCGGTCGAGCGCCGCCGCGATCGTGCGTAGCGCGTCGTGCTCCTCCGTTCCGCCCCACATCCAGCCGCCGATCGACCAGGTACCCAAGGCAATGCGGGTAGCCTGTTGCGAAAGGCCGGGTATTGCGACTCGTTCCATCGGAAACCTCCGGTATATTTCGATGCGCGGATGACCTGGCGGTCGCGGCCGGACCGGACGGAACCTCTTCGCCTGGCGCGCATCCAATTGATTAGGTCGCGGAAATGCCGATGGCAGAGTCGCTAAGCGCTTTCGCGGGGCAGTCCTATCTGAATCTCGAAAGCTACCGCCGCAGCGGCAAGCCAGTGCAGACCCCTCTTTGGTTCGTCGAGATGGAAGGCCATCTCTATGTGCGCACGCCTGACGACACCGGCAAGCTGAAACGCATCCGCCACAATCCCCGCGTTCGCGTCGCCGTCTGCGGCGTGCGCGGCCGGCTAAAAGGCGATTGGATCGAGGCGTCTGCACGCATTGTCGGATCAGCCGAAGCCGAGAGTGCTAACCGCCTGCTTTCCCACAAGTACGGCCTTATTAAACGCCTCATCGATCTCGGGACGCGGCTGCGCGGGCACGGCTATCTTGTAATCGCCATCGACGCGACCGATCCCTCCATTCTCGACTTTTGACCCTCGCCGCCTCACTTGCTCCAATCGTTGCCACAATGCACGCCACTCACCGAGACTGTCGATAGGCGCATTCATGATGGACGCTCCCTGCGACTGGCCGTCCTCTACCGCTCCCCGGCAAGAGGGCCAATAAGCTCCCTTTGCCACACAGCAAGTTGCCGCCGCGTGCGAACACATTGGTCCAAATTCCCGCGAGCATTCCGGAGTCATCTGGCAGTCCTGCAAACGCTCTGCCGCCTTTCGGGCATCCGGGAACGCCCAGACGGTTTCAGTCTAAGGATTCAGCGTTGCGTATCAGATGGGGAAAATGCTCGAAAAGCTGGAGAGCACTGCTTTAAGTTCGGTAGCTCGCATTAATACGAATGTAATCGGCCGTCATGTCGCAGGTCCACATGCGCGCCTTCCCGTGGCCCGAACCCAGATCGATTGCCAGCGTGATTTCACGTTCCTGCATCCGGCGGTGCAGGTCGTCCTCGTCGAAGGGCACCGGTTCGCCGCGCCGGCAGACGAGCCGGTCGGCCAGCCACACGCGCGTCCGCGCGGGATTGAAGGTCACGCCGGACCGCCCGGCCGCCGCCAGAATTCGGCCCCAGTTCGGATCGGCTCCGGCCAGAGCCGTCTTGACCAACGGTGAGGTGGCGATCGTCTCGGCCACGCGCCGCGCGCTCGCGTCGCTCGGCGCGCCGCGCACCTCCACGCGCACCAAATGGCCCGCGCCTTCCCCATCGGCGATAATCTGGAGCGCCAGGTCCTTGCACACCTTCTCGAGCGCCTGGGTAAAACGCTGTTCGTCGCCGCTTCCCGGCCACAGCGGCGTGCCGCCGGAAGCGCCGCTTGCCAGCAGCAACACGGTATCGTTGGTCGAGGTATCCCCGTCCACGGTGATTGCGTTGAAGGTGCGGTCGACCACACGCCGCAACACTCGGCCCAGCACACCGGGCCCGGTCGCCACATCGGTTACGACAAAGGCCAACATCGTCGCCATCTGCGGATGAATCATGCCCGCGCCCTTAGCGCAGCCCAGCAGTCTCACCGTTTTCCCGGCGATTCGGCAGGAGGTGTGCGCCTGCTTCGCCCGCGTGTCCGTGGTCAGAATCGCCTGCGCGAAATCGTCAAAGGCCTGCGCCTTGGCCGCGCGTTCCCCCGTCAGCATCGGCAATGCGCCGACGATGCGGTCCGCTTCCAGCGGCACACCGATCACGCCCGTCGAACAAACCAGAATCTCCCTCGGCGCACAACCCAACTCGCGCGCCAGCGCCGCCGCGGTGGCCCGCGCAGCCGCAGCTCCGCCCGGACCGGTGGCGCAGTTCGCGTTGCCCGAATTCACGACCACTGCCCGCGTCCGTCCTTTCGAGGCCTCTAAGTGGCGCTGCGACAGCAAAACTGGCGCCGCCTTCACGCGGTTCTTCGTGAACACCCCGGCTGCCGCCACCACGCCGTCGGCGACGATGATGCCGAGGTCCGACCGTTTCTTCCGGATGCCACAATGCGTCGCGGCAAACGTGAAACCGCCAGGAAGCACCGAGTTGGATTTACGGGAACTCATCGCGAAACCGGCATAGCCATTTTCCAGCTTAGCATCTGCGACGCCGGGTCTTCCTCGCCCAACGGCGCCGAAACTGCCGTCAACCGGCACTCTTTTGCACGCGAACAGTGCGCGCAGTCGCGCTCGAGCTTTTCCGGCAGCGTACCCCGCTCCACCGGCTCAAACCCATGACGCTGGAAGAATCCCCTCGCGTCGGTCATTGCGAAGACGCGCCGATATCCGCGCCGCTTCGCTTCAGCCGCCGCCGCCAGCAGCAGTTGCCTGCCTACGCCCCGGCCTCGAGCCGCCGGGTCCACAGCCACAGACCGGATTTCCGCGAGTTCGTGCCCGTAGCTTTCCAGCGCCACGCAACCCTCGATCTTCTCTTCGTCCTGCGCCACCAGAAACCGGCCGATCCCGGCTCGAATCTCCTCGTGAGACCGCGCCAACAACAACCCCTCGCTGGCATAGTGCTCGATAAGCCGCGCGATGGCCCCCACGTCCTCGGACCGCGCCTCGCGAATCGTCATTGGCGGCCCTCCTTCAGAGCCTGCTCCTTCAGCCAGCCGCGACAGCTCTCAATCTGTGCCCGCACCGACGCCGGTCCGGTGCCCCCAGCCAGCGAGCGCCGCTCGAGCGCGGCATCGATCGTTACCGCCTGCTGCCAATCCGGCTCGAACACCGGCGAGAATTTCCGCATTACGTCCAGCGGCAACTGGTTCCAGGCCTGCCCTCGCTGTTCGCCTTCCTTCACCAGTGCGCCGATGATCTCGTGCGCCTGCCGAAACGGCACACCCCGCGCGACCAGATAGTCGGCAGCGTCGGTCGCCAGCAGTGCCGGATCAGAAGCCACTTGCCGCATGCGATCGGCATTGACTCCGGTCGCCGCCACCGCTCCCGCTGCCACCTCCGTCGCCACGCAGATCTGCTCGTGCGCGTCGAAAAGCGGCTCCTTGTCCTCCTGCAGGTCGCGCTGATAGCTCGATGGCAGCCCTTTCGTCGCCACCACCAGCGATACAAATGCTCCCGCCACACGTCCCGTTTTGCCCCGGATCAGCTCCCAGGCGTCAGGATTCTTCTTCTGCGGCATCATGCTGCTGCCGGTCGAATAGGCGTCGGGCAACGCCAGGTAGCCAAACTCCGCCGAAGCCAGCAGAATAAAATCCTCGGCCAGCCGCGAGAGGTCGATGGCCAACACTACAAGCGCAAACAGGTATTCCAGTGCGAAATCTCGGTTGCCCACCGCGTCGATGCTGTTTGCCGTTACTCCGCCGAAGCCCAACGCCTCCGCCAGCTTCGCGCGGTCGATTGGCAGTGTCGACCCGGCAAAAGCTCCGGCCCCCAGCGGACAAGCGTCGGCTCGTCGCGCGGCGGCGGCCAGCCGCTCCGCATCGCGGCGAAAAGCCTCGGCGTGGGAAAGCAGTAGATGGGAAAACAGAATCGGCTGAGCGTGCTGAAGGTGTGTCAGCCCCGCCATCGGCAGGCCGAAATGGCGCTCGGCCTGATCCGTCAGCGCGCCAACCAGCGCCGTCACCCTACGTTCCGCCTCCGCTGCCGCGTCCTTCACGTACAGGCGGAGGTCGGCGACGATCAACTCGCTCCGACTCCGCCCCGAATGCAGCTTTGCCCCAAGCGGCCCCAACCGCTCGACCAGCTGTGCCTCGACGAAGCCGTGCAGGTCTTCCGCTTGTACCTGGTCCAGCCAGCCAGGCTCGTCTTCGATTCTTGCGCCGATCTCGTCCAGCGCAGCCGCGACGCGCCCGGCCTCTTCCCGCTTGAGCACGCCTACATCGACGAGTGCGTCTGCCCAGGCTCGGTCGACCGCCAGCTCATACGGCAGCAGCCGGCGGTCGAATCCGAACGAGCAGTCGAAACGGCGAAACGTTTCGTCGGGGGCGCCTTCGAAGCGCCCGCCCCAAAGCGCGCCTTTTCCAGAGGTCACCGGGCAGCTCCACGAGGAGGGATCACCGAAAGCGCCAGCAAATTGATGAAGCCTGCCGCGTCCTTCGGGTTGTAGCCTTCCATGTGGAAGCTGGCGAGCGCCGTCTGGTAGAGCGAGTTCGGCGATTGCCGCGAAAGCACCGTGACGTTGCCCTTGTACAGCCGCAGCTTCACTGTGCCTGTCACTGGCTTCTGCGCCTGCTCGAAGAACCCGTCCAGCGCTTCGCGCAGCGGCGTGAACCACATGCCGTAATAGACCACTTCGGCGTAGCGTACCGCCAATTGCTGGCTCAGGTGCAGCGTCTCCCGGTCCAGGCAGATCGATTCCAATTCCTGATGCGCCCGCACCAGCAGCGTTCCACCTGGCGTCTCATAAGCCCCGCGCGACTTGATCCCCACCAGCCGGTTCTCCACGATGTCCGCACGGCCCACGCCGTTCGCCGCCGCCACTTCGTTCAATCGCTCCACCAGCGCCACCGGCTCCAGCTTTTTCCCGTCCACCGACACCGGCACTCCGCCCTCGAAGCCGATCTCCACCTCGGCCGGCTTGTCTGGCGCTTTTTCCGGCGCCGTCACCCATTGCCACATTTCTTCTTCCGGCGCGTTCGCCGGGTCCTCCAGCACTCCGCCCTCATGACTGATGTGCCACAGGTTGCGGTCGCGGCTGTAGATCTTCTTCGTCGTCTGTTCGATCGGGATGTTGTGGGCATGCGCGTATTCGATCGCCTGCTCGCGCGAGTTGATGTCCCACTCGCGCCACGGCGCGATCACTTCCAGCTCGGGCGCCAGGGCCTTGTAGGTCAGCTCGAACCGCACCTGGTCGTTTCCTTTGCCGGTGCAGCCGTGCGCCAGCGCGTCAGCGCCGGCTCGCCTGGCTGCTTCCACCTGATACTTCGCCAGCACCGGCCGTGCCATCGACGTGCCCAGCAGATACCGGTATTCGTAAACCGCGCCCGATCGCAGTGCCGGCCAAATGTAGTCGCGGACGAACTCTGTCTTCAAATCCTCCACAGAACAGGCGCTCGCGCCCGTTTGCAGCGCCTTTTTCTTCGCAGCCTCCAAGTCCTCGCTCTGGCCCACATCCCCGACCATCGCGATCACCTCGCACTGATACCGCTCCTTGAGCCACGGAATAATGATTGACGTATCCAGCCCGCCCGAATAGGCGAGCACAACTTTCTTGGGCACAGCGATCTCCTTGGGAAAAGTTTAAAAGTCTGTCGGATCAGCCGACCAGCGTCGCGAGCACGGCCTTGGCGACGTGCAACCGGTTCTCCGCCTGTTCATAGACGATCGACCGTGGGGAATCGATCACTTCTTCCGTCACTTCCAGCCCGCGATGCGCCGGAAGGCAGTGCAGGAAAACGGCGTCCGGCGCCGCCTGATCCATAAGATGCTCGTTCACCTGGTAGCTGGCGAACGCTTTCTCGCGCTCCTCGGCCTCTTCTTCCTGGCCCATGCTCGCCCAGACGTCCGTGTAGACCGCCTGCACGCCCTTCACGGCCGCTTCAGGTTCGCGGAAGATCTCGATGTGTGCCCCCGTCTCTTCGGCGATGTGCTGGGCCGCGCCCACCACGCCCGGGTCGGGTTGGTAGCCGGCCGGCGTCGCGACGCGGATCGTGCTGCCGGTCTGCGCCGCGGCGATTATCAGCGAATGGCACATATTGTTGCCGTCGCCCACGTACGCCATCCGCACTCCGGCCAGTCCGCCAAAACGCTCCTCCAGTGTAAAGAAATCCGCCAGCGCCTGGCAGGGGTGGAAGCGGTCGCTCAATGCGTTTACCACTGGAATCGACGCGTGACGAGCCAGCTGCTCTACGCTCTCCTGCGTGAACGTCCGCGCCGCGATCGCGTGCACCCAACGCTCCAGGTTCTTCGCCACGTCCCGCACCGGCTCGCGCTCGCCGAGCTGCGATTCACGGTTGTCGAGAAAAATCGTCTTGGCCCCCAGACTCTCGGCACCCACCTCCAGCGTCACGCGCGTGCGCAGTGAAGGCTTTTCGAAGATCAGCGCGATAAAACGCCCTTCGAGCGCACTCCGATACCGATTCGGATGCGCCTTCATTTCCGCCGTCAGCCGTAGCAAGTCTCTCACTTCAGCCGCCGTCCACTCCATCCCGGTCACCAGGTCCGTTGCCGCCCGCCGGGCTACTTCCGTTACGCTCATCTCTGCCTCGCTTCTCACTGCGCCGGCGTTGCGGCCGTCTTCGCTTCCTTGGCCGCGCCGCGCCCCGGTTTCCGGGCCAGCACCCACTTCATCTTCTTCAGGAATTCCGCCACCTGTTTCTCGCCCAAAATGAACGGCGGCAAAAATCGCAGCACACGCTGGTGCGTGCAATTGATCAGTAGTCCGCGCTGGCGAGCCCGCTCGATGTACTGCGCGCCTTCGGTTTCGAGTTCCATGGCCAGCATCAACCCCTCGCCCCGCACTTCCTTGGCGAAGCCCGAGCGCGCCGCCAGCAGTTCCAGACCTTCACGAATCTCTGCCCCGCGCTGCGTCACGTTTTCGAGCAGGTTCTCTTCTTCGACCGTTTTCAGGAACTCCAGCGCAGCGGCACAGGCCAGCGGCCCACCGCCGAACGTCGAACCGTGCATTCCCGGCACCAGTGCCGCCGCCGCTTCCTCACTCGCGATAAACGCTCCCAGCGGCAATCCCCCCGCCAACGGCTTCGCTACCGTCACCACGTCCGGTTTTCCTTCGAAACGTTGCCAGGCAAACGGTCGTCCCGTGCGCCCCAGTCCTGACTGGATCTCGTCGGCGATCAGTAGTGCATTGTGCTGCGTCGCCAGTTGCCGTGCCCGCAGCCAGAACGCTTCACTCACCGGGTGAATCCCGCCTTCGCCCTGGATTGGCTCGATCACGATGGCGCAAACGTCGTCTCCGAATTTCGCTTCCAGGTCCGCCACATCATCAAATCGCACGAACTCAACACCCGGCACCAATGGAGCGAATGGCTCGCGGTAGGCTTTCGGCGCCGTCACCGAAAGCGCTCCGAACGTGCGCCCATGAAAGGAGTCTTCCAGCGCCAGAATCCGCGTCTTCCGCTCGTCAATCCTGTGTGCACGGGCCCGAGCCAGCTTCAGTGCCCCGTCGACCGATTCGCTGCCGCTGTTCGTGAAGAACGCGCGGTCCAGGCCGCTCCACGCTGCCAGTTTCGCCGCAAGCGGCTCCTGAAACGGGTGGTGGAACAGGTTCGAGACGTGCACCGCCCGGCCCGCTTCCCGCCGCATCACGCGCACCAGCCGCGGATGCGAATAGCCGAGTGCGTTCACGCCGATCCCGGTGATGAAATCCAGATACCGCCGCCCGCCCGCTTCGTACAGGTAGCAGCCACGGCCCTTGACGAACACCTGCTCCGGTCGCCGGTAGGTGTTCATCAGGTGCGTCTCAGGTGCAGTCACGCCCGCGTTTGTAAAGGTTTCTGCTCCAGTCGATCCCAAAGTCTTCTCCTCAGGCGGCATGGCACTCGGCAAAGTTCGAGATCCGCGTTCCCGGCGCCGTCTCGCCGCGAGCCGCGGCCGTGAGCGCCCCCGGCACCAGCCCGGGTACCAGCCGTACCGCCGGCACCCCCGCGTCGATCGCCCGCCGGCACGCTTCCAGCTTCAGCGCCATTCCGCCGCGCACCTTGCCCGAGCGCACCAACTCGTCCACCCGCGAATAGTCCACGCTGTCGAGCACCGCCTCGCCGTCCAAAACGCCGGCCACGTCGGTCAGGAACAGCAACTGGTCGGCATGGCAATACTCGGCGCAAGCCGCGGCCATGTGGTCCGCGTTGATGTTGTACATCTCGCCGTCCTGGCCCATGCCCAGGCAAGCGGCAACCGGCACAAGACCTGCGCCCCACAGCCGCTCAAAAAATTCCAGATTCAGGCCCGCCAGATAGCCCACGTAGCCGAGCCCGCCTTCTTCTCCTTCCACCACCATCGGCTCGGAGGAAAAAGCCGTGCCGTCCGCAGCGCAGATGCCAACCGCCGGCGCGCCGGCCGTCGAAACCGCCGCCGCCAGCCGCTTGTTCAGCAGCCCCGCGAAGACCATCACCGCCGCATCCCGCGTCTGCCGGTCGGTGACGCGCAGCCCGTTGACGAAACGGCTCGCGATGCCCATCTGCGCCAGCGTAGCGGTGAACGCCTTGCCACCGCCATGCACCACCAGCAATTCGGCGCCTTCGCTCACCAGCTGTGCGATCTGAGCGCTGGCGTTGGCCAGTCCCTCAGCAGACTCCAGCAGCACACCGGCTACCTTGACGACGATTCTCATAGCAGTCCTTCCGTTTCCCCGAGCCCGAACATCACATTCATGTTCTGCACCGCCTGTCCTGCGGCGCCCTTGCCCAGATTGTCCAAGCAGGAAACGACGATCAGCCGTTTCCCGTCCCCGGCCAGTGCGAAACCGATATCGCAGAAATTCGTGTATGCCACGTGCCGAAGCTCCGGCAGTTCTCCCGCCGGCCAGATTCGAACCATCGGCCGTCCGGCGTAAACCTGACGGAAAAGCGCCTCAACCTCATCCGCCTGGCGTGGCTGCTCCAGCCAGACGTAGAGCGTCGCCAGAATCCCCCGCTCCACCGGCAGCAGGTGTGTCGTGAACATGACCTCGTCGGCCGCCAGCCCCAAGTGACCGGTCACCTCCGGCGTGTGCCGGTGCGTGAACAGGCCGTAAGCCCGGAAATTCTCGTTCACCTCAACGAAGTGCGTCTCGCGCTTCGGCTGCTTGCCCGCGCCGCTCACGCCCGATTTCGCGTCGCACACGATCCCGCGGTTCCGGTCGATCCATCCGGTGTCCACCAGCGGCTTCAGCCCTAGAATCACCGCCGTCGGATAACAACCGGGATTCGCCACTACCCGCGCTCCCTTCAGCCGCTCGCCGAAAACCTCCGGAAGGCCGTAGACCGCCTCGCCAAGCAGACCCTCTGGCGCCGGTGGGAGCCGGTACCACTGCGCGTAGGTCTCCGCGTCGCGAAACCGTAGCGCCCCGCTCAGGTCGATCACCTTCACACCGGCGTCCGCCAGCGGCTGTGCCACTTCCGCCGAAACCTCGTGCGGCGTCGCCAGAAACGCCACGGTCGCCCCGCTCTCCGCCACAGCCTCAGCCGAAAACGTACGGCAAGGCGCTTCGCCGCGGCCACGCAGCTCCGGAAACAGCTCCGTCAGGCAATTCGCCCGCCGCTCCCCGCCCGGCGCTTCGCGCAAAAAGAACACCGAGTCGTCGATCGACGGATGCCGCACCACCAGATGCGCCAATTCGCGGCCGGTATATCCGGTCGCGCCCACCACCGCGACTTTCGGTTTCGCGCTCATTCGAGCAGGTCCTCGATCTTCTTCTTCACCGCCAGGCACGCCGCCCGGTTCTCGGTGATCAACAGCACCGTGTCGTCCCCGGCGATCGTCCCCAGCACTTCCGCCCAGTGCTCCCGGTCTACTGCGGCCGCGAGCGGCTGCGCACCGCCCGGTGGCGTCTTCAGCACCAGCAGGTTTTGCGCCGGCTGCACGTCCCGCAGAAACTCCCGCAGTCCCCGCGCCAGCGCCGTCTGGTTCGACCCAGCTCCGGCCGAACCGAGCGGCTTGTACCCTTCCGGCGTCTTCACCAGCCCGAGTTCCCGCATGTCCCGCGAAAGGGTCGCCTGAGTCACGCTCAGCCCCAGTTGCTCCAGACGGAGCCGCAACTGCTCCTGGCTGGCGATCGCTTCGGCAGCGACAAGCTTCAAGATCTGCCCCTGCCGGTATGACTTCTGCTCAGGCATACAGAATCGTTTATTTATGCACTACAACTTAATTTTATACACAGCCGCCCGAACACCGGTCAAGCGGTATTTCCTGAAATTTCCGCTCGAGCCGCTTTTCCGTCCACCCTCACGCTTTCCCTGCCATACGCGCCCTGCTCTTTCGCCCCGCCGCGGAAGATGTAACACTGGGACCGATGCGTCGCGCCTCGCTCGCCGAATTCATCGCCGAATTCCGCCGCCATGGCCGCCAGACGGCCCTCGTCCACCACCGCGGCTATCGCATGGAGCGATGGTCGTATGCCGAATTGCTCGACACCTCCGCCCGTTTCGCCCGGGAACTCATGCACCGTGGCATTGCCAAAGGCGAGCGCATCCTGATCTGGGGCGAAAATTCCGCCGAATGGGTGGCTGCCCTGCTCGGCTGCGCGCTGACCGGTGTGGTTGCCGTCCCGCTCGACCGCGTTGCCGCGCCCGATTTCGCCGCCCGCGTCGCGGCGCAGGTGCAACCCCGGCTGGCCCTCCTCGGCCGCGAGCAGCCTGCCTCCGGACTGGGGGCCCCAACCATCATCCTGGAAGACCTACGCGCGGTCGTCGCCCACGTTCCAGCTCATCCGTTACCTCAAGCGGAACTCACGCGAGACGACACCCTGGAAATCGTCTTCACCTCAGGCACCACGGCCGAACCGCGCGGCGTGGTGATTTCGCACGGCAACTTCCTAGCGAATCTCGAGCCGCTCGAAACCGAAATCCGCAAATACCTGCGCTACGAGCGCTTGTTCCATCCCATCCGTTTCCTGAACCTGCTGCCCCTCAGCCACGTCTTCGGCCAGTTCATGGGGATCTTCGTGCCGCCACTGCTGGGTGGGACGATCCTGCTGCTCGACACGCTTAATCCCGGCGAGGTGCAACGCACGATCAGGCGCGAGCGCGTCTCCGTGCTGGTCACCGTGCCACGCCTGGTTGAAAGCTTGCGTGACAAGGTCGAGCGCGACCTCGAGGCAGAAGGCACCATCGAGCGCTTCCACCGAAATCTTGCATGCAGTGAAAAGGAGCATTTTCTCTGGCGCTGGTGGCGTTTCCGGCGCATCCGCCGCCAGTTCGGCTGGAAATTCTGGGCGTTCATCTCCGGCGGTGCGGCCCTGCCCGAGGCGGTCGAGAAATTCTGGACACGGCTTGGCTATGCCGTCGTCCAGGGCTACGGCCTCACCGAGACGGCCTCGCTCGTCAGCGTCCAGCATCCGTTCCGCTTGGCGAAGGGCTCAATCGGCAAGGCATTGCCCGGCCGCGAAATCAAGCTTTCGGAAACCGGCGAAATCCTGGTCCGCGGTGAAAGCGTGGCTAAGGGGTACTGGTCACGCGGCGAGCCGATCCAGCCCGTTGCTGGCGACGAGGGCTGGTTCCATACAGGCGATCTGGGCGTTTCCGATGAAGCAGGCAACCTTTATTTCAAGGGCCGCCGCAAAAATGTCATTGTCACGCCGGCTGGCATGAACATCTATCCGGAGGACCTCGAGGCGTTTCTCCGGGCGCGGCCCGAAGTCAGCGACGCCGTTGTTATCGGCATTGAGCGCGACGGAAATGCCGAGCCCTGCGCCGTTCTGTTGTTGCGCGAGTCCTCACCTGGTGCCGCCGAAGCCGCCGTGCGCGCCGCCAACGGCCAACTCGCCGACTACCAGCAGATTCGCCGCTGGCACGTCTGGCCCGAAGACGATTTCCCGCGCACATCCACCGGCAAGCCCAAGCTTCACGCAATTGAAACCGCCGTGCGCGCCGCACTTGGCGTTGCCGCCAAGGCCGCTGCGCCTGCCTCGGGATCTCAAGCCACCGGCGGCATTTCCGAGATCGTCTCCCGCATCACCGGACGACCGCAAGAAACGCTGCGGCCCGGCGCCAACCTCGCGCAAGATCTCAACCTCAGCTCCATAGAGCGCGTCGAGCTGCTCGCTGCCCTGGAAGACCGCTATCAGGTCGAGCTGAACGAGAGCCAGTTCACCGAAGCCACCACGGTCGGCCAACTCGAAAAGATCGTTCGCGAACCCTCCGCTCGCCGTTCCAACTACGTCTTCCCGCGTTGGACCCAGCGCTGGCCGGTCACCTGGATTCGTTTTGCCGTCTATTACTTGCTCTCCTGGCCCGCCACCCTTCTGCTCGGGTATCCCAGCATTCGCGGCCGCGAGTGCCTTGCGGGCGTACGCGGTCCCGTTCTTTTTGTCTCCAACCACGTCACCCCGATCGATATTGGCTTTATTCTCGCCGCCCTGCCTGCCCGTTTTCGCCAGCGCCTCGCGGTCGCTATGGAGGGTGAGCGGCTCGCGCGTATGCGGAAAGCCCCAAGGGAGCGCAACGTGATCTACCGCTGGTATCAGCGGATGCTTTACGTCTTGGTCGTCACTCTCTTCAACGCTTTCCCCCTCCCCAAACTCACCGGTTTCCGCGAAAGCTTCTCCTTTGCCGGCGAATCGGTCGATCGCGGCTACAATCTACTCGTTTTCCCCGAAGGTATCCTCACCCGCGATGGCTCTGTGGGCACCTTTCGCGCTGGCATCGGACTGCTCGCCACCGGCTTGAACCTTCCGGTCGTTCCCCTCCGCCTCGACGGTCTGTTCGCTTTGCGGCAGGCCGGCCGCAAAACAGCGCGCCCCGGCCAGATCAAGGTGACCATCGGCGACCCGGTCCGTTTCGAGCCGGGCACCGAGGCCGAGCAGATCGCCCGTGAACTCGAACGCCGTGTCGTCGCTCTTGAGCACGACAAATTGTGATAAGGTGTCCGCCTCCGGGCGTCGAAGTGCGTGAGGGAATTTCCAACCGGAAGGGAGACACATGCGCCGTTCCCCATGGGCTACCATCGCGATTGCTTCAGCTCTTCTCGCGCTGCCGCTATGGTTCGGATTGGCTACGCCTTCGGCGGCACCGCAACCAAAACTGCCGCAGCTGTTTACCAAGCTCGACGCGATGATTCCCATGCGCGACGGCACTCGTCTCCACACCGAGATCTACACTCCCCGCAAGGCCAATGGCCCACTCCCGTTCCTCATCACCCGCACGCCCTACGGCCTGAACGATGCCCCTGACGGTTATTCCCGCCTTCTCGCTGGTTATCGGGCGATGTTTCCCGCCGGCTACATCTTCGTCTTCCAGGACATCCGCGGCCGCTACAAGTCCCAGGGCCATTTCGTGATGAATCGCCCGCCCTGCCCCCCGCACCGTCCCGCTTGCGTCGATGAGGGCAAGGACACCTACGACACGATCAGCTGGCTGCTGAAAAACATTCCCAACAATAATGGCCGCGCCGGCATCCTCGGCATTTCCTATGGCGGCTGGCTCACGGCCATGTCGTTGCTGCATCCGAATCCGGCGCTCAAGGCCGCTTCCGAGCAAGCCTCGCCTGCCGACATGTTCCTGGGCGACGATTTCCACCACAACGGCGCCTTCCGCCTGAGCTACGCCTTCGAATACGCCGCCATGATGGAGACAGGCAAAACCGACGTCCTCTTCCATTTCGATAGCTACGATCTGTTCCCCTGGTACCTGCGCCTCGGACCGCTCTCCAACGTCGACCGCCTCTACTTCCACGGCCGCATTCCCAGCTGGGAAAATTTTGTCAACCACCCCAACTACGACGCCTTCTGGCGCCGCCAGGCCGTTTGGCCCTACTTCAAGCGCCTCACGCTCACCGTGCCAAACCTCAACGTCGCCGGCTGGTGGGATCAGGAGGACTTCTGGGGTCCGATGCATATCTACGCCGCTTCCGAAGAACACGACATTCACCACGACAACTACCTCGTCGTCGGTCCCTGGAATCACGGCGGCTGGGCACACGGCTTGGGAACCCATCTGGGCCCGATCCAGTTCGGCAGCCCCACCAGCCAATATTTCCGCCGCAAGATCGAGGCCGCCTGGTTCGCTTACTGGCTCAAGGGCCAGGGCAAGCTGCCGCTCACCAAGGTGCTCACCTTCCAGACCGGCTCCGATCGCTGGGAAAAATATTCGGCATGGCCGCCGACCAGCGGCATCGTGCGCCGCAACCTCTATTTCCGCAGCGGGTCACGTCTGGCCTTCGCCCCGCCTACCGAAACCGGGGCCAAGGCCTGCGACAGTTACGTCTCCGATCCCGCTTTCCCCGTGCCCTATCGCCGCCGGCCGATCCAGGAAACCTACGGTCCCGGCAGCAAATGGTACACGTGGCTCGTGCAGGACCAGCGCTTCGTCTATCTCCGCCCCGGCGTCGTCGCCTGGGAAACACCGCCACTCAAGCACAACGTCACCATCACCGGCGATATCGTCGCGCACCTGTTTGCCTCCACTACCGGCAGCAGCAGCGACTGGGTGGTAAAGCTCATCGACGTCTATCCTCAGCACTACCCCAAGGACGTGCAGATGAGCGGCTATCAGCTCATGATCGCCGACGAAATCTTCCGCGCCCGTTTCCGCAAGAGCTACGAGCACCCGGAGCCGATCACACCCAATCGCGTCACCCGCTACGTGATCGATCTCCACTCGAACAATCACACGTTTCTCAAGGGCCACCGGATCATGGTCCAGGTCCAGAGCACTTGGTTCCCGCTCTACGACCGCAACCCACAGAAGTACGTTCCCAACATTTTCAAGGCGAAAACATCGGACTACCAAAAGGCCACTCAGCACATCTACCGGTCGCGACGCTACGCCTCCTATATTGATCTCCCGGTCGCGGTCCACTGACGCAGGATAGGGCGCCGGATCGGGCGGACGACCGCGCGGGACATTTTCTGCAGCTGGCTAGCCGGGATCGCGCACTGACCCACGTGCGTCCCGGCCAGCTTCTTCTTGCCTTCCCTCCGGAATCGGAGTAAGACGAACGTAGCGTATGGGGGGATTGTGCCGAAGATTCGACCGATATGGCTTGTGTTTCTTGCACTGCTGGCCACGAATGTCTCGGCGCAAAACTTCCATCGTTTCCGTCGCTCCACCATGGGCAGGACTTACGTCTTCATCACCGGCATGGTTTCTTCCGCGGGAGGTGGCGCGCTTGCGTCCGTTCCGGTCGAGCTTCAATCGTCCACGGGCGATACGGTCGCCACCACCACCACAGACTCGTCGGGGGCGTTCGCCTTCGGCGGACTGTCGACGGGAAGCTACGTGATTGTGGTTTCGCTCCGCGGGTACCAGACCAGTCGCTGGCCTGTTCAAGTGGGTTTCGCCAACGTTGTTGGAGTCGCCATCACGCTCATTCCATCCAAACGCAAATCCTCTCCCCCCGTTCCTTCTGGGTCGAGCACCGTCTCGGTCCGCCATCTGCTCGTCCCCAAGAAAGCCCGCAAGGAATACCGCGAGGGTCTCGAAAGCGCCGCTCGCGGCAAGATGGACCAGGCCATCCGTCACTGGAAACGGGCCATCCGGATCTATCCACAATACGCGGAAAGCTACATGCTCTTGAGCCGCGCCTACGCCAACCGGCGCAAATTCTCCATTGCTGAATCCGACGCCGAGCGCGCCGTAGCGCTGGACTCGAGGAGTGCGCGCCCCTACAACTATCTTGGCTACGTTTATGTGCGGGAAAAGAAATACTCGCAGGCCCATGCCGCCTTTCAAAAGGCCGTCGGGATGAACGATTCCGATTGGTTCAGCCAGTTCTGGCTGGGTGAGGTCCTTCTCAAGCAAAAAGACCCGCAGGGTGCTTATCCTCACCTGCTCAGGGCCACCAAACTCAATCCGAAGATGCCAGAGGCTTACCTCGAGCTCTACAACGATTTGTTGCAGCTAAACCGCGGTCACCAGGCGCTTGCCGAATTGGATGTTTTTCTCAAGCGCTTTCCCAAGAGCCCAATGATTCCCACCGTCCGCGAGAAGCGTGCCTCGCTCGTGAAGACACTGGCTTCGCAATCCCGCTGACGAACTCCATTTCCTCCGCTCGTCGACGTGTTATCGGCAAGTGCCCCGACTCATTCGTGTGCCTTTCCCCGTCACGGAATCGGTTTCCTTCGCTCGATCGCCGCGACTCCGGACTGTTCGCTGCCGACAAGGATATTCCACCGACGTCAAAACAAATCGGCGCGTCCCCCCAAAGCGGAACGCGCCGATGGGCTATCCGTTTACCGCCGGCCGCTACGGTTTCCCACCGTAGTTCGGGAACGGTGGCAGCACCGGCTTCTCCGGCGGGTTCTTCTTCAGTTCCTCCATCGCCACCTGCACCGCCCGATCCAGTTGGCTGTCCTGGCCCTTGCGCCAGGCCGCCGGATCCAGGGGCACGGTGATGTCGGGCGGTACGCCGTGGTTCTCGACGTACCACGTGCCGTGCGTGGTGAAGAAAGCCACCCGTGGCGCCGTGACCGATCCGCCGTCAATGAGCGGCGGATAGTCGTAAATGCCCACCAGTCCACCCCAGGTCCGCTCGCCTACCATCGGCCCCAGATGGACATGGTGGAAATACCACGGCAGCGCGTCGCCACCCGACCCGGAATACTGGTTGATGACCATCACCTTCGGCCCGTAGATGGCGTCGAGCGGCGTGGTGAAGATCTTTCCATAGCGCGTGTACCAGAAGTTCCATAGCTTCCGCTGCAGGTATTCGATGATATAGTCGGCCGCCGTGCCACCGGTGTTGTACCGCTCGTCGATGATCGCGCCGTGCTTGCCGAGCTGGGCGAAGAAATAGCGGTTGAAGTTTGAATAGCCGCCGCCGGCAGTGTCCGGCAGGTAAACATAGGCCAGTTGTCCATGGCTTAACCGATCCACGGTCTCGATGTTGTGGTTGATCCACGCGCGGTTTCGCAGCCCCGCTTCGCTCCTCACAGGCACCACCGTGACTTCTCGCGAATCGGTGCCGTCGGGATTGGGGCCGACGGTGAGCACTACTTGCTTTCCCACCGTGTCGAGGAAGTAGCTGTAGATGTTGCCGGTGCCGTAGAGCTGCCTCCCGTTCACCGCCAGCAGATATTCGCCTGGCTTCACGTTCACGCCCGGCTGCGTGAGCGGCGCGTGAAGTTCCGGATTCCAGTTCTCCCCGGAAAACACACGAGAGAACCGGTATCGGTTGTGGTCGATCGCGTAGTCCGCCCCCAGCAGACCCACGCTCACGTGCGGCGTCTCCGGCATGTCGCCGCCCCGCACGAACATGTGTCCCACGTTGATCTGTCCGAGCATCTGTTTGAACAGATAGTTCAGGTCGTTCCGGCTGGCGATGCCCGGCAGGAACCGCGCATATTCCTCCTCGGTCTTCTGGAGATTCAGCCCGTGGAGGTTCTTATCGTAGAAGAACGTCTTCTCGATGCGCCAGACTTCGTGGTACATCGCCTTCCACTCCGCCTTCGGCACCACCCACACATTCATCTGGTCCATCTGCAGCAGCCCGGTTCCCAACTTCACCGGCTTCGTAGTCGAGGCGATGCCCCACTTGTCCCGCCCCTCACGGTAAAGGAACTTCTTGCCGTCGAACGAGACGACGAAATCCGTAACGCCCTCGATCAACGGTTCCGTCTTCCGGCTCTTCAGGTCGAATTTCAGGACGCTGAAGTGCGGCGGGCCGCTCTCGCCTCGCGCCTGCTGCGATGCCTCCACCAGGAAAATCTCCCCGGCCTTGCCCGCCGCCAGGTCGACGTAGTTGGCGGCGGGAATCGGTAGCGCCAGGATCCGCTGGCGAATGTTCCCGAAATCGATCGTCACTTCCGGCGGGCCTGCGGCTTTTTCTTTCTTTTCCGCCTTCTGCTCTGCCGGCTGGCCCGGCAGTGGCGCCGCCGCTCCCACCTTTTCGTCGTCGCTTTCCGGCGCCAGCGGCGATGGCAGGTCGCTCCGCAGCACAACCACGTAGGCGCTCCGCGTCACCGGGTGCCCGAAGCTCGACATATCCAGCCAGCCGGTCGTTGGCCCGATGTTCGTGCTGGCCGTGAAATAGAGGTACTTGCCGCTCTTGTCGAAGACCGCGTACTCGGCATCGCTCATCCCGTCGGTAATCTGCGTCGTCTTGTCCGTCGCCAGCGAGTAAATGAACACCGCCCGCATATGGTTCACCAGCACCTTCGTGTAGGCGATCCAGTTGCTGTCGGGCGACCACACCGGGTTCAGGTCTCGCGTCGGGCTCTCGTACGTGTCCGTATCAACCTTCACGTTTTGGCCTGTCTCTACGTTCACGTACCACAGGTTCAACTTATTGTCGGTGTATGCGATCTTCTTGCTGTCGGGCGACCAGACCGGATGGTAGTAGAAGGCCGGCGTATCCCCGAGCGGGATCTTCTTTACTTCGCCCATCCCCATCTGGCCCTTCAGTTGCAGCTCGTAGTTGCCCGATTCGTCGGAGAAATAAGCGATCCAGCGCCCGTCCGGAGACCACGCCGGATTGCGGTCGGCAATGGACGGCGTATTCGTGATGTTGCGAATCGATCCCTTTTTCGCCGGCACGGTCAGGATCTCTCCGTGCGCTTCGAAGACGGCGCGCTGGCCCGTCGGCGAAATATTGGCGTGCAGAATGTGCTTGGCCACCTTCTCAAAATGTGGCTGCGTCGCCGGAAAATCGCCAGTAATCGTCACATGCACCTCGTGCTGGCGTCCCGACTTCAGGTTGTAGAGATGCAGCGAGCCGAACTGCTCGTAGACGATCGCGCCTGGCCCGGCCGAGGCGCTCTTGAAATCGAACGAGCTGTTGTTCTGCAACAGTTGCGTGACCTTCTTCGTCTTCAGGTCGTAGTCGAACAGCGTAAAGCGCCCGGCACGGTTCGAGAGGAAGTAGATCTTGTCACCCACCCACATCGGGTTGAAGTCGATCGAAAAAGTGTGCGGAATCTTCACCACCGTCGAATTCGCCAGGTTCGCGATCCACACCATCGGCATCGTCCCGCCGCGGTAGTACTTCCACGTGCCCCAGGGCCACGGCGTCGGGTCGTAAGCGATGTGTGTCCCATCGGGCGAATACGAGCCGCCGAACCCGGTCGGAAACGGCAACCGTTCAGGAAACCCTCCGGCCAGCGGCACCGTGAAGAGCTGCACCACCTGGTGCGCGTACGCATATCGCGGCGAGCTGAACAGCACCTGCTTCCCGTCCCGTGTCCAGCCCTGCACTGCGTCCGGCCCGGAGCTGAAGGTTAGCTGTTTCTGCTGCCCACCATCGGCCGCCATCACGTACACGTTCTCATTTCCGTCCGCGTTCGAGCTGAATGCGATCCATCGGCCATCGGGAGAAAATTTCGGGTTCGATTTCAGGCCCGGTCCAGCCGTCAGCCGCGTCGCCGCTCCGCCCGCGCGCGCCACGCTCCACAGGTCGCCGCCATAGGCGAAGACAATCTGCGTCTTGTTGAGAGTCGGATCTTGTAAGAGAAGGGGACCCGGTTGCGCCTGCGCAAAAACCGAGCCGGCTGCCATCAGGATCATCGCCAGCATGGCCCAGAACAGCACCACTCGTCTCATTTGTGCACCTCTCTTTGACCATCCAATGGACGCGCCAATATACCTCCACCCCCAAGGCTGCGTCTACGCACCAATACGGCAAAAAGTTCGCGAAAAAGCCGGCGTTTTTTCCACAAGAAGTTGTCAATTCGGCCGGCAATACGAATCAGGTGAAATGAATAATGAATATTGAGGAGAGGTTGCCTCTGGGACCCGCCAGCCGGCGGCTCACCGCCCGATCGGCTGCTGCTGCGTCAGACAGTGAATCGTGCCAAGTCCGAGCACCAGGTCCCTGCATGCGATGCCTACCACTTCCCGCCCGGGAAACAGCTTCGCCAGCGTGCTGAGCGCCTCGCGATCCCGCGGATCGTTGAACGTCGGCACCAGCACCATCCGATTGGCGATGTAGAAATTCGCGTAGCTGGCGGGCAGCCGCTGGTCGTTGAAACCAACGGGAGCGGGCATGGGCAGCGTGACCACGCGGAGTGGGCGGCCGTCCTGGGCGCGCATACCGCGTAGTAGTGCCAGATTCTCCCGCAGCGGCTCGTGGTTCGCGTCTTTCGGGTCGCGCTCAGCCACGATCACGACCGTCGTCGGGTTGACGAATCGCGCCAAATCGTCCACGTGTCCGTGCGTGTCGTCCCCGGCAATGCCCCGGTTCAGCCACAGCAGGTTCCTCACGCCGAAATATTCGCGGAACACCTCTGCGTAATCGTCTTCGCCAAATCCCGGATTCCGCTCCTGCACTCGGCTCAGCAGGCACTCCCGCGTCGTCAACAGGCTTCCGCGCCCGTTCACGTCGATGCTGCCGCCCTCCAGCACCACTCGACGTCCCTTGTGCACTGGCTGCCACAGCCGCCGTTTCATTCTCCGGTTGGCACGTTCCACCACCCGCTCGTCCTTCTTGTAATCGCTGTACTTCGCCCAACCGTTGAAGACGAAATGGTTGACGCCCACTTCGCCAGCCTTATTTCGGACGCAGATTGGCCCCGAATCCCGCATCCAGCCTCGGTCGGTCGGAATCCGCAGGAATTCCACCGCGGCGAGGTTCGCCCCGCCCTTCTTCAGCATGGAGCGCGCACGCGATTCCGACTCGCGGTCCTCCACCAGCAGGTAGACGCGTTCCACACGCGTCAAATGCCGCACGATCTCCGCCATCACCCACGGAATCGGAGCGAATTTCCCCGGCCAGTCTGTCCGCTCGTGCGGCCACCCGAGCCAGGTGGCTTCATGGGGCTCCCATTCCGCCGGCAAGCGGAATCCCAACGCGCGTGGCGTTGCGTTCTTTTGCGAGTGGCCCATCAGAGGCATTCGGCGGGACGCCGGGCGCGGAAAATCATGCTACTTTTCACCAAGCCAGCGCTTCAGGATGGGATCGTAAGCGTCTATCCGCCGGTCGCGCAGAAACGCCCAGTTCCGCCGAGTGTCTTCGCTTACGGCGGGATCGCATTCCACCACCAAAATCTCTTCCTTTTCGCTCCCGGCTTCGGCCACCATCCGCCCAAACGGGTCTGCAACGAACGAGTGGCCCCAGAACTCCAGACCCGTGTCGCCCGTTCCCGCTCCACCCTCGAATCCCACGCGATTCGCCGCGGCCACGTACACGCCGCTCGCGATCGCGTGCCCACGATGAATCGTTCGCCAGGCGTCCAGCTGTGCCGCGCCGAATTCCGCTTTTTCCCCAGGGTGCCAGCCAATGCTCGTCGGATAGAAAATCACTTGTGCGCCGCCCAGAGCCGTGATCCTCGAACCCTCCGGATACCACTGGTCCCAGCAGATTTGCACGCCAATCCGCGCGTATTTCGTCTCGAAATTCACGAATCCCAGATCACCGGGCGTGAAGTAGAATTTCTCGTAGTAGAGAGGATCGTCCGGAATGTGCATCTTCCGGTACGTACCCAGCAGTCTTCCGTCCGCGTCCAGCACCGCGCAACTGTTATGATAAATGCCCGCTGCACGCCGCTCGAATACCGGCGCCACCAGCGCCACATGGCATTCCTTCGCCACCTGCCCCAATCGCTCTGTCGAGGGGCCAGGCACGGGCTCGGCTAAGTTGAAAAGGTCCGCGTCCTCCTTGCGGCAAAAGTATTCATTCAAGAAAAGCTCGTGCAGGCAGACGATTTGCGCGCCGCACCGCGCCGCCTCGCGGATCTTTTCCGCCGCGCGCTTCAGGTTCTCCTCCCGGCGCGCCGTCGACCGCATCTGCACCAGCCCGATGGTGAATTTGTCCACCATGGCCGTCAGTCTATCATGGGCTCGCAATCCCCTCCGATCCTCGTTTTCCCTCCGTTCGCTCCCTCGCCGTCCGCTCCGCGCTACAATATTTCCATCTCTCGCATTTTCCCGAGTTCTTCGCTGGAGGCGGCTCCGTGGCGGAATTGACGGTGCTCTACGACGGCAATTGCACCCTCTGTCGGGCTAGCGCCGACCGTCTGCGCCGCCACGATCCCGCCCGCCGCATCGAGATGCTCGATCTGCACGACCCCTCTGTCTCCCAGCGCTTCCCGCAGGTCGACTTCGATAAAGCCATGCGCTTGATGCAGGCTGTCGATACTTCCGGGCGCGTCTCCAGCGGCATCGATGCATGGATCGAAGTCGGCCAGACGCTGCCCGGATGGCGCACCTTTGCCTGGCTCCTGAAAATCCCGGGCATCCACGCCGTCGCCGGTTGCGGCTATGGTTGGGTTGCGCGCAATCGCTATCGCTGGAATCGCGAAGCCTGCGCCGACGGCTCCTGCTCCCTTCACGGCCACCCGCCCGGAAATTCCTAGGACAAGACCGCCCGCACCGGGCGTCCTTCTCAACGTGCTCCCCGTATAATGACCGCGGCATGGACTACCGCCCGGCAAAGCTGGCGCGTTTCCTGCTCGGCCCGAGTTCCGGCTACGCCGGCATTCGCTGGATCTTCCTGCGTGCTCTCGCCCTGGTCTATTTTTCCGCCTTCTTCTCGCTCATCTTTCAAATCCGCGGACTCGTCGGCCCACGCGGCATTCTCCCGGCGGCCGTCTATTTGCATCAGGTGGCGAAGGCGTTCGGCTGGCTGCGTTTCTGGTTTGCGCCCACGCTGCTCTGGGCAGGGAGCGGCAACCGCGCTCTCGACCTGCTCTGTTGGCTGGGGCTCGCGGCGTCGATTCTCGCATTGCTCAATGTCGGGCCTCGCCTCTCGCTTTTCGCCTGCCTGGCGCTTTTTCTTTCATTCATCGCCGTCGCACAGGCCTTCGCCGACTATCAATCCGACGGCATGCTGCTCGCCGCCGGCTTGGTGGCGCTCTTCTTCTCGCCTCCCGGCGGCCGGCCCGGCCTGGCCGTTGACCATCCGCCTTCGCGCGCCAGCCTCTATCTGCTGCGCTGGGAATGGTTCCGCATCTATTTTGAATCCGGCGTGAGCAAGCTCGCCGGACACGACCCCGAGTGGCGTAATCTGACCGCCCTTTATCACTACTACCAGAACGGCCCCTTGCCCACCTGGATCTCCTGGTACGCCGGACAGTTGCCTCACTGGTTCCAAAAGGGCGGCGCAGGACTCACGCTTGTCACCGAACTTGGCCTGGTCTGGCTGGTCTTCGCCCCGCGTCGCTTTCGGATCGGCCTTTTCTTCCTCGTCACCGTTTTTCAGATTGGCATCATCCTCACCGGCAACTATGCCTTTCTGAACTATCTGGTCCTCGCCTTGGGCCTGCTGCTTCTCGACGACCGTTTCCTCGCCCGCTTCCGCCTGCTCCCGCGCAAACTCGTCGAACGGGAAAGAGCAAGACTCGCCGTCCCGGCCGGGGAAGCCGCGCCACCATTTGAACTCGTCTCACTGCATCTGCAACCTCGCAATGCTGCGCCGGACGCTCCGCCAGCCTCCTCGCCAGAGAGCCCCACCCACCGCCCGACGCGGCATCGCACCCTTGCCACGGCAAAACTATGGCTCAGCGGCATCGTGTTCGGCTGGATCTTTTACGCCACCACCGCTCTGCTCCTCGTCGCGGTTCTTCCCCTGCCACTCTGGCCTGCTACCGTACTTTCCCCATTCCGCTTCGCCAACGAATACGGTCTGTTCGGCATCATGACCCGCGGCCGATACGAAATCGAGTTCCAAGGCTCCTATAACGGCAAGACGTGGACCCCTTATCCCTTCCGCTACAAACCCCAGAACCCGGCGGTAGCTCCCGGAATCTGCGCCCCCTACCAACCGCGGTTCGACTGGAATCTCTGGTTCGCCTCGCTCGAGCCTTGGCAGGAAACCCATATCGTCATCCCCACCGAAGTCCTCCTGCTCCGGAACGACTCCGACGTCCTCAGCCTCTTCGCCGGAAATCCTTTCGCTGCCGAGCCACCTCTCGAAGTTCGTGCCGTACTCTGGCAATATTGGTTCACAGACGCCGCCACCAGGCGCGCCACCGGGGACTGGTGGCGGAGAAAGCTCATCGGGCTCTACGCCCCTGTACTCGAGCGCGAGCCGGACGGCCGGATCGCCGTGTTGCAAATGCCCGTTCCGGGGTTCATGGGGCATTAGGGAGAAAAACGGAAGTGGCTCGACGCCGCGAAATCACCGAAAACGACCTGCTCGACGCGCTCTCGGCCGCGGGCGAACCGATGACCCTTGGCGAACTGGCCCGCGCCCTCGGACTCGCCCGCGCCGGCCGCTCGGGCCGCAAGGAGTTGCGCGACCTGGTTGGCGGCCTCAAGCGCAAGGGTGAAATCGTCGAATCGCGCCGCGCCGGCCACCGCACCTATCGTCCCGGCGCGCCACACGAAGCCGTACGCCCGGCCCGTCGTCATGCCCCGGAACCCCGCGGCGAGCGCCCTCAGCCGGCCCAAAAGGACGGCCGCCGCCGCGATCCCAACCTTTTCACCGGCCGCATCGTGCTCCACCGCGATGGCTACGGTTTCGTCGTGCCCGACACGCCACTCGGCATCGAGGGTGATCTCTACGTGAATCCGGACAACACCGCAGACGCCATGCATGGCGACCGCGTTCTCGCCCGCGTCGACCGCCGGCGTCCCGATGGCCGTGCCGAAGGCCACGTCGTCGAGATTACGGGCCGCGCCCACCCCACTGTCGTCGGCATTTTCCACTACCGCGGACGCGGAGGAGTGGTCGCTCCGCTCGACCCTCGCGTGGCGCTAGAGGTGGTGGTTCCACCAGGTGACGAATTGCCTTCGCACCTGCGCCCCTCAGCCGACGAGATGGTGCGCCGGCCTCAGCCCTTTGCCCGCCGCCCGGAACTCGAGGGCGCCGCCGTCAACGTGGAGCTAACCCGTTTCCCTCGTGCCGGCCTGCGCGCCGCCGGCCGCGTGACCGAGATCCTTGGCAAGCCCGACGAGCCGGGCGTCGACGTCGAGATCATCGTCCGCAAGCACCAACTGCCGCACGTCTTCCCCGACGAAGTGCTCGCCGAGGCGCGAGAGGTGCCCCAGGCGGTCTCGTCCGGAGTACTGGAGGCCCGCGAGGATTTCCGCACGCTGCCAATTGTCACCATCGACGGCGAAAAGGCCCGCGATTTCGACGACGCCGTCTATGTCGACCGGCTTCCCGGCGGCGGCTTCCAGCTTCAGGTGCACATCGCCGATGTCGCCCACTACGTCCTCCGCGGCGCCCCACTCGACCGCGAAGCCCGTGTCCGGGGCACCTCCGTCTATTTCCCCGCCCGGGTCATTCCGATGCTGCCGCACGAGCTCTCCAACGGGATCTGCTCGCTCAATCCCCACGAAGACCGCCTCGTCATGAGCGTGGTCATGGACCTCGATGCCGCCGGCAACGTCACCGCTTCGCGCTTCACCCCGGGCGTGATTCGCTCCGCCGAACGCATGACCTACACCAACGTAAACCGCGTCCTCGAGGGCGACCCGGAGATGACCGCGCGCTATGCCGCGCTCGCCCCGCGCTTCCACCTGATGAAGCAACTGGCCCTCATCCTCAACGCCCGCCGTCAGAAGCGCGGCGCCATCGATTTCGACCTGCCCGAGCCCGTCGTCGAATATGACGAGTTCGGCCACCTGCTCACCATCGCCCGCAGCGAGCGCAACATCGCCCACCGCCTGATCGAGGAATTCATGCTGCTTGCCAACGAGCAGGTGGCCCGCTACCTCGAGCGCCGCGGCCTCGGCTCGCTGCACCGCATCCACGAAAAGCCCGATCCCAAAAAAGTCATCGAGTTCGAGGAACTCGCCCGCGCTTTCGGCTATTCACTCGGCCTCGGCACCGCGCTCGACCGCCCAATCGCCGTTCGCCACGGCCAGATGGCCGCCCGCTCGCGCTCCGGCTTCCGCGGCCGCCGTCGGCGCCCAATGGAGGTGAGCGTCCCGCTCGAAATCGAGGTCCTGCCCTCCCACTACCAGCGCCTGGTCGGGAAAATCACCAGCCGGCCTGAGGAGCGCATCCTTTCCTACCTCATGCTCCGCTCGCTGAAGCAGGCTCGCTACGCGGCCGAGCCGATCGGCCATTTCGCCCTCGCCCTCGAGTACTACACGCACTTCACCTCGCCCATCCGCCGCTATCCCGACCTCGTCGTGCACCGCGTACTCAAATGGGCCCTCGACCATCCCGAGGAAAACGCCGCCGCCGGCCCCTATCGCAGCGGTGAACTCGATGAGATCTCCACCGAAACCTCCGAAGCCGAGCGCCGCTCGGTTGACGCCGAACGCGAGCTGATCGACTGGAAGACGGCGCAATTTATGGAGCAGCACCTCGGCGAGGAATACGACGCGCTGATCATCTCCGTCCTGAAATTCGGTTTTTTCGTGGAGCTGATGGAGGTCTTCGTTGAGGGTCTGGTGCCCATCGACCGCCTGGAGGAGACGGTCGGCGAACGTTGTTACTTCCGCGAACTCGATCACGCCATCACCAGCCGCTCCCGCCGCAGACGCTTCCGCCTCGGAGATCGCGTCCGCGTCCGCGCCGAGCGAATTGACCCCCTCCTCAAGCGCGTCGAATTCGCCGTCTTGTCTTAGCGGGAAGCATCACACTCCCCATCGTGCGCCGTCTGTACCCTGCCGACGTTCTTGGCGTCTAATCCCGATGAAGGGCGCCATACGAAAAAAAGGCGGCAGGCCGAAGCCTGCCGCCGCATTCCAAACCCTTGCCCTATGGTGGAGCGAGCGGCGGGAAGAAGCAAAACGGCAGGTCGCGCGCAGTGCGCAAACCGGCCGGAGCCGCCAGCAGCGCCGGAATCGCGTTCACCGAAACCGCCGCAGTGGCAATGTCGCCGTGCGTTCCGCCCGGAATCACCATCGTCAGGTTTGGCTCGCCCGAAAGCTCGATCGTGTCGCTGGCATCCACCGCGCCGATATACATGTTCAGCTCGAGGTAGATTTTCTCCTGGCCCTGTGACATGCCGCGCGCCACCTGATGGATCCCGGCCACTTGCCCGGTCTTCACCTCCAGATACTCGCTCGCCACCGGCTCAGTCGCCACTACCGGCTCAATCGTTTCCGTAATTGTATCGACGTCCAGACCCAGCCCGTCCGACAGCATCGCCACCGACTCCGGCAGGCCCACGTGCTTCACTGAGCCTTCGTCAACACGCTGCTGGAACTCCTCCACACTCAAACCGGCACCCACCTTCTTTTGCAAAGGCAAGCGCCGCCGTGCGGCATCCACAATCCGGATCGCCTTTGCATGATCTACCCGCTGGCATGCCGAGGAAAGTCCCAGCACCAGCTTGTCCATCACGAACCCGGGATTCACGCCCGTCCCTAGCAGCGTCACTCCCGAGTCCTTCGCCGCTTCGTCCAGTTTTGCCGCCAGCTCCGGATGTTTCCGGAACGGGTACGACAGTTCCTCGCAGGTCGAGACCACGCACGCCCCGGCCTCCAGGCATTCCATCAGCTGACCGGTGACTTCGGGGAGGAAGGATGAGGTCGTGTGAACGACCACGTCCACCGGATGGGAGAGCACTTCGGCCGGATCGGCCGACACCGTCACGCCCCAGGGAGCGTCGGACGCGCCGACCAGCTCACCGAGATCGCGACCCGCCTTCTCCGGGTCTTTGTCGATCGCACCGGTAATTACCAGTGCCTGCTTCTGCCTCATCAGCCGGACGATCGACGCACCGATGGGGCCTACTCCGTATTGCACTACGCGTATCTTCTTTTTCATTCAAGCGCTCCCATGCTTTTGCCCATTATCACAGAGAAACACCTGTGTTCAATCCTTTTCGGTCCCGTCATCAGTCTACCGTGTTTTCGGCGATAACAACGCAAAGAGTGTAACCATGCTTCTCACGCCACTTCGCCGCCCCTCGTCTTGCCCACGCTGCTGCCGGGGGCCATAATGCCCGCAATGCCGGCCCAATTTCGCAAACGTGCTTGGCGCAACGCAGCGCTTCGGGTCGTGGGCAGTGCTGTGATTCTGGTGCTGCTCTTTCATTTCGTCCCGCTCGCCCAGGCGTGGCAGGCGATGCGCCGGCTCCCTCCGCTCGTCTGGCTCGCCGTGCTCCTCGGCTATTTCGGCGCGCATTTCGCCGGCGTGAACAAATACAAGCTGATGCTCAACGGCGCGGGCGCCGATCTGAGTTTCGCCCAGGCCGTCCGCTGCTATTTCGCCGGGCTCTTCAGCACGCTCTTCCTGCCTTCGGTGGCCGGAGGCGACGTAGTCAAGGCTGGCCTCGCCCTGCGCCTCGGCCGCAGCAAGGCCGGCGTGCTGCTTGGCAGCTTGCTCGACCGCATGCTCGATGTCATCGCCCTGCTTACCCTTGCCACCCTCGGCGTCCTTTTCGTCCCAGGGGCTCTCCATCCCGCCGATCGCCGCTGGTTCCTGCTTACGATCGCGGCATTCTTTGCGCTTGCCCTTCTGGCTGTGGCTGCACTGGCCCTGCTGCCCGCGCGCCGCTTTTCCTTCCGCATGCGACGCCGACTGGTCCGCTTGCGCCGCGCCGCCCGGTCGATGGCCCGCCGACCGCGCCGCGTACTCGCCGCGCTCGGCCTCGCCTTCGTCACCCAGATCGGTTTTCTCACTCTCACCACGGTGATCGCCAGCGCCTGCGGCCTTCGCCTTCCCTACCGCGCGTGGCTTTTCGCCTGGCCGCTCGCGAAAATCGCCGCCTTCGTCCCCATCAGCCAGGCCGGCATCGGCGTACGTGAAGCGACCCTCGCCGCACTGCTCGTCCCCTTCGGCGCCGCCGGTGGCGTGGTGGTCGGTGTTGGCCTCGCTTGGGAAACCATCGTCATCGCCGCGGGCCTTCTCTCCGGACTCATCTCCTTGCTCGTCGGCCGCCTTCCCTCCGGCCAGGCGCGTCCCCTCGAAACCGCTGCCGGCGACCGCTTCAGCACCCGCCCCTCCTGAAACTCTTTCACGAATTTTCCCCGCATGGCCCGCATCCGCCCCCCGCCTTGCGCATCTTACTTCTTTTAAGACGTCATTCCATTTCTCATACGGGGGAGGGGAATTGAAACGTGTTTTCCCATTGGGCGTGTTGGTGTGTGTCTGCGCGATCGTAAGCGCTCGGCCGGCGAGCGCTCAAATGAATCCCTATTTCACCGCCATCAGCAACACCATGCCCAAGGATCATCTGATGCTTATGCTCCTGCCTGACTACCAACTCGCCCGCGTCGGCCCCGACTACCTCACCTACATGGGCATGGCCGAGTACGGCGTCACCAACCGACTGACCGTCGGCTTCATGGCCGAGGGCCAGAAAATCCGCGGTCTCGACAACACCTTCGGCGGCGTCCGTTTCAACACCTATTACCAACTCCTTCCCCACAACCATCTGTTCCATGTCACTCTCTACGCCGAGTACGAGGATCTCAACCAGGCTTCGCTCTATAAAATGGAGGTCAGCGGCTTCGGCGTCTCCGATCTCACCCAGCCGCTCCACGTCGCCCGCAACCTTCCCGCCCACACGCTCGAACAGCGGGTCATCACCTATCACAACTGGGGCCGGCTCAATCTCACCTTCAATTTCGTCTCCGAGTTCGACCTCGAAAACCACAACGACTATTTCGGCTACGTCTGGGGCCTCTTTCGCCAGCCCAATTGGACCGCCATGCGCCGTGCCGGCGCCGGCCGTGTGGCGCCGTCGTTTCTGTCTCCCCGCCGCCTCGGTTACGGTCTGGAAATGATGGGCGGCCTCGGCGATACGCAGCAGTTCGGTTTCTTCTGGCACCGTGAGCAGCAGTATCTCGGCCCGGTTTTCAGCTACACACTCGCGCCAGCCTGGCGCTTCCGGCTCGAGCCTACCTTCGGCCTTTCCGACGCGAGCGACCGCTTCGTCCTCCGCATGGGCCTCGATTACGAACTAAACGGCCTGGCCGCCCGCATCAAGCGCGCCGTCTGACGTCCTCGCGATGCTCCGCTCCCGGTGCGCCGCCGTCCCTTCCCCCGCTCTTCTTCCGTGAGCTCTTCGCATGCGCTCCCGCGCCTTTTCACATCTGCGCAAACTACGATTTTGGTAGTAGTCTGCCGTCCCGATTAGATTTGCGGCAGAATGAACGTGTCCAAGAGGTGGTTTGGGGTAGTTTTCTGTCTACTTGTTATGTTTTTTCTGCTCGCGGGGCCAGCGCTGCGCGCTCAAACGCCGGATACAGCGACGATCCGGGGCACAGTCACAGACCAGAGCCATGCTCCTGTTCCAGGAGCAAGCATTACCGTCGTCAATCCGCAGACCGGCCTGCGCCGCACCACACAAACCGATTCCTCCGGCGACTTCGCCCTGCCGGGGCTCCCGATTGCCGGCACCTACGTGCTCACGGCTCAAAAGGCAGGCTTCGCCGAGACCCGTGTCCCGGGCATCACGCTCGTCGCCGGCAGAACCGCGCAATTCCATTTGCAGATTAACGTCGCCGGCAAGGTCACCCGCGTGACCGTTACCGGAGTCGTCGGTCAGGTCCGCAGCGACGAGCCACAGCTTGGCAACCAGCTCAGCGCCGCCCGCATACGCACCACGCCGCTGCTCAACCGCCGTATCACCTACCTGCCTCTGCTCGACGCCGCCAATCACCCCGCCATCAACCAGGGCGACGTCTTCATGAACCAGAATCTCTTCACCACCAATGGCACCGGCCGCCGCCAGACGTGGTTCGAAGTCGACGGCGCCAACGCCGTCGATCTCTGGGGACGCCAGACGATCTTCACCAACGTCCCGCTCGATGCCGTCCAGGAGATGACCGTTCTCACCAACGCTTTCTCCGCCGAGTACGGCTTTACCGCCGGCAGTGTCGTCAACGTCGTCACTCAGAGCGGCACCAACCAGTGGCACGGCGACGTGCTCGGCATGTGGCGGCCCTCCGACACCGAAGCCCGCCTTTCCGGCTTCACCCCCGGCACCGCCACCAGCGGCAACGATCTCACCAGCGACACGCTGGCCCAGATGGCGCTCGGCCTCTCCGGGCCGCTCGGCGCCAGCCGCCGCACGCATTTTTCGGCACACTACGAATACAGTTGGCAGAACCGCGCCTCGCCGGTTACCTCGCCCATCGCGCCCGGTAACTTCATTGGCCACTACCGCGGCTGGCTCGGTTTCTTCCGCATCGACCACCGCATCAACAATGCCAACTCCGTTTTCCTCCGTGGCGACATCGACAGCTTCAAAGACACCAACCCCAACGGCACCGTCGGCGGCAATAATCTCCCCAGTGTCGACCGCATCTTTCACCGCCGCACCTACACCACGGAGGTCGGCGAAACCGCCGTCCTCAGCCCGAGCCTGCTCAACGACGTCCGCCTGCAATTTCAGCTGGCCTCACCCATTACTCAGTTCGCCCCGGTAATCAATGGAACCCAGTATGTCGTCCCCGTCTCCACCGGCGGCACGTTCACCTCCGGCACCTCCCAGTCCGCTCTGCTGCTCAATCGCCAATACGAGGTCGGCGATACCGTCTCGGCCGTCGTGGCCCGCCATTCAATCAAGTTCGGCGTTGACATGATCCACGCTCGCAGCGGCGGCAACAGCAAGGAGTATGGCGGTCCGATCTATCTCGGCCAACTCACCTACAACGTCTGCACTCAAGCGCTCTCGGTCTGCGAAAGCGCCGCCTACCTCGACAATATCGACAATGTCGCCAGCTACACCCAGAGCTTCGGCAACGCCAGCTACACCGTCAACGACACGCTCTGGTCCGCGTTCGTTCAGGACGATTACCGACTGCGCTCCAACCTCACCGTCAATCTCGGCCTCAGCTACGAGCGCCAGACGTTCGCCGACTCCACGCTCGGTTTCGCTCCCCGCGTCGGCTTCGCCTACGACCTGTTCGGCGATGGCGCCACCGTCATCCGCGGTGGCTTCGGCATCTACTACTCGCAGATCGTCGACAATTCCGAGGCCAATTACGCCCTCACCGGCCCCACCGGCGTTTTCAACTACACCGCCGCGCCCGGTCAGCCCGGTTTTCCCGCCAGCGTCTCCGATGTTCCGCTGCCCGCCTTCCCCGCCGGCGCCGCCGTGCCGCTCCGCAGCCTCTACATTCGACCGGGCCAGAGCGCCTATCTCAACCAGTACTTTCCCACCTCAACGCTGCTCGGCTATCCCGATGCGCTGCTGAACCCCTACACCGAGCAGTGGACCTTCGGCGTCGAGCGACGGCTCCTGCCGGATTGGGTGCTCAGCGTCGATTACGTTGGCTCCCACACGCTGCGTGTCAATCGCCCGCTCGATGTCGATCCGCCTGCTCCTTTCATTCGCACCGCCCCGGGCCAGTTCCGCACCGCCCAGCAGGCCAACTGCACCCGGCCTTACTGGATCTGGTGGTATCAGCAGCACCACATGACCTGCGACCCCACCACCCCCTCCACGCCCGAGCCGCCATACTCCGTCATTCAAAGCGACGTCAACGATGGCTTCGGCTTCTACGACGCGCTCGACGCCAACCTCAGCCACAGCTTCGCCCATGGCGTCACCATGCTTGCCAGCTATACCTGGTCCCATGCCATCAACAATGTCGATCCCGACGTTCCGCGCCAGAATCCCAACGATCCCAACTTCACCGGGGCGCAGGAGAAGGGCAACGCCATCTACGACCAGCGCCAGCGCTTCGTCCTCAGCGGCGTCTATACTGCTCCGTGGAAAATTCGCCTTGGAGGTGTCGCCACCTTCGCCTCGGGACTGCCCTACAACATCGTCACCGGCACAACCAACAGTGGCGATTTCGGCGCCACCACCGACCGCCCCGTCGTCAACGGTTACGTCATCGGCCGCAACACCGGCCATGGCCGGCCCATCTACAGCGTCGATCCCTTCATCGCCCGAGCCTTCCCGCTCACGCCCAACGGCCGCGTCCGGCTCGATCTTCGAGCTGAAGCTTTTAACGTTTTCAATCACGCCAACTTCGTCGGCTACAGCGGCACCTGGGGCAACGGCGCCACTCCGGGCCCCGGCTTTGGCGAACCGCTCTCGGGCATCACGAATCAGCTTCCCGCTCGCGAGATGCAGTTTTCCGCCAAGCTTTCCTTCTGACGGCGGTCCGGCGGGCATTCCCCCCTGACCGCCGGCGCACACCAAAGCGCGATGCGAAACGCCGGACCCTATCTCCGGCTTCGCTCGCCCTTGTCGTTCCTGCCGAGCATCGACTTTCCTCGCCGTCCCCGCATGAGATCAGTTTTCGTCTTCCCGCCTTGCGCCACTTGAATCACCCTGTGCCCCGCGCACTCGCCCCCTCCGGCAGCGGGATTGCCAGCAGTACACCGCTGCCGGAGGGTCTGGATGCATCCCGGCGCGTTTCCCGCGTGGTGCCACGCGCCTGTGTCGTTACCCTTTAAACTATGCAATACGAAATACGAAATACGATATCGGTAGTAGTTCGGCGCCTCGGCTAAGATTAAAGCTTGTCATGAACGGCCCACGGACGTGGAACAGGGTAGTTGCCTGTCTTCTGAGCATGGTTTTTCTGATCGCCGCGGCCAGCCTGCGTGCCCAAACGCCGGATACGGCCACCATCCAAGGGAAGGTAACCGACCAGACCCATGCGCCGGTGCCGGGAGCGCGCATCACCGCCGTCAACACGTTGACCGGACTGCGTCGCACCGCACAAACCGACACCTCCGGCAGGTTCTCCCTGCCGGGTCTGCCAATCGGTGGCACCTACGTGCTCACCGTGCAAAAGGTCGGCTTTGCCGAAACCCGGATTCCGGATATCAGCCTCGTCGCCGGCAGAACCGCTGACTTTCACCTGCAGGTCAGCATCGCGGGCAAGGTTACCCACGTCACCGTCACCGGTGTCGTCGGCCAGGTGCGCAGCGACGAACCCCAACTCGGCATCCGGCTCAGCACCACCCACGTGCACGCGGTCCCGCTCCTGAACCGCCGCATCACCTACCTGCCCCTGCTCGATGCCGCCAATGCTCCGACGATCAAGAACGACATGTACATGAACCAGAACATGTTCAACTCCAGCGGCACCGGCCGCCGGCAGACCTGGTTTGAAGTCGACGGCGCCAACGGCGTCGATCTCTGGGGACGGCAGACGATCTTCACCAACATTCCGCTCGACGCCGTGCAGGAGATGACGGTGCTCAACAACGCCTTCTCTGCCGATTACGGCTTCACCGCCGGCAGCGTCGTAAACATCGTTACCCAGAGCGGCGGCAACCGGTGGCATGGCAGCCTGCTGGGCATGTGGCGGCCTTCGGCTACCGAAGCGCGGCTCTCCGGCTTCACTCCTGGCACGGCCAGCAGCGGCAAAGATCTCACCAGCGATACGCTGGCGCAGACCGCCTTCGACCTCTCGGGGCCGATCGGCGCGAGCCACCGCACCCATTTCGCCGCGGACTTTGAGTACAGTCGGCAAAACCGCGCCTCGCCGGTCACCTCGCCCATCGCTCCCGGCAACTTCATCGGCCAGTATCGCGACTACCTGGGCTTTCTGCGTGTCGATCACCGCATCAACGAAAACAACCGGGTCTTCCTTCGCCTCGACGCCGACGCCTTCAAGGACACGAACCCGAACGGCATCGTCGGCGGCAACAGCCTCCCCAGCACCGATCGCATCTCCCACCGCCGCACCTACACCGCCGCATTGGGCGAAACCGCCGTTCTGAGTCCCGGTCTGCTCAATGACGTCAACCTGCAATTCCAGCTGGGCTCGCCCATCACCCAGTTCTCGCCGGTGATCTACGGCCCCGAGTACGTCGTTCCGGTTTCGACCGGGGGCACGTTCATGTCCGGCACCTCGTCATCGGACCTGCTGCTCAACCACCAGTACGAGGCGAACGACACCGTCTCGTGGGTGGTCGGCCGCCACACCATCGCATTCGGCGTTGACATGATCCACTCCCACAACGGCGGCGACGGCTACGAAAGCGGCGGCCCGATCTACCAAGGCCAGCTCACCTACAACGTCTGCACCCAGCCGCTCTCGGTCTGCGAAAGCCCCGCTTATCTGGACAATATCGATAATGTGGTCAGCTATACCCAGGCCTACGGCAATGGCGCGTATACGGTCAACGACACGCTCTGGAACGCCTTCTTCCAGGACAACTACCGCGTCAAGCCCCATCTCACCATCGATCTCGGCCTCAGCTACGAGCTTCAGACCTTCACCAATTCCTGGCACGACTTTGCCCCCCGCGTTGGCTTCGCCTGGGATATGTTCGGCAACGGCACCACGGTGCTACGCGGCGGCTTCGGTATCTACTACTCCCAGATCATCGATAATATCCAAGGCTTTTACACCCTAGACGGGCCGGCTGGCGTCTTCACTTACACCGCCGGGCCCGGCCAGCCCGGCTTTCCGACCAGCGTTTCCGAAGTGCCCTTGCCCTCCTTTCCCCCCGGGGCCACCGCGCCGGTCCGTACCCTTTACATCCGCCCGGGCGAGAACGCCTATCTCAATCAGTTCTTCCCCACCAAAACGCTGAAAGGCTATCCCAACCAACTGCTGAATCCCTACACCGACGAATGGACCTTCGGCATCGAGCGCAAGCTCTTGCCCAACTGGATCCTGAGCATCGATTATGTCGGCTCGCATACATGGCAGAACTACCGTTTCCTCGACGTCAATGCCCCGGCCCCGTTTATCCGCACCGAACCGGGACAGGTGCGCGCCGCGCAACAGGCCAATTGCACTCGTCCCTACTGGATCTGGTGGTATCAGCAGCACGACATGACCTGCGACCCGAACGCCCCGACCAACCCCGAGCCACCCTACGCCGCGATTTTGAGCACTGTGAACGACGGCTGGTCCTACTACAACGCCCTCGATGTCAACCTAAACCACACCTTTCGGCACGGCCTCTCGATGCTGGCCAGCTACACGTGGTCGCACACCATCGACAACGTCGACCCCGATACCGATATCAAAAGCCCCTCGGAGAACCCCAACGATCCCAATTTCACCGGCGCCGCGGAGAAAGGCAACGCCCTGTTCGATGAGGCACAGCGCTTCGTCCTGAGCGGCATCTACACCGCTCCTTTGCAAATTCAAATCGGCGGCGTCGCCACGCTCGGCTCCAGCTTTCCCTTCAACATCGTTACCGGCGTAAACAACAGCGGCGACCTCGGCGCGACCAACGATCGCCCGGTCATCAACAGCCACGTCATCGGCCGCGACACCGGCCACGGCCAACCGATCTACACTGTTGATCCGTTTGTCGCGCGCGCCTTCTCGCTCACGCCCAGCGGCCGCGTCAAACTCGACTTGCGTGCGGAAGCCTTCAACGTTTTCAATCACCCCAATTTCATCGGTTACAGCGGCACTTGGGGCAACGGCGCAACGCCCGGGCCAGGCTTCGGCCAGCCGCTTTCGGGCATCAGCAATCAGCTCCCCGCCCGCGAAATGCAATTTTCGGCCAAGCTGTCCTTCTGACCCGGCGCCGGCAGGCATTCCCCCGAATGCCCGCCGGACCTCGAAATCCCGCCGCGAAACGCCGTTCATTGTCCTGCGCCAGTTCGCTCACGCCTGTGTTTCACCGCGCAAATGCCGCACCCGGGACATCCCTTCCATTTCATCTCGCCGCGTAAGTCCCCTCACCACAGCGTAGTAGACGCCCCATTGTTTCGTCTCTTCTGGCAGCGGGAATGCAAACAGCCCCGGTAGTGGCTGCCGTTCGTCTTCGTTCAGGCAGCCGCTCGCCGACGGGAACGGTTCGAAACGGAGGGGGCACATGCCAAGCAAAGCCAAACGGCAACCGGAACCGGAAGTTCACATCCGTCAAGCCACCGATGCAGATCGCGACGCCACCCTCGCCATGTACGAATCCTTCGATCGCCAAGGCCTGACGGTCGGCATGCCGCCGGCCACAGGCGTCACCGAATGGCTCGACGGTCTGGCAACCTCGCCCAATTTCGTTGCCGTCGAGGGCGACGAGGTGGTGGCTCACGGCTTCGTCCGTCCTGAGGAGAACACCGGCGAAGTCGCCGTCTACGTACACCAGAATTACCGGCGGCGAGGCATCGGCCGCCGCTTGCTGGCCACGGTCATCGAGGAAGCGCGCCATCTCCATCTCGCCCGCGTCTGGGGCATGGCCGATGCTGGCAACGCCGCCATGTTCGGCCTTGCGCGCTCGCTCGGCTTCGTTCAGGCCAACGATCCGCACATGTTCTGGTTGACCCTCCAGGAGCCCGATCCCTCGCGCCTCGTCGTCACCAGCCCTCCCTTGCCTCAGGACTGAATCTTCACCTCTAATTTGCCGATTGACCCTTTCGCCGCCCGCAAACCACAACACTGACCGAATCCTTTGGCCTTGGGCTACGCTACGCCCTGCCGGAGTTCCGAAATGCGCACTCCTTCCAATCCCACGAGAGTCGCTCTCCTGCTTGCCTCCTTCCTCACGCTTTCCGCCTTTGCCCGCCCGCAAATGCCAGCAAAAAGCCGCAAGGCTGCGGCAAGTCCTAACGCTGAAATCTCAGGCACCATCACCGACGCAGCGACCGGTCGCCCGATCGCCGGCGCGCAAGTTATGGTTTTCTCCCCGTGGTCCGGAATTATGGGTGGGGTCACTGGCGGGGTCGCTGGGGGGGTTATCCCCGTTCCGCTTATCGGTTGCCCTTGCGACCATTGGGGCTCTCCCGGGACGCTTCGCTACCAAACGCTCACCGACGCGCGTGGCCGTTTTGCTTTCCGAAAGGCGATCCCTGGCACGTATCAAGTCAGCGCGGTGGCACCTGGCTACGCCGAGCAGTCTTACCAAGTAAAGCGAGGCGACAATGGGCTGAATCTGACCCAACTGCGGCCAGGCCAAAGGCGCAGCGATATCGACATCCGGTTGCCGCGGCAGGCCGTGCTCACCGGCCGGATCATCGACGAGCATGGCCAGCCCGTACCCTCTGCCTACGTACGCGTCATGCAGCGCAGACGTTCGACGTGGAATCCCAAGAAACTGCTGCCCGTGACCGCGACCGTGACCGACGATCGCGGCGAGTATCGTTTGTTCGGCTTGCTGCCGGGACACTATTACCTCGAGGCGCGCTACCAGCCCGGATTCGACCTCGCCAGCTTCAGCCCCGGCCGGATTGCCAAACGGTTTCTTTTGGCCGGCCAGACTATGCCATTTGGATCCCTTGGCAGTTATTCCCCGTTGTTCTTCTACCCCGGAACGATCAATTCCGCCGAAGCAAAACCGGTCGTCGTGCGCGCGGGCCAGGTGCGCTCCGGGCTCGACATTTCCGTCCGGCCGCTCACGCCCGCCGAACGCGCGAAGTTGAAACCGCAGCCTCCGCGGCCGCGTCGTGGTGATTGCGAGGAATCCGGCACGGTAACCAATGCAGTCACGGGCCAACCTCTCAAGCGTGCGTGGGTTCTTCTGGGACCGGCGAATGGCGCGACGCAGCCGCCCATTTTCGGCAAGACGTCGACCGACGCCAACGGTCGCTTCGCATTTCGCGGAATCGCTTGCTACGCGCGTCATCCACTACTGGCCTGGAAAAACGGCTTCGCTGAGAACTTCCTTTCGTTTCCTTCCGCGCCTTCACCTGGCATTGTTGGCTTGCCGAATTCCCACTGGAAAATCGACGACGTGCACTTCGCTCTGGTCCCCACGGGAGTGATCACCGGCAGGATTACCGACGCTCACGGCAAGCCGGCGGCCTGCGTCCGTGTCGAACTGGTTCGCTACGGCGATTCGAACCACCGCGCGAACGTGCGCTACCCCATGCGCGATACGGTAACCGACGACCGTGGCAGGTACCGCTTTTTCCAGCTGCCGCCCGGCCGCTATATCGCCGCGGCCCAAATCCGCTATGCGGCAGTCGTAGCCACACTGGCGCCGATGAACACCGATTCGCCTTCGGGGCCACAGCCTCGAACCTACTATGCCTCGCCGTACGTCTACTACCCCCATACCGCCAACCTGACAAAGGCAAAAGCGATTCGAGTCGCGCCCGGCGCGGAGGTAAAAGGAATCGATTTCTCGGTGAAGTCGATCGAGACCTATTCCATCAGCGGCGCCGTGAAGGGACCCGCGTTGCAGGCTGTCGGGCGCGGGTTGCGGGTGGTTCTGGCCACGGCGAAGAGCCGCCACGGGCTGCCGCTCGACCTGCATCAGCAATCACCGAACGCTTCGGGGGAGTTTCGCATCTCGGGCGTGGTCCCCGGCTCCTACGTGCTTTGGGCCACGGCGTTCATTCACAAGCGCTGGGATGTCGCGTGGACCCCGATCACCATTCGGCATCAAAACATCGCTGGTGTCGCCCTCGATCCGCATCTTGGCTGGAGCATACCGGTTCACCTGCGCGTCGAAGGCCAGCCGCACGGATATTTCCGCTACATCATCACGGCGCAAGAGCAAGACGATCCTCCCGTGGCGCAGACCGCAGGAACGCAGCCGATGTCGGCCAGCGGCACATCTGAGATGACAAACCTGTTTCCCGGCCGCTATATCGTTCGCGTCGGAGTGCGGCACGGGAAACCGACGCCTTTCCGCCAGCGCTTCCCGTTTCGCTACGTAACCCGGCCGCCGCCGAATTGGTATATCAAATCCGCCAGATTTGGCGCGCAGGATGTGCGCACCGGAATGCTCACGGTGAAGATGAAGAAACCGAAGGGCACGCTCGATCTGACCGTGAGTTGGCGCGGCGCGCGAGTGCTGGGTACCGTGGTGGACTCCCACGGCAAGCCGGCATACTACGCTACCGTCGTTCTGGTTCCAGCGAAGAAATCGGAACGCCCTTGGTGGCTTGTCCGATACGCTCCACTGTATGAGGGCAACCATTTTCTGCTGGCGGGCGTGCCACCCGGCCGATACCTGCTGTTCGCCTGGAAGAATGTGGGAGAAGGCACGCGGTTACGCCCGGCATTCCTGAAGAGGGCGGCAAAGCAAGGACTGGTCATCAACCTTTCGGAGGGCGAGTCAAAGAAGCTGAAACTCCGTGCGGTTCCCGCTCCCATCCTGCCAAGGGAACGAAACCCGTAACCGGCAAATACGAAAAATGATTCGCGCCTCAGGCCATAGAAGTAGCGACGGCCGGGGAGGCGCCGGCCGTCGCTTCATTTCCGTCCCGAGACAACCTTACGTTTCGCGCTTGCGCTTAATTGGAACCCGACCCGGAACTGTTCTGCTGGTTCATTCCGCCGTTCGGACCGCGCCGCCCCGGCATGCCACGCCTTCCGTGGCCCATCCGCATGAACCGTTGCCGCATCTGCATCAACTTCTGCCGCTGCTCCGGCGTCAGCGCTTCCTTCATATCGAGCCGGAAATTCATCGCCGCCTGGGCCTGGGCCAACTGCAGGTTGCTGATCTGTTCGAGCTTCGCGTCGATCTTGGCCCGATCGGGATGTTCCGCCTGCACCAGTTCGCGCAGGTCCACTCGCTGTACCGCCAGATTGGCGCGGCTGCGGATTCGCTCTTTCAGGAATGTCGTGGTCTTTTGCCGGATGCTGTCGGCCTGCTGGTCGGTGATGCCAAGCTGCTTCCGCATCTCCGGATTGTTCGCCAGCCCCATCAACATCCATCCGGGACCCGCGTGGCCCCGGCCGCGCATGCCCATGCCCATGTGCATTCTCATTCCCATGCCCATTCGGCCGCCTCGACGCCACGCCCCACCCTGCGGCGGAGCCCAGCAACCGCGGCTACGCATGGTCACTTGCCTCCGCGTTACCCACACCGGCCCCGAGTTCCATCCCTGTTGTCCGGCTCCGCCCGGTCCCGGAGCCTGGGCGTAGGCCGCGGGGAGACCGACGGCAAGCATTAGAGCAGTTAGCGCTAGCTTCGAGTGAATTCGCATCGATTTTTCTCCATTTCCTGGGGGTCTTCGCTCCTGACTGTCTTCGTCCCAGACGGTCGAAAAGTTCCAAAATCCGACATCGCCTTGCCTTGGACCGCCTTGAGCCTTCGCCGTTTTCCCCCTGCTACAACTCAGAACACGTTAGAAAGAAGCTCCTAGGGCCAAACGGCGGATCGTGCTGAAATAGCCCTAATGCCTTCCGGCGGGAGGCGGGCGTAGACGTAGTGGATTTGTGCGCGGACACGGCGGCGTCCTCGTACCGAGTCATGGGAGCCCACATTCGATGCCAACTTCGCATCCCGTCTCAAATGAACAGGTGCATGCGCCGACGACCGACGCGTGGCATGCGCTCGATCCCGCCGCCGTGGTCGACCGCATGGCAACCAACGCGCGACATGGCCTCAACTCCGAAGAGGCTGCCCGCCGCCTGGAGCGCTACGGTCCCAACGCCTTCGAGGCCGCCCGCAAGACGCCGTGGCCCACAATCCTCGTGCGCCAGTTCTTCAGCGTGCTCATTCTCATTCTGGTGGTCGCCGCCGTCATCTCCTTCGTCGTTGGCCAAACGGTCGACGCTGCCGCGATCCTGGCCATCGTCTTCCTCAACGGCGCGCTCGGCTTCGTTCAAGAATGGAAAGCCGAGGAAGCGCTTGAGGCTTTGCGCCGCATGCTTGCCCCGAGATCCCGCGTCGTCCGCGATGGTCACGAACGCGAGATTGAGGCGCGCGCACTCGTTCCCGGCGACATTGTCGTGCTGGACACCGGCGACCGGATTCCCGCTGATCTCCGCCTGATCGAGGCCATTCACCTCCGCGCGGACGAGTCCTTGCTCACTGGCGAGTCCGCTTCGGTCCCCAAACGCGTCGCGCCGGTAGAGAGCGAATCTTCGCTCGCCGAGCGCACCTCAATGGCCTGGATGGGCACCAATGCCACTAGCGGCTCCGCCCGCGGGGTCGTCGTCGCCACGGGCGAAGCCACCGAGTTCGGCCGCATTGCCCATCTCACGGAAACCCTCGGCGAGGAGGCCACGCCGCTCCAGAAACGTCTTGCCGCTCTCGGGCGCCAGGTCGGCATCTTCGCCATCGGCGTCTCCATCATCGTCGGAGTCAGCGGCTGGCTGATGGGCAAGCCGCTCCTCGAGATGTTTCTCACCGGCGTCTCGCTCGCCGTGGCCGTGGTGCCCGAGGGTCTGCCCGCCGTAGTGACGATCGCGCTCGCCATCGGCGTCCGGACGATGGCGCGGCGGCGTGCGCTGCTCCGCCGCCTCCAGGCTGCCGAAACCCTCGGCGCTGCCACCGTCATCTGCACCGACAAGACCGGCACGCTCACCCAAAACGAAATGACCGTTAGCACCCTCTGGCTGCCTCGCAACGGCCCCATTGAAGTCTCCGGTTCCGGCTACGTGCCCGAAGGCGATTTCCGCCGCGACGGGATCCCGCTCGACCCCTCGGCCAACGCCGACCTCTCCGCCCTGCTTCAATCGGCCCTGCGCTGCAATCATGCCCGCGTCTATCCCGAAACTGACGGTTGGCGACGCCTCGGCGAACCCACCGAAGCCGCGCTGGTCGTCGCCGCCATGAAGGCCGGACTCGATCCCGACGGCAACGCCGAGATGCTCGCCGAGATTCCTTTCGAGTCCGAGCGCAAGCGCATGACGGTCATCGAGCGCCGCGATGGTGAGGTGCTCGCTCACATCAAGGGCGCGCCCGAAATCGTGCTCGACCGCTGCACTCGTGTCTTTGACGGCGCCACCGAGCGCGAACTCACCGCCGAGGAGCGCAGGAGCATTCTCGATGCCGCCAACACAATGGCTGCCGACGGCCTGCGCGTGCTCGCTGTGGCTCGTCGACGACTCCTCTCCGGCCTGCCTCTCGAGGCTGGCCCCGTCGAACGGGAACTCACGTTCCTCGGCCTCGCCGGCATGATCGACCCGCCCCGGCCCGAGGTGCCCGAAAGCGTCCGCATGGCCCACGCCTCCCATATCAAGGTAATCGTGATGACCGGCGATGCCGCCGCTACTGCGAAAACCATCGCCTCCCGCATCGGCCTCCAGGTCGACCGGATCGTCACCGGCCGCGATCTCGCGCGGCTCGACGACAGTGAACTGGAATCCGCACTCGCCGAAAACGTCCTCTTTGCCCGCATCAGCCCCGAAGACAAAATCCGCATCGTCGCCGGTCTGCAAAGACTCGGCCAGGTGGTCTGCATGACCGGCGATGGCGTCAACGACGCGCCAGCCCTCAAGAAAGCCGACGTCGGCGTCGCCATGGGTCTGCGCGGCACAGACGTAGCCAAGGGGGCCTCGGACCTCGTCCTCACCGACGACAACTTCGCCTCCATCGTCGGCGCCATCGAGGAGGGCCGCCGCCAGTGGGACAACATTCAGAAATTCGTCCGCTATCTTCTCTCCTCCAACATGGGCGAGGTCACGGCCATCTTCCTCAACACGATCATCGGAGGACCGCTCATCCTCCTGCCTGTCCAGATCCTCTGGATCAACCTGGTCACCGACGGCGTCACCGCCGTCGCCCTCGCCGTCGAGCCGGCCGGCAAGGCCATCCTCCGTCGCCCGCCCCGCCCGGCAGATCAGCCCATCCTAGGCCGCGCCGGTATAGCGGTCGTCCTCGCCCTGGGCGGCTATCTCGGACTTTGCACGCTATGGATCTTCCACCACTATCTCGCCGGTCACGTCCACGCCACCCTGGCCACCACCATGGCCTTCTGCGGCTTGGTGATCCTCGAGAAAATGAATGTTTTCAATTTCCGCTCGCTCACCGAGCCGCTTGGCGCCATCGGCTACGCGTCCAATCGTCCGCTCCTGCTGGCCTGGACCGCCATGGTCAGCCTGCAGGTCGCCTCGGTCTACGTCCCCTTTCTCCAACGTGTGCTCCATACCGTCCCGCTCTCGTGGCAGGATTGGGCCGTGATTATCGCCTTCGCCCTGCCCGTCGTCCTCATTCCCGAGGCGATCAAGTGGCTACGCTGCCGCCGCACCACTCCCGCCGGCGCCGCCGCATGAGTCCTCCGTAGCGCTGGCGTCCAACCGGCGTTCTTACCTGCCGTTCGCGCCCACGGCAAAACAAAAACCCCCTTTGCCGCACCGCCCCGTCATGACAAGCTGAGCCTAAAATGTTCCTGACCGCCTTACTCTTCCTCGCCGGTGCCGCCAGCCTCTATCTGGGCGCGGAAGCTCTCGTACGAGGTGCCAGCCGCGTCGCCCGCGCTCTCGACATCGACCAGATGGTGATCGGTATCACCGTTGTCGGCTTCGGCACTTCGCTGCCGGAAGTGGTCGTTTCCGGCGTCGCCTCCTTCGAAAAGCGCCCATCGGTTGCGCTTGGCAACATCCTCGGCAGCAACGTCGCGAATATCGGCCTGATCCTCGGCCTCTCGGCAGCGCTCGCCGCCTTGCCGGCCCCGCGCCGCCTGGTGAAGCGCGAAATCGCCTTCCTGCTCGTCGCCACCGCCGTGTTCTACGTGCTTTCCTGGCGCGGCCGTTACGATCGCGTCGACGGCATTCTGCTGCTCGCCGGCCTCGTCTGGTTCACCATGAACGTCATTCGCTGGACGCTGAAGGATTCCCAGGTCACCGCCGAGGCCCGCCGTGAAGCCTTCCGCGAATACCGCAAGCGCTTCGATCTCTATCGCGACCTCGGCCTCGTCCTCGGCGGCTTCGCCGGGCTCGTCCTTGGCGGCCACCTCTTCGTCCAGGCTGTCATCGTCCTCGCACGAGCCACAGGCATCAGTGAAGTCGTGCTCTCGGCCACGATCGTCGCCGTCGGCGGCTCTCTCCCCGAACTAGCCACCTCGCTCGTAGCCTCCCGCCGTCAGCGCAACGAGTTGCTGGTCGGCAACCTGGTCGGTAGCAACGTCTTCAATATCCTCGGCGCCATGGGCGTCGCCACACTCGTCCGCCCGTTCACCCTACCCATCTCACCGCTCAGCCTGGAGTTCATCGGCTTCCTCCTCTTCACCGTGGCTCTCCCCGTCGTGATGTGGCGCCGCGAAAAGGTCACCCGCGTCGAAGGCACGTGGCTCCTCGCCGGCTATTTCATCTTTGTCCTTCTCCTCTTCGCCTACTGATCCGGGGTAGGTACTCCTGCCTGTGCCCTGATCCTCATGAAGTCTCAAACTTCAATCCGCAATTCCCCGGCGCTGCGCAAATCTCCGCTTGACTCCCTGCTTCCCAGGCGTATATTTCCTCTCAGTCACTGATAGGACAGTCACTGAGGGGACCGAAATGTCGAAACCTACCGATCTCGTGCAGGGCACGCTCGCCCTGCTGATTCTGAAAACCGTCGCCCATCAGCCGATGCACGGCTGGGCGATCGGCCACCGCATTCGCCAGGTATCGAACAACGTGCTGCGCGTCAATCAGGGAGCGCTCTACCCGGCATTGCACCGCCTCGAGCAGCAGGGATGGATTCGGGCCGCCTGGCGCAACTCGGAAAACAACCGCCGCGCGAAATACTATTCGCTCACCCGCGCCGGCAAGAAATTCCTCGAAAAGGAAGAAGCCAACTGGCAGCGTCTCGCCGAGGCGGTCGGCCTGGTGCTGGAAACCGTGTAGGCCGGGAGAGAATTTCGTGCGCCTGTTCGGCACAATCGGGCTTCGCCTGCGTTCAATGTTTCGGCGGCGCGCGGCTGAGGGAGAACTGGACGACGAGCTGCGCTTTCACCTCGAGCGCACGATGGAGCAAAACGTCGCGCGTGGCCTCTCGCCCGAAGAAGCGCGACGGCAGGCCCTGCTTGATGTCGGCGGCCCCGAGCAGGTGAAGGAAGCCTGCCGGGAGGCACGCCCATGGCGTTGGCTCGAAGACACGTGGCGGGATGTGCGCTACGGCGCGCGCATGCTGCACAAATCACCCGGCTTCACGATCGTTGCCATCGTCACCCTCGCCCTCGGCATCGGCGTAAACCTCGGGACGCTCGGCATACTCAACGCGTGGCTGCTGGAGCCGCTGCCGTTTCCCCACTCGAACCGCATCGTCATTGCGTACCTGGAAAATCCGAAAAGGCCGGGGGAGCCGGGGGCCTTTGATCAGTATCGCGATCTGCTAGCTTGGCGCCGGGCGAGCCGCCAGTTTTCGTCGATCAGTGGCGCTTTCTGGCACAGCTATATTTTGGAGGGTGCCGAATCGGCCCAGAGCCTCTTGGGAATGAAAGTGACAAGGAGTTTCTTTGTCACGTTTGGCGTCCAGCCGGAGTTGGGGCGCATGTTTCTTCGCTCAGACCTTCACGGGCCGCCGGCCGTCGTCTTGAGTGATTCGCTCTGGCGCGAAGATTTCGGCGGGTCCGCAAACCTACTTGGAAAGGCCGTAACCCTCAGCGGCAAAGCCTACATCGTTGTCGGCGTGATGCCGCGAAGTTTCGATTTTCGGATCAGCAATCAGCCGAAGGGCGCACAGCTATGGACCCTGATTCAACCTGGCACGCCCGGCTACGGACCGAACAGCCGCTCCCCCATTGCCGTCGTCGGCCGGCTTCGGAGGGGGGTTACGCCAACCGGGGCACAGGCAGAGCTTTCCGTAATTTTTCGGCATGTCGAGGGAGCATCCCCGGACGCGCTCCGGCATTTCCGTGTTTCCGTAACGAGCCTCCAAGACTTCGACACGCGCTCGGTTCGGTCCTCTCTGTTGCTTGGTGAGGCGGCCGTCGCTTTCCTTCTCCTCCTCGCCTGCGCGAACCTGGCGGGACTGTTGCTGGCGCGCGCGGCACAGCGCGAAAAGGAGATGGCGGTACGCCTGGCCTTGGGATCGTCGCGACGCAGACTGATTCGTCAGCTCCTCGCTGAAAATGCCATCGTCGCGATCTTGGGCGCGGGAGCCGGTGTCCTTGTCGCGGAAGCTTGTTTTCGCCTGTTTCGGGCGGCAAATCCCTGGGGCACGCTTCCACCGCAGCCGATTGGGCTCGACGGCCCCCTCCTGGCCGTGGTGGCCGTGCTTGCGGTGCTGGCTGCAGCGCTGGTCTCGCTTCCTTACGCCCTCCGGGCGTCGCGGACTAACCTTGCCGACGGACTGCGCGCAGGCTCCAGAAGCTCCTCCGCAGGCCCGCGGGCCGCTAAGGGCAGGCGCGCGCTGGTTGTCGGGGAGATTGCGGTTGCGGTTGTGTTGGTTAGCGGCGCGGCGTTGCTGACGCAGACGGTGCTGCGACTGCTCAGGCAGCCGCTTGGGTTCACCACAAAACATGTCACCGTTTTGATTCTGTCTATTCCAAATTCCCTCGTGGCCACGGCCGTTAAACGCGAAGACTTTTACGGCAGGCTGACCCCAGCCTTGAGGACGCTCCTCGGCATAAAAACCGTGGGCATTTCGAACTGTTCCATGCTGTTCTGCGGAGAGACATCTCTTGAAACCGGGGTCGGCTCGTCGAGCGGCAACAGCGGCGTGGCCCATGCGGCGGAGCAGATCATCTCGCCCGGATATTTTGCCTCCCTGCGCATTCCGCTGCTGCGCGGCCGACCCTTCACTCGTTTCGACGACGGAGCCGCCATGCCCGTCGCCATTCTCAACCGATCCGCCGCGCGGATGCTGGAAATGAAGGACCCCATCGGCTGGCGAGTCCAGCTCGGGAAGAGCGGCCCATGGCGAACGGTCGTCGGAATTTCAGGCGATACGGGTTCGATTAACTACGGGGCGCTCGGCTGGGAGACGCAGCCAAGGGTTTACATTCCCTTGGCGCAAGCAGTTTCGGCAGTTTCGAATCCGGTGGGAGCCGAATTGTTCGTCACCCTGCGGGGCCGCGGCAACTGGACCGACGGTGAACTGAGGCGCGCGGTGGCGTCGGTCGGCGATCAGGTGCCCATCTCTGTGCACTCCCTCCAACAGATCATCGCCGAGCAATTTCGTCAGCCGGAATCACGAGCTGTCTTCCTGGCTGGCTTTGGCTTCATGGGTTTGCTGCTTGCGGCGCTAGGCGTCTACGGCGTGATCGCTCAGACGGTCAACCGGCAGACACACGAAATCGGCATCCGGGTCGCGCTGGGTGCGCAGCGGACAGACGTTTTGCGTCTGGTGATTTCACAGGGGGCGAAGCTTGTGTTTATCGGCTTGGCGGTCGGCATCGCCGGCGCGCTGGCGCTCACGCGGCTCATCACGAACCTCCTTTACGGAGTCTCGCCAAGCGATCCTGCCACCTTTGCTGGCGTGGCCGCGGTGCTGACGATCGTTGCTCTCACCGCCTGCTACATTCCCGCGCGGCGGGCAATGCGCGTGGACCCCAACGTCGCGCTGCGGCATGAATAGGCACGGAAACGGCGTTCCACGTTGAGATCGGAGGGGTTGGTCGAAATCAGCTTGAGGGCGAATGATGAACCGGTTCACCGCAATCCTGTTTCGCATCCGGGCGTTCTTCCGGCGGCGCGCGGCCGAGGGCGAAATTGACGACGAACTGCGCTTTCACCTCGACCGCACGATCGAGGAAAACCTCGCGCAAGGCCTCTCGCCCGCGGAAGCGCGCCGGCTGGCACTCCTCGAAATCGGCGGGGTCGAGCAGGTGAAAGAAGAATGCCGCGAAGCCCGCGGCTGGCATTTCCTCGCCGACACGTGGCGCGATGTCTGCTACGGCGCGCGCATGCTGCGCAAATCGCCCGGTTTCGCCATCGTCGCCATGCTCACGCTCGCCCTCGGCATCGGCGCCAATGTTTCCATGCTCGGCGTCGTGGATGCCCTGTTCTTTCGATTGCCGGCTCACATTCGGGCGCCGTCGCGGCTTATCCAGGTTGGACTCGCAACGAAAGCGCAGGGGAATCTTGAGTCCACAATTTCCTACGGACCCTACAAGACGCTTTCAAGGCACGCGCGGGTGGCCCGACTTGGGGCGGAACTGCCGTGGGACACCAGTTTTGGGCGTGGCGGCGAGGCGAGGAAAGTTAGCGTCGACTACGTTTCGCCCTCGTATTTCCGCGTGCTGGGCACGCCCATGTTGCTTGGCCGCGGCTTCGATGCGGCCGAAAACCAGGCCACCGGCAGCTGGCCGGTTGTTGTGCTCGGATACGATCTGTGGCGACTGGCGTTCAATGGAAATCCGGAGGTGTTAGGACGGACGGTTTGGATTGGGGGCCAGCCGCGCACCGTGGTAGGAGTGGCGCCGAGAGGATTTACGGGAACGGGGTTCCTGAGCGTCGACGCGTGGCTGCCCATCCACGCGTTCCGAGAATTCCCTATCCACAACATGTACGTAACGATTGTCGGGCGGCTGCGCGGGGGCGCGACCGCGGCACAAGCCGGGGCGGAAGTGGCCAGTTTGCTCCGACACAGCGGTTTCCCCCTCTCGGCGAATCGGGTAGTTCGTGTCGAACCCCTGTTTGCCGGCCGCTGGAGCCAGCTCTCGTCGAACGCGCGGATATCGCTCTGGATGGCTGGCGTCGCGCTTATTGTGCTGCTGATCGCTTGCGTGAATGTTTCGGGCCTCCTGCTGGCCCGGATGGCGCAGCGACGGCATGAGATGGCGGTGCGGCAGCAACTGGGAGCGACGCGGCATCGGGTGATGCGGCAGGTGCTCATCGAAGGACTGCTGCTCGGCGCCGTGGGGGGAACGGCGGCGCTGCTCGTCGCGCTCATGGTGCGACCCCTGGTTCGGGCGTTCCTCCTGCCAACGGGATTCTACGAGGGCAGGTTTCTGAACTGGCGGATGCTGGCTATTGCGGCAGCGCTGGCTACGCTCGCGGGCTGCGGCAGCGCGCTGGCGCCCGCTTGGCGAGCCAGCGGGCCTCGCTTGGCCGAAACACTGAAATCGGCCGAGCGGGGACACACACACGAGGGCGCGGGGCTGCGCTGGGCGCTTGTCGTGACGCAAGTGGCGCTGGCTCTCCTGCTTGCCGTAGGCGCAGGGCTTTTCCTTCGCAGCTTGAGAAAAGCCGATGCCCTCAATCTCGGTTTCGAGCCCAACCACTTGCTCCGGGTGACGGTGGACTTCCCGGAAATCCCGAACAATGGATCCGGCGCCTCGGCAACCCGCGCGGCCTACGCGCGATTGCGCTTGCGGGCCGAGCAGATTCCCGGCGTGAGACAGGTGGCGCTGGCGAACATGGAAACCGAGGCCGTGGCACAAACATTTACTGCGCGGTCCGACACAGGGAAGGTGCTGCTGCACTTTACTGCATGGCCGCGTGCCGTCACGCCAAACTATTTTGCGACGATGGGGATCCGGCTTCTGGAGGGACGGCCGCTACTCAATTCCGACACGGAGGAAGCGCAGCCCGTCGTGGTGGTGAACCAGTCGCTGGCGCGCGACCTTTGGCCCGGCCAGAATCCGTTGGGAAAATGTATGAGAACATCCATCAAGACAAAGTGCGCGCGGGTGGTGGGCGTGGTTCCCGA